>JAKPQD010000216.1 GCA_029572965.1 Bacteroidota bacterium | reverse complement strand
ACTTACAGAAAATAGAATCAGGTAAACCGCTCATTGCTTTTCAATATAAAGATAAAGGCAGCCTCGCAACAGTAGGCAGGAACCTGGCTTTGGCCGAAATTGGGAAACTAAAGTTGAAAGGTTTTGTTGCATGGTTTGTATGGATGCTTGTTCACCTGATGTCAATCATTGGTATCAAAAACAGGTTGTTTGTACTCATCAACTGGATGTGGCAATACATCACTTATGACCAGTCCTTACGTTTAATTATCAGGCCATCAGATAAAAAAAATGAAATCAAATTATATGAAACAAATACTAACCATCTTATTGGCAGCAAATCTCTTGCTGGCTTGTAATGCAGGAAACGAAAAAGAAAAAACTACAACAACAGCACCTGCAGCCGAAACTCATGCGGATCATGGGGAGCAGGCAACGGAGCTTGCTTTGAATAACGGCGAAAAGTGGAAGGCAGATTCAACTACCCTACAGAACGTGGCTTTACTGCAAAAAATAGTTTCCGGTACAAAACAAGAAAACCTTGAAAATCATTTAAAG
Organism: Bacteroidota bacterium; assembly: GCA_029572965.1. Lineage (GTDB taxonomy): Bacteria > Bacteroidota > Bacteroidia > Bacteroidales > DTGW01 > JAKPQD01. The sequence continues at coordinate 2,060 of JAKPQD010000216.1, read as the reverse complement.
ATAGCAGCAAGCTTACAGGATGGTTTGAATAAAATGGTAAGTGAATGTAAAATGAAAGGAGCCGATCATGAAGCCCTGCACCATTGGCTGGAACCGATTATGGAAAAAGCAAAAGAACTTAAAAATGCAAACAGTATTGAAACTGCCAGAACAATTTTTGGTGAAATTGAAAAGCAAATCAATCTGTTTCATCAATACTTTGAATAATGATGACTATTAACGCCAATACAAAAATTGCCAGCTTACTAAAGCATAATGCAGCTGCACTCGAAGCTATTGTAAGTATATCGCCCAAATTTACAAAATTGAGGAACCCAATATTACGAAAAGTGATAGCCGCAAGAACCAGTATTTCTATGGCCTCAAAGCTCGGTGGTTGCAGTGTGGATGATTTTTTCAAGAAGTTGCAGCCCTTGGGTTTTGAAATTGACCAAGCAGCGGTGGTAATGAAAAAGGAGAATGAGAATAAGCCTGTTCCAGGCTTTGTGAATATAGGTGCTGATAAAATGATTGAGTTGGATGTACGTTCTGTGATTGAATCGGGTAAAGATCCGCTTGATATTATTGTGAAAAAAGTAAAGACTTTGGAAACAGGTTCTGTACTTAAAATCATTAATAGTTTTGAACCCACTCCATTGATGCACCTGCTCGGCAAACAAGGTTTTGAATCCTATGCCGAAACAATCAGTGATGATTTAGTAAATACTTATTTTTATAAAAAAAGCGGTATAAATGTCTTAGCTGAAAATAAAGAAACCGATCACTCAAAAGGCTGGGATGAAATATTGAATCGTTTTAAAGGTAAGCTTGAAACTATTGATGTAAGAGCATTAGAAATGCCTTTACCCATGCACACGATACTGGAAGCATTGGAAACATTATCTATGGATAAAGCCCTGTTTGTTTATCATAAACGTATTCCTGTCTTCCTTTTGCCCGAACTGGAAGAACAGCAGTTCAGCTACCGCATCAAAGAGATCAGTGATGCAGAAGTACATTTGTTGATTTATAAAAACTGATATGTTTTCAACAACCGGTAATACTGAAACAACAAAGACTACCTCTTGGAAAGTAGTACTGCCGTTTTACTTCTATGCCGCTATCGCCTTTCTTATTGCCACAATTTTTTTATTGTTATCGGCAAGTGATATTACCAGTCATTACTTTCTTCCACATACATTGGCCATCACACATATCATGGCGCTTGGCTGGGGTACTATGATGATACTCGGCGCCAGCCATCAATTGGTTCCTGTATTGATTGAAGGTAAACTGTACAGCAATAAACTGGCCTATGCTTCCTTTACTTTGGCTGCAATTGGTATCCCCTTGTTAGTCTATGGTTTTTATATTTTTGATATGGGTGTGCATACCCAATGTGGAGGGATATTGATCATCTTAGCCATCATTGCTTATCTGATTAACCTTGCAGTAAGTATGGTAAAAAGCAAACAGGAAAATGTACATGCTTTCTTTATTTTTACGGCTGCCATCTGGTTATTGGCTACTACAATTGTGGGGCTGCTGTTGCTCTATAACTTTACTCAAACTTTACTGCCTAAAAGTTCACTGGATTATCTTCCGGTACATGCACATATTGGTATTGTTGGTTGGTTTTTATTATTGGTAATGGGAGTTGGTTCCCGGTTGATACCCATGTTTTTGATTTCTAAGTACAGCAACATCCGGCAACTGTGGTGGATTTATGGTTTAGTAAACGTAGGCCTGTTGGCTTTCGTATATATCTTTTTATATACAGACAGCAAATCATTGTTGAATATCCCGTTATTGGCTGTGGCGGCCGCCATTGTATTGTTTGGTAATTTCTGTTTCAAGTCGTACCAGCAGCGCATTCGTAAAAAAGTAGATGAACAAATGAAAGTCTCTTTACTATCAGTGCTCATGATGTTGTTACCGGTCATTTTTCTGGTTATTATCATAATATTATTGATTCTGTCACAAAAAGAAAATGTCAATCTTATAATAACTTACGGGTTTATTATTTTTTTTGGATGGATTACTGCCATCATTTTAGGCATGACATTTAAAACCTTACCTTT
>JAKPQD010000195.1 GCA_029572965.1 Bacteroidota bacterium | reverse complement strand
GAATGTCCAGGGCTATGTATCGCTTTTAAGGTCAGATTATGACATAAATGTAGCACTTCTCCATCGTGCAGTACCTGATATGCTTTGCAAGATCCTCCAACTAACTCATGAAAGCCGCCAACCGGGCGTTCGGCATATTGTTTTTCAGTATCTTCAAGCCATGCCTGTTCGGCAGCATGCACATATACCTTAGCCCCTGAGGTTTCTTTAATAGCACTAACAGCCCCAATATGGTCAGGATGGGTATGGGTAAGCAGTATATGCTTTATTTCTTTAGGTTTTCTGCCAATTGATTCGATGTACTCAAATATAACCTTTTCACTGCCTGCTACACCAGTATCGATAAGCGCCAATTGCTCTCCTACCAAGATATATATTTGCACCGAACGTTCAAGAGACTTACCATTAGGCAGTTTTACAGAAAAAGGAATGTTTAATGCGTGAATATAATTGGAGATTTTCATATTTGATCAATTAAAAGTAACAAGAATTAACCTTCCAGGTTTAGAAAAAACTGGAAGGTTATGATAATATGAAAGTTTATTACTTTTTATTTACGAAAGCCTGCTGCTCTCGCGTTCGTTGAGAAACGCTGTAAGAAGCTCAACATTAGAGCGGGTTACGGCAATGCGGCCCGAACGTGTAAACTGTTTTACCCCGAATTTATTGAGCTCGGCAAAGAGCTTGCTGGTTTCGTATTCGTGGCCCGTTTTTTCAATAACGGTATAGTCTTGCGTGACTTCCATAATGCGGGCATTATTTTCGCGGACAATAGTTTCTATCATATTGCTACGCAACAACTCTTCTGTTGGCACTTTATACAAAGCTATTTCCTGGAAAATAATTTCATTCTTTGTAAAAAAGAAAGCTTTTAATACTTCTACCTGTTTCTCTATTTGCTTTACCACTTTCTCAACCTGGGCCGCAGTGGTATTTACCACTATGGTAAATTTGTGGATCCCATGTAGAGAAGACTCAGAAACCGTGAGGCTCTCGATATTTACGTTCCTTCTCGTGAAAATGATGGTTATGCGGTTTAGCAAACCAATGGCATTTTCCGAAAAAGCAATGATGGTATATTGTTCTACTGTATTCATGTTTTTTTTATTTATCCTTCGTCCGATTACTTCAATCGAAAGTTTGATTAACACTATTAATATTACTTTGCAGCTTCGAGTAGTACTTCACTTACCGATGCCCCTGTCGGGACCATTGGAAATACGTTGTCTTCTTTTTCAACAACAACTTCAAGCAAATATGCTTTGTCTGAAGCTAACATCTCTTCAATGGCTTTATCTAAGAGGTCTCGAGATGTAACCTTGCTATGGTTCAGGTCATAAGCTTCTGCAATTTTTTGAAAATCGGGATTGATAAGCTTGGTCATTGAATAGCGTTTGTCAAAAAACAATTCCTGCCATTGGCGCACCATACCAAGGAAGTTGTTGTTCAGTAAGATAATCTTAACGGGAATTTCCGTTTGCTTGATTGTGCCCAGCTCCTGAATGGTCATTTGGATGCCGCCATCACCTACCATTAGTATAACTTGTTTGTCGGGAGCACCCATTTTAGCTCCCATTGCTGCTGGCAAACCAAAGCCCATAGTGCCTAATCCGCCTGAAGTTATGAAGCTTCTTTTATTTTTATACTTAAAATATCTCGAACCAATCATTTGATGTTGGCCTACATCTGTTACCAGAATAGCATCTCCATCGGTACGCTCGTTAACGCGGCGTAATACTTCGCCCATAGTCAATCCTTGTTTTTCGGGAAATAAATCATGCTTGATGACTTTTTCCTGTTCAACTTTCATGCATGCATCAAATTCTGCTCGCCATGAAGTGTGCTCTTTTTTCTCAATTAGACGGGTCAATAATGGCAAGGTTTCTTTTACATTGCCCAGGATAGCTACCGTAGCCTTTACATTCTTGTTTATTTCAGAAGGGTCTATATCCATGTGGATAACTTTGGCCTGCTTGGCATATCGGCTAAGATCCCCGGTAACCCGGTCGTCAAAGCGCATGCCAATAGCAATAAGCAAATCGCACTCGTTTTGCTTAATATTGGGGCCGTAATTGCCATGCATACCAAGCATTCCTACATTGAGAGGATGGTCAACCGGCATTACACTTGCCCCCAATATAGTCCAGGCAAATGGAATACCTGATTTTTGTATAAAAGCTTTAAAATCATCTTCGGCGTTACCCAAAATTACTCCTTGTCCAACTAATACCATTGGTTTTTGAGCCGCATTGATAAGTTTGGCAGCTTCGGTCAACTTATGTTCGTCAATAGTAGGACGAGGGACGTAACTGCGTATATAGTTACATTTTTCATAGGAAAACTCACACATTCCAAATTGCGCATTCTTAGTTATATCAACAAGTACAGGCCCTGGACGACCGGTACGTGCTATATAAAAAGCTTTTGCAATAGCCGGGGCAATATCTTCAGGCTTAGTAACCTGAATGTTCCATTTAGTAACTGGCATAGAGATACCTACGACATCTGTTTCCTGGAATGCATCAGTCCCAAGCAGGTGTGCTCCAACCTGACCAGTGATAGCAATTATTGGGGTACTGTCTATCATGGCATCAGCTAGACCGGTAACAAGATTGGTAGCCCCCGGGCCGGAAGTAGCCATGCATACTCCAACTTTACCGGTAACTCTTGCATAGCCTTGGGCTGCATGAATAGCCCCTTGTTCGTGGCGGGTCAAAACGTGATGTAGCTTGTCCTGATAGTTATACATGGCATCATAAACCGGCATAATAGCCCCGCCGGGGTAGCCAAACATAATTTCGGTACCTTCTTCTAATAACGACAATACTATCGCTTCAGAACCAGTTATCTTTTTTATTTCTTTATTCATATTTTCAAAACCTTTAAACTTTATTACTTATTCAATAATCCTGAAAGCGCCGGTGTCGGCACTTGAAACCATGCTGGCATATACTTTCAATGCTTTAGAAATATTGCGTTTGCGTTTTGCAGGAGTATAAGCTTCTTTCCCACGTTTTTCTTCCTGGGCACGGCGTGATTTCAATTCTTCTTCTGAAACTACTACATTGATTTTTCTTGCAGGAATGTCAATTTCAATTTTGTCCCCATCACGAAGAAGCGCAATTGCACCGCCTGCAGCTGCTTCGGGAGAAACGTGGCCTATCGACAGGCCTGATGTCCCGCCTGAAAAACGGCCATCGGTAATCAAAGCGCATTCCTTCCCAAGGTGGCGAGATTTGATATAAGATGTTGGGTAAAGCATCTCCTGCATGCCCGGGCCTCCTTTAGGCCCTTCGTAACGGATAATCACCACATCGCCGGCCTGAACATCTTTTAAAATGCCATCACAAGCATCTTCCTGACTTTCAAAAACTCTTGCTTTTCCACTGAATTTGAAGATGGAAGGGTCAACTCCGGCTGTTTTTACAATACAACCTTTTTCTGCAATATTGCCGTATAAAACAGCCAGTCCGCCATCGGGGAAATAAGCATGAGCTATATCCCTGATGCAACCCTGAGTACGGTCTTTATCAAGTTCTTTATACATATATCCTTGTGATCCCATGGTCAGGTTGCGGATGCCTGCAGGGCCACTTTTATAAATATCTAATGCTTCTTCAGTTACGTTTTTACTCAAAATGTCATATTTATCAATAGCTTGAGCTAATGTAAGCCCGTCAATGCGTTTAACCGTAGTGTCAATAAGGTTAGCACGGCTTAGTTCGGCCATGATACCGAGTATCCCGCCGGCACGGTTTACATCTTCAAGGTGATAATGAGAGCTTGGGGCTACTTTACATAATACTGGTACTTTACGTGAAAGGGCATCTATGTCTTTCATAGAAAAGTCAACTTCTGCTTCCTTTGCAATAGCTAACAGGTGAAGTACAGTGTTTGTAGAACCTCCCATGGCAATATCTACCGCCATGGCATTGTTGAATGCAGCTTTGGTAGCTATATTGCGGGGAAGGACAGAATCGTCCCCGTCATAATAGTATGCTTTGGTTATTTCTACAATACGTTTGGCAGCTTTTTCAAAAAGTTTTGTGCGGTTTTTATGGGTAGCAACGATAGTGCCATTGCCTGCAAGTCCCATGCCTATAGCTTCGTTGAGGCAGTTCATTGAATTGGCGGTAAACATACCAGAGCATGAACCACAGGTAGGACAAGCATTCTTTTCAACTTCATCCAGATAGTCATCGGCTATGGTATCATCAGCTCCCATAACCATGGCATCTACGAGGTCCATCTTTTTGTCACGAACAACGCCTGCTTCCATTGGCCCGCCTGATACAAAAACTGCCGGGATATTTAAACGCATGGCAGCCATTAGCATACCCGGGGTGATTTTGTCGCAGTTGCTGATACACAAAATAGCGTCAACTTTGTGGGCATTAACCATGTATTCAACACTATCGGCTATAAGGTCGCGCGAAGGCAGCGAGTATAACATCCCATCGTGCCCCATGGCTATACCATCATCAATGGCAATAGTGTTAAACTCTGCAGCAAAGAATCCTTCTGCTTCTATCATTTTTTTTATTTCCTGGCCAATTTCGTGCAGGTGAACGTGGCCTGGAACAAATTGTGTAAAGGAATTAACAATGGCAATAACCGGCTTGCCCATTTGTTGCTCGGTCATTCCGTTTGCTCTCCATAAACTGCGTGCCCCTGCCATTAATCGGCCTTGTGTGGTTGTGTGACGGCGTAATTTGTTTTTCATCATATTTATTTTTTAATTTTTAATGGAATGATGGAATACCCACAATAAAATATCATCGTGATTGCGATTTGCAGAATCATGGGTGTTTCATTTGTTTATCATAATTTTAATTTTAAAATTTTTTTATAACAAAAAACCCCTCTCATAAGGTGAGAAGGGTTTTCTTTATTTTGTTCATATTATAACAATATTATCCTCACCTTGTTCGATTTGCGAAAAGGACCACAACGACCACGAGAATAATACTACTTAATTTCATTGTCTGATTTTTATAAGTACAAAAGTAGAAAATTATTTAAATAAACACAAAAAAATACAAAAAAAAGGGTAAGCCCCTTATATCGCACCGCTACAACCACCTACCCTTGCTACCTTCCGATCCTGGGGGAGTTCAGTGGGAGCTGGTCGTATAAGACTTACCCTGCGCAAAAGTAATATTTTTTTTTAATGTTGGCAGAAAAAAAACATTTCTATAAAACCACTTAGGTATTCTTTTTTGTATCTTTGATAGTATAACATTTAATCTATTTCATTATGAAAAAAATTATAGCCGTTTTGATGATGCTTTGCACTGTATTTTTATATAAGATGCAAGCCCAGAGCCTGTCTTTTGATTTTAATGATGCCATCCCTGCCATTGTTGGTGAGAATTCTTTCTCAAATACAGGCATAACTCTTTACAAAATTCCGGTTCCGGCCAACAATTATTCTTTGCGATATTATGTACAATCTGGATATTACTCTAGTTTGACAGTATATAAAAATCGTTCTGTTAAGCCTTTTACAACTGTTAAACGTATGAATACCACGCCTGATGGGTTTAATATAATAACAGGAAATGAAAAAGATACATTCTATTTTGCTTTTAGTAATGATTATGTGAATCGTATTGTTTGGAAACTTGAAGTAGATACGATGTATTCGGAAAAAGGAGAAAGTTTTGAAAATCCTTTTAATATTTATGAAGGCAAAAACATTATTTCTTCGGGTAATTACAAAGCTAAATGGTGTAAATATGTATTCCCGGAAAACGGGTCAATTACAGTGCGCAGTTCTTCGCAATACATATATGCTTACAAAGCTAAGCCAGCGTATAGTTCTGATTTTTGGAACGATAATGAGAATTTTTCTGATGCAAATTTGCTAAACCTTGGTAGTTTCAATTATTCGGCTTCTGCTGATTTTAGTCAGCTCAAAGTAAATGGCAAAGCTGGCGATGCTATTTATATTAAAATAATGGACGATTATAATACAAGCCCCCAATGGCAATTGTTTTTGACTTTTAACAAAGCACGTCTTGCCAATGGTGTGGATGCCCGTTCGCCACAGGCAATAAATGTCGGGAAAGGAGTATATCCTTTGCTAAACTATTATGAAAGTGATTTCTTTAGTTTTTTTTCATTTACACCAACGATTAGCGGCAAATACCAAATAAGCGTTGAAACCTCGAATATTTGGAGCTGGTCTGTAGTTACAAATGTAGAAGTTTGGGAACCAACAATAGGCGAACCTTTTGTTTTTAATGCAGTTGCAAATAATACATATGTTTTTGCAATAGGATGCTTTGGTGATAATAATAAGGTTGCGCTTTCATTGGAAAATGCTGAAAAAACAAAGCCTTTGTCTTTGTTTTCAAATAATATAACCCCTTTTACACTAAATAAATTGAACCTGACAAAACTCAAAGACAACCCAAGTGTCAATTATGCATATAAGGCAGAAAAGAATGGTGTTTTGCAAATAATACATCCATACAG
>JAKPQD010000183.1 GCA_029572965.1 Bacteroidota bacterium | reverse complement strand
GAGAGTATAAAATATTTTGTGTAAACACAATAATTTGATTTTTAATTTATTTTACATCTGGTTTCAAAAATAGTCAAAAATTGATGAAGGATCATACCCCAATTTTGGATTGGCATATTCCACTTTTCCTCGATATTTCTAATCGATAGGAATACAGCTTTAAGCGCAGCATTATCATCAACAAACTGGACTTTGGTTTTTGTATATTTTCGTATTCCACGGTTAAGATTTTCGATGGTATTGGTGGTGTATATTATTTTCCTGATTTCCAAAGGATAATTAAAATATTGCGTTAGGTTTTCCCAGTTGTTTTGCCAGGATTGAATGGCGTATTTATACTTTGTGCCCCATTTTAAATCCATTGCAAACAGGGCTTTTTCTGCGGCTTCCAGGTTAGGGGCCGCATAAATATTTTTCAGGTCGGCACAAAATTCTTTACGGTCTTTCCATACTACAAATTTGCAGCTATTACGTATTTGATGGACAATACAAAGTTGTGTTACGGCATTTGGGAATGCCCCTTTAATGGCCTGGGTAAACCCGGTAAGGTTATCGGTGCAGGCAATCAGGATATCTTCAACGCCCCGTGCTTTAAGGTCGGTTAATACCGAAAGCCAAAATGCGGCAGATTCGTTTTCGGACAGCCACATGCCCAGAACCTCTTTTAAGCCATCGTTTTTAAGCCCAACCACAATGTAAACGCACTTGTTTATATACTTTCCGTTTTGCTTTATTTTAAGCATAATGCCATCCATCCAAACGGTAAAATAAACCTTCTCGAGGGGTCGGTTCTGCCATTCTTTAACATGCTCAATAATGCGGTTGGTTACATTGGAAATAGTCCCTTCACTGACATCTACGCCGTAAATATTTTTTACCTGTGCGCTAATATCGGAGGTGGTCATGCCCCGGCTGTACATGCCCGTAATGGCTTCTTCAATTTTATCGCTCATGCGCTGCCCTTTTGGGATGAGTTGGGGCTCGAATTCGCCGTTACGGTCTCGCGGGATGTTTAACACCATGTCGCCAAGGCTATCGGTTTTAACCGTCTTGCTATAGGAGCCATTGCGGCTATTGCCAGTGCCATAGCCTTCTTTGCTATGTTTTTCGTATCCCAGGTGGGCTTCCAGTTCGGCTTTTAGCATCTCTTCGACCCCTTGCTTAAAAAGGTCGTTAAAAAAGGAATGGAAATCTTCTTTGCTTTTAAATTGCTTGAAAAAATCTTTCGAAAAGGTGTTGGTTGCACTCATAATATTGGTTTTTAAATTATTACAAAGATAATGCTGCCCTGCTACATTTCGCTCCGGCTACGCCTGCGCTTCATTTCGCAGGGCAGCATTATCTGGTTACTTTTATGAGTGTTTACACAATCTTTTTTATACTACCCAATTCTTTTTACTGATTTTATCAATTTTTCGCGAATTGCTGAAAATATTACTCCTGAACAATTAGTTTCTAATCTTGACCAATATTTTATTAAGTTTGATTCAATAATAAATAAATATAACCTTGAAAAGATTAAGACAATAGGAGATGCATATATGTGTGCAGGTGGAATTCCTGCTGCCAATAAAAGTAACCCTTTTACTGTTGTTTTAGCCGGCCTTGAGATACAAAAGTATATGAAAGCTCTTCGGGTTAAAACAGAAGATACCGATAATCCTTCGTGGAAATTGAGGCTTGGGATTCATAGTGGCGAATTGGTTACAGGTGTTGTTGGAGAGAAGAAATTTGCATACGATATCTGGGGAGATTCGGTTAATACGGCAAGTCGCATTGAGTCTGCCGGAGAAGCTGAAAAGGTAAATATTTCGGGTTCAACATTTAACATTATTAAAGATTATTTTGATTGTAGTTATCGGGGGAAAATAAAGGTAAAAAATAAAGGGGAGATAGATATGTATTTTGTAAACCGTATTATTCCTGAGTTTTCTGCTGATAAAGAAGGGCTTGAGCCTAATGAAAAATTTATGAATTACCTTAAAAGCCTTGATTTACCAGTTTTAGATGCAGAAAGCTACAAAGATTCCAATAGTATATTTAGGGCTTAGTCATTTAGTGTATGGCCTATGCTAATTATTGTATTTTTGTGTTTTCATTGATACATATAAAAAAGATGGTAATTTGTATAGTCTTGAAAGAAGTTGAATGTATGTTGCCTGTTGTTGTCAGGTTTGTGTTTTATAAGTTATACCAGATTAATCATTAGGAGGCTTTTTAAAGCCGAACTATATGATTTAGTTGGGTAATCATCTCGTTATAAACAGGACAACCTGATTTAAAAATTGTTTGAAAAATTTTATTAAGTTATTGAATTTCAATGCGATATATTAAATTTTTCAGTTTATACACAAATATGTGCATTTTATCGAGACTGGTCAAGGCTTTGTTTGGCTGAATTCTCAGGATGTTGGTCCTTTTTCCATAAATTCGGTAGGGGTAAGCCCAAATTGAAGTTTAAAACAGCGGTTGAAATACGAGATGCTATTGAACCCCACCATAAACGATACTTCTGAGATATTGTACTGGCTATTTGATAAAAGCTCAGCGGCTTTCTTCAACCTGTAAAGCCTGATAAATTCTGTAGCTGATTGGTTTGTCAACGCTTTTAGTTTTATATGCAGGTTACTGCGGCTCATTCCAATTTGGCTGGCAAAATCTTCGGCAGAAAACTCAGTATTGGTAAGGTTTTTCTCTACAATCTCAAATGCTTTGGTTAAGAACTTACTATCAAGCGAATTCTGAGCAAGCTTGTCAGGCTCAGGTTTCATCTCGTCCACAAAACGTTTGATCAGTTTTTTCCTGTTTTCAATAAGATTTATGAGCCTTGCGCGTAAAAGGCTAATATTAAAGGGCTTTGTAATATAATCATCAGCTCCGGTTTCTAATCCTTCAAGCTGATTATCGTAATTATTTAACACAGTTAGGATAACAACAGGGATATGGCTTGTTTTGATATTGGTTTTAATGGCCTTGCATAGCTCTATCCCATTCATTACGGGCATCATCACGTCTGTGATAACAATATCAGGCATGTGGTCGTTCACTAAATCCAAACCTTCTTTGCCATTGGCTGCTTCAAAAATAGTATATGTATCACTTAAGCTGGTGGCCAGAAAATTGCGAAGCTCATAATTATCTTCAGCAATCATAAGCTTAAACTTACGTTTTGAAGCTGAACCAGCAGCAGGCAAAGAATTCTCAGATTCATTAGCTTCTTCATCCTCAACAGTTTCAGAAACTACAAACTCAGGGTTATAAAGTTCCGAAGATTCATTGGCGATGATAATTTCTTCTTTATCAAAATGCTTATTGCCTAAAGGGAGTGTCACAGTAAAAGTACTTCCCTGCCCTGGCTCACTGTCAACTGCAATATGTCCATGGTGCATTTCAATAAATTCATTGGCGATAGAAAGACCAATCCCTGAGCTTGCAGGATTTGCAGAATATTCAGAAGGTACCTGAAAGAACCGGTTGAAAATCTCCTTTTGATGTTCTTTCTTGATACCAATGCCTTTATCTTCGACAATAATCCTGACGATACCTTCTGTATTGCCTTCAGGTTGGGCATGTTCAACTATTATTTTAACAGAATGTCCATCGGGTGTGTATCTGAAAGCATTTGAAATTAGGTTATAAATGACTTTTTCAAGTTTATCAGCATCGAACCAAACATTAAGATGCTCAACATTAGATTCAAATGAGAATTTGATATTATGCTTCTCCGCATAATCCTCAAAGCTCAAGGTTATTTCGCGTACAAAGCTCACTATTTCCTTCTCTGTAACATAAAGTTTAATATTACCAGTATCAATCCTGCGTAAATCCATGATTTGGTTCATCAAACGAGACAAACGCATTGAATTACGGTATATTACCAAATGCAGGTGATTTATTTCACTAAAAGAAAGGCTTTTTGCAGACGACAACAGCTTTTCTACCGGAGATACAATCAATGTCAGAGGCGTCTTAAACTCATGGGCCACATTGATAAAAAACTTGATTTTAGCCTGGTTGATTTCAACAGCCTTTTCTTTCTCCATCCTTTCTATCAGCAAATTATGCTTGTAAACGGTACGAGAATGGATGTAGCTGTACGTAAAGTATGACAACCCGATAAAAAGCAAAATATACAATATGTAAGCAAAAGTAGTTTTATAAAATGCAGGTTTTACAATAATTTTAAGGCTAACCTGATTCTCAAGCCCTGCATTATTAAAGGATTTGACATAGAAAGTATAATTACCCGCTGGCAAATTGGTATAACTGGCATATCGGTTATTGCCAACATTGTTCCACTGGCGGTCGATGCCATCAAGATAATATGAATAATTGTCTTTACTCGAGGTGCTGAAATTAAGCGCTGCAAACCCAATGGTTATAAAGGATTGATTGTATTTCAGTTTTACCTCATCTGTATAAGTAATAGATTTATCAAGGATAGAATTTTTACCAGGCTTTACCACCTGGTTGAAAACCAACAATTCTGTCAGAACCAATGGCATTCTGGCAGAGGATGTTTTTATAATATCAGGGTTGAAGAATGTAAGGCCGCGGATACCTCCAAAATACAACATCCCTTTTTTGCTTTTAAAACATGCTCCATGAAAAAACTCGAGAGAAGCAATACCATCTTGCTTATCATAATTCACCACCCGGAAATTTTCGGGGTCAAACTTACATAGTCCTCTATTGGTGCTAAGCCAGATGAAGCCCCGGTTGTCTCCCAAAATCCCATTAATCACATTGTTGGGCAGGCCATTTTGAGTTGTAAATACTGTGAATGTATTATTAACAGGGTTATAGAGGTTCAATCCATAGTTAGTGCCAACCCAAATCCTGCCTTTAGCATCTGTATATATAGAATATATTACATCTGCGCTTATAGCGCCTGGAGAAGAGCTATTGACAAAGCGGGTTACTTTGAGCGTTTTAGTATCAATTTTGTTGAGCCCGTAATAAGAGCCAACCCAAATGTTGCTTTGAGCATCTTCTTTAACCACCAGGCAATAATCACTGGACAAAGCTGAATTGCCTGTGCGGATATGCTTAAACTTTTGGGTTGCAGGCTGATATATATTTACTCCGCCACCATTGGTAGCTACCCAAATATTACCTTTTGAGTCTTCCAAAATACAATTAACAATATTGTTGTTTAGCGCACCAGAGTCGGCAGGGTTCACCTCAAAAGTCTTATATTGTTGGGTTTTAGGATTATATACTGTCAAACCTCCAAGATACGAGCCTATCCAGATGTTTTTGTTTCTGTCTTCAATTAAAGAAAGGATGGCAGCAGTTTGCGTGCCCACCTGGTTTGATGAAGGAGGTATAAAATACTGAAAGCGCATTGTTTTTGCATCATATTTATTGATGCCTTTCCCATTGGTACCAACCCAAATATTTCCCTGACTGTCTTCAAGCACAGAAGAAACAAAAGCATAGCTAAGGCTTAGCGGGTCATTGGGTTTTCTGACAAAATTGTTAAACTCAATATCATGTAACCTGCTGATATTCAATCCGCTCTCGCCGCTTCCTATCCACAGGTTGTTTTGGGCATCTTCAAATATTGAGTGGATAGAATTGTCGGTAAGTGAGTTGGGGTCGTTATCATCGTGATAATAATTGATAAAGCGCTTGTCTTTTCTGTTGAATTTTGCTAAACCTCCATTTGTCCCAATCCATAAGTTATTGCGGGAGTCTTCCACTATTTTGTTGACCGAAATATGGGGCAAGGCATCATTTCTGCCGGCAACAGGCACATATCGTTCCATTTGCCAGGTATCCTTATTAATTGAAAATAATCCTTCTTCAGTCCCAATCCAGACCGTATGTTGATTATCTTCATACAAGCAAAATATTTTGTTGTTTTGTAATGCGTTTTTCCCATTCAGCATGTAAACTACTGGTTTCGCCACTTTACTTTTCGAATTGAAAGTGAACACTCCGTAATTTCTGCTACCTATCCAGTAATCATTATCTCTGTCTTGCGAAATGGAGGAAATTTCGATAGGCTTTCTTCCAAACTCAACTTCTGAGGGTTTAATAGCATGTTCAAACTCATCATAAATATACAGCCCCATTTGAGTTGCAATCAATAAGTGCCCTTTAAGGTCTTTGAAAATTTTAAAAGCAGCATAACTCTGCTTCAGCCCGTCGTCTAAAATTGGGATATGAGAAAACCTTTCGGTCTTTGAGTTATATCTGTCCACTCCTTTGTTTGTGCAAATCCAAACATTATAGCCTTCACATAAAATATCCTGAATGGTGTTATTTATCAAAGATGTAGAATCTCCGGGGATATAACTGAAATTTTTGAAATATTTGCCATCATAGCGGATAAGCCCGTCGTTAGTGCCAATCCAAATAAAGCCTGTTTTGTCCTGGGCAATGCAATTAATAACCCCGTTGGGAAGGCCATCTTCAACGCCCAAATGAAAAAACAATTGTTTTTGAGAATACCCCAAAGCCTGTATATACAATAACGTAGATACAAGTAGAAACTTAATAATATTGCAGGTTTTCAATATCATATCCGAGATAACAAAGGTAAACAATTCGTACATAAACTACCATGATAATTGCCTGGTAATAAACAAAAAACAAGGCATCATTATTTCTAATGACACCTTAAACCTAACTTACTAGAACTCTCCAAAAGAGATTTATTTTTCGAATTGGTACATCTTAGGCAAATCTCGTTCAAAAACAGTAAACGGGTGATTTTCAAATTTTATAAAGTCTTGAACAGCAGTTTGGCCAGGATAAGGCACAAAAAAATGCTTCGCATCGGCATTACGCCAAACCAGTATCCAAGCAATATTTCTGGCCACGCTATCATTGATAATTGGATATAAAAGGTTTTTTGTCCACCAGGTAGAATCAGTCTGAGCATCTAAACCGGTTTCGGTAAGAGCTGAAATTTTATTCATAGACTTAGCAAGCTCTACAACAATCCGAAGTTGGGCTATACCTTCTGATACTATGTCTTCAGATCTAAAATTGTAATAATTGTCAACCCCCAAAACATCTACATATTCTTCACCCGGAAAACGTTTCAGATAATTCTCTTTTGTTTTGAAAATATCAGGCGAATAGGCATAAAGAAGGTTGTGGACACCTTTTACATCGCGTAAATACGAGACTGTATAGCGAAAAAGTTGAATATATTTGTCATCAGTGCAACTTCTGGCCCCCCACCAAAACCAATGTCCGTTAGCTTCGTGAAAGGGCCTGAAAATAACAGGGATCAACTTCCCGTTTTTTGATTTCAATTGACTGAAAAAATCTGCCAATAAGTCCAACTGACGGTTATATTTATTATGAAACTTTCCGCCCGGTAAAATATGTCTTACCGCCGTTGTTGTGTCCCAGCAAGAGCCATCTGTAACAGGGTTTTGTAGGTGCCAACTTACTGTATTTATACCTCCACGTTCAAAAGCAGACTTAATCCAAAACTTCATCCTGTCGAACCGGACAGAATCAATGTTGTATTCTCCGCCAATTCCCGACACGTCCCATCCATAAACAGCCGGAAAAGAGCCGCAAACCTCGTTTACATCAGACTTTAAATCCTCATCCTTCCAGCCAACACCATAAGCAGTAGCGTCTTGCTGCCCAAACAATATGCCTTTGGAAGTATTTGCCCTTAAATTATGGAACAACGCTTTAGTTTCGTATGTTGCATTTGCATCAACCGTAATATCCGAATCTGCAGGAGACGAACTTTGACGGCAACCTGTCAGACACAAAATAAATGAAGCAAATATTATCTGGTAAAAAGAAGTTGACATAGAAAGATAATTGTAAGCACAAAAGTAAGTAACAGCAATCCGTTCAAATTGCTATAATGTTTAAAATAGGTGAAACTATGTTTAAAATGAAAGAATCTGGTATTACTTCGACAAGCGGGTAATAAGCTCAAAACACACACGGCTGTTGTGATATGGGCATTTCCAGAAACCGGCCCTCATTTCAGATTCAATAGGCTTTCTGTCTTTGGTAAGCTTATTGTGCCATTCGCCACGCTCTTTGTCAACAAAATAATCCTCTATAAACTGCCAGCTTTTTGCAGCATAATCAAGATATTTTTCATTTACCGTGATATCATAAGCATTTATGAAGCCAACAACAGCTTCGGCCTGCGGCCACCAATGTTTATCGGTATCAACAACACCTCTTGGATTACCTTCGTAATACTGGCCTCCATCGGCATCAAAGCTCTCTCGTGAAGCAACATCGACAATATGTAGCACAATTGGCTCGTACTTTTCTTTCATTTCATCAGAACCAGAAGCTAAAATGGCTTCCCACAAAAGCCATGATGTTTCTATATCGTGACCATACGAAACAAGCTCGCCTTTGGCATTCCAATCATCATCAAAGAATAGCTTGAAATGGCCATTCTCAGGATTATAGAATTTTTCGGCCAAAAGCACGATAAGGTTGTCCAAAGCCTCCTTGTATTCAGGCTTTTTGCAAACATTATAAAGATTGGTATAAGCTTCCAGGATATGTAAATGCGTATTGTGGGTTTTGTTTTCGTTCAGGTCTTTGGCACTAATACGGACATTGTCTGTAACTGTCCAGTCACGGGCAAAAGCCTCAAAATAGCCGTTTTGCTTTTTATCACGGGCATATTTTTCAAGCAAATGAAATACCTTGTCTGCCTGCTCTAAAGCAGATGCATCATTGGCAGCCCTGTAATATTCGGTAAGCCCGTAAATATAGAATCCCTGAACGTAACAATATTTCTGGGTATTTATAGGTTTCCCCGTATAATCGAGCTCCCAATAAATGCCATTATACTCCGGATCGCGAAAATATTTTTCCAGGTATTGATATGCCCTTTTGGCCATTTCAAGATATTTAGTATCTCCCAGAACATTGTATGCCCTTGAGAAAGTCCATAAAATACGGGCATTTAGCACTCCTCCCTTTGAAGCCTTTGGGTCAAGCTTCCCATAAAAGTCGATACCTCCGTAAAAACCTCCATTCTCATTGTCCACCATGTTGTTCATCCAGTAAGGCAGGATGTTTTTGGTAACCTCGTGAAATGCAGCTTCTTTCAATATATTAGTCCTATCGTTGAGCATATCTTTATTATTTTAAGCGTATTACAAAAAAACTTCCTGAATATAAAGTTAATATCCAGGAAGTTAAACTAAAAACTTAACTATTACTTTTTAATGATTGAAAGATTTTTTTCAATAAGTTTTTTGAGCGTAGCCACAGACGAATGTGTGCGATATCCGTCAGCAGGGGTATTCAAACAATAATCTACTAATTTGTCAATTGTAGATACCGCCACATGCATGCGGGTATCTGATGAAGCATAGTAAATATATACTTCGCCCTTTTCATTGCTAATCCAACCATTAGAAAACAGGACATTTGAAACATCGCCTACACGTTCTTCGCCTTCCGGGGCCATAAAATGTCCGCCTGGTGTTGCAATAACTTTCCAAGGTTCTTTAAGATCAGTCATGTACATATATAACACATATCTCAAACCAGCAGCACAGCCCCTAACGCCGTGGGCAAGGTGCAACCATCCTTTGCTGGTTTTAATTGGAGCAGGGCCTTCGCCATTTTTAACTTCTTTAATAGTATGATAAACACGAGGTTCAATAATAGTCTCTTCTTTAACCACAGCATTTTCCATTGAGTCAATAAGCGCCCAGCCTATACCTCCACCAGAACCGGCATCAATAAAGCCATCCTGAGGACGTGTATATAAAGCATACTTGCCATTGATGAATTCAGGGTGTAGCACGACGTTACGTTGCTGGCTTTTGGTTTTCAGGTCAGGCAAACGCTCCCATTTTTTGAGGTCTTTGGTACGAACAATACCTGCTTTAGCCACAGCAGAAGACAAGTCGCCCGCAGGGGCATTCGGGTCTTTACGTTCTGAACAGAAAATACCATAAATCCAGCCATCTTCATGCTTAACCAGACGCATATCATACACATTAGTCTCCTCTTTGTCAGTATCAGGAAGGTCAACAGGGTAATCCCAGAACCTCCATTGGTCAATGCCATTGGGGCTTTCAGCAACAGCAAAGAATGACTTTCTGTCCCAGCCTTCAACACGAACAACCAACAAATAGCGTCCATCCAGCAGTATAGCCCCAGAGTTGAATGCACAACTTACGCCAATACGTTGCAATAACAAAGGATTAGTTTTATAATCCAGGTCATATCTCCAGAATACCGGGGCATGTTCTCCCGTAAGGATTGGATACTGATAGCGGACATAGATACCATTTTTATCTTCGCAAGCAACATTCTTACGCATGATAAACTTGTCATGTTCGGCAAAAAGCTGTTTTACTTTCTCGTCAAATTGAACATTAGTCATATATTTCTCTCTTTTTAATTAATTCGGTTTGCAAATTTAGCGTTACTCTCTCTTTCAGAAATTTCACCTATGTATAAAAGTATAGCACAGATGTTCATTATATAAAGTTAAACCAATTGAATTATTAAATTTAGTGCAAAAATTGACGCTAAATCAATTAAGTTGCTATCAATAATTCAAAACTTAACACATTGATAATACAGTATTAACAAACAAATCTTTAGCTTTTGTGACATTTGAACTAATTAAAAGATAAACCTATGTCATTTTTACATATTGATTACAAAAGATACATTTTCTTAATGTTTATGGGATTTCAAATAAGTATATTTTGCCAAGATAATTTGAATAATAACTTGGAACAACCCAAAGATTGTAATATACAGCAATACCAAAGACTATACATTAACCGATGAATACAATCAACTTATCAAATATTGCAAAAAGGTTGGTAAAAAATCATGGCCACTATTGTTTGATAAATTTGAAAATGGAGATTTTATAGCAATAGAGGCAATTAAAGATCTTACATTTGAAGAGTATAAATACGTATATGTAAAAGTAATAAATGATTGCAAAAAAAAAGTAAAAACAACCCAATCTGGTGCTTTTATTGTCAGACCTTCTAAAGCAATTGCAATGAGATATATAAAAGAACTGCTGCGAACATTTGATTACGATTATATAAAAACAGAAGAGATTATTACATACAGCAATTCTTTTAAATTCAGCATCTTCCCCAATCCCGTATCTTCCACAAGTATAATTTGTTTTAACATGCAAAACACAGCAAAAGTTTCTGCAGAGATATTAGACTTAGAAGGTAAAACCATATCAATTTGCATTAAAGAACAAATGTTAAACGCTGGCAAACATGAATATCCATTAGGCTTACCCTCAAAAATTAAAGGTAATTTTCTTGTCAGGCTTTGGGTTAATAATGTTGTAAATGTCCAACTAATTACAAAATATGCAAATTGATTTAATTATTAAGTATCTGAAAAGCTAATGAAAAAAGTATTGTCAATTTTGTCCAATTCCTACCTTATGAATGAGCCTGAATTAGTAAACAAAACAAAATATATACTTCTTTATATTTCAAATAATCTATTAATAAGGTTATATTGCGTGTGTATGTGTTTCTTGTATTCTTGCGAACCAGAGAACAACAGTGTGTTTAAAATTCATTTTTCTGATGGCAACAGAATAACCGATTCCGATATTATATTCTATGACAGTTCTTCTCATTGTTTATTTTTAAAGAATGAAATAAAAATTAAAGCAAAAACGGACTTTTCAGTTATTGTAAATAAACAAACAATTTATAGAGGGGTTGTTCAATCTAAACTTGATTCTAACTCTCCATTTTCTCCATTTTACATTAATGAAGTAAATTCTATATTTGGCAAAAATATCATTGAGATACAATATAATAAAAATTATCCTCCGGATTTGAGAAATGACCCACAGATAATCAATTCCCTGAAAAGCCGAAACTTTTTACGTAATGGTATTAGCTGCAATATTGATAGCATAGTAATAGAAAATGCTGCCATAGGAAACGTAAATGTTTCATACAATTTAACAATAATCAATAATGATAATTACAATTATTACGTAATTAATAAAGGATTTGTTGATGTTATGTTCATGAATATTGACACTTACGCTTTATGGTATTTAAAGTCAAATCCCACTCAGGAAGAAATGCCAGTTTATACCCTAAATAACTTTTCCCTTCTTAAAAGTAACTCAAAATTAACCCGAACAGTTAAATTTTTAAACTCTTATAGAATGGAGCCAGGATATTATCAAGTTACTTGCACAATTCTTCATGGAGGATTTGAAAACTTAAGTATAAATCAGGATAGTGGGCGCATTTGGTTAGGAAAAGCCATATCGGTAATAGATAGCCTAAGGATAGATTGAAGCCTGTTCCAAACATAAATTTATACTATTAAAACATTGCAAGGATTAAAAGGCTGTATATTCTTTTCACGATGAAAAAACTGTGATTCAAAAACACAATAACAGAAATAGACCTGAAAAATTTTACCTTTGCAGCTTGATAATTTGCAATTGAAGATGGAAAAAAAGATTGACCAGAAATTTACTCCTTTAAAGGAACTTGGCGAGTTTGGCCTGATAAACCATTTGACCAAAGATGTTATTATTCACCAGCCAAATACTGTAAAAGGAATTGGAGATGATGCTGCTGTCCTTGATACTGGTACTGTTTACCAGGTTATCACTACAGACTTACTGGCAGAAGGCATTCATTTCAACCTGGTTTATACTCCGTTGAAACACCTGGGATATAAGGCTGTGGCAGTGAACCTGTCTGACATTTGTGCCATGAATGCCAAGCCAAAGCAGATTACGGTTGCTTTAGCCATTTCTTCAAAGTTTTCTGTCGAGCACCTCAACGAACTTTATTCGGGCATCAAGCTTGCCTGCCAAAAATATGGCGTTGACCTTATTGGCGGCGACACTACATCATCATTAACCGGGCTAACCATCTGCATTACAGCCATTGGCGAAGTAGAAAAAGATAAAGTAACCTATCGCAACGGGGCAAAAAATACAAACCTGCTTTGTGTAAGTGGCAATGTTGGTGCGGCATATCTGGGATTGCAAATTCTCGAGCGTGAGCGCAAATTGTTTGAAAAAGAAGGGATAACACAACCAGACTTTGGCAACTATACCTATTTAATTGAAAGACAGCTCAAACCCGAGCCTCGCACAGACATTGTCAAATGGCTTGAAGAGAAAAACATTGTCCCTACTGCTATGATTGACATTTCAGATGGTTTGTCCAGCGAAATTCTTCATATATGTAAATCATCCAACACCGGATGCAGGATTTACCAGGAAAAAATTCCATTGCATGAGCAAACAGCCGATTTTGCCGAAGAAGTAAACATGCACCCAATAAATGCCGCCCTTAATGGTGGTGAAGACTACGAACTACTGTTTACAGTTGATATCAAGCATTACGAAGCATTGCTGCAAAATGACCAAATACGCATCATTGGGCACATAACAGAGCAAGTAGAAGGGACAAACCTTGTATTAGAAAACAACGAATTCGTCAACCTGGCCTCAGGCGGTTGGAATGCTCTTAATTAAAAACATTTCTAAAATTCTAAATTCTCTTAAAAATACTTCGACTCCGCTCAGTATGACCAAATTACGTCACATTGAGCGGAGTCGAAATGTTTCAAACCTTAAAATCTTTCGTATTCCGAGTCTTTTCCGGCATCGTCATCAAACATTTTTAAGTTAAAGCCGGAATTCTTTGTTTCAGGTTTTGTTGGTTCTTTTTTTGAGGTAACTTTCAGGGCTGCAGGTTTTTCTGCAACAGGGGTATTTTCGATAGCTTTATCTTTTTCGGCTATAGGCTTTTCTTCTTCTATGCCAATTACAGAACTGCGGATATCTGATTTTAACTTTTCAAGGCGTTCATGCCTTGCAGAAGCTATTTCATCAAGTTTCTTATCAATCTTTTTGATAATCTTAGGTTCTTCTTTTTTTATTTCTTTTTTCAATTCCTCTTCAACTTTGGCTTTCTTTTTAGAGTCGAGCCTAAAGAATGTAGTGATTTCTTTAAGGTTTTCAGATTCTTTGGTAAGCTCAATAGCGCTTTGGGCTAATGAATCTGAAGATACAGCATTTTGCTGTATAACATGGTTCAAGCGTTGAAGGGCATTGTTAATCTGCTCTGCCCCCGCATTTTGCTCAATACTGGCAGCAGTAATATCCTGAACCAGTTTTGCTGTTTTTTCAATCTCGGGGGCAATAGAATTGAGGTTCATGGCTGCTGTTTCAGATATAGTTACTCCTTGTCTTGAAAGTTCGTTGATTTGGTCTGCAGCAACTTTGCTATGTTCGGCTAATTTTCGCACCTCAGCAGCTACAACCGCAAAACCACGGCCATGTTCGCCGGCACGAGCAGCTTCTACTGCAGCATTAAGAGCTAATATATTAGTCTGGAAAGCGATATCGCCAATAACAGAAATCTTTTCAGCAATCTTTTTCATCGAATCAGCAGCAGTAATAACAGACTCATTACCCTTCTTTATGCCATTAGCAGACTCTGTAGCTATTTTTTCGGTTTGCTTAGAGTTATCGGTATTTTGCTGAATATTAGCTACCATTTCTTCCATGCTCGATGAAACCTCCTGGGCTGAAGCTGCCTGATCTGAAGCCCCAGAAGATAATTGGTCTGCTCCTTGTTTTATTTTGTCACTTAAATTTACTAATGAGTCAGAGCTTTTTAGGATATTCTCAGCTATTTGTTGTAATTGTGCTGTAAGTTTTTCAATGGATTTGGCAATATCTCCAATTTCATTTTCCTGTGCCGCAATATTTTTATCTACTTCTATTTTGATATTCCCATTGGTAAGCTCATCAATATTTTCTTTCAACCCTATAATTGGCTTTTGTATAATTTTAATTAACATTATATTACTGCTGAGCAACCAAATAATCATGACAGGTAATACCCAAATTAAAGCTTTCAACCCTAACTGGCCATTGACAAAGGCAAGAAAAGCCACACCGGCCGATACAACATATACAACTCTGGCAATTTTGGCAACAACAGTTTTTTTAAAAAGCAAATGAATAACAACTGTTGCTACCGGGAAACTTCCTAATAATATCAAAAGAAAAACTAAAATCGGACTCATGTTTGCGAAATTTTTTCTTAGTTAAAAATCAGTTCAAAAACATTTTAGCTGTTTTACGACAACTAACATTTTAAGTTTTAAATTTACTAAATATATTCTTATAAAAAGAAAATATCTTAATTAAATATGGCCAAACTACCGTCAATTAATCAAATATACGCAATTTTTTCTGAAAGAAACCATTGAATATAAAGCAGTTTATTGTAAATTTACCATAAACGCCCCCTCGGATGAAAAAATGGTTTTTTAAAATTATCCCTTCAGAAGAATGGCACTTTACTGCCATTGTAACGCTTGGAATTGTTTTTGGCCTTGGTTTTTATATTTTTTATATTTCAAAAGCCTGGTCATACCTGTCTGACAGACCCGAGACTTGCGTAAACTGCCATGTTATGGCTACTGAATATGTTACATGGTTTCACAGTTCGCACAAGAGAGGTGTTTGCAACGACTGTCATGTTCCTCATCAAAACTTTTTGGTTAGGTACCTTTTCAAAGCAAAAGATGGCTTGCGCCATGCCACTATTTTCACACTCAGGCTTGAGCCTCAAACCATAAAAATGAATGAAGCAGGAGTTGAAGTTGTAGGCGAAAACTGCCTGAGGTGCCATAAAGCTGTTTTTGGCAGGTTGTTTCAAAATGCCAAACAAACCCAGGAAATAAAAAGCCGAGACTGTTGGAATTGTCATAGGGAAACGCCCCATGGAAGGGTAAAAAGCTTATCGTCTGTGCCTAATGCCAGGGTTCCACTGCCTGAAAGCCCTGTTCCGGAATGGTTGAGCCATTTATTGAAGAACTAAACCAAAATAAATAATATGAAAGCTGTAAACCAAATAATCAAAGAAAAGCCCTGGATGGGATGGGTTATATTTTTCATTACCATGGTAGTTACTTTTTTTATAGGCTTATTGGCATCCTCCATCATGGAACGTCGTACCGAAGCAATTATAATAAACAAACCTAAAGCTGACATTAAAGCTTTTGAAAGCGACAACAAAGTTTGGGGGCAATATTATAAAGATGAGTATCAGAGCTATCTGCAGACCGCCGACACCAGCTTTAAAAGCAAATATGGTGGAAGTGCAACCATTGATATGTTAGAAGAAGCTCCGGAAATGGTCGTCCTGTGGGCTGGTTATCCTTTTAGCAAGGATTACAGGCAAGGACGCGGGCACTATTATGCCGTGGACGACATTATTACTACACTTAGAACTGCTGCTCCTGCAAAGCCAGGTACAGACCCTATGCCCGCCACATGCTGGACATGCAAAAGCCCGGATGTTCCCAGGTTAATGAATAAAATGGGTATTGATAGTTTTTATCATCAAAAATGGTCCACTTTCATAACAGAAATCAAAAACCCCATTGGCTGTGCAGACTGCCATGACCCGGCTACAATGGATCTTCAAATTACCCGTCCGGCGCTGCTCGAAGCTTTCAAACGAAATGGCAAAGACATTGCCAAAGTTAGCCAACAAGAGATGCGAAGCCTCGTTTGCGCCCAATGCCATGTTGAGTATTACTTTAAAGGTGATGGAAAATACCTGACATTTCCGTGGGACAAAGGAATGGACGTTGATAACATTGAAAAATATTACGATGCTATAGAATTTTCAGACTGGACACACAGCATCAGCAAAGCAAACATGATTAAAGCCCAGCACCCTGACTATGAAATATATTCGATGGGCATACATGCCCAAAGGGGATTGGCTTGTGCTGATTGTCACATGCCTTATAAGAGTGAAGGCGGAAGAAAATTCACTGACCACCATATACAAAGCCCGCTCAACAACATTTCTAACACTTGCCAGATATGCCACCGCGAAAGTGAGGCAGAACTACTAAGAACAGTATATGAACGTCAGGATAAAATTGCCGAACAAAAACAAATCCTTGAAAAACTGTTGGTAAAAGCCCATTACGAAGCTAAGGCAGCATGGGACAATGGCGCTACAGCGACAGACATGAAACCTGCCTTAACCGAAATCAGGCATGCCCAATGGAGATGGGACTTTGCAGCAGCCAGTCATGGTGCAGCTTTTCACGCCCCTATTGAAGTTATGCGTATTATAGCTACAGGTATTGAAAAAACACAGCAAGCCAGGCTTATTTTGTCAAAAATATCAGCTAAAAAAGGCATCATAGAAGATATTGCTATTCCGGATATTAGCACCAAAGCTAATGCACAGAAAGCAGTTGGGCTTGACATGCCCACTATAGAAAAAGAAAAACAATTATTTTTGAAGAAATTAAAGACCGATTGGAAATAGTTTTTGAAAGTTTGTAACCAATTACCCGGAGGCAAAGGGAGCAATTTACGAGACACTACCGAACGTGGTTTGTGATACGGCAGATTGCGCTTCGTTCGTCTGAGGTTTCAGCTTCAGACACCCTTAATAGACTACAGCCTGATAAAATACTTATGGCTATGGCAGAGCGTTAGCCGAACGGAGGCACTAACAGCCACTGAGGCCAACAAAAACAACAACGGTATTGACTCCACCGATGAGCTGCGCGAATACGTGAGTGTACAGGAAGCCAAGGCCAGCGGGAGCATACAACATCCTGCTGTGGATAGGGATAATATTTACCAGAAGTTTGGGTTTCCGTTGAAGTAACAAGTAATAAATAAAAAAGCCTTTCGGTGACAAAAAATCTGAAAGGCTTTTGGTTTTATAACAGAAAAATAATTTTATCTTATTTCAAAAACAGTGCCACTGTTCAAGAGGTCATCTACACATTTGATGTCTGAGCTTTTCTTGGCCGACTCTATTTGTTCATAAAAAAGGTCGTCATAGGTATCACGCTTTGCAGCCCTGATAATGCCAACTGCAACAGGGAAATGAGGAGGGGCCATTTCTATTAGCATAATCTGTAAGCCGGGATTGTCATCGTACATATCATGAACAAGTATGTCGCTTTCTTTTACGCCATCTTTACCAACCTCAACAACTAACAATTTACCATTTTTGAACATGAGTCCTTTTTTCATGTTTTTACCAAAAAGCATTGGCTTGCCATGCTCAAGCACTAACATGTTTTCTTCACGGGCTTCTTTGCCTACCCATGCTTCGTGAGCCTTATCATTAAAGATAATACAGTTTTGAAGTACCTCAACAACTGAGGTGCCGTCATGTTTAGCTGCAGCATATACTGCTTCGCCTAATAAATGAGCATTGTTGTCAGGAACACGGGCAAAGAAAGAGCCACCAACTCCAAGCACTAATTTGCCAGGGTTTACAGGAGGTTCAATAGTGCCAAAAGGTGATGTTTTTGTAACAGAGCCCATTGGCGAAGTAGGCGAAAACTGTCCTTTAGTAAGCCCATATATTTGGTTGTTGAACAATATAATATTTAAATCGATGTTACGACGAACGGCGTGCATAAAGTGGTTGCCTCCAATGGCAAGCGAGTCGCCATCGCCAGTAGCAACCCATACACTAAGACCAGGATTGGCGAGCTTTACACCAGTTGCAATAGCAGAAGCCCTCCCATGAATGCCATGAAAACCATACGTGTTTATATAATAAGGGAAACGTGAAGAACAGCCTATTCCTGAAACAAAAACAAACTTATCTTGGTTGTACCCAATTTTAGGGAATGTATTGAGAATAGAAGCCAGGATAACATGAGCTCCACAACCGGGGCACCATTTTACCATCTGGCCACTTTGAAAGTCTTCTTTAGTAAGCTCTTTGCTTGATTTTTCGATAGAATTATATATTGCATCCATTATTTCTTTTCCTTTAACGTCTTACAATAACTTGCTGATAACATTTTTAATTTCGGTTTCGGTAAAAGGCAGCCCTTGTACTTTGTTGTATTGCTCGTACTGAAAAGCAGGATGGGCCATACGGAGGTAATTCACAAACTGTCCCATATTTTGCTCGGCAACAATGATTTTTTTGAAATTGTTAAAAATTTCATCCACATTGGTTGGCAAAGGCATGATGTAGTTGAAATGGGCATGGCCTACTTTCTTCCCATCGGCTGCCATAGATTCAACTACGGTTTGTATAACCCCTTCAGAACTACCCCATGAAACAATTAGCAAATCCCCTTGTTGAGCTCCTGTTACTGTCTGTTTTGGGATACGTGAAGATATTTTGTTTACCTTCTCTGCCCTTAATTTGACCATCAGCTCGTGATTAGCGGCATCAGTAGTAACAACTCCGGTAACATTTTCCTTTTCGAGGCCCCCAATACGGTGGCGCAAACCCGGGGTACCCGGAAATGCCCAGCGGCGAACAAGTGTGTCGGGGTTGCGGCGATAAGGTTTATAATCGGGTTCGTTTGGCGCTGCAATTGGAGGATTTATGACAGGCAAATCGGCCATTTTGGGTATCCTGAAAAGCTGAGAACCATTGCCTAAGAAACCGTCTGTTAAAAGGATAACAGGGGTCATGTGTTCTAATGCAATACGGGCAGCTTCAAAAGCATAATAAAAGCAGTTGGCTGAAGAAGATGCTGCAATTACAGGAATGGGGGCATCGCCATTACGGCTAAACAATGCCTGATATAAGTCGCTTTGCTCCGACTTGGTAGGCATGCCAGTTGAAGGCCCCGCCCTCTGTACGTCAATGATAACAAGTGGGAGTTCAGTAATTACAGCTAACCCCATAGCTTCTACTTTTAATGAAAGCCCTGGCCCGGAGGTAGTTGTAACTGCAAGGTTGCCGGCAAAGGCCGCACCAATAGCCGATGTAATACCGGCAATTTCATCTTCTGCCTGAAAAACCTTAGCTCCTAATGATTTATGTTTGCTTAATTCAACTAAAATATCTGTAGCCGGCGTGATTGGGTACGAACCGAGGTACAAAGGCAAATTGGCCTTCTCGGCAGCAGCTAACAATCCCCAGGCTGCAGCTACATTACCAGTGATATTGCGGTATTTGCCTTTTTCGAGTTTTGCTGGTGAAACCTGGAATGTAGAATCCAGCGCTTCAATAGTATCTGCAAAATCATAACCAGCCTGAAGTACCTTTTTGTTAGCTTCAAGCATTTCTCCTTTTTCAGAAAACTTATCTGACAAATATTCAATTGTGTGCTGCAAATCGCGGTTGAACAAATAATATATCATGCCAAGGGCAAACATATTTTTGGTTTTGTCCACCTGCTTTTTGTTGAGCCCTGAATCTGCCAAAGCTCCCCTGGTCAGGGTAGTAATAGGGGCTTTAATAAGGTTGTAGCCTTCCAGGCTTTTGTCTTCAAGCGGATTTGACAGGTAACCTGCTTTTTTTATGGCTTCTTCGTCAAATGCATCAACATCAACAATGATAGTAGCACCACGTTCGGCTACTTTCAGGTTTGCTTTGAGCGATGCAGGGTTCATGGCCACAAGTACATGGCATAAGTCCCCAAAAGAATTGACTTTGCTTTTGCCAATGTGTACCTGAAAGCCCGATACTCCGGCTACTGTATTGTGCGGGGCCCTGATTTCGGCTGGGTAATCCGGGAAAGTGGCCAGATCATTACCAAATACCGCAGCGCTATCAGAGAAAAGTGTCCCTGTAAGCTGCATCCCATCACCCGAGTCGCCAACAAACTTAACAACTACGTTGTCTAATTCCTTAACTTTTGTCTTTTTAGTCATTTTCAACCTCTCTGGAAATCCACCAATTAAAAAATTATGAATATTTATACAATACGTGTGAATAATTATAGCATGCAAAGGTATTAAAAAAATTAAAGTAGCAAACCTTTTCAGGGGTTTTTTGTTAA
The DNA here is from genome assembly GCA_029572965.1 of Bacteroidota bacterium. Taxonomy (GTDB): domain Bacteria; phylum Bacteroidota; class Bacteroidia; order Bacteroidales; family DTGW01; genus JAKPQD01. The sequence goes on along the minus strand of JAKPQD010000183.1, from coordinate 43,893 downwards.
AAAAATAACAGTAGTAAACTCAATGTCGTTTAGTTAATTATTAAAAAAAACGCCGGCAGGTCTGAAAGACGCTGTCGGGTTAGTACCACTCTGACCTGACAGCGTTTGCAAAACCTGTCAGAGTCTTGACTAAACGATATTGGTAGTAAATTCTTTAAAACCATCTTCGCAAAATACTGCTGTAAAAGGTTTTGCTATTTTCGTTTTTCTAATGAAACGAGCATGTTTCGTTAAACACAAACAAGGATAAATCCCGAATCGAATAGTCGGGACGAGTTTTCTTTCGCATAGCTTTTCGGGGTTCATCTGACCTTGATAAAAAAATTATTTACGGATGAAATAATTAACCATTCCTTAATATTTAGCTTTTTTTGAGGTAGCATTAGAGGCTTTTCTTTGCTCTATAACTAATCTTAAAAAAGATGATAATGGATTCAAACAACCCAATGCCTAATTTCAGGGAGCTTGAACAAAACAGCCTCGAAAAAGCATTTTTGAAAAACCTTAACCATGAATTGCGTACCCCAATGAATGCTATCATTGGCTTTGCCAACCTCATCCAAAACCATTGTCATGGAGATAAAGAAATAGCTGAACTTGTAGAAGCTATGAATTTCTCATGTTTTCAACTCCTAAATCTTGTTAATGATTTGGTTGACTTGTCAAAACTTGAAACCAATAAGCTTCATCTACACCCGGTAAAATGCGACCTTAACGAACTAATGGAATCGCTTTACATTGATTATCAAAAACAACTGGATAAAGATAATAAGCCTATTGAACTTTTAATATATAAAGACGATTGCTATAGAGATATATTTATCGATATAGACCGGGCAAGGTTTACTCAAATATGGAAATATATCATAGATAATGCCATGAAATTTACGCATATAGGTAAAATTGAATTTGGCTATATGATAAGAGGCCGGGGAGTGCATTGCTATGTGAAAGATACAGGGATAGGAATGCCCCAATCGTCAGTAAAAATGGTATTTGAGCAATTTGTCCGAAATAGCAATTGTGAATATGGAGGACTGGGCATTGGGCTTACTATTGCCAGAAAACTCATTGAACTTATGGAAGGACATATTTGGATTGACTCAGAACAAGGCAAAGGTACTATTGTATATTTTACAGTGCCTGTAGAACCCGAAAACAAAAAAAAGAAAAAAGATGAACTTATTGATAAACTTATCATTATTGACCAAAAACAATTGCAATAACCTATAAAATGGTTTTTTGATAAAAAGGTGTGTTATTCCTCCCGGCTAATTTACAATTAGTTAATACTCCGTTAACGCTTACAAAATATACCAAGGATACTTTTACCACAGCAAAAAATGTATAACCAAATTTTATTTTTTATGAAAAAAACATTACTCGTATCAATTTTAGCCATTGCTTCTGTTATTGGAGCCAATGCTCAAAGTATTAACGACCCTTTCTTTGAAAAAGTAAGCTATGTTGGCGCTTTTGGAAATGAAGACTGGACAAAAGGCTGGGCAAATTTTGACCCACAAAATACAGATTATCCTGAAACTACAACTACACTTGGCAATGGAGAACTTTCTTACGCTGCCGGATATAAAATTACAAGCAACACAAGTATTAGTGGCGTTGTAAAACTTAGTGGTTGGGTTTATGTCAAAGATGGCGCTACCCTTACAATAGAAAAAGGAACTATAATAAGGGGTGAGTCTTCGGCTGCTTTGATAGTAGAAAGAGGGGGCAAACTTATTGCCGAGGGAACTGTCGATAAACCTATCGTATTTACATCAATCAAACCAAAAGGTTCAAGAGCTGCCAGTGACTGGGCCGGTGTAATTATTTGCGGAAAAGCAACCAATAACAAATCTAACAATACCCTGATTGAAGGTGGTGTAGGTGCTTATTTTGGTGCTGGTGACCAGGCAGTTGAAAATGACAATTCGGGCATATTGAAATATGTTCGTATTGAGTTTCCCGGGTATGATATTGATGGCGCCGGCAACGAAATCAATGGACTTACTATGGGTAGTGTTGGTAGCGGAACAACAATTGACTATGTTCAGGTTTCATTTAGTGGAGACGATGCTTTTGAATGGTTTGGCGGAAGCGTAAATTGCAAACACCTCATTGCATTGGCTACTGAAGATGATGACTTTGATACAGACAATGGATATGTAGGAAAGGTGCAATTTGCTTTAGCTGTCCGTGACCCAAAAGTATGCGATACCGATGGCGCTCGTGGTTTTGAATCAGACAATGATGCTAACTCAAGCTATAACAAGCCTTACACTGCCGCAGTTTTTAGTAATGTCAGCCTTTTTGGGCCAAAAACAGATGAATCTGCCAATCAAAAGCATGATGTAGCTATGTTACTTCGCCGTAACACCCGCTTGCAGATATACAACCTGTTCTCAACCGGTTTTGTAAAAGGCGGTGTAGTTATTGATGGTGATGTAACCCAAAAAGCTGCGGGTGAAGACTCTTTGGTGATTAAGAACAGTATTTTTGCCGGATACAGCAAGTTTATCTCTACAAAAGGGACCAATAACCCTTTAAGCAATGCTAAAGCATGGTTAGTTAATGGTAAAAATGATACTTTAAACAACCTCGATAATGTAAAAGTACAATTTCCAATAGTAGTAACAGCTCCTGTGTTTATCCCCGAATCAGGTTCTGTGCTCTTGACTAAAGGTTCTTCATTTGGCGCTGCTGTAACATCTATAGTTATAAGTGCTGCTGGCAACGTTACATCCATTAAAACTACTGAAACACTTCAGCTTTCGGCTACAGTGACCCCAGACAATGCAGTATCTAAAGAAGTTAGCTGGAGTATTGAATCTGGAAGCGACGTTGCTTCGGTAAGCGAAAGCGGATTAGTAACCCCTCTAAAAGCAGGTAATGTGACCATCAAAGCTGTTGCTAAAGACGGTTCAGGTATAAGTTCAACGTTTGCCTTAGAAGTAAAAAGCAATGTTGCTGTTGGAAGTACATCTGTTGCAACAGCAAGCATCTGGCCTAACCCGGCAATGGATTTGGTTCAGGTTAAATGCGAAAACGAAATTTCTTCATTGGAAGTATTGAACAATGTTGGACAAATTGTATTGAAAGTAGCTAATATTAACAGTAACAACTCCAGTGCAAATATTAGTAACCTCAACAGCGGGATATATTTCATGAAATTGACTATGAGCAATGGCGCTGTAAGTGTAAACAAGATAGTAAAAAAATAACTCTATTCCCTTCACATTTCATTGAAAAGGTTGTCCTTTCGGGGATAACCTTTTTATTTATATAATATGGACAGCATAAGCAAAGCATAAAAAAATTATTTTAAAAGGAATGATAGCCTGCACCCTTTAATAAATTTCTTTGTGTTTATTCTCTATATACATGATGTCACTTAGCTTAGGGTTGAAAAGCCAAGGGTGTTTCAAACTTTAATTTTCTGTATTTTTAATTCCAAAAAACTTTTTCTTCAGCCTTAAAAACCTTAACTTTAGTTTTACACTAAACCAAACAGGTATGGCTGAAAACACAAATATTCAGTTGGAGCTAAGAAAGTTTGTAGCCCCCGAGTTTATTTTTGGGCTTGATGCACGCATGTTAGCCGGAAGATATGTAAAAAAACTTGGGGCAAAAAAAGTTTTGGTAGTTACAGATGCCGGAATTCATACAGCCGGTTGGGCCAATGACGTTCTCGAAACGTTGGATGATGAAAAGCTTTCTTATCAAATATTTTCTGAAGTCAGCCCCAATCCTCGTTCAGCCGAGGTGATGAAAGGCGCAGAGGTTTACAAAAACTCCAATTGTGATGCTATTGTTGCCATTGGAGGGGGTAGTGTAATGGACTGTGCCAAAGGTATTGGCATTGTATCTTCAAATGATAAAAATATCCTTCAGTATGAAGGAGTTGATAAAGTTGATATTCCAATTCCCCCGCTGGTATGCATTCCTACCACTGCTGGAACATCGGCCGATGTATCGCAGTTTGCCATTATAAACAATGAGCATGACAAGGTCAAAATTGCCATTATCAGTAAAGCCGTTGTGCCAGACGTGGCATTGATAGACCCGGCTGTACTTGTTACAATGGATTCATACCTGACCGCATGTACTGGCATGGATGCTCTCGTTCATGCCATCGAGGCGTTTGTTTCCACTGCCAGCTCGCCTTTCACCGACCTCAATGCTTTAGAAGCCATTCGGTTGATAAACGAGAATTTGGTTTCTTCTATCAATCTTCCAAATGATTATGAATTGCGTGGCAAGGTGATGCTGGGTAGTTTGTATGCCGGATTGGCTTTTTCCAATGCCAGTTTGGGGTGTGTGCATGCTATGGCTCACAGTCTTGGTGGTTTTCTTGATTTGCCTCATGGCGAATGCAACGCCATTCTGCTTCCTCATGTTATGAGCTACAATTTTGAATCTGCTACGGCTAAGTTTGCGAAGATAGGAGAGGTGCTTGGCCTTGAAATGAAAGGCCTTTTAATGAATGAAAAGCGAAAAATGCTGATTGAACATATCATGCAGCTTAAGACAAAAACTGGTATTCTAAAAACACTTAGGGAAAGAGGGGTTGGCAGTTCAGATATACCGTTGCTGGCATCAAAAGCAATTAAGGACCCGTGTCAGATAACCAATCCGCGTACTCCGTCAAAAGAGGATATTGAAGTTATTTATAGTGAAGCTATGTAATATGGGCGATTTGCAGGATAGAGATTCTTTGAGGGATAAAATCATTGGCTTGGGTGAAAACTCAGCCCGTAAAAGCTATTACCCTGAGCTCCAAAAAAAGATTAAAGAACTGGAGGAGAGGGAGCAAAGCCTGTATGATTTGATTAACAATATCTTCGATGCCATTATTATTCACGATGAAGAAGGAACTGTACTGGCTGTAAATGAAGGGATGCTGGCGATGTATCGTATGCCTGATAAGGAAACCGCCCTTCAATATACGATTATGGACTATTCTTTTGGGTACGAGCCTGATGTAGTGAAAGAAGTGTTTAAAAAAACCTTAGGAGGCAAGCCTCAAATTTTTGAATGGAGAGCACGTCGTCCGCTGGATAATAGCTCGTTTGAATCTGAAGTATCTGCCAGAACTGCAACCTGGCAGGGCAAAAAGGTCATTATTGCTACTGTCCGGGATATTACCGAACGTCTGCAGACGCAGCTTAAACTGATTGAGAGAGAACAACAACTGGAATGCCAGAATGAAGAGCTGATTTCGCTCAATGAAGAACTTGCAGAACAGAATGTACGAATAGAACAGTTTAATGAGCAGTTGAAAATAGCTAATAATAAGGCTGTTGAGAGCGACCGCCTGAAAACGGCCTTTTTGGCCAACATGAGCCATGAAATCCGTACCCCGTTGAACGGTATTCTTGGCTTTACCAGCTTGTTACCAGAAGCGAGAAACTCTGATGAAGCGTTTGAGAAGTACATTTCTATTATTCAAACCTGTTCTAATCAACTACTTACACTAATTGATGATATTATAGACCTTTCAAAAATTGAGGCAGGCATGATGAATTTCAACCCTCAGTTGCTCAATATCAATAATTTCATGCAACAATTATGTGCTTATTACAAGAGTACACCCTCTAAGGCTGAATTAATCTGCGATATCGAAAGTCGAAACGATGAATTGACCATTTTTGTTGATCAGGAGCGGTTGCGCCAAGTTTTTAATAACTTATTGAATAATGCTATAAAATTTACCAGTTCTGGTAAAATTACATTTGGGTATCATATTAAAAATCAAGAGGTTGAATTTTATGTTTCTGACACTGGCATTGGCATTGCTCCTGAAAATACCGAAATTATTTTTGAACATTTCAGGCAGGTTGATGTTGGTTTTACCAAGAAATATAGAGGGACTGGTTTAGGATTGGCTATTTGCAAGGCCTTATTAGAATTGATGGGAGGCAGGATTTGGGTTGAATCTGTTTTGGACAAAGGTTCTACTTTTTATTTTACCGTGCCACTTTCTTTTGAAAAAGAGGACGCCAATGTTCCTGAAGCTAATAAAGCATTTTCAGTTGAAGCGTTAAAAGGGAAGACCATTTTAGTTGCAGAAGATGAAGAGTTTAATTATATGTTTATCAATGAATTGCTCTCTAAGGCTGATGCTAAGCTCATTCATGTCCTTGATGGGGCCAAGGCAGTTGAGACGGTGAAGCAGAACCCCAGCATTGACCTGATATTGATGGATATTAAAATGCCTGTTATGAATGGTATAGATGCTACCCGGATAATAAAAAAGACGTATCCTCAAATACCTGTTATTGCTGTTACTGCGTATGCTATGGCTGATGACAAAGAAAAAGCCCTGGAGGCTGGTTGTGACGGATATTTGGCCAAACCAATCAACAAGGCTGCTTTGTTTGCGGCTATCAATCAGTGTATTAAATAAAATAGATTTTTATTTAGAAAAATACTTTTCTGCAAACTTTATAAACGTTGGCCAATTGGGAATAACTGTGTGCCCTCCGGCATGCTGTCTGAAAGCTATATCCCCGTCAATTAAAGGGGGTTAAATAGGAGGGAAAGTTGTGGTGCTTATATTAGTGAATTGTAAATTTTTATTTTATTATTATGAAATAAAAATTATAATTATAGTATTTAATAAAAAGTTATAGTATATTTGTATGTAAATTTTTGATTATGAAAGAAATTACCAAAGCTCAGGAAGATATATTACAAGCCCTTTGGCAAATTAATGATGGCGCAGTTAGCGATGTGCTTGACATTTTGCCGGAACCAAAACCTGCATACAACACGGTTGCGACGGTGATTAAAGTGTTGGAGAAAAAAGGCTACGTTTCGCATAAAACCTATGGTAAGACTAATGTTTATTACCCTTTGGTTTCAAAGCAGGACTATGCCCGCAATGTTTTGAAAAACTCAGTAAAAGGTTTGTTTAACGGGTCATTCAAACAGGCTGTATCGTTCTTTGTCAGGGAAAACAAGGAAGTTAGCTTGGCAGAGCTCGAAGAACTCAGGAATTATATAGAAGAAGAGATTAAGAATAAGAAAAACTAAGCCATGGAAAGTTTTTGTATTATTTAGCCGGGTCATCCCTTTGCCTTACCCTGTTTTATTGCGTCTATTATTTTCTTTTCAGTAAAGAAAGCGGACACAGGTTTGTTCGTTTCTACCTGCTTTTTTCTGTGCTGGTATCATTGCTTTTGCCACTTAGTAGTTATTCTATTCGTCTAAATAATGTATATATAGAAACTCCAAAAACTGAAAGCGCTATAAAATCTGATATAAAAAACGATAATGTTGCAATTTCTCCTATTAAAGAGGAAGTTTCAGCAGTATATCATTCTCCAGATAAACCTGTGAATTATTGGGTTATTGTTGTTTGGGCTTATTGGCTGATATCTGCAGTGGTTTTCTTATATTTTATTATTGGAATTATCAATATTTACTGGCATTACAGACAATCTAAAAAGGAACAAATCGGGAATGTTGTTATTTTAAGAAATGAAAGCCTAAGTAATTCATTCTCTTTTATGAATTTAATTTTCCTGAACCCAAACGGGCTTTCAGAAAAAGAGACAGATAGCATTGTAGCACACGAAAATATTCATGTTTCGCAATACCATACCATTGACTTATTGTTGATTGAGCTCGTAGCGGCCGTAATGTGGTTCAATCCTTTTGTGTGGTTGTTTCGGAAATCATTTAGGCAGGTTCATGAATACCTGGCTGATGAAGGAGTACTCAATATCGGTTTTGACAGGCTCGAATATCAAGCACTCCTAATCAATCAGGTTGCCCAGGGAAGGCTGTTAAGCCTTGCTTGTAACTTTAATCAATCACTAATAAAAAAGCGTATTATGATGATGACAAAAATTAAATCGGGCAACAAAGCAAAATTAAAACTTTTGGCTATTGTTCCGCTCACTTTAGGGTTATTTCTGATGATTGCCTGTGCCAATGGGCACAATATAAATAAAGTAACTGCTGTAGAAACGGTTCGTATGAATGTGCTTTACCTTGGAGTTGATAACCCTATAAAAATTGCAGCTTCGGGTTATGATCCTTCGGAACTTGATGTAACAATTGACAATGGAAAAATTTTCGGTAAGAATGGACAGTATATAGTGCGTCCGGAAAAAGATGGGCAGGCTTGGCTTACTGTTAGTTGTAAAGGGAAGGTTGTTCAGTTGACATCGTTTAGAGTGAAAATTGTTCCTGACCCGGCAGCAATGATTCCAGTTCAAGAACAATCTGGATATCTTTTTAGAATGCTGAAGAGTGGAGAAATTTCAAAAAAGGAATTACTTTCCGCTACAGGCCTAATGGCCGGAATGGAGAATTTCGATTTTGATATAGAATTTAAGGTTGCGTCTTTTGTATTGAGTGTTACAGTCCCTAATTCTATGGAGGTTAAAGAAGAAATTTCCAACTCGGAGAAGTTTTCGAAAGGTCAAATTGATTTAATCAAATCATTGGTTGTAAACCAAAAACTTACAGTTGAGAATATTACTGTTGTTGGGTCTGATGGCACCAAAAGAAAACTAAGTCCTTTAGTCTTTACTATTGTGGCTGATAAATAAATTCTATAAACGCTTTGCTTTTCTGAAAAAGCAAAGCGTTTTACTTCGGGTATCCTACGGGGTGCGCAATTATAACCCTTTGCCTGCTAGAAAGATGAAGTAAACTATCGATTTTAGGCCTGTTAATCCACCCAACAGCAACAGTAGCAAGGTTTTCGGATGCACAATACAGATAGATGTTCTGACTGATATAGCCTGCATCTATGGTTTCATAATCATTTCGCGTGGTATCGCCTTCAAAGGCTTTATTCAAATCGGCAACAAGAATAAGAGTAAGCGGTACAATCTTATGAAAATCCTGGTCACCAATTTCGGCACGGATGTCTTTATCTGATTGCTTAATAAGTTTTTGGTTGTCAGCGTCAAAAAGGTAAACCCCCGATTTCATCGCTACATAAATGTCCAACTCTTGTCTGTTCCTTGCAGTTGGGGCTGTATGCCTTTTTTCGGCCGGCCGGTTTATGCCATTGGCAGCCCACAGCAGGTCTGAAATTTGCTGTAATGACAGCTCTTTGTCAGAAAAGTCGCGGGTTGTTTTTCTATCACGCAAAGCAAGCATAAGAGGCTTGCCGCCTTTGATTTGTGGCGCTGGCAAATTGTCAATACTGGCCGATGGCTGCTGATTGTTAGTGCACGAAATAGCTGTAAATATTACAACTGTGGCAAATAGTTTTATAAATTTCATGATTTGTTTGATTTATAAATTAAAGTATTTCTATTTCTTGGTTCTTGACTCTTGATTCTTTATTCTTTAATTAGCCTCTTTTCTTCCAAATACACCTTTGCCGTATCTTTTACAGATTGGGCTATTGGAGTAAATTTAAACCGCAAAGTATCGGTAATCTTCTTATTAGAATAGGCATGAGAACTGAAGCCACTATCTACTGTTTCGCGGGTTATTTGTGGTGCTTTCCCTGTAATTTTCGACAAAATCCAGATGGCACGCCATCCAAACTCAGCCATCCAGCGACTTACCTCAATGGAAGGGGCTTTTTTGCCCAATGAATGGGCGACAAGGCTGAAGAAATCTTTGTAACTCAGGTTTTCAGAGTTTAATATAAAACGTTCCCCTTTAATGGACGAATTGGTAAGCATAATCATGACATTTACCACGTCACGTACATCTACAAATCCTGATGCGCCCGGGGTATAGAATCTCATTCCTTTATACACGGCATCAAACATGGCTGTGCTGCTTTTGCCCCATATTCCGGGGCCAACAATAATAGAAGGGTTAACTATTACAGCGCTAAGGCCTTCTTCAATTCCCCGCCAAACCTCCATTTCGGCATGGAACTTACTTACCGAATACGTCGAACGCTCTTTAGATGGTGTCCATATCATTTCTTCGTTGATAAGCTCGCCATTGCCAGCGTGGCCTATTGCTGCAACAGAACTCATATAACACAAGCGTTTCACCCCTTTATTAAGGCAGGCATTTACTACATTGGCAGTACCATTGATGTTATTTTCCAGCATCCGTCGTTTCCCAGACGAGGAAAATGACACCTGTGCCGCACAGTGATAGACAGTGGAAGCTCCTTCGAGTATTTCTTCAAGAATAGTAAGGTTTTCAATGTCGCCCTGCACCCATTCGATGTGTCGCGAAAGCTTTTCAATATCATCATAGTAGAAAGAAAAGATACGGTAAGCATTATCGATGCTTTCTTTGTTGCGGTACATGGCTTTTACCATGTTGCCGTTGACGGCAAGTTCATAAATAAGGTGTGCCCCAACCAAGCCTGTGCCTCCCAATACTACTATCATGGTTTAATATTTTAATGTCAGTTTTACAAAAATTGATATAATATAAGTACTATAACATCAGTTCGATATAAGAGAAGCTGATATTAAAGGCTTTAAATGTAATAGCCTTACTTTTGCCTTAAAGCAAAAGTAACAAAAATTCAAGGCTTGCCGTAAATTGGCTAAAAAAAGCTTTATCGACGGCTCCGGGCAACAACTCGCTTCGCTCAAACAGTTGCCCTCACTTCGCCGATAAAGCTTTTTTCTTAACGCCATTTACGTCAGGCCAATAGTAGAAAAGATTCAATGAAAACGGCGATACCTTTAACAGAAAGATTCCGTTTCATCGCCTTTTTGTTTGATTTCGGCCGAGAAGCCTAAAGCTTCTATTGTTTGCATATTGCAACATTACAAGGCTTCGAGGGTGGAAGAGTTAAGACGATAAGAGTTTTTGAGCAACTTTTTTCGACAAAAAAGTTGCAGATAAATAAAGCAAGCATTTTCAAGCCATATATAACAATGCTTTAATCAGGTTTTATTTAAAAAAACTTTTAATTAACCTTTCTGCCAGGTCAGCTTTTTGCCGAAGCCCAGCGTATTGTCGGTAAATTTAATAAATTCTGGTTCAAAAGCCCATAAGTTCAGGTCCATAACAGAGGCATACGGAAACCGCTTCAAATATGCTTTTGAAAGTTGTAAGCCCTGAGTGTCTACTATTATCTTGCCAGACATCTGAACCCCCTGAAGTTTGCCTATAATTTTGGTTTCTAAAGCTATGGCTACTGAAACTATTTCATTCTTCTCAAATTCCTTAACATGACGTGTTTCTGGCGAAGAAGAGAATATAAGTTGCAATGGGTCCTCTGAAACAGCATAGAAACAGCTGCAACTCCAGGGAATGTTGTTCTGGCATGTAGCCAGGGTAAGCACATGGTGCTTTTTGATAAATGAAACTATTTTTTTATCTGGCAACACAATATTTTGTCCTTCTGAATGGCTCATTTTTCTCTCTTTTTCATTTTCCCGAATAAGTAATTTCTTTATCATTAAGGTTAATGGCTATCATTTCCCGTGCAATCAGGTTAATTAAAGCATCTTCTGTTTGACGTATAGTCAAATGCAACAGGCGCGAAAGTTTTGAAATGGAGACATGTTTATAGTCGCTTATATTGGCAAGTATCAATTGTTCTGTTTCTGTAACTTTAGATAATTTAATGTTTTTGTTTCGCTTAATTTTTTGTGCTTCTACATAAACGCGGTTTGCAACTATATTTTGGTCATTAATCCGAACAATGACAATCCATTTGTTGTTTTCGTCTTTGGCGTAGCAGAGTTTTGGATTTTTCTCAACAATGACTTCAAGCACTGTCTTTTGTTCTATGAGCCAGGGCCTGACCACAATGTGAATTTCGGGTTTGCAGTACATCGAGGCTGCGGCTTCTATCATATAAAATTCTTCTTCAGACCTGACACCTGCAATGGCACCATTGTCTTTAACGCCAATCAATAAACGCCCTCCTTGCGTATTGGCAAAAGCTACAAGGGTACGGGCTATTTTTCGCGAATTGCTGATTTCGAATTTAAAATCGAGAGTAGTATGTTCTCCTTCACTAATAAGCTTTTTGATATATGTATAACCTTCTGTTGCCTGAAAATTCTTGGCCATATTAATGAAGTTGTTGCTAATCTGTTCTAAGGCGCTTTTCTCTGATGCAGATTGTTTCGTGGGCCAGAGCTCTTACGCCTTTTAAAGATCCTTTAAGTTTCAAAATATCTTTATCTTCCTCAAAATGCAGTTTACAGTTGTAGGTATTCCCACTTTCCGGGTCATAAATGGTACCTACCCACTTATTTTTATCCTTCAAAAATACAATATTATCTGAAATTACTAATTGAAGAAACTTCCTGTTGCGCAGATTAGGATTAGGATTGTTTGCATCTGTGCGGTCTTTTTTTATACGCAACCATACAATAGTAATGCTATAGAGCCCATTTTCGTTTTTTGTTATATGAAATTGTGTATTTCCTTTGAGTGTACGCCAGTATCCACATATATCATCGGCATTTTGTGCGTTGACGATATATGAAAAAAATAAAACAAGAGTAATAGCACCAATTTTCTTCCACATAGTATTTTCTTTTGTCGCAATGTAAACAACAAAGATTAAGCCAATGTTTAGAAATCATTAAATTGGAACATGCTTGACTTCGTTTTTTCGTTATAACCCGAGAAAACATTGTTGATGAGCAAGCCAAACATGCCATAACCGTCTGAATAACCAAGTTTTAAAGAAAAAGATTTGATAAGTTGTAAATGAATCCCGGCATCATAGCTGCCATGCAGTTGTTGGGCACGATAAAACCTTTTGTTGATAAATGCATCATGGGTAGAGTATAGTGTTGTATAAGCTATACCTGCATAAACACGGTGTGTTATCCTGTATCCTATAGAAACAGAGCTTCCTGTCAATATGCCTTTATAATTTTCATCATTGATAACACTCGAATAAAAACGGCATTGTGGAGTTATTTTAATTCCTAATCTGTGCGTGGCTGATATATATGTTTGCCACGGGATCCTTATTTTTAAAGATTGTTGTTCTTTTTCTATTTCTGAATATACAGAAAAATTAAGTGTTTTGAATTTATTGTATGAAAATCCCCCTTGTCCTCCCTGAAAATTGTTGTCATACAGTATGGGAAGAACAAAAAAGTTAAAGTTTTTCACGCCTGCATCTTCGTGATTGATTATAAAACCCGGGGTATGGCTTTGGTAATAATACCTATGCTTAACTATCTCTGGCTTTACAGGAGGTAAATCTTCTCTTCCTTCTAAAAAGTCTGCTGCATATTTTTTTTGTTCGGCCAAAAGCCGGGTGGCATGCTCACTATTAAAGTGGCCTCTGAACTTTATCGGGTATTTGTATCCCGAATAAAGCAAAAACTGAGTAAAATAATAAGCTGCCGAATCATTGTTCGACAAATTGAGGTGAGCATAAGCAATCCAAAAGTCAATATCAGAAAAACCTCCAGCCCCATTCAGCTTTGATTTAAAGGTCTTGGCTTCTGACAATGAAATTTGGTATTCTTTATTTAGTATATTTTGAATGACCTTATTATATGAATCAAGCAACTCTTTATCTTTTTTGGAAACCACCCAGTCAGGCTGATAAAGAAGATTGTTGTTGTCGGCATACCTATAACTGGCTATAAACTGTATGAATGCCTGGATATTATCTTTATTTACAAGCCTTTTATCAGGTAATATAACAGGAACGCTTTTATCATACTTATAAAAACCAGTACTGTCATCATAACTCAGCTTTCTGACTTTAAATGTAGGTCGGCATGAGCATATAGTAACAGCAATGATAAGCAATAGATAAATTTTTACCTTCAAAATGTCTGAAAATAAAGAACTTTTTTTAATAAAAATTGTAAAAACTCTTCCTATACTTAAAGAGGCATTAGTCCAAGTCCCCTTTAGGGGATTTAGTGGCATTTTTACTTGGGTGGTATCATTCATACTCCGGCAATATTTCTGTTTTGCTGGCTTTTTGTTTCTTTATTACCAAAAATATGCCGGTTAGTACAACTATTGCACCAATAATTTCTATAAATGACAATGTTTCGCCTAACACGGGTATTGCAATAATTGCAGTTACAATGCTTTGACTAAGAAGCGTAACGCTGGCTGTTGTAGAATTAATATATGCAAGCGCCCAGTTTATAGCTATCCAGCCCAGGAACTGCGATACAAAGCCTAAGCCTGCCAACGCCATCCATGATTTGGTACTGTACCCTGTAAGTTTGCTCTCTGAAACCATACAAAATATGAGCAACACAACACTGCTTGCTATCATAGATACTGCTGTAAAAGAAATTGTATCTACTTTTCCTCGCACACGTGGTGTAATTAAAAGGTATGCAGCATAAAAAAAACTTGCCATTATGGCCAATATTGCCCCCCATGAAAACATGGACGCTGAGATACTTGTAATGCCTGTAATTAGTGATACTCCAATGATAGAAATGATGCAGCCAATCCAGAAATTGCGCCCTGCTTTTTCTTTCAGGATAAAATAGCTGCCAAGCCCTACCCAAACCGGGGCCATATTAGCTAACAGAGTGGCTATAGCGGCTTTCGACAGCATTATTGAGGTATTCCACAAGGCTATGTCGCAGGCAAAAAGCACTCCACACAGCACGGCAATGCGAAATGAGCCTGCATCTATTTTCCATGATTTGTGGCGTAACAGCCATAAGGGCATTATTGAAATGGCTCCTATAAACATGCGGTAAAATCCCGAAACTAAGCCACTGACATCAGCCAACTTCACAAAAACAGCCGACCACCCAATACACAATAATCCAAATGCCAGTAATATGTAGGGCAGGTATTTTTTAGATTTCTTCATTTTATTGTTGATAGATGTTGGTTGATAGTTATTGGCATTCATAATAACCAAAATCTTCAACCTTTTTTCCTTTTTCCTTGCTCCGTTAAATATACTGCGGTTTAATAGGTTTCTGTGTTGACTTTCTTTGTATTAGGCTTGTTTCAAGCACCTCGGTGATAGGAGGGTAGTCGTCATGTCTGATAAGGCGGTCGAGCATAAGTGTCATGGCTACTTGTCCCATTTTATAACCGTTTTGTTCAACAGTGGTAATTGGAGGATCGGTAAACATTGAATACAGCCCATTTCCAAAGCCTGCTACGCATATATCATCCGGGACACGCATCTTACATTCTTTTATTGTCTGTAATGCCCCAATGGCGGTGAGGTCATTAACGGCAAATATCCCATCGGGCGGATTTAGCTCATATACAAGACGCTTGGTGGCTATTTGTGCAGATTGCATGGTATCGCAACGAAGGATAAGCTTGTCATCTATCGGCAAATTGTGGTCTTTGAGTGCTTTCAGGTAGCCGTTTAGCCTGTTGCGCCCAATAAGTAAATCTTGCACTGTACCTAAGTGGGCTATGCGTTTGCAACCCACTTCTATCAAATGTGATACGATTTTATAAGCTCCTTCAAAGTCGTCCACAATGACCCGGTCGGCTTCCATTTCGTCGCATACCCTGTCAAAAAACACTACTGGGATATTGAGCTCTTTTACACCCCGCAAATGCGAAAAGTCCCTGGTTTCTTTAGATACAGAAACGAGCAGGCCTTCAATTCTTGACAAAAGAAGGGCTTGGGTGTTTTTTACCTCACGTTGGTAAAGCTCATTGCTTTGACAAACCATTACCTGGTAACCAGCATCATAAGCTACGTCTTCAATGCCCGATATGACAGAAGAAAAGAAATGGTGTACTATTTCGGGGATAATGACGCCGATAATGTTGCTTCGGCTATTGCGCAAACTTATGGCCATGGCATTGGGCTTATAATTAAGCTCAACAGCCAGGTCTTTCACGGCTTTTTTAGTGTCTGCGCCGATGTCGGGATGGTCTTTCAGTGCCCTCGAAACTGTTGAGGGAGAAAGCCCTAAGCGCGAGGCTATGTCTTTTATTGTTGTTTGTGCTGTTCTCATGTGGTGAAAGTAGCTTCATTTTTGTTTTTGTCAAAGCATAAAACCTTAAAAAACAAATATTTTATGCCCTTTTTATGCAAACGTTTGAAATGCCTTATAGCATCTCAAAATTATGACTGAAAAGTACCATTTTTTACATTAGCTTCCAAATGCTTTGTTGGTTTCCCTTGTTTTGTCCAATAACTTCGTGTCAAAGATTCTTTTTTACAAACTAAATTAACTTAATTATGAAAAAACATGTACTTCTTCTAATGATTGCAGCTTTAATGATAAAAGGCTTAACAATTGCTCAAAATGCTAAAATTACTTTCATTGCAGACATGACCTATATGATTAAAGCTGGTAAGTTTGACAAAACAAATGACTTTGTTGATATTGCCGGGACCCTGAACGGCTGGGATGGATCTAATTCGCATCTTGCCCCTATGCCAGGTAACGACAGCCTTTACGCTATTACTATTGATACCTTTACGGCTGGCACTGTTGTAGAGTATAAGTTTAGGATTAACGGCAGCTGGGACAACGACAAACATGAGTTTCCTTCGGGTGGCCCAAACAGGAAAATCACTGTCCGAAAAGATAGTATCGGGGTTAAAAAGATTTTTAACAATTACCGCCCGGGCTACGTTCCTGTACAAATTTCGGTAAACATGAGCGTTGCTAAAGAAAAAGGTAAGTTCGACCCTGAAACCAACTTTTTAGATGTTGCTGGTACGTTCAACGATTGGGGAGCTTCTCCTGATGAGTTGTTTGGAACTGAAGACGTATATTCGGCAACCATATTGTGCCCTATAGGAGAGATTCAGTTTAAATGCCGTATTGATGGTAGCTGGGACGATGCAAAACACGAATTCCCTGCCGGAGGTGCTGCACGTACATATAATGTATTTGACACTACCGGGGTTAAGTCAACCAATGTTATTCCTGTTTTTTATTTCAACAATGAAAAGCCTGCACAAACCTCTATCAGCACTGTTTCGGCAAATATGGCCTGTTATCCTAATCCTTGTTACGATGTTCTGAATATCAAGGCTGTTAATGAAGTGAATAGCATCGCCATTTTTGATATTACCGGAAAGCAATTGATTAATTATTATGGTAACATCAAATCTGTAAATGTTAGTGGCTTAAATGCCGGGACATACATTGTTAAAATTTCGGAAAGCAGCGGAAAGGCTTTTACTCAAAGGATTGTTAAAAAGTAAAGGTTAGTTTTTGTATATATTAAGTAGGTTTCGAAAAATTGCCGGCATTTGTATAAACGAATGTCGGCTTTCTTAATATTCTGACTATAAACTTTGTAACTTTATTTCTATAAAAATCTAAACACATGAAGACAAAAACTACATTATTGGTACTCTTTGTATTGTGGATAAGCCATTTTTCGGCCAATGCCCAAATAATTGAGTGCAGTCCCGCATTTCCAAAGGTTACCGATTCGGTTACCATTACCTTTCATGCCGATATGGGCTCAAAAGGCCTGATGGATTATACTGGTGATGTGTATGCCCATACGGGAGTGCTTATTTCGTCAAGCTCTTCGCCAGGCGATTGGAAACATGCCCCTACATGGCCTACTAATACTGCGAAGTATAAGCTTACAAAAATTGCTGACAATACCTATCAGTTGAAAATAAAGCCTTCCATTAGTGAGTATTATGGTGTAGCCCAGTCCGAGACGGTTACAAAGCTGGCTTTTGTGTTTAGGAATGCTGATGGCTCTAAAACTGGCAAAGGTAATGGAGAAACAGATATTTTTTACGATGTTTTTTCTGTTGCCGGCCTGAAAATGGTTGTGCTTAACCCTTTGAGCAAAATTAATGTCGGAAAAATCAACGATTCATTTGAGGTGAAAGTTATTACTTCTGAAGCTGATTCTACGGTAGTGTTTAAAGATGGAACGCCTGTTTTAACAAATAAAACAGAAAGATTTACCTATACAGTAACGATTTCAAAAACAGGTGTCTCGAAAATTGTCGTCAGGGCTTATAAGGGCGTTGAAACATTGTCAGATACCCTTAGCTTCTATTGTGCTGAGAGTACAAAAGTTAAGGATTTGCCTGCCGGTATTGTTAATGGTGTAAATCTTATCAGCGAATCTTCTGTTTTACTTACACTCACAGCTCCCGGGAAAGATAAAGTCACTGTTATCGGGGATTTCAACAACTGGATTCCGGACACAACTTATCAAATGTTCAAAACCTCTGATGGGAATAAATTCTGGGTTCAGATTGATAACCTGGAAGCCGGGAAGGAATATGCCTACCAGTTTGTTGTTGACAGCTTGGTCGTTGCCGACCCTTATTGTCACAAGGTTCTTGACCCGGATAACGATAAAGGTATAACTTTTGCTGTTTATCCTAACTTAAAGGCTTATCCTTTGGGCAAAACAACAGGCATTGTTTCTGTACTTCAAACCAAACCTGCCGAATACAATTGGAAGTACAATTCCAACCCTATGCCTGAAAGCCAAAAGCTGGTCATATACGAATTGTTGGTCCGCGATTTTGCTGCCCAACACTCATATAATGCGGTGATTGATTCGCTAAATTACCTGAAAACGTTGGGTATTAATGCCATTGAGCTGATGCCTGTGATGGAGTTTGAAGGCAATAGCAGCTGGGGCTACAATCCTTCATACCACATGGCTTTGGACAAATATTACGGTACCCCCGAAGCGTTGAAAAAGCTCATAGATACCTGCCATGCAAATGGGATAGCTGTTATTTTGGATGTTGTGCTAAACCATGCTTTTGGCCAGAACCCTATGGTGCAAATGTATTGGGATGCAAACAATTCAAGGCCTGCAGCAAACAGCCCCTGGTTTAATCCTGTTGCTAAGCATGATTTCAACGTGGGTTACGATTTTAACCACGAAAGTGCTTATACTAAACAGTATGTTGCTGATGTATTGCGCTATTGGCTTACTGAGTATAATATTGACGGGTATCGTTTCGACCTTTCTAAAGGCTTTACTCAAAAGAATACCCTTGGAAATACCTCTGCTTGGGGGACTAAGGATGACTCGCGTATTGCAATCCTTAAGAATATTTCTGATACCATTCGTAAATATAAGCAAGATGCCTATATTATCTTGGAACATTTTGCCAATAATGACGAAGAACAAGTGCTTGCTGACTATGGCTTTATGCTATGGGCAAACATGAACCAGCAATACCGCGATGCAGCTATGGGCTGGACTGAAAGTGGCAAAGCTAACTTTACCGGCGTTTCGTATCTCAGTCGTAGCATGACAAAGCCTGCCCTTGTTGCCTACATGGAAAGCCACGACGAAGAAAGAATAGGCTATAGTAACCCAACCTGGGGAAACACAAGCAATCCATTGTATGCAACTCGCAAACTCCCCGTAGCCTGCCAGCGTGCTGAGTTAGGTGCTGCATTTTTCTTTACCATTCCCGGACCTAAAATGGTATGGCAGTTTGGAGAGCTTAATTATGATTACAAAATTGAATACAATGGACGTACAGGTGAAAAGCCTATAAAATGGGATTACTATTATAATCCCAATCGTCAAAGGCTCTACGAAGCTTATGCCGCCTTGATTGCATTGAAGACCAAACTCAACGCTTTTAATTCGTCCAATTACACGCTCAATTTGGCTGCTAAAGTCAAAACTATTGCTATTGACGATACTGTGGTGAAAGTCAGGATAATTGGCAACTTTGATTTGTATGCACAAGCTGGCGTTCTGACGTTCCCAAGTACCGGATACTGGTACAACTACATGACCGGCGACAGTATTAATGTCACTTCGGCTGAAACAACATTTAATCTGCAAGCCGGCGAATACCTGATATTGACCAACATCAGGCTCAAGAACCCTAACATTATTGATGCCCCTAAGGCTATGGATGTCAATATTGCCGGAGATATTATGGTCAAAAAATCAGCAACTGAAAGCACTGACCAAGACTTGGTAGCATTTTACACTTATTTTGATGCAAATAAGGATGTGGAAGGTGCTTCAAAATATCAATGGTATCGGTCAACAGCTTCTACCGGGTTAAATATGGTGGCAATTGATGGGGCTACTTCTCTTAATTACAATGTTACTACAGACGATTTTGGCTATTATTTGATTTTTGAAGTTACTCCTGTTGCGGCAACTGGTTTTATCTTCGAAGGATTGCCACAGTATGCTACTATTGGGATACGAACTGCTATCAATTCTGTTGATGCTACTAAAATCAGCATCTATCCAAATCCAGCCTCAGATTATATTAATATTTCATCTGGTTCGCCAATTAAAAGTATTGATATTTATGATATCAACGGGCGGATTGTGCTGAAATCTGTTAATATTGTTGATTCAGAAAGTGTAAACGTTTCAAATCTTAAATCAGGACTGTATTTCGTAAATGCTTATACTTCAAAAGGTACTATAAAAGCTAAATTTTTGAAGAAATAAGCGTATTTCACATAATTTTAAAGCCTTTCAACATTTATTGTTGGAAGGCTTTTTTATTTTAAAGACTTTCTAAAATTTTATCAGCGTAAATTCTATCCCCATCGGGGATAAATATTTGTAGAAATGTTTCAAATATAGTGAACAGTGCGCCAGAAAAATGTTGGAAAATGATACTGCCATATTTGGCGCGCAATAGAAGAAATGATTGTAAAAGTGCTTTTACAGCTTATTCTATTGAGTTTAGAATTTCTTTTACTTTCTCTTTCAATTCGGGCAGGTCACTCTTTATTAAAGTGGAATCAACGCCAAAATATTCGTGAACAAACACATTTCTCATCCCAACAATTTGATCCCACTCTATTTCTGAAAATTGTTGTTTTATTTCCTCTGACACATGGTTGCTTGCTTCGCCTATTATTTCCATTTGCTTTATACAAGCAAACCTCATCATCGAATCATTCATAAACTTATCAAAATCAGCTCCAATCAGGTAACTCTCAATTCAATAATGGCATCATAAATATGCTGTATCCTGACTTTGTCGCCTAGTTTACTTCGCATATATTAGAAGTTTTTCTTTATCTACAATGGGTTTGATGTACTTAGATAATCCATTCTCCGAAACTAAATCAACTTTTGCACTTAAAAGTTGCTCTAAATCAATTTTCATTTGAATAAACTGCAACCCGATTTTTTGCGAATAATCAAGGTCAACTAAAATATCAATGTCACTTTTTTCATCCGCATCCCCTCGAACATAAGAACCAAAAAGGTATGCTTTCAAAACCGGCCTGGCTTTGAAATATCCCTTTATTGTTTCTATTTTTTTATCATCAAGCTTCATATAGCAAATAAAAACGAACAGCTTTTTTAATCTAAATCTTAAAAAACTTAATTGCCTTCTCCAATTGTTCAGCACTTTCATTTAGCCTGTGGGCGCTGTTGTTCATTGTATCAACATTAGCAATGTTTTGTTGGGTGCGGTTGTTCAATTGCTGAATAGAATTATTTATCTGTTCAGCTCCGCTTGATTGCTCAATACTGCTTGCCGTAATTTCCTGCACAAGTCTGGACGTATCTTTTATTTCGGGGAGTAATTCTTCAACGAGAGCATTGGCTGCCCCGGTTTCATTAACAGTGGTTTGCACAATTTGTACAATCTCATCAGCCGCGGCCTTGCTTCTTTCAGCAAGCTTACGCACCTCAGCAGCCACAACAGCAAAGCCTTTACCATGTTCTCCTGCACGGGCTGCTTCAACAGCGGCATTCAAAGCAAGTATGTTGGTCTGGAAAGCAATGTCGTTAATGACACTTATTTTCTGCGATATGTTTTGAACAGCCTTCTGGCTCTTTTGAGAAGTTATACCAACTTTTTCTACTGTATCACTGGCCTTTTTCGAACGCACTTCTGTCTCTTTTGCATTATTGGCCGAGTGTTGGATATTGGCCGATATTTCTTCCATTGAGGCCGATATTTCTTCAATAGAAGCTGCCTGATCATTGGCAGCCTCAGTCAGTATAGCCGATGCTTTATTTAAGTTTTTTGCCTCATTTACAAGTGTTTCGCTGCTCGACTTTACTGAATATATTACGTTTCGGAAGTTTTCCTGCATCAGTTCCATCGAACGGTTTATTTTTCCTACTTCATCATTAAGGTTGAGGGCATCAGGATCAAGTTCTATATTTAAGTTCCCCCTCGATAAAGACGCAAGGTCTTCTGTAGCTTTATGCAACAGCTTCAAAATTTTTGCTGCCCTTACAAATAAAATTATGGAAAGTATTATTCCCACTGGAACTGATATATATTGTGGGTAAAGACTTTTAAACTCACACGCAGCCGTTGTGTTAGCAACTATTAACAACAGGTTTATGACCCAAATTATCCCGATCCTTTTAAATACTGACTCCTTAAACAGTCTTCGTAATATAAAAATATGCTACCGGAACCCCAACTACAAATGAAGGCAATACATTTAATAAATATTCTCCAAAGCTCATAACATCTAAATATTTTGTTTATCTCTATTCAAACAAAGTTAAAATTTCTTGACATTCTTTTGCTATTAAATCTTCATCTTTAGCAGAAAAAAAATTTAAGTCCTTTACCTGTAACTTACTTCAACTAATTAAAATAGTTCGACAAAGAATTACCTTCTAATATTTAATTTGAGTGTAATTAATCTTTAAAGTTTCATTAAACTAACTTTAAGGCAAATCTTCAAAAAAGTGCAATACGATTCTTTTTATTACCTTCATTTCTTTATTTTTGCCTTTCGGACTTAAAACTCTTTATTATTTACCTTAGTTATATATGGTTCAAAAATTAAATCTTTTTGCAAAGTTTATTGCCTTCCCAATTGCTATAATATATGGAGTAATTGTATGGTTCCGCAATTTGCTTTTCGATTTCAATATCTTACGTTCTCGCGAATTTGATATTCCGGTTATTTCGGTAGGCAACATTACTGTTGGAGGTACTGGGAAAACCCCCCATGTCGAGTATCTTGTCGAGCTCCTCGGCGCTGAATTTGAGGTTGCCACATTGAGCAGGGGCTACAAAAGAAAAACTATAGGCTTTCGTCTTGTCAATCCTGAGTCAACCCCTGTTGAGGCCGGAGACGAACCTTGTCAAATCAAACGTAAGTTTGAAAATATTACTGTTGCTGTTGATGCTATTCGTGTAAGGGGTATTGAAAAACTACAACAGCTTAACCCTCTGCTTAAAGTTGTTATTCTTGACGATGCATACCAACACCGCTACGTTAAACCTGGCATTAATATACTGTTAGTAGATTATAACAGGCCTATTTATGAAGACCAAATCATCCCATTGGGGCGGCTTCGCGAGTTTGCAGGCGATCGTGATCGAGCTGATTATATTATTGTTACTAAATGCCCGGATACAATTAAGCCTATCGATCAACGGCTCATTGAAAAGCGCCTAAAATTGTATGCTTATCAAACTGTATTGTTTACAAAAATGGTTTACAAAGAGCCTAAACCTGTTTTCCCTGCTCTGAAACCTGCTTTCACAATTGACAGCTTTGAAAAAGACAAATTTGCAGCTGTTGTGGTGACTGCTGTTGCCACAAATACTTCTTATATAGAATTCTTAGAAAAAAAATTTAATATTATAAAGGTTTTGGCCTACCCCGACCATTATATGTTCAAAGCAACCGACATTCACAATTTAATTGAAATTTACTGCAATATCGACCACCCTAAAAAGGTTATCATTACTACCGAAAAGGATGCTGTGCGTTTTACTACTTTTGAAAATCTTGAAGATGAAGTGAAAAGTGCTATGTATTATTATCCTATTGGGGTAGAATTCCTACATGGAGCCGAAAAAATGTTTAACCAGGAAATGATTTCGTATGTTAGAAACAATAAACCAGACAGTCTCCTTCATTTGTCAAAAAACAAAAAGTAAGCCCAAAATTGGCATTATCCTTGGCACTGGTTTATCTGGCCTTGCCAATGAAATCAAACAGGATGTTGTTATATCTTATAAAGATATCCCCAATTTTCCTGTTTCTACTGTTGAAAGCCATCCTGGTAGACTCATTTTTGGGACGCTTGGCAAGCATCAGGTTGTTGCTATGCAAGGCCGTTTCCACTATTACGAAGGGTATTCGACCCAACAAATAGCTTTTCCAATAAGGGTTTTAAAAGCTTTAGGTATCGAGTTTCTTTTCTTATCCAATGCCTGTGGCGGCCTTAACCCTTCTTTTGAAGTTGGCGACCTTATGATTATTGATGATCACATCAACCTTATTCCCAATCCCCTTATAGGCAAACATTATGAAGAGTTTGGCCCACGTTTCCCTGATATGAGTTGCCCTTATGACTTACAACTAATAAATAAAGCCATAAATATTGCCAAAACATTGAACCTCAAAATTCACAAAGGTTGTTATGTTGCAGTTACGGGCCCTTCTCTCGAAACTCCCAAAGAATATCATTTTTTGCGTGTTATCGGAGGCGATGCAGTTGGGATGTCCACTGTACCTGAGGTGATAACCGCTCGTCAGATGAATATCACTTGCTTTGCAATTTCTATTATTACCGATCTGGGAGTTCCCGGAAAAATCAAAGAAGTGAGCCTCGACGAAATCATTAAAGCTTCAGAAACCGCTGAACCTAAGATGACTGCCATTTTTCGCGAATTAATTAATGATATTGAATAAAATCCTTCTTTTTTTTTCTCATTCAAGGAAAGAGTTTTAAATTTGCTGCCTTTTTCAGCAGAAAAATAACCTTGTTTTGTCTGAGCAGAAATTAAGCTTCTCAGCTATACAAAAAGTTGACAATCTGATTTTTGTATGATACAAAAAACATCTTTATACTAATGCTAAAAAAGAAATTTAGAAAAAAATAAAAAATATATAGTGGTAGATATTTGATATTAGAAAAAAAAATCTACCTTTGCAACCCATTTTATTAACAATTTATTTGTAAATACTTGATTGTATGCCAACAATACAACAGTTAGTTCGAAAAGGAAGAAAGAAACTTGAGGACAAGAGCAAGGCTGCTGCACTAAGTAGTTGCCCACAAAAACGTGGAGTTTGTACACGTGTTTATACTACAACTCCTAAAAAACCTAACTCAGCAATGCGTAAAGTTGCCCGTGTGAGGTTAACACACGGAATTGAAGTTACTGCATATATTCCTGGCGAAGGACACAATTTGCAAGAACACTCAATAGTACTTGTTCGTGGTGGTCGTGTTAAAGACCTCCCTGGTGTTCGCTACCACCTGGTTCGTGGGACACTTGACGCAAGCGGTGTTGAAGGTCGCAAAAGAAGTCGTTCGCTTTATGGTGCTAAACGTCCAAAACCAGGTGCTGCTGCAGCTCCTGCTAAAAAGAAATAATAATAATTAACAGATAATTTTTGCTGACCGATGAGAAAAGCAAAACCAAAAAAAAGAATTTTGTTGCCTGACCCAAAATTTGGCGACACACTGGTTACCAGGTTTGTTAACAGTTTAATGAGTGACGGTAAGAAAAATATAGCTTATAAAGTATTTTATCAAGCTATTGATGCCGTAGCTGAAAAAAATAAAGATGCAGAAAAATCTCCACTCGAAATCTGGAGAAAAGCATTGGAAAATATTACCCCACAGGTAGAAGTCAAAAGTCGCCGTATTGGGGGGGCTACTTTTCAAGTACCACAAGAAGTCAGACCTGACAGAAAGATAGCTTTAGCTATTAAACATATGATTTTGTTCGCTCGCAAAAGAAGTGGCAAATCAATGGCCGAAAAACTTTCTGCAGAAATTCTTGCAGGTTACAATAATGAAGGTGGTGCATTCAAAAAGAAAGAAGATATGCACAAAATGGCTGAAGCTAATAAAGCTTTTGCATTCTTCAGGTTTTAAAATGTATAGTGTAGAGTTAGTGTAAATTTTTATGTAAAAATTTTTTAATGGCAAGAGACCTTTCATATACCAGAAACATAGGCATCATGGCTCACATTGATGCTGGTAAAACTACAACAACAGAACGAATTTTGTATTATACCGGTGTTAATTATAAAATTGGCGAGGTTCATGATGGAGCTGCTACAATGGACTGGATGGTGCAGGAGCAAGAAAGAGGTATTACTATTACCTCAGCAGCTACAACTTGTTTTTGGAAGTACAATAACCAGGAATATAAAATAAATATTATAGACACTCCGGGTCACGTTGACTTTACTGTTGAAGTAGAGCGTTCATTGCGTGTTCTCGACGGAGCTGTTGCTCTTTTTTGTGCAGTAGGAGGAGTTGAACCTCAATCTGAAACTGTTTGGCGCCAAGCTAATAAATACAATGTACCCCGTATCGGTTTTGTCAATAAAATGGACCGTACGGGTGCCGATTTTTTTGAAGTGGTTCAGCAAGTAAAAGATCGTCTCGGAGCAAATGCTGTGCCTTTTCAAATTCCTATTGGGGCTGAAGATAAATTTATTGGTGTTGTTGACCTTTTTGAAAATAAAGCACACATCTATGACCCAGCTGACCCTAAAGGTGAAAAATTCAATATTGTTGATGTCCCGGCTGATCTAAAAGAAACAGTTGAAGAATATCGTGATAAGCTTCTCGAAGCTATCTGCGAAATGGATGATGCACTGCTCGAAAAATTCTTTGAAAATAAAGATGCTCTTACAGTAGAAGAATTAAAAGGTGTTGCTCGTAAAGCTACTATTGCAATGAAGATTACCCCTATTATGTGTGGGGCTTCATTTAAAAATAAAGGTGTTCAGCAATTACTTGATGCAGTTGCTGCATATCTTCCTAGTCCTCTTGATGTGCCTAATATTGAAGGAAAAAATCCTGAAACTGACGAAATAGTTGTACGTACACCCGATGAGAAAGAACCTCTTTCTGCTTTGGCCTTTAAGATTGCTACCGATCCTTTTGTTGGTCGTCTTTGCTATGTTCGTGTATATTCTGGTACAATTACTGCAGGTTCCTATGTTTTGAACAGCAGGACAGGAAAAAAAGAACGTATCTCTCGGCTTTTTCAAATGCACGTAAACAAACAAAATCCACGCGATATAATTGAAGCAGGAGATATTTGTGCGGTTGTTGGTTTTAAAGAAATCCGTACCGGAGATACGCTTTGTGACGAAAAAGCTCCTATTGCTCTTGAATCAATGACTTTCCCCGAACCAGTTATCGGTATTGCTGTTGAGCCAAAAACTCAAAATGACCTTGATAAGATGGGCATGGCTCTTGCAAAATTGGCCGAAGAAGATCCAACCTTCCGTGTAAATACTGACGAAGACTCTGGGCAAACTGTTATCAGTGGAATGGGTGAACTACATCTTGAGATTATCATCGACCGTTTAAAACGCGAATTTAAAATAGAATGCAACCAAGGCGCTCCACAAGTTGCTTATAAAGAAGCTATCAATGGAAGTGTTCAACACCGCGAAGTATTCAAAAAACAAAGTGGTGGACGTGGTAAGTTTGCTGATATAATTGTTAAAGTTGAACCTGCAGATCCAGGAGTTGTTGGCCTCCAATTTATTAATGAAGTTAAAGGTGGCAACATCCCTAAAGAATATATCCCATCTGTTGAAAAAGGTTTCAAAGAAGCTATGCGTAATGGCGTGTTAGCCGGATATACAATGGATAGCTTAAAAGTAACTTTGCTCGATGGTTCATATCACCCAGTAGACTCTGATGCTCTTTCTTTTGAAATTTGTGCAAAAATGGCATTCAAAGAAGCCTGCTCTAAAGCAAATCCTATCTTACTTGAACCTATCATGAAACTTGAGGTTGTTACACCTGAAGAATACATGGGTGATGTTATTGGCGACTTAAACAAACGCCGTGGCAATGTTGAAGGTATGGAAATGAAAGCAGGGGGCCGCGTTATCAAAGCTAAAGTACCTCTTGCTGAGCAATTCGGATACGTAACAGTATTGCGGACCTTAAGTTCAGGGCGTGCAACCAGTAGCATGGAGTTCTCACATTACGAACAAGTATCGCAAAATATGGCGAAAGAGATACTAGAAAAAGTAAAAGGTAAATCTGCAGCAAATTAAAATATATTACTAATGAGCCAGAAGATTAGAATTAAATTAAAATCTTACGATTACAATCTGGTAGATAAATCTGCCGATAAGATTGTAAAAACAGTAAAAGCTACGGGTGCAGTTGTCAGTGGCCCAATTCCATTACCTACGCACAAAAGAATTTTTACTGTAAACCGTTCAACATTCGTCAACAAAAAATCACGCGAACAGTTTGAACTCAGTTCATACAAACGTCTGCTCGATATTTATAGTTCTACTCCAAAAACTATCGATGCGTTGATGAAGTTAGAGCTGCCTAGTGGAGTTGAAGTTGAAATAAAAGTATAACTATAAAATTTGTACGGCAATGCCAGGATTAATTGGTAAAAAGGTAGGGATGACTTCTTTTATCTCAGAAGAAGGAAAACAAATCCCTGTAACAGTTGTCGAAGCTGGTCCTTGTGTTATAACACAAGTGAAGACTGTAGAAAAAGATGGCTACCAGGCTGTTCAGTTAGCTTATGATGACAAAAAAGAAAAGCATACTACAAAAGCACTTTTAAATCATTTCAAAAAAGCAAATACTGCCCCAAAACGTAAGGTTGTTGAATTTGAAGGATTTGAAGATGCAAAATTGGGAGATGTAATTAGCACTGATTTGTTTCAAGTTAACGATTTTGTTGATATTAAAGGACAATCAAAAGGCAAAGGTTTTCAAGGGGTTGTTAAACGTCATGGTTTCAGCGGGGTTGGAGGACAAACTCATGGTCAACATAACCGGTTAAGGGCCCCTGGTTCTATGGGAGCATCATCTTTCCCGTCCCGGGTTTGGAGAGGTAAACGTATGGCAGGACATACTGGAAATGTTAATGTTAAAGCGCTTAACCTTCAAATTGTTAAAATAATTCCTGAAAATAACCTTCTTTTAATAAAAGGCTCTATTCCGGGTGCAAAGGGTGGTTACGTCATCATTGAAAAGTAAAATTTACTCTAGATAAAAATTTAAGAGAATGAAAATTTCAGTAGTTAATATATCAGGTGCTGACACTGGTCGTAGCGTTGAGCTCAAAGACGAGATTTTTGCTATAGAGCCAAATGACCATGCCATTTATCTTGATGTGAAACAATACCTTGCAAATCAACGTCAAGGAACACATAAAGCTAAAGAAAGAGCTGAAGTTGCCTATAGTACAAAAAAGATCAAAAAACAAAAAGGTACAGGAGGTGCACGTGCAGGTAGCATTAAATCTCCGGTTTTTGTAGGTGGAGGTAGAGTATTCGGGCCTCGTCCTCGTACTTATGGCTTCAAACTGAACAAAAAAGTAAAAGATTTGGCTCGCTTTTCTGCTTTATCTTACAAAGCAAAAGAAAATAGTTTAGTTGTTTTGGAAGACTTTTCATTTGATGTTCCCAAAACAAAAGATTTCATAAAAATGAGAAGTAATTTAAAAATTGACAATAAAAAAATGCTTCTTGTGCTTAGCGAACCAAATAAAAATGTATATTTGTCGTCCCGAAATTTACAGGATGCAAAGGTTGTAACTGTTTCTGAATTAAACACTTACGATATTGTCAATGCTGGAATTTTGGTATTAAGTGAGAAAACAATTGGTGCGTTGCAAACAAATGCATAACAAAGAAAAAAGATGGATATTTTAATTAAGCCCATAGTAACTGAAAAAATGACCAAAATAGGCGAGAAACAAAATATGTACGCCTTTAAGGTTAAAAAAAATGCCAACAAGCTGCAAATTAAAAAAGCAGTTGAAGATATGTATGGTGTTTCAGTTGAATCTGTCAATACTTTAATAGTAGGTGGCAAAAATAAATCGAGGTACACCAAAACCGGTTTTATCCAGGGAAGGAGTTCCTCATACAAAAAAGCTATTATTACTGTAGCTAATAATGACAAAATAGATTTCTTTAGCAATATATAGTTTAAAATAGACAATGGGATTAAAAAAGTTTAAACCGGTTACACCTGGTCAAAGAGGAAAAATTCTTGTAGATTTTACGGAGATTACAAAATCAACTCCTGAAAAATCTTTGTTGACTAGTGTGAAGAGCAGCGGTGGTCGAAACAATACCGGGAAAATGACCATGCGCTATATTGGCGGAGGAAACAAAAAGATGTATCGTATCATCGACTTCGCCCGTAATAAAGATGGTATTGTTGCCACTGTAAAAGGCATAGAGTATGATCCTAACCGTACTGCGCGTATTGCATTGTTAGTTTACGCAGATGGGGAAAAAAGATATATTCTTGCTCCTGAAGGGCTTAAAGAAGGACAGAAAGTTATAAGTGGAGCTGGTGTTGAGCCAGAATTAGGAAATGCACTTCCATTAAGTGATATTCCACTGGGTACAATTATTCATAACATTGAACTTAGGCCAGGACAAGGTGGTGCCATGGCAAGAAGCGCTGGTTCCTACGCACAGCTTACTTCAAGAGATGGTAAATTTGCAATAATAAAATTGCCATCAGGTGAGACCCGCATGGTACTTGTTACTTGTAAAGCTACTATTGGAGCAGTTTCTAATTCTGACCATTCAAATCAAAAATTAGGAAAAGCAGGTCGTAAGCGCTGGTTAGGGCGTCGTCCAAGAAACCGTGGTGTTGTTATGAACCCTGTTGATCACCCAATGGGTGGTGGAGAAGGAAGGGCTTCCGGAGGACATCCACGTTCAAGAAAAGGCTTACCAGCTAAAGGATATAAGACTCGTTGGAAAAACAAAGATTCCAATAAGTATATTATTGAAAGAAGAAAGTAGTATAAAAATACATATACAGAAATATGAGTCGTTCATTAAAAAAAGGACCATACATTAATTTCAAACTCGAACAAAAAGTTCTTGCTTTGAATAATGAAAATAAAAAGAGTGTTGTTAAAACATGGGCCCGAGCTTCAGTAATATCACCAGACTTTGTAGGGCATACTATTGCTGTACACAATGGGAATAAATTTATCCCGGTGTATATAACTGAAAACATGGTTGGACATAAATTAGGCGAATTTGCCCCAACACGTACCTTCCGTGGTCACAGTGGTAACAGAAAAGAATAATTTAAACATTTGTAAATCGATACTTTCAAATGGGAACTCGTAAACGTAAGATGGCCGAAAGCTTAAAAGAAGCTAAAAGGAATAAGGCTATTGCAGTATTAAATAATTGTCCAAGTTCACCTCGCAAAATGAGGTTAGTTGTAGATCTTATCAGGGGGGTTGAAGTGAATAAAGCATTACATATACTTAAATATTCACCAAAAGAAGCTTCAAAGAAAGTAGAAAAGCTTTTATTATCAGCCATTGCTAATTGGCAAGCTAAAAATGAAGGGGTACGCCTTGAAGATGCAAATTTGCTTGTTAAAACAGCTTTTGTTGATGGTGGACGTATGCTTAAGAGATTACGCCCTGCTCCTCAGGGAAGGGGATACAGAGTTAGAAAAAGATCTAATCATGTTACTTTAGTTTTAGAATCGGCTAATGTTGCAAGTCAAACAAAATAAGTAAATGGGACAGAAAGTAAATCCAATATCAAATAGGTTAGGAATCATCAAAGGATGGGATTCTAATTGGTACGGTGGAAAGAATTATTCAGCTAAACTTGTTGAAGATGCTGAAATTAGAAAATATTTAAATACCCGATTAGCCAAAGCAAGTATTTCTAAGATTATCATAGAACGTACTTTAAAGCTTATCACAATTACTGTTAATACTGCTCGTCCTGGTATTATTATTGGGAAAGGCGGACAGGAAGTTGATAAACTGAAAGAAGAGTTGAAAAAAATTACCAACAAAGAGGTTCAGATTAACATCTTCGAAGTAAAACGCCCTGAGTTAGATGCAAATATTGTAGCTTATAATATTGCACGTCAGGTTGAAGGCCGTGTATCATATCGTAGAGCCATCAAAATGGCAATAGCTTCTACTATGCGTATGGGGGCTGAAGGTATAAAAGTGATGATAGCCGGGCGTTTAGGAGGGGCAGAAATGGCTCGTACCGAAATGATCAAAGAAGGTCGAATCCCTTTGCATACTTTTCGTGCTGATATAGACTATGCATTAGCCGAAGCTCATACTAAAGTAGGCTGTTTGGGGATCAAAGTTTGGATATGCAATGGGGAAGTTTATGGGAAACGTGATTTGTCCCCCAACATTCAAAGCAAAGCTCCTAAGGCTATAAAAAGTCAATCAGGAGAAAGTAAAAGAAAAAGAAAGTAACAATATATAATCATATTTGAACAATGTTACAGCCAAAGAAAACAAAATATAGAAGGCAACAAAAAGGACGTATGAAAGGCAATGCCCAACGTGGGAACACCATAGCCTTTGGGTCTTTTGCAATCAAAACTGAAGAGAGTTGTTGGATTAATGGCCGGCAATTAGAAGCTGCCCGTCAGGCAGTAAGCCGTTATATGAAACGTGAAGGTCAAATTTGGATTAGGATTTTCCCTGACAAGCCTATCACAAAGAAACCTGCTGAAGTTCGTATGGGTAAAGGTAAAGGAGCCCCGGAAGGATTTGTATATCCTATTACACCAGGGCGCATTATTATTGAGGTTGAAGGCGTTTCACAAGAAGTTGCTAAAGAAGCATTGCGACTTGGAGCTCAAAAATTACCTGTTAGTACTAAATTTATAACCAGGAGAGATTACTCCGAAACAATCTGATAGATAATGAAAACATCCGAAATCAGAGAATTAAGCACAAAAGAACTGCAAGAAAGAATTGATGCAGAAAAAAGCATGTTAACCAAGCTTAGAATCAATCATGCAGTTACACCATTGGAAAACCCAATGAAAATTAGGCATACTCGTCGTGACATAGCCCGTATGGCCACAGAGTTATCCATGAGAGAATTAAGCGATATTAAGAAATAGTTCAATACGATGGAAGAAAGAAATCTACGAAAAGAACGTATTGGGGTTGTAGTTAGCAACAAAATGGATAAGACCATAGTAGTATCCGTAAAGCGTAAAATGAAACACCCTATTTATCATAAATTTGTGAATAAAACCTCAAAATTTTACGCACAAGATGATAATAATATATGCAGTATTGGAGATACTGTACGTATTATGGAAACAAGGCCTTTGTCCAAATCAAAAAGATGGAGATTAGTAGAAATAATTGAGAAAGTTAAATAGTCATGATACAACAAGAATCTCGACTGACTGTTGCCGATAACAGTGGAGCCAAAGAAGTGCTCTGCATCAGGGTACTTGGAGGCACCCGCAGAAGGTATGCCAGCGTTGGCGATAAAATAGTAGTTAGTATTAAAAGCGCTTTGCCTTCAGGAGAAGTAAAAAAAGGCAGCGTTAGCAAGGCCGTTATTGTACGGACAAAAAAAGAAATACGTCGGGCTGACGGTTCATACATTCGCTTTGATGACAATGCTGTGGTATTGTTGAATAATGCTGATGAAATTAGAGGCACACGTATTTTTGGTCCGGTAGCTCGTGAACTACGTGATAAATATATGAAAATTGTTTCTCTGGCACCAGAAGTGCTTTAATTTTAAAAACACAAAGCGATGCAAAAAAAGTTGCATATAAAAAAGGGTGATATAGTAAAAGTTATTGCAGGAGACGATAAAGGAAGAAGCGGTAGAATACTAGAAGTAAACCGCGAAAAAGAAACTGCAATTGTTGAAAGTATCAATATGGTTTCAAAGCATACCAAGCCTAATGCTAAAAACCCACAAGGTGGGATTGTTAAGCAAGAAGCTCCGGTTCATATTTCAAATTTAATGCTTATTGATCCGAAGAGCAGTGTGCCTACACGTATAGGCCGTCGTTTAAACGCTGAAGGGAAATTGGTTAGATATGCTAAAAAATCTGGGGAGGAAATAAAATAATGAAATACATTCCAAACTTAAAGACAAAGTATACAAACGATATTGTTCCTGCATTAAAGAAGGAATTCAATTACACTAGTGTAATGCAAGTTCCACGCTTGAACAAAATTGTTATTAACCAAGGGGTTGGAGCTGCTGTGGCTGATAAAAAGCTTATTGAAGTTGCTTTGAATGAGCTTACTCAAATTTCAGGACAAAAAGCAGTTCAAACTGTTGCAAAGAAAGATATTTCAAACTTTAAGCTTCGTAGTAAAATGCCTATTGGAGCAAAAGTTACCTTGCGTGGCGATCGGATGTATGAATTTCTGGAACGTCTTATTGCAGTTGCTTTACCTCGTATTCGTGACTTTAAAGGGGTTAATGCTAAGTTTGACGGTCGGGGGAATTATACACTTGGTTTGACTGAGCAAATTATTTTTCCTGAAATTGATATTGACAAGATTACAAAAATGATGGGACTTGAAATCAGCTTTGTTACAACAGCAACAAGCGATGAAGAAGGCCTTGCATTATTACGTGAATTTGGAATTCCTTTTAAATCTGCAAAAAAGAAATAAGTTATGGCAAAAGAATCAATGAAAGCTCGCGAGAAGAGAAGAATGAAACTCGTAGAAAAATATGCCGCAAAAAGAGCACAGTTAAAAGCAGAAGGAGACTTTGTTGGATTACAACTATTGCCACCAAATTCAAATCCAATCCGTGTTCACAATCGATGCATGTTGACAGGAAGGCCACGTGGTTATATGCGTCAATTTGGAATAAGCCGTATTCAATTCCGTGAAATGGCTTCCAAAGGTTTGATTCCTGGAGTTAAAAAAGCAAGTTGGTAATTTGTAAATCATTATTATAATAAAATGACAGATTCAATAGCAGATTTTCTTACTCGTATAAGAAATGCCATCAGAGCAAAGCATCGTATTGTCGAAATACCTGCTTCAAACTTGAAAAAAGAGATAACAAAAATACTTTTTGATAAGGGGTATATTTTGAATTATAAATTCGAAGATAATGGTCCTCAAGGTGTTATAAAAATAGCACTGAAATACAACCCTGCAGACAAATCTTCAGCCATTAAATGTATTAAGCGTGTCAGCCGTCCCGGTTTACGTAACTATAAAAGTTGTGAAGATATGCCACGCGTTTTGAATGGTTTGGGTATTGCTATCGTTTCAACATCTCAAGGCGTGTTGACCGATAAAGAAGCTCGGTTAAGGAACATTGGAGGCGAAGTTTTGTGTTACGTTTATTAATACTGGTATAATATGTCTCGTATAGGAAAATTACCAATAAATCTTCCAAAAGGTGTGGCTATCAATGTTAGCCCATCCAATGAAGTTACCGTAAAAGGGCCACTTGGAGAGTTAAAACAACAAGTAGATGCTGATATTAAAGTTGAAGTTGTTGAAAATCAGGTTGTTGTAACTCGCCCGACTGATCAAAAAAGGCATAAAGCTATGCATGGGTTATATCGTGCGTTATTGGCTAATATGATAAAAGGAGTTTCAGAAGGTTTCAAAGTTGAGCAGGAGTTGGTTGGCGTTGGTTATAGGGCTGAAGTAAAAGGTCAACATCTTGAAATGAGTTTAGGATATTCTCATGAAATTTTGATGGTATTGCCTAAAGAAATCAAAGCTGAAGCTCGTACAGAAAAGAGGGCAAATCCTATTATCACTCTGCAATGTGCTGATAAACAATTATTAGGTGTAGTCGCTGCCAAGATTCGTTCATTACGTAAACCAGAACCATATAAAGGTAAAGGTATTAAGTTTGTTAATGAAAATATTAGGCGTAAGGCCGGGAAAACTGCTGGTAAATAAGTAAAATTTTAAGATATGTCTTTGACGAAACAAGAAAGAAGAGCCAGAATAAAACATCGCATTCGTAAAGTTGTTTTCGGGACTGCCGAAAAGCCTAGGATGACTGTTTTTAGGAGCAATAAACAAATTTATGTTCAATGCATTGATGATAGTCAGGGTATTACACTTTTAGCTGCTTCGTCGCTGCAAAAAGAAATTGCTGAGGCTTCAAAAGGCAAAAAGATTGATCAGGCTCAATTAGTAGGCAAAAAGATTGCCGAATTATGTAAGCAAAAAGGAATAGCCGAAGTTGTATTTGACAGAAATGGCTATTTATACCATGGTAGAGTAAAAGTATTAGCAGATGCTGCCCGTGAAGGTGGTTTAAAATTCTAGAATTATGTCAGAAAGCATACGCAAAATAAAAACTAGTGATCTTGAATTAAAAGACAGGTTAGTAAGCATCCAACGTGTTACCAAAGTTACAAAAGGTGGACGTGCATTTAGTTTTTCTGCAATAGTTGTTGTAGGTAATGAAAATGGAATTGTTGGCTATGGGCTTGGTAAAGCAAATGAGGTAACTACTGCAATTTCGAAAGGAATTGAAGATGCCAAGAAAAACTTAATAAAAGTACCTATTTATAAAGGGACAATACCCCATGAACAATTTGCCAAATTTGGTGGAGCATCTGTGTTTATTAAGCCTGCTTCAAGTGGTACTGGAGTAAAAGCTGGTGGTGCAATGCGTGCAGTTCTAGAAAGTGTTGGCATTCATGATGTACTTGCTAAGGCAAAAGGGTCATCAAACCCTCACAACCTTGTAAAGGCTACATTTCAGGCTTTGTTGGAATTGCGTGATCCAATGGCAGTTGCAGCTTCCAGAGGTATATCTGTTGAAAAAGTATTTAAAGGATAATAAAATATACTATGAGCAAATTAAAAGTTACCTTGGTAAAAAGTAAAAGCAGGGTTTGCGAAAGACAACTAAGAACTATTAAAGCTTTAGGATTAGGACGTCGTACCAGCAGTGTCGTAGTTGAGTCAAATGATGTTTTCAAAGGAATGATATCAAAGGTTCATCATTTAGTAAAAGTAGAAGAAGTATAATTATCTGAATAAGAGCATATACATAAAATTATGAATTTAAGTAATTTAAAGCCAGCACAAGGTTCTGTTAGGACAAACAAAAGGTTAGGTCGAGGACAAGGATCAACTGATGGAGGAACTGCCGGCAGAGGGCATAAAGGAGCTAAGTCTCGTTCAGGATATTCTCGAAAAAGAGGTTTTGAAGGGGGACAAATGCCTATGCAACGGCGTTTACCTAAGTTTGGGTTTACTAACCCCAACAGAATTGAGTTTAAAGCGATTAACCTTGAGGTTATTCAAAAATTAGCAGAGGCAGGTTTGACTGTTATTTCTCCTGAGTTATTACTAGAAAAAGGATTGATAAATAAAAACAGTTTAGTGAAAATTTTAGGCAAGGGAGAATTAAAAGCAAAAGTTGAAGTTACTGCTCATGCTTTCTCTAAATCAGCTGAAGAAGCAATAAAAGCTGCTAATGGTACAATTGTTAAAATTGAAGCTCAATGAAACAACTTATTGATACGCTGAAGAATATTTGGAAAATAGAGGATCTTAAAGCTAGGATATTATATACTTTAGGAATTATTTTGATTTATCGTTTAGGTTCATTTATAGTTCTCCCTGGTATAGACCCTGTAATGTTAAGTGATCTTAAAAGACAAACAGCTCAAGGGGTAATGGGTTTGCTTGACATGTTTTCGGGTGGGGCTTTTTCTAATGCTTCTATTTTTGCGCTTGGGGTTATGCCTTATATTTCTGCTTCTATTGTGATGCAGTTATTGGGAATGGCTGTTCCTTATTATCAGCGTATGCAAAAAGAGGGTGAAAGTGGGCGTCGTAAAATGAACCAGCACACAAGGCTTTTAACAGTTATTATATTATTGTTGCAAGCACCGGCCTATTTAACTAACCTACATGTCCAATATCAGGGGGCAATTTACGGAGGACGGATGTTTGATATTACTGGAGTAATCCTGTTAGCTGCCGGAACAATTTTTATCATGTGGTTAGGGGAGCGTATTACAGAAAATGGTATTGGCAACGGTATTTCCATGTTGATTATGGTGGGTATTATTGCCCGGTTGCCAGAATCATTTTTGCAAGAATTTGCTTCACGTCTTGATCAAAAAGGTGGCGGGTTGGTAGTATTATTACTTGAAATCATTATACTGTTTGTTGTTTTTGCCGGAACAATTTTGTTAATACAAGGGACAAGAAAAATTCCTGTGCAATATGCCAAACGTATCATTGGAAATAAACAATACGGAGGAGTTCGTCAATATATTCCTTTGAAAGTAAATGCTGCAGGGGTAATGCCTATTATATTTGCTCAGGCATTAATGTTTATACCTATTACAGTAGCTGGCTTTGCAAATTCAGAAAAAGCTTCTGGTTTTGTAGCAGCTTTTGCAAATTATACCGGATTTTGGTACAATTTTACATTTGGGTTATTAATTTTGGTATTCACTTATTTTTATACTGCAATTACTGTGAACCCTAACCAGATGGCTGAAGATATGAAAAGAAACGGAGGTTTCATTCCAGGTGTTAAACCTGGTAAAAAGACAGCCGAATTTATTGATAGTGTAATGTCAAAAATCACTTTACCAGGAGCTATATTTTTAGCTATAGTTGCTATTCTTCCTGCATTTGCAATGAAAGCAGGTATGACAAGTGGATTTGCGCATTTTTATGGTGGAACCAGTTTGTTAATTATGGTAGGTGTTATTTTAGACACTTTACAACAAATAGAAAGTCATCTGTTGATGAGACATTATGATGGCCTTATGAAAACCGGCCGGATCAAAGGCAGATCGGGAATATAAGATCTGAAAAAGCGAGAGTTCTTTATTTGATGATAGCAATACGCACACAAGAAGAGATTGAAAAACTCAGGGCAAGTAACGAATTAGTTGCCAAGACCTTAGGTGAGCTTGCAAAATA
Organism: Bacteroidota bacterium; assembly: GCA_029572965.1. GTDB lineage: Bacteria > Bacteroidota > Bacteroidia > Bacteroidales > DTGW01 > JAKPQD01. The sequence goes on along the minus strand of JAKPQD010000183.1, from coordinate 5,426 downwards.
TATCAAAGCCGGGGTTTCAACAAATTATCTTGATAAGATTGCAGAAGAGTATATCAGGGACCATGGTGGTATTCCTGCTTTTTTAGGGTATGGAGGATTTCCAAAAACTTTATGCACTAGTCTCAATAGCGCGGTTGTACATGGGATTCCTGATGATAAAACAATACTCAACGAAGGAGACATTATTTCGGTTGATTGTGGAGTTGTTTTAAACGAATATTATGGAGATTCTGCATACACTTTTGCAGTTGGAGAAATTACTGAGCGTGTAAAGCATTTGCTTAAGGTTACCAAAAATAGTTTATTTGAAGGTATTTCAGAAGCAAGAGAAGGTAAGAGAATTGGTGATATTGGGTTTAAGGTTCAAACTTATTGCGAGAATGCTGGTTTTTCTGTAGTTAGAGAAATGGTTGGTCATGGAATTGGAAGAAAACTTCATGAAGCACCTGAGGTGCCAAATTATGGCAAGAAAGGAACTGGACCAATGATGAAAACAGGAATGGTAATTTGTATTGAACCAATGATAAACATGGGAACAAGAAAAATTCACCAGGAAAGAGATGGATGGACAATTAGGACTTGGGACAACTTACCTTCAGCACATTTTGAATTAGCTGTTGCTATTGAAAAAGAAAAAGGAGATATTTTAGGAACTTTTAAATATATAGAAGAAGTTTTAGGAGATAAGGAGTTTTAATATGTCAAAACAAGCATCTATAGAGCAAGATGGTACTATTACCGAAGCATTGTCCAATGCAATGTTCCGGGTAGAGTTAGAAAATGGGCACATTATTACCGCACATATTTCCGGGAAAATGAGGATGCATTATATAAAACTTTTGCCTGGGGATAAAGTAAAAGTTGAAATGTCTCCATACGATTTATCAAAAGGAAGAATTTCATTTAGATATAAGTAAAATAACTGATATATGAAAGTTAGAACATCAATTAAAAAAAGGAGCGAAGACTGTAAAATTGTTAGGCGTAAAGGGAGACTTTATGTTATTAACAAAAAAAATCCAAAATTTAAGCAGCGTCAAGGATAAATTATTAATTTTGCACTTCCAAAAAAATAGAATATGGCAAGAATTGCAGGTGTCGATTTACCTAAAAACAAACGAGGAGTAATAGGGTTGACCTATATTTATGGTATTGGGGTTAGTTCTGCGAAGGACATTTTGTCTCAAGCTGGAATTGATGAAGATACAAAAGTGAAAGACTGGAATGATGATCAGCTTTCAAAAATTCGTAGTATTATCAACGAACAGTATAAAGTTGAAGGAGAGCTTCGTTCGATGGTTCAATTAAATATCAAACGTTTAATGGATATTGGTTGTTATCGTGGGCTTCGCCACCGGGTAGGATTACCTGTTAATGGGCAACGAACCAAAAACAATGCTCGAACCAGAAAAGGTAAAAAGAAAACAATTGCTAATAAGAAAAAAGCTACTAAAGGATAATAACTAATTTGACATGGCAAAAAAGACGGGAACATCCAAAAAGAAAGTTGTTAAAGTAGAGTCAACCGGTCAGGCTCATATACATGCGTCCTTCAACAACATTATAATTTCATTGACCAATAATGAAGGACAAGTTATTGCATGGTCATCAGCCGGGAAAATGGGGTTCAAAGGTTCAAAAAAGAACACTCCTTATGCAGCTCAAACAGCAGCTGAAACATGTGGTAAAACTGCTTATGATGCAGGTTTAAGACGTGTAAAAGTGTTTGTTAAAGGTCCGGGTGCCGGGCGAGAATCTGCGATTCGTTCAATACATGCTTGTGGTATTGAGGTTACAGAAATTGTTGATGTAACACCTATGCCTCACAATGGATGTCGTCCTCCAAGCCGTAGAAGAGTTTAATTTCTTTAATAATTATTGCATAATATATTTACAATACAATGGCAAGATATACAGGACCAAAGACAAAAATAGCCAGAATATTTGGGGAGCCTATTTTTGGACCAGATAAAAATCTTGAAAAACGTAATTATCCTCCAGGACAACATGGTTTAGCTCGTAAACGCAAAAAGGTTTCTGAGTATGGGTTGCAATTACGTGAAAAACAAAAAGCCAAATACACTTATGGTGTTTTAGAACGTCAGTTTTCAAACTTGTTTGTTAAGGCACAAGCGAGTAAAGGTGTTACAGGCGAAGTGTTATTACAATTACTTGAGTCAAGGCTCGATAATGTAGTTTATCGTTTGAGTTTGGCTAATACTCGTAATGGGGCACGTCAGCTTGTTTTACACAAACATATTACTGTAAATGGGGAAATTGTTAATATTCCTTCATATATAGTTAAACCTGGAGATGTTATTTCTGTAAGAGAAAAATCAAAATCTTTGGAAGTAATCAATGATGCGCTTAAAGTTGCCAGATATAACAGGTTTTCATGGTTAGAGTGGAATAAAGACACCTTTAGCGGGAAATATATGAACGTTCCACAACGCAGTGATATTCCTGAAAATATTAAGGAACAACTTATTGTAGAATTGTACTCGAAATAACATTATATATGGCAATATTAGCATTTCAAAAACCCGACAGGGTTATCATGGTGAGTGCTACCGAAACATCGGGGCAATTTGAATTTAGGCCACTCGAGCCCGGTTATGGTATCACTATTGGTAACGCATTAAGAAGAATATTACTTTCTTCTTTGGAAGGTTTTGCAATCACTTCAATAAAAATTGAGGGTGTTGATCATGAATTTTCCACAATTAAGGGCGTCATTGAAGATGTGACCGAGATTATTTTGAACCTGAAACAAGTAAGGTTCAAAAGGGTTGTTGAAGATGTTGATCATGAAAAGATTCATGTAAACTTTGCTGGTGGCAGTGTTTTCAAGGCTGGGGATCTTAATAAATTTTTAAATGGTTTTCAAGTTCTTAATACAGAACAAGTTATTTGTCATTTAGACCCTTCTGTTAAGTTGCAAATGGAACTTAACATTAATAAAGGCCGTGGGTATGTAGCATCTGAGGAGAATAAACCTGTAAATAGTGAAATAGGTTTAATAGCAATAGATTCAATTTTTACTCCTATTAAGAATGTAAAATATGCTATAGAAAACTATCGTGTAGAGCAGAAAACAGACTATGAAAAGTTAGTTTTTGAAATTACTACAGATGGTTCAATTCATCCCAAGGATGCATTAAAAGAGGCTGCGAAGATTCTCATTCATCATTTTATGCTATTTTCTGATGAAAAAATCACACTTGATTCCGATGAAAAATCTGCAAATGATGAATTTGATGAAGAAGTATTACATATGCGCCAGTTGTTAAAAACTAAGTTGGTTGACTTAGACCTATCAGTAAGGGCGTTAAACTGCTTGAAAGCTGCAGAAGTTGAAACATTAGGAGACTTAGTTAAATTTAACAAGAACGATTTGCTAAAATTCAGGAATTTCGGAAAGAAATCACTTACAGAGCTTGACGAATTGTTAGAAAATATGAACCTGAGTTTTGGTATGGATGTAGTAAAATATAAATTAGACAAAGAATAAATTCCATGAGACACAACAAAGCTGTTAATCATTTAGGCAGAACAAGTTCTCACCGTAAGGCTTTGATGGCCAATATGGCCACATCGTTAATTCTTAAGAAAAGAATTTTCACAACTGTTGCAAAAGCAAAAGCTTTACGAACATATGTTGAGCCTTTGATTACTAAAACTAAGGAAGACAATACCAACAATCGCCGTACAGTATTTAGTTATTTGCAAGATAAGGCTGCTGTAGCAGAATTGTTTCGAGATATTGCTCCTAAAGTAGCCAGCAGGCCAGGAGGATATACCAGAATTTTGAAAACAGGGACACGTTTAGGGGATAATGCCGAAATGTGTTTGATAGAGCTGGTTGATTTCAACGAAAGCTACATGCAAAATAAGGGAGAGAAGAAAGCAAAAACAACTCGCCGAAGAAGAAGTACAGGTCGTAAAAAAGCTGAAGTGGAGGAAGCTGTAGTAGGTCCGGAAATTGAAGCAAAAGCTGAGAACAAAGAGTAAAAAATTTTGTTATAGATATTAGAAGAAGGATGAGTTGATACTTATCCTTCTTTTTTTTAACTTTAAGTAACAAAAATTTACACATTATGGGAGAAATTGTAAATATTCATGCTCGTGAAATACTTGATTCACGTGGCAATCCTACTGTTGAAGTAGAAGTACAACTTGCTAGTGGTGTAGTTGGCCGTGCAGCTGTTCCTTCTGGAGCTTCCACTGGTGAAAATGAAGCTATTGAACTTCGAGATGGTGACAAAGGCCGATATCTTGGAAAAGGTGTTTTGAAGGCTGTAAATAATGTCAATGAGATTATTGCCAGGGAATTGGTTGGCATGAATGCTTTTGACCAAGTGGCTATTGATAAAAAGATGATTGAGCTTGACGGCACTAAGACCAAAAGCAACTTAGGTGCAAATGCCATTCTTGGAGTATCATTGGCCGTTGCTAAAGCTGCGGCCGAGCATCATGGAATGTCTTTGTACAGGTATATTGGTGGGACAAATGCAAAGGTTTTGCCTGTACCAATGATGAATATTATCAACGGTGGGTCGCATTCTGATGCGCCTATTGCATTTCAGGAATTTATGATACGTCCGGTTGGGTTTGCTTCTTTTAGAGAAGGTCTGCGAGCCGGTGCTGAGGTTTTTCATGCTTTGAAAGCGATTATTAAAGCTAAAGGCCTTAGTACTGCTGTTGGAGATGAAGGGGGATTTGCCCCGAACTTTGCCGGAGGAACAGAAGAAGCGTTGGATAGCATCATTGCTGCAATTGAAAAAGCCGGATACAAACCTGGCAAAGACGTAATGATTGGGTTGGATTGTGCGTCCAGTGAATTTTTCAAAGATGGAATTTATGATTATTCTAAATTTGAGGGCCCCAACGGGACCAAACGTACTCCACAACAGCAGGCAGAATACTTGAAAGGCCTTACCGAAAAATATCCAATAGATTCCATAGAAGATGGTTGTTCGGAAAATGATTGGGATGGTTGGAAAATTCTGACAGACATGCTTGGACAAAAAATTCAGTTAGTGGGAGATGATTTGTTTGTGACTAATGTAGAATATCTCAAGAAAGGAATTGAGACAGGCTGTACCAATTCTATCCTTGTTAAAGTAAACCAGATAGGCACTTTAACCGAAACACTGGATGCTATTGAGATGGCGCACAAGGCTGGTTTTACTACTGTAATTTCGCATCGTTCGGGCGAAACAGAAGATGCAACCATTGCAGATATTGCGGTAGCTACAAACTCTGGACAGATAAAAACGGGTTCATTGAGTCGTTCAGACCGTATGGCAAAATACAACCAACTGCTTCGCATTGAAGAAGAGCTTGGAGATGCTGCTATTTATGGTTATAAGAAGGTTGTAAAAAAGTAAGATTTCTTACTTTATAAGATAAAGCTGCATATTGTA
>JAKPQD010000173.1 GCA_029572965.1 Bacteroidota bacterium | reverse complement strand
TATCGTATAAAAATCGGGTGAGTTTATTTTTGTCGCAGGTGTTCCAATGGTTTTTGCCAACCACTTTGGTTTCCCACTGAAAAGCAGGTTTATCGGTAAAAAGCCGTGTGAGTTCATCGGGTAAAACAGGGTTGCACTGGTCGGCAATGCGGATGTAATACTGGCCATCGGTAGTTGAGGCGATCGTAGAGGCAGAAGGAAGTATGGTTATTTCAATATACTCTGCTTTATTTTCAGCTTTTTTCAGTTCTACATTTATTCCAACGTTTATAGTAAGTTCTCCAATACGTTTGCGGATTTGTTCAGGTAGTTTCGATGGAATTTTTTGACCATCCGGAGGAATTTCGGCATGGTCATCAATGCCTATAAGAATTTTGCCACCTTTGGCGTTGGCAAAGCTAACGCAATCGCGGGCTAATGCACGCCAATCGGGGTTATCTGCTTTAAACAGTTTTAGCGATTTTTTTTCAAAAGTTTCATTTTCATGCATAAAGATCTCATTTTTGACAGTCTATTCGTATGCTTTCAACCCACTAATTTCTCTTCCTTCGGCTTTCTTTTTCAGGATAGGAATTAAATCGCTCATCAGGGCTTCTTCACGCTTGGTACGTTCTTTCCAACCTACGTCTAAGGGTGCAAAGAGTTCACTTAATTTATCGGCATCAAAAATCATTCGGCTAATGATATGGTCGGTAAATTGCTGTAGTGTAGGTAACGTTAAGCCATGTTTTTGTGCTATTACCGATAACATTTTGGCAATTTTTTCTTCCTTAAATATCTGGTAACCGTCTTTTATTTGTTGCTCGTTGAGTGCTTTGCCCACTTCCAATGTATTGATGTATTCAGCAATATCGTCGCGTTCTTCCATCAGGTTGGCGCTGCTGCTCAGGATGCCAATCAGCTGGTCGCGGGTCATTTTTTGTTTTTTGGGTTGCTGCTGGGTGTATTTGGCAATCAGGTTCATGATATAGTCATAATCTACCAAAGCAGAGGCAAAAAGCACAAATTCAAAATCGAGCTGCTGAATATTTTCAGGGGCTTTGTTACCTTCTTTTTGCTGAATTTCCTTGAGCTGTCTGGCAATTTCCAGGTACGAACTTCGGAACGAACGCAACTGGTCTTCGGGTATAAGTTGTTCGATTTTAGCTTTTTGTTCTTCCGAAAGGTCAGTATATTGTTCGAGCTGGGTTTTGAGACGTTGCACTTCTTTAAAACGGTTGATGAACTCTATACGTGCTGTATCTCCTTTAATGTTATACACTTCTTGGGGTTCTGCCACCATGTTTTTGTCGTGCATCCATTTTTCCATAGCTTTTACTGCCTGCTCGTATTTTTCAATAACTTTCGGTGCTGGCTCTACCAGCCAGATTTCTTTGGCCCGTTCTCCTGCTTCTCCGCTAAATAGGGCTATGGCCTCATCTACCTGTTGCTGTTGTTGCCTGAAATCGAGGATATTTCCGTATGGCTTGGTATCGTTCAACACGCGGTTGGTTCGGCTAAAAGCCTGAATCAAGCCGTGATATTTAAGATTTTTATCAACATACAGCGTGTTGAGGTATTTACTGTCGAAACCGGTGAGGAGCATATCCACCACAATGGTTATGTCAATTTTATTTTTGTGCGGGTAGTCGGCATTGCTAAACTGCTGAGCTTTTATGCGTTGCTGCACATCCTGATAATACAAGTCGAACTCGAAAATTTTATGGTTAGTGCCATACTGTTTGTTGTAATCGTTGATAATGGCTTCTAATGCTTTTTTCTTCTTTTCGGGTTCAATTTTGTTGTCGGCTTTTTCTTGCTCTAAATCTTCCTGCCATTGCTGAACATCTCTATTTCCATCGGCAGGCGGAGAAAACACACAGGCAATATTTAAAGGAATGAAATCGGGTTGAGACGTTGCATGCAACGTCTCAACACTCTTGAATAGCTCGTAATATTCAATGGCATCATTGATGGAGGCGGTTGCCAATAATGCGTTAAAACGTCTGTTATGGGTGGCGGCGTCGTGTTTTTTCAGAATAGCTTGCACTACTGCTTTTTTGTGTTCGGTGCTTCCAATGGTTGCATTTTTTTCGGGTTTGAAGTAGTCGATATGGAATCGCAATACGTTTCGGTCTTCTATGGCGTGGGTAATGGTATAGCAATGCAGCTGGTTTTGAAAGATATCTTTGGTGGTAACATAAGAACCCACGGTTCCGTCAATTTGCTTGTAGTTGGCATTATCTTCAAAAATGGGCGTACCTGTAAAACCGAATAGTTGTGCATTTGGGAAAAACTCCTTAATGGCTTTATGGTTTTCGCCAAACTGCGAGCGGTGGCACTCGTCAAAAATGAAAACAATGCGTTTGTTTTTTAATGGCTGTAAGCGCTCTTTATAGTTGTTGTTGAAACGCGACATGTCGCGTCTGTAGGAGGGGTCTAAAGCCAAACCCAGTTTCTGAATGGTAGTAACAATTACCTTGTTGGCATAGTCGTCGGACAGCATGCGCCTTACCAGAGTTTCGGTATTGGTGTTTTCTTCCACGCATCCTTCCTGAAACTTATTAAATTCCTCCCGGGTTTGCCGGTCAAGGTCTTTGCGGTCAACCACAAACAAACATTTTTCAATGTCGGGGTTGTCTTTTAGTAGGGTAGAAGCCTTAAAAGAAGTCAAGGTTTTTCCGCTTCCTGTGGTATGCCAGATGTATCCGTTACCTCGGTTTTGATGTATGCAATCTACAATGGCTTTTACGGCATAAATCTGATAAGGCCGCATGACAAGCAGTTTTTGTTCGCTTGCCACCAAAACCATGTATTTGCTAATCATCCGGGCAAGTGTGCATTTGCTCAGAAACTTTTCAGCAAAATCGTCTAAGTGCATAATCTTTTTATTGCTTTCATCGGCAAATTGATAGATGGGCAAAAACTGTTCGTCGGCATTAAAGCTGAAATGCACTGCATTGTTATTGGCAAAGTAGTAAGTATTCGTGCGATTACTAACTATAAACAATTGCATGAAGCATAGCAGCGAATTGGTGTAGCCGTTTCCCGGGTCGCTTTTGTAGTCCACAATTTGCTGCATGGCTTTGCGTGGGCTTACCTCCAAACTTTTCAGTTCAATTTGAACGACGGGAATTCCATTTATAAGCAGAATTACATCGTAGCGATGATAGCTGTTATTTGTATTAATGCGTAGTTGATGTATGACTTCAAACTCGTTTTTGCACCATTCTTTAATGTTTACTAATGTGTAGTGCAAAGGCGTTCCGTCTTCACGTGTAAAGGTGTTGATTTCCCTAAGGCGTTTTGAGGCAGCAAACACATCCGAAGTAATGATTTCGTCCCTCAGTCGGGCAAATTCGGCATCTGTAAGGTTTACCCTGTTTAGTGCCTGAAACTTTTCACGGAAATTATTTTCAAGCGAAATTCTATCCCTGATGTCTGACCTGTAAATGTATTTAAGGTCAGCGAGCTTGACTATTAAACTATCCTCTATTTGTTGTTCTTTAATCATAGAAAAATGATGTCCGTCAAAGTTACTTATTTATTTTGTTAATCGGTCTTTGCGTTGGCAAAAATATGCTCTTTGGATTTTGCTTGTGTATCGGGCTGTGTTTCGATAGCTATCGGGAGGTTTACTGGTCTTGTTGATGTTTCGTTTTCCAGTCCTTTCACAATGGTTTATTTTTCATTTTTTATGTCGTTGTCTGGTTCTTAGGCTTGGGGGTAAGGGTTACGTGTATGAAACGTTTGGCATTACGAAGCGATTTCCTGTCAAGTTACAACAACTTTTGACACGAGCTGAAATGCTTGATAAACCACTGACTGTCAAATGTGTTTTTACGATGTTAGGGGCTGTATTTCTTTCATCTAATTATCATTTAAATCTCAAATATCGAATATTAATTTTGTTTTCTTTGATTTCAATAAAACCGTCTGCACTACCTGTTTCATTACCAAATTTTAATAATTGAAAGTCATCTTTTTGTATTTTACATCTGTATGAATAGTGCCAATCAAATGTCGAATATTTTTTTTCAAGGCTTTGAATAGAAATCATTTTTTTGTTTTCAAGTTTTGCAATAAATGTTTTTACGCTGTCAGTACATAAGTAGAACCGTTTATTGTCAACTTTGAATGATGTTTCAATAGAAAGCTTTGGTTTCTTAAAGCTCCAATAAGAGTATGTTGTATCATCATAAACAGGTTCTGTCCCAATAAGAGAATTTGTTCCTTCGGAATATTCTTTTTTCTTGATTATTTGGTAATAGTAATCTTCATCACACTGCTTCAAATTCAACGGATTCTCAATTTTTAAAACTCTAATGCTACCTGAAATGTAATAACTGCTATCTATTCTAATTATATTTTTCGCTGATGATGCAAGTTCATATTCTTTTCCGGTTGATTTGTCTTTAAACCAGGTTGTCGAGCCCCATTCCCCAAAATCAAGACAATTAACATAAAATCTTTCATCTTCATATATCACGTCATCTGGTTCAGGTGTTTCAATCCATGTTAAATTTTGCAAATTAAGATAATAACTTTTGTCTTTCATATAGGGTTTAGAGTATATCGTGTCATGCAAAACGAATAAATCTAAATAATAACAGTCAGTCAGGTCTCTTGGTAGTTTTATTTCTTTTTCAATTACCCCTTTATTTGAGATTGCAAAAAAATATTTACTATAACTTTCTTTTTTATCTGTAAAATAGCAATAATAAATCTCTCGGAATTTGACCGCATGAGTCAAACTCACTTTGTCTGGGTTAACATATGGCTTTAGGTTGATGTGTAATGTGTCGAAGCTAATAACAAATTTACCATCCTGTGTTGAATAAACTCGTGTTTGATTCTCATTTGAATTTCCTCTGCTTGAGAAAAGAGATGCAACAATTATTAATAATATTGAAATTCTCATTACGTCAGTCTTTATTATAGCCCATAACGGTTTGCAAACAGGCGTATACTGCCAACCTTCAACTTTATTGTCAAGGTATAACTTTGCCTGGCAGTTACGCTTGTTTGTTGTTAGCAATTCGTGCCGTCTTTCAACCACCATGTTATTAGTCGATTATAATTTCACTTTCATTTGATCCGTCCGAATTCATAATGAATAATCTACTTTTTACAAAAACATTTTGTTTGTCAATAAGTGTATAATCCATTCTTTGCCATATTACTTTATCT
>JAKPQD010000172.1 GCA_029572965.1 Bacteroidota bacterium | reverse complement strand
TTGCAGAAGATTTGATGTCGTATGTAATCCAAAAATAAGTAAATCCATTAGGCAAATCATAGTTGAATTTAAATATTGCATTGCCCGAAGTAAAAGAACTTACTTGTGCTATATAGGTTGGAGATGAAAAAAGCGAGTCTTCTGTACGGTACAAGCTGATTGCATTAATATCTGCATCATTAGTATTGTTTGAATGTACAACCAACGAGTCTATGATCATAGTTCCAATACTGCCTTTTACCTTAACTTTTATCCTTAAAACAGGGTTTTTGTTACTTTCAGTGTAAATGTTTGCACTGGTGGCGTTGGCAACTTCAACACCTTGTAAAGATTTGGCTATGGTGTCAGTTTCAACAATCTTAATGTCATCTACAACTGCCCCCCAGCCGGCTTTGGCTTTACCTTCAAAGGCCAGGTAAAAGGTAGAAGTTTTGGCCGATTCGGGGATAAGGATATTTCTTTCGGTCCAGTTGTCAACATAGTTGGTGTATTCAGCTAATAAAATCCATTCGCTATTGGCAGAGGTCCTATAGTAAATTCGTAATTCGTCGTTGCGGTAGTTCCCAAAAAAATATCTGTTGGCCTGGGCATGCCAGAAGGTAAGTTTAGGCTTACTTGAAACGGTAAGGTCTATCTTGGGGGTTATTAGTTTAGTAGTCTGGTTATTAAAACTTTCTTTTTGAAATAAAGCATTAACATCATCGCTATGGGCCGGGTAGGGTTTTCGGGTATAAGGATAATCGTTGTTGGTGGTATAACCGCCATTTTCATATCGCCAGTTAACATTTTCTACAACATATTCTTGAGCCCATCCATTAGGGAGAGCCCCACTGGTATAGTTTTTGAAAGCAAGGAAATTTTCACTGAAGTAAGTTTGGCCTGTCATATTAGCCAATGTGGCAAAAAGTGCTATCCCCACAATGAGTATTTTTGTTTTCATGGTTTTAGTTTTTATATCTGAATTTTACAAATTTACTTACATATATATTTAAAATAACAATAATCTTGGGTTTAATTGATGTTTTCATGCTATATCTTTAAATATTAAAACAAGACCTTGACAGGTTTGTTTTATCCCTGGTTTTACAGTATTTGCAGTATCTGTCAGAGCCTTTAAAAAAATGGTACATTCTTTAACTGGTTTTAAATATCTAACAATTTTCAGGTTAAAATTTTTGTTTTAGTATTTAAACCTTCCAGGTTTCCAAAACCTGGAAGGTTTTTAACCTTTTTCACCCATACAAATTTTTTACGTAAAAACCGTTTTGAAGTTTCTCTCTTAATATGCATAAATCGGAACAATTCTCTGTAGTACTTGCAAATTGCATATTACATCAAATAAATATGTTCAAAAAATATTATCTAACATTGTTTTTACATATCAATTGACAGAAAAACAGGCTGATAAAAAAAATAGCGAGAATACTAAACCTTGTTTATCTAACAACGTATTAATATAAAAAAAACAAGAGCAATGTATTTATAACACTAAAGGAATGATATTTTTTTGCATAAATGGAATAGAAACTGCACTTTTGTATTATCTATGATTAATATTAGCCACTTAAATAAGTACTAATTTAAAATTTTAAAATAATGAAAATCTCCCATACCAACTTATTTACAACCATTATAAAACATAAAATCATAGTATTTCTCATAGTAATTCTTTGTATTTTTGAAAAAGCCAATGCTCAGACAGATACTGTTTTTTGGTTTGCTATACCTAACGTTACCGATCAGCATGGGGATGGACAAGATCCCAGAAATAGCAGTTGGTTTGGCGGGCAACCCGGGGTTTTTGTTATTTCTGCTACTGGTCCTACAACAGTTACATTGACTATGCCTGCTTATAACCCTGCCTTTAAAGTTACTAAAGTATTTCCTGCTGCTGGTAGAGATACAATAGATATGACCAAATATATCAAACGGGATACTAATCAAACTATCGAGAACATACCATATAACACAATATTAAACAAAGGGATTTTAATTAGGTCGAGCCAAAACTATATTACGGTATATTATGACCTGGACAATAGCCGCAACAGGGATATTTTTACCCTTAAAGGCAATAACGGCCTTGGTACTTCTTTTACAGTGCCATTTCAATATGACAATTCACAAGCTACTAATCCTGCTTCTCCAGGCAATTCTAACGGGGAGAATTCGTTTCAGAGTTATAATGACAGACCTATCTCGTCTATTGAGATTGTTGCAACAGAAAACAATACAGTTGTTAATATAACCCCTCCTGTTAAAACAAAAAAAATAGCAGCCAATACCACTTTGACCATTGTCCTCAACCGGGGACAAACATATTCTGTGCAGGCGTTGGATTATAAGGTGTCCAGCCACATGGGAGGGACTAAAATTACTTCCAACAAAAAAATTGCCGTTATTGTGAAAGATGATTCGGTATATAAAAGGGGAACCAGTGGTACAGCAATGGACTTGCAGGGTGACCAGATTGTACCGGATGATATTCTTGGAAAAGAATACATTATCATGAGGGGAAGGGTTAAAAGTACCTGTCAAAATATGGTAGCAGGTGATGAGAATCTTTATACTGGCGAACAAGCTTATATATATGCTGCAGAGCCCAATACTAAAGTATCTATCAATGGGGGGCCTCTCAAGACCATTATAAATGCGGGGGGACTGTTGATAGACAGTATTAAATCAAATTCGCAATACATTCAATCTGACAAGCCAATAGCTGTATATCACACCAATGGTATTGGATGTGAAACAGGAGCAGCCCTTATCCCCAAAATTGATGGTTGTACAGGTTCCCGTTCGGTATCTTTTGTACGTTCGACGGACGAAAGTTTTTACCTGAATATTATGACCACCACAAAAGGGGTGGGCAAGGTACTGATTGATTATTTCAGCAAAGTGACAAATAACTGGGTTTATAATGAAGCAATCCCGGCAGCTGATTTTGAGCCTGTTGCCGGCACAGATTGGTGGGTATTGAAATACAGTAAAAAAGATTATGCCGGGAAGATTAAAGAAGGTAGATTTACTACCGTACATTCGGCGGCAGACGGAGACCGCTTCCATTTAGGGTATTTGAATGGAGTATTAAGTGGTACAGGGAATAAATACGGCTATTTTTCAGATTATGGTACGTCAAATGCTGATGCAGGCGTAGGCTCTGCTGGTGGTATAGGCTCTGTGGCCTTGTTATGTTTAGGAAAATCTGCCCAGTTGTTGGCAAGTGGAGGCTCTTCTTATGTTTGGACAAAGATAGCAGACCCTAACGGGTTGACTTATTTAAATGACCCTACTTTGCCTAACCCTACAGCCATTGGGCTCCCGACAGGCTATCACCATTACAATGTAGATATTATTAATGCATGTGACCCAAGCTTAAATAAATCAATACCAGTGGATATTGAAGTAGGGCCACTTATTATTGCCGATTTTGTGGCTGATAAGTACAATTTGTGTTCGTCTCCACTTCCGGCAAGTCGTACAGTAGTATTTAAAAACAAGTTTATTAATAGTGATATACATCATGCTATTGATTTTGGGGATGGAAGCCCCAATACAGGAGAAATTGAATTTTCGACAGATATAAGCCATGTATTTCCCGAAAATAATGGTATTAGCCCTGTTGAATACAAGGTGCTACTTCATTCGTTTTATAAACATGATGCAACTTGTAACGCATTTGATACCATTAAGATTATTGTTAACCCGGCTTTTTCTCCGGCCATATCTGCCACATCTGCCACCAAAATTTGTAACCCCGGTTCTGTGTCTTTAAAAAATATGACTTCGGGAGATGCAAATAACCTTAACTATGACTGGGACTTTGGAGATGGTACACATTATTATACAGGTATTTTTGAAGATGTAACCCACAGTTATTTTAAAAACAAAAGTTTGGTTGATACGGTATATAATGTTAAACTTACCGCAACATCCAAACATTATGCGGGTTGTAAGGTAACCACCCCGGTTATACCCATTACGCTTACCCCTTATGTTGAGGCATTGTTTAGTATGGATACTACTGAACTTTGTTCTTATTCTCCTGTTGCCAACTATGTTGGGCTGAAAAATTTATCGCAGGGGGGTATTACCAGTTATAGCTGGAAAATGGATAATGTTGTAAAAAGTACTGCAGCTCCGGCATATTCATCTAAGATTTATCAAAAGGTGACCAATAATAACGCTACAACAGAATATCATGACCTACAATTGATAGTATCAAACTATTTTAATTGTAAAGATTCGTTGAGTGCCCCTGTAAAAATAACAGTACATCCATATATCAATGCTAATATTTTAGCCCCGACAGATACGGTTTCCTGCAATCCTTTTAATGTAACATTTTTGCCTCAGGGCAATACCCCAAGTGTTACATACAACTGGGATTTTGGTGATGGTGTGAAAAAACAAACTACAACGGCATCTGCTGAAAATCACCTGTATTCCCATTTTAGTTCAAATGATACGGTATTTTGGGCAAAACTCAAGGTCGATTATAATAACAAGTGTCAGATATCAGTAAAAAAAGGTATAGCGGTAAAAGCATATATCAAACCCTCATTTTCTATTGATAAAGTGAAAGGCTGTTCTGGTTTTACTTCGATAATAAAAAATACTTCAACAGGTGGAATAACAAAATACATGTGGAATTTTGGGGATGGAACAGCTGCTGTTCCGATAACCTCAAAAAGAGACACTTCGCATGTATATATAAACCCGACAAGCAGTACTGTGACATACTGGTTGAAACTGACGGTGGAAAACGCGGCAGGTTGCCAAAAGTCTGATTCTGTAAAAATTACTGTTGACCCTGGTGTAACAGCATCGTTTACTATAACTAACCCGGTCATATGCGATTCGCTCAAGGTTAATTTTGTGAATACTACTGACATGTCTAAAGTAAACACAGTAAGATGGGAGTTTGGCGACAATACTTCTTCTTCTTCAACAGCCTCAACGATATCACACTTGTACAGCCATTTTCAGCCGACAACGCAGACGTACCAGGTCAAACTTATAACTTCTGCCAATACAGGTTGTATTGACACCATGATAAAATACGTATCAGTATATCCATATTATAAAGCTGAACTTGCTTTGAGCAAAGCAGAAGAATGTTCGGGAGTGCCATTGACTTTTACCAATACTTCACAAGGAAATAAAACTATTGTTGAATGGGATTTTGATGGCGATGGTACATTTGAAACTTCAGATATTAACAGCAATATAAATCGTCCATTTAACAATTTTTCTTCTGGTAATGTTACTATTGGTGTCCGTATGCGTTTGCGTTCGGCAGACAACCTTTGTGGTGATACTTCAACAATACATACAGTTACCATCAACCCGGTTATTAAGGCTTTGTTTACGCCCAATGTGACAGCTGGTTGTGATTCGTTGCAGGTTACTTTTACCAATAATACTGATTTGGGTACTGTTAACTGGATTAAATGGGACTTTGGCGATGGTACAACATCTGCTTCGCTGGCTTCACCAATAAATCATGTGTTTAAGCATTTTGACCCGGTGTCAAAAACTTTTCGTGTTAAATTGATAGCTGCAACCAATATAGGGTGTACCGATACTATGAAACAAGATATAACTGTTTATCCATACATTAAAGCTGCTTTTTCTGTCAACAAAAATGATATTTGTTATGGAGAATCAGTGCAGTTTACCAACAATTCACAAGGGGAGGTTTTGGCAAATAAATACTGGGACTTTGACGGGGATGGAACTTGTGAAACGTTAAACAATAATGCTTCTATAACCCGGGCTTTTACAAATGCGACTAACACCACTCTTCCTGTTTCGGTAAAACTAAGGGTGGTTACCTCTAACGGGCTATGTGCTGATGAGTCTTCTGTTCAAATAATCAATGTTGACAGGCGCATTCAGGCCTCGTTTACTACAGATAAAACAGCTGATTGTTATCCATTGCAAATAAGTACTTTTACTAACAATTCAAGTTTTGTTGACCCTAATTCACGTTTTTTATGGGAGTTTGGAGACGGAACCAGTTATCTGGGGGCAACACCTGCAAACCATACATACAATATCCAGTCGGCTCATGATTCAACCTATTATATCAAGTTGACAATGACTTCTCAATTGAACAATAAATGTGTTCATTCAACTACATTGCCTGTTACTAATTATGCCTATGTAAAAGCTTCCTTTATTTTACCATCGGTTGGGACTATTTGTTCAAACAGCCCCGTCTTGTTTCAGAATACATCATCGCCGGGAGCAACTCACCATTACTGGGATTTCATAGGGGATGGTACCGGAAATGAAGAAATAAACAGCGCTTCTTTTAGTCATACTTTGGTAAATAATGATGTTGCGGTAAAAGCAATCAATGTAAGGCTTATTTCAAGAAATGAGCATGCTTGTTTTGATATGGCTTATCAGACGGTTAATGTATATCCGCGTATTACGCCAAGCTTTGCCACTTCGGTTGCAGAAGGCTGTCAACCACTTTCTACAACCTTTACCAATACCAGCCCCGGACTTGGTTTGCCCGGGAATAACTTTTACTGGAATTTTGGAGGCGGATTTGGGGCTGTTAATAATGCTGCAACAGTTAATCATACATTTAATAACCTTACTGCCAAAGACTCGGTTTTCAAAATAGCACTGGTCATTGACAATGGAACTTGTACTGATACTGTTAGAGGCACAGTAAAAGCTTATGCCAGGATTGAAGCAGATTTTAACACTGTTCCTTCAATATGTTCTGATATACCTTTTACTATTTACCGAAACCAAAAATATGGTGAGGTTAACCGCTACTGGACATATAGCAATGGCAAACGTGTTAATACCCTTGATAATGCTGCTGTAATTACTGAAACATTTGTTAATACCGGCAATAGTCCCCGTAAAGATGTTATTAAACTTGTGGTTACCAATAATTATCCTCAATGTAAAGATTCGGTAAGCCATGATGTTATTGTATATCCTCATGCTCAAGCTTCGTTTTCATTTCAGGGCGGCATCGATCGGGGTTGCGAGCCAGTTTCTATTGGGTTTGTCAATAGTTCTAAGTTTAAAGATACCACAGGTTCTACTTATGTATGGGATTTTGGCGGATTAGGTTCATCTATCAACCGCGACCCTGCAGCTTTTTCATTTTTCAATAATGAAGGCACTGATAAACCTTATACTGTCACTTTAAAAGAAGTAACCAAATATGGATGTGAAGATGTTGTGTCAAAAACAGCTATTGCTTATGCCCATATTGAAGCAGATTTTATTCCGCGCAAGCCTGCGGTTTGTGCCCCAGACCCTGTTGAATTAGAAAATACAGTATTGCCAGGAAATAAATATTATTTCTGGGATTTTGATGGCAATGGTACTGTCGATGGGACTTCAGGGTCAAGCGTAGTTTCTCATATTTATCAAAATGTTTCGGCTAATCCTCTGACCTACAATATAGTATTAAAAGTACAAAATGAACATCCTGCTTGCGAAAAAACTGCTAACAGTATGGTTACTATTTATCCGCAGGTGATAGCAGACTTTACATATACCGATAGCATTGGTTGCCAGCCACTAACGGTAAATAAATTTATCAATAAGAGCAATATTAAAGATGCTCCCGGGGCTAAGTTCTACTGGAGTTTTGATGATGGAGGCACTTCTTTTGATAAAGACCCTGTTGGGCATCAATTTGTTAATACAAGCAACGAAATAGACACTTTCAGGGTTCGGTTGCAGGTAAAATCGAGTGTTTATAGTTGTTCTGGTTATATTACCAAAAATATCATTGTATATCCATTTATAAAAGCAGGCTTTTTTATCCCGGATGCCAATGTTTGTTCAAATGGAAAAGTTACCATTTACAATAGCCCACAGGGAAATGTAACTTTCAACAGCTGGAAAATTGGAGATGAAGCAGAACAAAACATTACTTCTCCTTTGATATATAGGGCATTTTCAAATCAAAGCCTTGATACCATGTTTGTTAAAGTAAGACAATTGGTCACCTATCAAAATAACAGTGACAGGTGTTATGATAGCACTATTCAATATGTAAAAGTATTTCCTGAAGTATTTGCAGATTTCTCAACTGATGTAGATTTAGGTTGTCAACCGTTAAAGGTTGTATATAAGAACATTTCCAATATGTTGAGCAGAAGTGGCAGCATTTTTGAATGGAGTTTTGGAGACGGGAGCTCCACCACCATAAAAAATCCTGTAACCGATACAATATCTCATATATATCCCAATTTGACAAGCATTAGCAAACAGATTTTCCCTAAATTTAAAGTTACATCAAGAGAAGGTTGTGTGGATAGCAGCCAAACAACACTATTGGTATATCCAATTATCAAAGCCGGATTTTCGGTTGATACCACCGAAATATGTTCTGGCGAAAGTATTGGCTTTAAGGATGCGTCTTCTAAAGGGACTTCTTTAAGGAAATGGAACCTGGGCGATTCGCTGGCTTCAAACGATTTGATAATAAACAAACGATATATCAATAAAAACGATAACGATAACCCCAAAGAGCACGTAGTTTATCTGTTATCATATTTTGATTATTATCAATGTAAAGACTCTATAGCAAAAACAATTAAAGTGTATCCTGAAGTAAGGGCTAAAATTGAAGCGTTGTCAAGTGTCAAAGGTTGCGATTCACTAAAGGTTACGTTTGCAAACAAAACAAATAAGCCGGCAGTCAATTTTAACTGGGATTATAAAGATGGTAGTAACTCTAATGAAACAGGTACAGTCGAACATACTTTTGGAAATATTACCAGTGTTGACAAACATTATTGGGTAAAGTTAGATGCTGCCTCATTACAAGGTTGCAAATCTTCAGACTCAATTAAAATAACTGTTTATCCTTATTTGTACCCCAATTTTGGCATTCCTGATGTTGAAGTTTGCCATAGTGAGAAAATAAAAATCCAGGATGCATCAAAAGGGGGCATTGTATTCCGAAAATGGGATTTTGACAATGATGGAATTGTTGATGCCACTAATATCGCTTCTCCTTTTGAAATTCCAACTTCTAACGTTGGGGTAAAAGATAGTATAAGGACTATCAGGCTAACCATTGAAAACCATGCCGGATGCCAAAAAAATATTGCAAAAAACATTATTGTCCATCCAAAAGTTGTAGCTGACTTTGATTATATCCCGGCAGGTTGTACTCCATTTACCCCAAAATTCAGGTCAGTTTCAAAAAATGCCAGTGTTTATGAATGGGACTTTGGAGATGGGGGCTCTTCAACCTCAGCAAACCCAGGTTCTAAAGAATATGTAAATAATACTGAAAATGATATTCAATATACGGTAAAATTGAAAGTTTTTTCTAAACATTTGTGTAAAGACAGCATAGAAAAGCCAATTGTTGTTGCCCACAGGCCTGTAGCCCGTATAGCTGTTGATAAAATAATAGCATGTTCGCCTTTTGAGCTTACCATAAATAACAATACAAAAACTTCAGGGTCAACCTATAAATGGAATTACGGCGAAGGTGATGATTTTTCAAAGATTGACAAATCGAGTATAAGTCACATTTATACAATAGATTCGCTTTCGGCTATAGCCAAACCGTATATTATTAGGCTAAAAGCAATTTCTAATATATACAACTGTGTTGATTCAACTTCACAGGTGGTAAGTGTATATCCAAGGGCAACAGCTAATTTTGAAGATGTTAAAGCCGATTGTAACCCGATAGAGACCGTGTTGAACAGCCAAAAATCAATTAACGTATCTGAATACAAGTGGAATTTTGATGATGGGACAAGCAGCAGCCAGGGAAACCCCAATCATTTATTTGTCAACAATTCTGATACAACCAGAACTTTTTGGGTTAAACTTAGCGTTGTTACCCAGAATAAATGTACCGATTCTATTGTTAAACCTGTTGTTGTATATGCCAGTCCAAATGCCGATTTTCAGGTTAAGCCTGTAGCCCAGTTTTTCCCTAATGCTACTTTTACACTATATGATAAGACAAATAAAGGCCCTTGGACATACAATTGGGATTTTGACAATGGGGCTTCACTAACTTATAATTATCATGATTCATCTGTTTTTAAAAATGTTGATTCTGTAGTTTATACATATCCTCATTGGGGTACATATAAAATCAGGCTCAAAGTATTTTCGGATAAATGTAGTGATACATCTTCTCAAAATATTGTACTATATGCCCCGCGTCCTATTGCCAGATTTGGGCCTAATGCCGAAGGGTGCATGCCGCTGACAATCAAGTTCAATTCTGATTCTTCAGAGTATGTTGAGGATTATTATTGGGAGTTTGACGATGGGACCACTTCTCGTACAGCTAACCCTGCCCATACATTCTTCGAACCTGGCGAATACAACGTTAAGCTTACTGTTAAAAGTGAAGGAGGTGTTGATACTCATTACGAAATGATTAAAGTGTATAAAAAGCCGGTTGTTGATTTTTATGTAGAACCTCAGCTTGTGATGTTGCCGGATGATTACATCCGTTGTTTTAACAATACTTTTGATGCCACTCATTATAAATGGTACTTTGGAGATGGCGACACTACTGACATTGTTACTCCTGACCATTATTATAAAGACCTTGGAACATATACTGTAAAACTGGTGGCATGGACAGAAAAAGGTTGCGTAGATTCACTCGAACGTGTTAATGTGGTGCAGGTGATGGGAAAAGGCAAAATTGTTTTTCCCAATGCATTTACTCCTAACATGACGGGCCCAATAGGCGGTGCATACGATCCAAATGCAACCGATAATAATATTTTCTTCCCATATCATGAGGGTGTTGCTCAATATCACTTAGAAATATACAACAGGTGGGGCGAATTGCTATTTACATCAAATGATGTTAATATTGGATGGGATGGTTATTATAAAGGAAAACTTGTCAAGCAGGATGTTTATGTTTATAAAGCTAAAGGAAAATATTATAATGGCCGTACTTTTACAAAAACAGGAGATGTAACTGTGTTACATAGAAACAATTAAGAATTAAGAATTACTAATCATTAATCATTAACAATTATCAATGAGATATATATTCTCAATACTGCTTTCATTTTTTATAATAGTAGAAGGGTTAAAAGGGCAGGATCCCCAGTTTACACAGTTTTATTCAGTACCCTTGTATTTAGGGCCATCATTTGCTGGTGCGACCCAACAGCATCGTTTGTCAACAACATATCGAAGGCAGTGGGTTGCTTTGCCAGGTGATTTTGCAACATTTACAGCAGCTTATGATCAATATGTCCTCAAATACAATAGTGGTATAGGTTTTATGTATATCCAGGATCAGGCAGGTTCGGGAAAGTTAGGTTTCAAATGCCTGAACGTATTATATTCTTATGATATTACAGTGAAAAACACATGGCATATAAGGCCGGGATTAAGTTTTATTTACTCTATTTACGATATTAATTTTTCTAAACTTGTTTTTAATGACCAAATACGAGGAGGTAACAATTTTTCTACATCAGTAGAAACAAGTCCATCAAATGAAATTAGAGGCAATATTGATGGGGCAGTTTCTTGTTTGGTTTATAATGAGCGTTTTTGGATGGGAGTTACCGTAGATCATTTGCTCAGGCCTAACCATTCATTTTATTCAGAAAAGTCATTTGTACCTCTCAAATATAGTATTTATGGTGGCTATAAGGTGATGAGCCGTAGCCGGTTGCTTAAACCTGCCAATGAATCTCTTTCTATTGCTTATTTATTCAAAAGACAAGAAGATTTCAACCAGTTAGATGCTGGTGTATATTGGTATTCGTCACCGTATGTACTGGGTTTTTGGTATCGCGGCATACCTCCATTTAACTCCGACAGAGGTGATGCCGTAGCGTTTTTAGCCGGGTTTAAATTGCCATACATTAGCATTGGGTATAGTTATGATTTTACAGTGTCAAATTTGTTAACCTCAACTGCCGGAGCTCATGAAATTACCTTAATATATGAATTTACCACCCAAAGGAAGAAGCGTATTCACGCCATGCCTTGTCCCGAATTTTAGAGAACCTGAAAACAAAATCTTTATTTTCTGTTTACAAAAAAATATTGTTAAGGTCAAAAAAATGCTATTTTTGCAACCTTTAATGGCTCCGTAGTTCAGCTGAATAGAACGTCAGATTCCGGTTCTGAAAGTCGGGGGTTTGAATCCCTCCGGAGTCACAATAGAAAGGAGAAGTAGAAATGTTTCTTCTTTTGGTTTGAAAGGGACTTGATTGCGACATCATTAGGAGGGGTCATGAAGTGCAACGAAACTAATCCCTCCGGAGTCACAATAGAAATGAAAATATAAAAAAAATAGTTTTATTTCAGAGCAAAAGGGCATTTATTTAATGTCCTTTTTTGTTAAAAATGATGAGAAAAGTAGCGTTTTATACCTTGGGTTGTAAGCTCAATTATGCCGAATCGTCAATGCTTCAGCGTAAATTTGAGCAAAGTGGTTATCAAAAAGTGTCATTTGATGCCGAGGCAGATGTATTTGTCATAAATACCTGTTCGGTAACCCAGGTTGCTGATAAAAAATGCCGACAGGCAATAAAAAAGGCTACATCTAAAGGTGCAAAAGTAGTTGTAATTGGCTGTTATTCGCAATTGAAACCTGAAGAAATAGCGGCTATAGAAGGTGTTGACCTGGTATTGGGCACTGCAGATAAGTTTAAGCTTGTAGAGCATGTTGAAAGCTTGTGGAATGGCAATGCTGTTAAAATACACTCGTGTGATATTGCCAGTGTAAATTCTTATGAAGCATCGTATTCCATATCTGACAGAACAAGGGCTTTTTTGAAGGTTCAAGATGGCTGTGACTATCATTGTTCATATTGTACTATACCACTTGCACGAGGTTCGAGCAGGAACGAGGATATCTCAAGTGTAGTATCTCGGGCAAAAGAAATAGCAGCAAAAAATACTAAAGAGATAGTCTTGACTGGTGTAAATATTGGCGATTTTGGCAAGACTACCGGCGAAAACTTCTTTGAGCTTGTAAAACAATTAGATAAGGTTGAAGGAATTGAGCGATATCGCATATCTTCCATTGAGCCGAATCTTATACATGATGAAATTATTGACTTTGTAAAAAGCTCAAACCGTTTTGCCCATCATTTTCATATCCCTCTGCAATCGGGATGCGATAAAATACTTGCTGCCATGGGGCGTCGTTATAAACGTGAGGTTTTTGCAGCCCGTGTTAAGGCAATAAAAGAGGTTATGCCTTACGCATGCATTGGAGCTGATGTCATTGTTGGCTTTCCGGGTGAGACAGATGATGACTTCATGGATGCATTTGAGTTTATCAAGTCGTTGCCTGTAAGTTACCTGCATGTATTTCCTTTTTCGGAAAGGCCTAATACCAAAGCCTTTGATATGAAAGGAAAGCTATCGCCACAGGTTAAAGAACGCAGGAGCAAAGCGCTTATTGAACTTGGTAATGTAAAAAAAGAAGCGTTTATACAAGAAAATATAGGCCGCAAAGAGACTGTGATATTTGAAAGTAAGTTAAAAGATGGGCAAATGCATGGTTTTACCTCGAACTATATCAAAGTTTCAGCACCTTATGATAAAAAGCTGATAGCAGCTCTTTCTGCTGTTACTTTAGACGAAGTATTGGATAATATGCTGGTAAAAGCTTCTATTGTTTCATAATTTGCCTAATTTTGTGCATTACATATAATTTTCAAAAGACATTTCCAATGCAATTAGAAAAAATATGCCTTAATGTTTGCCAGTTGGCTCGCGAGACAGGATTGTTTATTAACCAGGAAGGCGAAAAAATTAAAGCAGAAAATGTTGAGGTGAAAGGCCTTAACAACTTTGTTACATACGTGGATAAAAATGCTGAAGCAAAAATTGTTGAGGGGTTGAAAAAACTGTTGCCAGAGGCTGGGTTTATAGCCGAAGAAGGTAGTGGCAAAGAAGCTAAAGGTGCCCTTAATTGGATTATTGACCCTTTGGACGGTACCACCAATTTCATTCACGGAATGCCTCCGCATGCAGTAAGCATAGGGTTGGCTGATGGAGAAGAGCTTCTGGCAGGTGTTGTGTATGAAGTGAAAGCTGATGAGTGCTTTTATGCCTGGAAAGGAGGCAACGCTTTTATGAACAATAAGCAAATACACGTGAGCAAAGCTCCAACAGTTGCAGATTCACTTATAGCTACCGGGTTTCCATATTATGATTTTGACCAGATGCAAGCTTTCATGGGAACCCTGGAGTATCTTTTTCAAAACTCACATGGAGTAAGGAGAATAGGCTCTGCTGCTACTGATTTGGCCTATGTAGCATGCGGCCGTTTTGATTCATTTTACGAATATAACCTTAATCCATGGGATGTAGCTGCCGGGGCTTTGATTGTTAAAGAAGCTGGCGGGCAGGTGTCGGACTTTAAAGGTGAAAGTAATTATTTGTTTGGCCGCGAAATTATTGCATCAAACAATAATACGCATAAGGAGTTTTTAGCTTTAATCAATAAGTATTTTTATAAATAATGGCATTGTTTATATATTGCATCGTATTTCCTTTACTCTGGCTGATTTCATTGATGCCATTACGCCTATTATATGTATTTTCAGATATTGTATTATATCCATTAATTTATTATGTTGCAAACTACAGAAAAAAAGTTGTTTACGAGAACCTGCGAAAATCATTCCCGGAAAAGTCGGAGGCTGAGATTGCATTTATTGCCAGGAAATTTTACAAACATTTTGGGCATATATTGGTAGAAACAATAAAGCTTATTCATATTAGCCATGCTGAGGTGAAAAAAAGGATCCGGTATCGAAACCCTGAGGTATTTTTTGAATTATTCGAAAAAGGAAAAAGCATTGTTGCCGTAACAGCACATTATGGAAATTGGGAATGGCTGGTTGGAACCCCTGAGAATATGCCATACAGAATTATTTCGTTATATAAACCTTTATCTAATAAATATATTGAAAAAATAATGACGCGCATGCGTACCCAGTTTGGGGCAGAGCTGGTTACTATGGAAGAAGCGCCCCGGGTCCTTTTTACTTACAAGCAAAATAACGTAAAAACCTTGTCATGTTTTATATCAGATCAAACACCAATACGCTCGCGGATTCATTACCAAACACAATTTTTGAACCAGGTAACACCGGTATTTTTAGGTCCCGAAAAGATGGCCCGAAAGCTTAATTCTGCAGTAGTATTTGTAAAGATGATACCGGTAAAAACTGGTTATTACGAGTTTGAGATTGTGCCAATTACTGAAGATGCCTCGCTTACCAACGAATATGAAATCACCAACAAGCACGTAAAAATTCTTGAAGAGCAAATAAAAGAGCATCCCGAGTTTTGGCTATGGACACATCGTCGTTGGAAATATCAAATACTGGACAGGGATGTACAAGGCTAGTGTGGTTATATTAAACTGGAATGGTATTGGATTTTTGCGCCAGTACCTTCCTTTGCTTGTTGAACATACAACATTTAAAGATGTAGAGCTTGTTGTTGCTGACAATAATTCGTCTGACGGTTCGCAGGAGTATGTAAAACAAATGTTTCCGACAATCAGGCTTGTTGAATTTTCTAAAAATTATGGTTTTGCTGGCGGGTACAATCTTGCATTAAGTAAAATTGAAGCAAAGTATTTCATTCTGCTCAATAGTGATGTTGAAGTTACTAAAGGATGGATAGAGCCTTTACTTGATTTTTTAGACAAAAACGAAAATGTTGCAGCGGTAATGCCTAAGGTACTTAGCGTGCACGACAGGTCGATGTTTGAATATGCAGGGGCTGCAGGAGGTTACATTGATATATTTGGTTATCCATTTTGTCGAGGCAGGGTTTTTGACCATCTTGAAAAAGATAATTGCCAATATGATGATGTAGCTGAAGTATTTTGGGCAACAGGAGCATGTCTGACCATTAGGTCTGAGGTTTACAAGGCTGTTGGTGGCCTTGACGAACATTTTTTTGCCCACATGGAAGAAATAGATCTTTGTTGGCGTGTACATTGGGCAGGTTTCAGGATTTTTTGCGTGCCTCAATCATTGATATTTCATTATGGCGGAGGGGCATTGCCAAAAGAAAATCCAAAGAAGATATTTTTCAATATCCGAAACAGCCTTTACATGATGTTGAAAAACCTGCCTTTGGCTTATCTTCCTTTTATTTTGTTTTGCAGGTTATTTTTTGATGCTGTTGCAGGGTTTCAGTTTCTGCTAAAGAAAAAGCCTGCTTTTGCTTGGGCTGTGGTTAGGGCTTGGTTCAGTTTTTTTGTCAAGGTTCCTTTTTATCTCAATTATAGACAAAAATCCCACAAGACCAGGGTTTCAAAAGAATGGAAAAAATTAGTTTTTCACAAAAGTGTAGTTTGTTCATATTTTGTTTTGAAAAAACAAACTTTTAGCCAAATAATTAAATAATTTTACTTTTCATAAAAAATTGCTATTTGTCAGGGTTACTTTTTTAATGTAGATAACATTAAGGTTATCTAAATAAACCAAAAGATGATTGCAAATTTTGATTGGAAAGATAAAACTATTTTAATTGCAGAAGACGATTACTATAGTTTCATGTACCTGAAAGAAATATTACACCATTCAGGCATTAAAATGATTCATGTTGAAAACGGCCTAAGGGCGTTTTCAGAATGTATTAAAAACAATCAAATAGATATAGTTTTGATGGATGTGAAAATGCCAGTAATAAATGGACTGGAAAGTACACGCCTGATAAAAAAATATAAGCCTGCAATTAAAATAATAGCTCAAACAGCATTTGCTATGTATGACGATATGTCTAAATGTATCAATGCCGGATGCGATGATTATATTACAAAACCTATCAAACCTGAAGAATTGATACTTAAGCTTGAGAAACATTTTTCTGGCAAGGCTTCAGAACAGGTTGAAGTAAAATTTTTGAATTGATAATATTGGAAAGAAAGATAAAAGAAAAGGCTGGAATTTTTCCAGCCTTTTCTTTTTATAAATCATGTAAATATTTAAACTTCAGTTAGTATTTCCCCTCCTTTATAAGGAGGGGTAGGGGTGGTTTACAAATGATGAAACTTACTTTACTTCTTCAAAGTCAACATCTGTAACTTCACTGTCTCCACTTTTCTTTGCATTGTCCTGGGCTCCTGCAGAAGATCCGCCAGCTTGTCCTTGTTGAGCCTGAGCTTTATACATTTCTTCTGATGCAGCTTGCCAAACATGGTTCAGTTCTGCTGTAGCTTTGTCAATGGCTTCAATATTTTGCGATTTATGAGCTTCTTTGAGGTTAGCGAGGGCTGATTCGATAGCTCCTTTTTTGTCAGCAGGGATCTTATCTCCAAATTCTTTCAGTTGTTTTTCTGTTTGGAAAATAAGACTGTCTGCAGCATTAAGTTTGTCGATACGTTCTTTAGCTTGTTTGTCTGCTGCTTCATTGGCTTTAGCTTCATCTCGCATCCGTTTAATTTCTTCATCGGTAAGGCCTGTAGATGCCTCAATACGGATACTTTGGCTTTTGCCTGTGGCTTTATCTTTAGCAGAGACGTGCAAAATACCATTGGCATCAATGTCAAAACTTACTTCAATTTGAGGTACACCACGTGGTGAAGGTGGGATGCCATCGAGGTGGAAGCGCCCTATTGTTTTGTTCCCGCTTGCCATCGGACGTTCGCCTTGCAATATATGTATTTCAACGCTCGACTGGTTATCTGCTGCAGTGGTAAAGGTTTCGGACTTACGGGTGGGAATGGTGGTATTGGCTTCAATAAGTTTGGTCATTACACCGCCCAAAGTTTCGATACCTAATGAAAGAGGAGTAACATCAAGGAGTAAAACATCTTTAACTTCTCCGGTTAATACACCTCCCTGGATTGCAGCCCCAACAGCTACAACTTCATCAGGGTTGACTCCTTTTGAAGGGGTCCGGCCAAAAAAGTCTTCTACAATTTTTTGTACAGCCGGGATACGTGTTGAACCTCCAACTAATATCACCTCGTTAATATCTGAAGCTTTCAAACCTGCATCAGAAAGCGCTTTACGGCAAGGTTCAATACAAGCCTGGATTAATGAATCGGCAAGTTTTTCAAACTGGGCCCTGGTGAGGTTTTTAACAAGGTGTTTAGGGATACCGTTAACAGGCATAATGTATGGCAGGTTAATTTCAGTTGAAGTACTGCTTGAAAGCTCAATCTTAGCTTTTTCGGCAGCTTCTTTAAGACGTTGCAAAGCCATAGGGTCTTTACGTAAGTCAATACCTTCGTCTTTGATAAATTCTTCTGCCAGCCAGTTGATAATAACCTGGTCGAAATCGTCTCCTCCAAGATGAGTGTCGCCATTGGTTGATTTTACTTCAAAAACACCTTCGCCCAATTCGAGGATAGAAATATCAAATGTTCCACCACCAAGGTCGAAGACAGCTACTTTCATATCCTGGTGTTTTTTGTCAAGGCCATAAGCTAAAGCTGCAGCTGTTGGTTCGTTAATAATACGACGAACATTTAATCCTGCAATTTCTCCGGCTTCTTTAGTTGCTTGACGCTGTGCGTCATTAAAATAAGCCGGAACAGTGATAACAGCTTCTGTAACTTCAGTGCCAAGATAATCTTCAGCTGTTTTCTTCATTTTTTGAAGTATCATTGCTGAAATTTCTTGTGGCGAGTATTTACGATCTTCAATAACAACACGTGGCGTGTTATTGTCTCCTTTGACGATGTCGTAAGGTTCACGCTGGATTTCTTTAGTCACGCGGTCGTAGGTTTCTCCCATGAAACGTTTTATAGAATATACGGTATGTTTTGGGTTTGTAATAGCCTGACGTTTTGCGGGGTCTCCAACTTTTCTTTCGCCATTTCCTGTAAAAGCAACAATTGAAGGAGTTGTACGTTTTCCTTCACTGTTGGTAATAACCACTGGCTCATTACCTTCCATTACTGCCACGCATGAGTTCGTGGTTCCTAAATCGATTCCAATAATTTTTCCCATATTAATATAATTTTAAACTTTTTCTTGTTTAAAGATGGTTTATCAAGCTTTGTGCCAACATTATTAAAGTTTCTTTTTGTGTTATTATGGCACACAAATGAGATAAAAATTTTAATCTCTGACATAAAAAATATGACAAAACGTCAGATTTGTTTTGATTGTATATACTTGAGATTGTTTTTAATATTTTGATTGTTGTGTAGGCAGAAATTAACTTGCTGGTGTTAAATAGATTTGAATTAAGGAGAAGCAAATTGATTAATAATATGCCTATTTATTAATGGCAGTAAAAAAATAATTAGCAACTTTGCACTTTAAATGCTATTTTATAGTATTTTATTGACAAACCTAATTGATTTTACTTTTATGTATATATCAGATCAATTAAACTTGAAAAAGATTACTACTCATAAGCTCAGTGAGATGAAGCTAAGAGGAGAAAAAATATCTATGCTTACGGCTTACGATTATTCAATGGCCCGTATTTTAGATCAGGCCGGGATAGATGTTATTCTTGTTGGCGATTCAGCTTCTAATGTGATGGCGGGGTTTGAAACAACTCTTCCAATAACTTTAGATCATATGATATATCATGCGGCCTCTGTTGCCAGGGCTGTAAATCGAGCTTTAGTTGTTTGCGATTTGCCATTTGGGACATATCAGGGCAACTCAAAAGAAGCTTTAGCTTCGGCTATACGTATTATGAAAGAAACTGGTGCCGGAGCTGTTAAAATTGAGGGAGGAATAGAGATACAAGAATCTGTAGAACGCATATTATCTGCCGGAATACCGGTTATGGGGCATCTTGGCCTTATGCCACAATCTATTCATAAGTATGGTACATATGTAGTCCGTGCCAGAGAAGAGGCAGAGGCTAATAAACTTGTAGAAGACGCTCATTTGCTTGAAAAAATTGGTTGTTTTTCAATTGTATTAGAAAAAATTCCTGCTGTTTTAGCAAAAAAAGTTGCAGGAGAGCTTAAAATCCCTATTATTGGTATTGGGGCTGGAAACGGATGTGATGGGCAGGTATTGGTACTGCACGATATGTTAGGCCTGACTAAAGAGTTTTCGCCACGTTTTCTTCGTCGTTACCAAAATCTTTTTGATATAATTACCAATGCTGTTCAGCGCTATGTTTCTGATGTTAAAACTGGTGATTTTCCTAACGAAAACGAACAGTATTAGATTATGGACCCACGTTTACAAGCTTTTCAACGTCTTCTTGATATTATGGACGAACTCAGGGAAAAATGTCCCTGGGATAAAATACAGACCTTTGATACTATCCGAAACCTTACTATTGAAGAGGTTTATGAGTTGGCAGATGCTATTATTGAGAAAAATTTGCCTGAGATAAAAAAAGAATTGGGCGATTTAGCGCTTCATTTGGTCTTTTATGCTAAAATAGCCTCTGAAACCGGGGCTTTTGATATTACTGATGTTTTAAATGGCATTTGCGAAAAGCTTGTATTCCGGCATCCTCATGTATTTGGTGAAGTGAGTGTATCTAATGATTCGGAAGTTAAGCACAACTGGGAAAAGTTGAAACTTCGGGAGGGTAATCGCTCTGTATTAGGAGGAGTGCCACATTCGTTACCGGCATTGGTAAAAGCCAACCGTATCCAGGAAAAGGTGCGTTCGGTTGGCTTTGATTGGGACAATCCCGAACAAGTATGGGACAAGGTAAAGGAAGAGCTTGAAGAAATTCAGGTTGAGATAAAAAGTGGTGACAAACAAAAATTGGAAGCGGAGTTTGGCGATTTATTGTTTTCTGTGGTAAATGCCGCAAGGCTTTATGGTATAGACCCTGAGACAGCCCTTGAACGTACTAACCGCAAGTTTAAAAAGCGTTTCGAATACCTTGAAAAAGAGTCAAGCGATATGCATAAGAAGCTGAAAGATATGACGTTGGATGAGATGAATGCTATCTGGGAAAAGGCCAAGAAATTTGACTAAGCATGTATTTCTTTTTGTAAGAATTGCAAAATCAGCTCTTTGTTAGTAGCATCAAACCAGGTATAATCATTGTTTCGTTTAAACCAGGTAATTTGTCTTTTGGCATAATGGCGGGTGTTTTGCTTTATTTTGTCAATGGCTTGTTTTAGTGTTATTTTATTGTCGAAATATTCAAAAAGCTCTTTGTATCCAACAGTATTAAGTGCATTGAGTTTTCGAAGAGGATATAGGTTGCGGGCTTCATCTAATAGACCTGTTTCCATCATCATATCTACACGCTGGTTGATTTGCTGGTAAAGTTCTTCCCGGGCTTTGTTGAGCACAATCTTTATGATGTTGAAATTTCGTTCTTTTTTTGGGTTGGTAAGGAATTCTGAGTAAGGCTTCCCTGTCATGTAAAATATTTCGAGCGCTTTAAAAATTCGTTTAGGGTTTGCCAAATCGGCTGTTTGATAATATGCAGGGTCTATGCTTTTCAAATCTTCTACTAAAGGCTCAATACCTTCATTTTCATATCTTTCCAATACTTTATTGCGGATATCCATATCAATATCTGGCAGGTCGTCAATGCCATTGCAAACAGCATCAATGTACAATCCTGAACCACCGGTTAATACAATTACGTCATGGTTTTGAAATAGCCTGTTTAAAAGCTCAATGACAGATAGCTCATACATTCCGGCAGTAAAATAGTCATGTATAGAATGTGAGGCAATGAAATGATGCTTCACTAAAGATAATTCGGCTTCGGATGGGCGTGCAACGCCTATGCTAAGCTCTTTGTAAAATTGCCTTGAATCAGCAGATATGATTTCTGTCGAGAAATATTGGGCTGCCGTAACGGCAAAAGCAGTTTTTCCAACAGCAGTAGGCCCGGCAATTACTATGAGAAACTTTTTGTTCAATTACGAATTACTTTCAACTAATAACTAATTCAGCAACTGTTTATCTGCATTGCCAAATTTGAGGCCAAGCTCAGGATTGTTGCTTAAAATCTGGTATTTATTTTCTTTATCAATTAAAACTTTCAGTTTATTTATATCTGAATAGTATTGATAATGCAAAATTCCAATTGGGGCATAAGATGCAGCATCTTCTTTAAGCAAAATAAAGCCATTGTCGAGGTGTTTAATCTTGTTCATCAGGAAAACCGATTGATGGTATTGGAAATTATTGGCATACGCATTGTGCAACATGACATTGTGCCAAGGTTCAATGGCTTCAAATATACGCTCAATAGCAAACCCTTCAGGAATATATATTTTACGTATGTTACCACAGCCAAGCCCATAATAACAAAATATATCACTGGCCATTGCCTTGAATTGTTCATTGGTTATGGAGTCTGTAATAATACCAATGGAATTGTACCGTGTTTTTTCAATGACATGATGTTTTTCAAAAAACTTTCTTTTTTCACCTTTCCAAGGTTCACGTCCTGTGATAAGCAGCGTATCAAAACCTTTTATAGGCCTGTCTGTAAATTCTATGGGCAAAAGCTCGCGTCCAGCTTTATTTTGCCAATATTCAAAAAGGGAACATAAGACAATGTCATAGTTTTCAGGCTTTTTGTATATGACCTTGTTCCCGGCATTAATTAAATTCAGAATTGTAGTAATCTCTTCCATTGGAATGCGTTCTTCGCTGATAAGTCCAATTGTTTTTTGTTCAATTACCTTTTCATTAGCTGTAAGGTCATTGATTAGGGCATCAGAGGCGTAGTATTCAAAGGTGCAACGTAATCTTCGTAAGATATTTTCCTTGTCAAACCATCGGTTGAGATGAATAGCTTTGTTAATACTTTCAATAAATGGCAATTGCCAGCCATCTTCGTCTGCATTAAGCAAATGAAGTAGTTCTTTGCAGTTGCTATTAATAAAAGTCAGTAAATCCATGCCTTTTATTCGTTATTCATAAACATTTGGTCTTCAATTGCTTTTAGAAATGCTTTAGAGAAAGCAATATTGTCGGCCTTTTTGTAACGAATATCTGTGAAAATTTGTGCCAATGTTTCTTTGTTGTTTATTTTCAACAGTTCCTGATGAAATGGCAATGCTTCTTTTTCGCTGTAAAGTTCATTAATTTTTTCATCGGAATAATCTTGGTATTTTTCGTAATGAACAACAGCTTCCAATGGTAAACGGTCGGTAAGGTCTGGAATTACTTCAGGATAACCCATGACTATTGTTGTTACCGGGACAACGCCTTTAGGAAGGTTCAGAATATCAATAATTTGTTTTGCATTGTAGGTGGTAGTGCCGAGGTAGCAAATACCTAAGCCTTTTTCTTCAGCAGCAAGGGCAACATTTTGGGCTACTAATAGGGCATCAATGGCAGCATTGAAAAAAGACAAGAAGTTGTCATATCCTGGTTTTGCTTTTCTTAAGTTGCACCATTTGTTAAAACGGTTGAAATCTGCACAAAATGTAATGAGTACAGGGGCAACCTTTACCATCTCTTGTCCAAAGTGGCATTTGCAAAGTTGTTCTTTTAAGGTGCTGTCAGTAGTGACAATCATGCTATAAGTTTGCATGTTGCCCGTGTTAGAGGCTTTTGTGCCAGCCAGTAATATTTCTTCAAGCATTTTTTGTGAAACAGGAGTAGTTTTATACTTACGTATAGTGCGGTGATTGAGAATAGTATGCATCATAGTGCTTATATTTATTCGAAATGATAAGATTCAATATGTTGAAAGCCACGTAAGAACTCATCTACATTGAGGCGTTTTTTGCCTTCGAGCTGGAGCGTTTCGATGGCAATCATTCCATTGTTGACAGCAACATGGAGATAGCTTCTATTGTTTGTTTCAATTGTTCCATTTGGCAAATTGTGTACACTTTCTACCATTGAAGCGGTGTAAATTTTGACAGTGGCTGTTTTGGGGCCTGCCAGAATAGCCCAGGCTGCGGGGTACATGCTTAGTCCCCGTATATGGTTGAATATGGCTTCTTTGCTTTTGTTCCAGTCAATTTTACAGTCTTCTTTAAAAATTTTTGGAGCCTCATTTAAAGGTATTTTTTTATCAATCAATATATGCTGTCCAATGGGCTTCAATGTGTTGTTTTCAAGCCCATCAAGTGTTTCGATAAGTAGATTAGCCCCGGCAATTTTCAGTTTTTCATACAACGAAGAAGCATTTTCTGTAGGTTCAATATTTACTTTGTTTTGCTTAATGATTTGTCCTGTATCTATTTCTTTTTCTATAAAGAAAGTAGTTACTCCTGTTACAGTCTCACCATTCATAATAGCCCTATTTATTGGTGCAGCTCCACGGTATTGAGGCAGAAGGGATGCATGGACATTTATAGTGCCTTTCCTTGGTATTGACCAAACTACTTCTGGCAACATACGGAAAGCCACTACTACAAAGACATCTGCATTGAAGCTTTTCAGCTTTTCAATAAAAGATTCATCTTTTAGCTTTTCGGGCTGCAACACCGGGATGCTTTGTTGTAATGCGTATTGTTTAACTTCAGACATCTGCAATTGCAGGCCTCTTCCGGCCGGTTTGTCAGGAGATGTAACAACAGCCAGTACTTTGTGTTTTGATTTTACAATGGCATCAAGTGTTGCAACAGCAAAGTCGGGCGTACCCATGAATACTACCTTAAGTCCCATATTTTATTATGTATTTTAGAAGGAGTCTTTACGATAGCGGGCAAGATTAAGGAAATGCCCCATTTTCTCTTCTTTAGTTGTAAGGTATTTGAGGTTGTGAGGATTTGGCGAAACAACAATAGGAATATTTTCAACTACCTCAAGGCCATAACCTTCCAAACCTATTCTTTTTTTAGGGTTGTTAGTGATAAGCCTAAGTTTACCCAGTCCCAATTCGCGCAGTATATTGGCTCCAATACCGTAATCTCTTTCATCATCTTCAAAACCGAGAAATAAATTGGCTTCAACAGTATCCATGCCTTGTTCCTGAAGCTTATATGCTTTCATTTTGTTAAAAAGGCCAATTCCGCGTCCTTCTTGGTTTAAATACAACAGGACCCCGGTTCCTTCTTTTTCGATCATCTGCATAGCATGATGTAGTTGGTCGCCACAGTCGCATCGCTTAGAACCAAATATATCGCCTGTGATACAGGAAGAGTGCACCCTAACCAGTACAGGGGTGTCTTTTGTCCATGAACCTTTAATAATAGCAACGTGTTCCTGCCCGTTTGATTTTTGAATAAACGGAATCAGCTCAAAGTCGCCATAAGCAGTAGGTAATTTTACTTTTTCGCCTCCGATAACAAGGCTTTCATGTTCAAGACGGTAAGCAATAAGGTCTTTTATAGAGATAATTTTTAAGTCAAATTTTTCTGCAATTTTAACTAATTCGGGCAAGCGGGCCATAGTGCCATCTTCGTTCATAATTTCGACGAGGACACCTCCAGGCTTTAGCCCTGCAAGGATGGTAAGGTCAACGGCAGCTTCGGTATGTCCAGGACGGCGCAGTACGCCTTTGTTTTTAGCCCTTAAAGGAAATATATGTCCCGGGCGGCCAAGTTCTTCGGGCCTTGTTTCGGGATTTACCAATGCTTTTACCGTCATTGCCCTGTCATAAGCAGATATGCCTGTAGTACAGCCATATCCAAGAAGGTCAACGCTGACAGTGAAGGCTGTGCTGTAGGTTGCAGTATTTTTGTTAACCATCAGGTCGAGTTCAAGCTCATCGCAACGTTCTTCAGGAAGAGGAGTGCAGATAAGGCCCCTGCCATGTGTTGCCATGAAATTGATGATTTCAGGGGTGATTAGTTCTGCTGCGCAGATAAAATCGCCTTCATTTTCGCGGTCTTCATTGTCAACCACTATGATAATTTTTCCGTTTTTGATATCTTCAATAGCTTCAGGGATGGTGCTTAGTTTACCCTTGAAGTCGTTGTGTTGGTTCCCAGACATTTGATTTAATCCCTTTTATAGATTTAATGAACCCTAAAAGCAACGAAAGGTTCATGGTGTAAAAATGCGTTGCGAAGCGCAAAATTACGATATGTAAATTTATTTTTTTTAATAAAAAATCAACCAATGGTAAAATTGAGACCATAAGTTGAATTAAAAACAATATCAAGTAGAATTTTGCATTTAGGGCCAGAATCAGGTTGGATATAAAGGCCCCAATGATGAAAAATGGGCCTAACCAGCGGAGTACTTTATGAGATATAAAGCAATAAGAAACGCCTTTGTAAACGGTTAGTATCAAATGCTTGAAATATCTGAGGTTTTGGAAGTTACCAGCTGCAATCCTTATTTTTCGCCTGAATTCAACATTCAAATTGTTTGAAACGTCTTCATATACAATGGCGTTCATGTTGTTTATTGCATCTTTTCCCGAAATGAGGACTTTCATACAAACAAAAAAGTCGTCAACCATGAAGTTAATGGGTACTTTGGTGAATAATTCTTTTCGTACCGCGTAGCATCCTCCAAAGGGCCCAATCATTGTCCCAAATGATGAGCTTTCAAGGTTTTTAATTTTTACTTCATAAGAAATATAGGATTTTTCTTGTATTGAAATGCCATCTCTTTTGAAACCATAGTTTTTCATGTGGGTATCAACCAGTCCAATTTGCTCATCAGCAAAAAATCTGGTTAGCTCGAAGAGTGTATTTTCTTCAAAAATAACATTGGCATCGGAAATGATGAGTATAGCTCCATTGGCCTTGTCAGACAATTGGTTGATGATACTTATCTTACCTTGTCTGTTGTGGAAATTGATAAAATGCAGGTTGCTGTATTCATTGCTTAGCTTTTCAAGAATAGCATTGGTGTTATCTGTTGAGTTGTCGCTACCTATCCAGACTTCAATTTTGTTTTTTGGATAAGTTGTGTTAAATATAGACCTAAGCTTTTGTTCAATAACTAATTCTTCATTGAATGCTGCAATTAATATAGATATTGAAGGGAGTTGTTCATTTTTTTCGTAGCTTTTGTAAGTTTTTCGGCCTTTTATAAAAACTATTAGCTGTAATATTAACGGGTATAATACGTATGAGTAAAATACGGCCAAAACACAAAGCCAAAATATCACTGCAACAGCTGTCATCACAAAGTTTGGTTATAAAAGTTGGTCAACTTACTAATAATAGACTGGTTGCTATATTCTTTGCCAACAAATTCAAAAGCTGCATTTCCCATCTCTTCAGCTTTGGCATTGTTGTGCAATAAATACAGGACATGCTCAGCATAAGTTTCTGCTTTGTCAGTAATAAAAAGGTGTTTGCCGTTTTCGGCATCAATACCTTCACATCCAACAGGGGTTGTGACAATGGCTTTTGCCAGCGCCATTCCTTCAATGATTTTTACACGCATGCCACTTCCCGAAAATAGCGGAACTATCATTATTCCATGCTGTTTGATGAAGTTATGGGAGTTTTCAATTTCTCCATAAAAAAGAAGGTTTTTGACACTTGACAACTTTTTTACTAACCACTCGGGGGCATTTCGGCCGGCAATATGGAGTATAACATTTTTTTCTTTTTTTTGGATGATAGGCCATACGTCGTTGATAAACCATAAAATGCCTTCCTGGTTTGGCATCCAATCTAGTGCACCAATGTAAAGTATTGAATTTTCAGAAGAGTTATGATGATTGTAATTGTTATTAATATCTATACCAACAGGAACAACAATGCCTGGTTTGCAAATTCCAATATTTTTAAGGTGTTCATTATCTCTTGAAGAGATTGGCAGAATGATATCGCATTGCTGGAGGATATTTTTTTCGTACAGCTTTAATCTTTTTGATAAGATAGATAAATACAACTTTTTCAGGATATTTTTTTCTTGCAGGGCGGAGCGTTCCCAAATCTCACATTCAATATTGTGTGCCCTGATAACAATTTTGGCATTAGAATATTTTCGGATTAAAGGAATGCAATAACCTAGGTAAGGGCCTTCTAATTGGACAACATTGTATTGGTCTGCCTGAAGAATAGTTTTTAATTGGGATAAAAAGTATTTTGATATGAAACGCTCAGCATTATAAGGGATAGATGAGAATAACAGGTTGAACAATGCTTTTACAGGCTGAATAGAAGTATCTATATTTACGAATGAAAACCTGATATTGGAAAATAAAGGCATAGTTTCAGGTTTTACCTGATGTTTGCTGGTATTCATTGATAGTATATGGACGAAATGCCCGGCATCAGCAAGTCCTTTAGCCAGGTTAAAAATAGCAATAGCACCTCCGTCTTTTGGAGGGTAGGGTGGTTTGTTAGATAGAATCAGTATTTTCATTTCTGGTTGTGTTTACTTCTAAACATGCTTGTTTCATCATCTGTTATCAGTTTTTTTGCTTAAAACATTTGAAATACTGATATATAAAGGTTTAAGGTAAGACCATACTTGCTTAAAGAATTTGATAATGGTATTTTGATAAACTTCAACTTTAAAAATACCCGAATCGTTGGTAGCTTTGATAGTCAAGAATATACCAATAGGCATTAATATTAAAGATGAAAACCATACTCCTTGCCAGACTGGCCACAATGACTCGCGTGCCATCTTTTCGCCTGTCAAACTGACGATGTAATATATGATAAAGAAAACAACCGAAATAACAAGTGGGAGCCCGAGCCCTCCACGTCGGATAATAGCCCCGAGAGGCGCACCAATAAAGAAAAATATGATACAGGCTAACGAAAGTGTAAATTTTTTGTGCCATTCAATTTCATGTTTTCGTAAGCGTATCATTTTATTCCTGCGTACTTCAGTTTCGCTGTTGATGTTGTTTTTAGCGTTGCGGGCATCTGCCAGGGCTTGGTTTATTATTGCTTTTCTTTCATTTTTGTCTAAAAGATAATATATAAAGCGGACGTTGTTAAATTTTATAGTACTATCGAGTTTAAAGCTTGTGTCTTTTGGGGGAGAGAGGGATGAAGTTAAATGGCCATACATCATGTTGGATTTTAGCATATTGGCATCTGCTTTTATTTCATTGTTCATAGAGTCAACAGCTTGATTGAGTTGTTTGAGGTTCATCATTTGAAAGTTATTGCGGAAAAGTGCTTCTTCCGTTCTTTGAAAATTAAAGCCTTCCAGTGGGATATTGACTTCTTGTTTTGAGAATTTATCGCGGCGAAAGGGGTATTTTCTATCTTGTTCACTTCTGTTTTTTTCGGGCATATCTACATAGCTTTGTCCATGTAACAGGGTTAATACAAGGAAGCGTTTGTCAGGTGTTATTTTGATGTAGCCTGAATCGGCGGTAGTAACGCTTGTATTTCCGTCATTTTGGGTATGGTCATATATTTTGATGTTTTTGAGCTGGTTGGTGCGTACGTCTTTATCGCCTATTTTTATTACATATCCTTGTATCCCGTTGTAATATACGCCTTCTTTAATCTGAAGTTCAGGTCTTTGTTGTTGTATATCGAAAAGCAAGGCCCGGAATTTCCAGTTGAAATAGGGTAAAGATATATTGGAATAAAAGAATGCTGCAATACTGATAGCTGCAATTAACAGTATAAGGGGGTACATGATTCGCCAAAGTGATATGCCGGAAGCTTTAAGGGCTGTAAGTTCAAAGTTTTCGCCAAGGTTACCAAAAGTCATAATGGCAGACAGCAGCAAGGCAAGGGGAAGGGCTAATGGTACAAATGTAGCCGAGGCAAAAAAAAGCAGTTCGAGTAAAACGTCATATCCTAAACCTTTTCCGACAAGATCGTCAACGTATTTCCATAAAAATTGCATCATCAAGATGAAGATGACTATGAAAAACGTAACAAATAAAGGACTAATAAAGCTTTTTAGAATGAATATATGCAGTTTTTTTATTCTCATTGCTGCCCGGGTTGAAAACTGCAAATGTAATGGTTTTCGTTTATAAACCTAATACGTGTTTTAGCTTATTTATTTGAATATCCCACAAGTCAATAATTTCATCTTTTTCATCGCTGTCAACCATGTCGGTAACTATTAAGGCCATTTCGCCGGTAAGGTCATCAATCCTGATCCGAAATTCAAAGAAGGCTTTTTCGTCTTTGTTTTTCCATTCATATTTAACAACAACATTTTCACGGATGTATGTTTGCTCGGCTTCTTCAATTGATTTGTCCCAATGAAAAGCGTATTGTGTTTTGTTTTTTACAGTAACATTGTCTGCAAACCATTCTGCCAGTCCGGTAGCAGTGCTTAACCTTGGAAATAGTACTTTGGGTGATGTTTTTAAAATATACTCTAATTCAATTTTTTCTTTCATCCGAACAAAATTATTTTTATAAAGCCGGATGGAACTGGCATGATTTTGTTTATTCGTTTTTGTTTTTTACTTCTAAACATGCTTGTTTCATCCAAATTTTTAATTCATTTCAATCAAAAAATACTCTCTTTTCATTTTCCGCAAGATGTAAAAAAAAATCATCTTTTCAAAATGTTTTTATTGACATATTGTTAGTTGTGTTAAAGCTTGAAAAAAAAAGCGCCGAAATTTTAAGGCGCTTTTTTTTCAATCAAATGCTATTTTTTTAATGTTATTTCTTTGGATACATCTTTGTAAGTGATTGTTGCCAGGTTGTCTTTAGTGCCATCGCCATAGTCAAATATGAAGGTTTTGTCACCAGAGGTGAAACTGAATGTTCCTTCAACCGGGTAGCGATATGCAGTGTATATTTTAACAGCTTTGGTAATAGTTTTGGTATATTCGATGTTTTTGCTGGTTACTCCTGAGGCGCTGCCTTCAAATGTATAGGCATCATCCCAGATGTAAAGAGGTGTAGCAATACCAGCAACCATTGTACGATAGCGAATGTAATTGCATGTTACAGATGAACCATCAGTAAAGGTTATTTTACCATTAGTTAAAGTGATTTTGTATTTCAGGGTTTCCATTTTTTCTATGGTTTTGGTCCCTTCTATTTTATTATTGTTGATGGTAAAGTTTTCAAAAGTAACTATTCTCTTATAAGTATTGTCAGACCGGGAACCGGTAACAACAATATATACAATGCCATTTTTGATACGTTCATTCTTTGCTTTAGGGTGCTGAAAGTTTGTATATGTAATGGTTATTGTACGAGTCCCGTCATTATTTAGCTTTCTGTCAACTTCTCTGCCTGAGTATGTTGTTGAATCGCTTGCTAATGCTGATTTCGATTGGGCAACGTCAGATATTTCATCAGCTTCATTATCAATGTCGTCCATCATGTCATTAATTTGAGCGTCATCTTGCATTACAGTAACATCTTCGTTAGTAATACTAACCTGGGTGTCATCATCTTTTTTACAGGATGTAAAGTTGATGGTTATGGCAACTAAGGCCATCATGGTTAAATAATTCATTTTTCTCATAATTGTTTGATTTGCTTGTTAATAAATAATATAAGTTTTATCATTTTCATTTTTAAACTTCAATTGCATTGGGCTACATACTGCTGTTAAAGCATCTTGGAGCGACTTTATGTTAAAGTATCCGGTATATCTTCTGTTTTCAATATCTTTATAAACTATTTTAATATCAAATTGTCTTTCCAATTCATTCAAAACATCAATAAGTCTGACATTGTTGAACCAGAATTCTCCGTTTTGCCAAGCTGTTTCGTGTTCAACTATTGCATTTTCTATATTTATCTTTTGGTCTTTATTTTTGAAGGCTTTCAATCCGGGAGTCAGCACAACAGTGTTTATTGATTCTACTTTTACTTTTCCTGTTTTACAAACTACAAAGAAATTCTCATTTCTGGCAAATACATTGAATGAAGTGCCTAATACTACTACGTTTCCATGATTGGTTTTTACCTCAAAACGTTTTCCTTTTTTTACACTAAAAAATCCTTCTCCGTCTAAAATTACTAATCTGTGATGTTTCCATCCAAATTGGTTGTACGAAAGCGTTGAAGCTGCGTTTAGCTCAACAGTTGAGCTGTCGGGCAATACTACCAGTTTATTTTCACCGTTTTTACTGGTAATAATGATGTTGGCATTGAAATAATTGAACAATGAAAGGCCAATTAGTAGTAATATTATTGCAGCAGCAGATGTATAAAATACTTTCAAAGAACGTGTTTTTGGAGGAGCCTTTTCATGGGGTGTTTCAATTACTGTTTTGAATTTTTCCCAAGAATCATCTTTGCTATATTTTGCAGGAATTTTAAAATTTTCATAAAGTTTTAAAGTTTCATCAAAAGCTTTGATGTCTTTATGTTTATATTTCTTTCCTTCTGACGACATAGCAATTTGCTTTTCGATAATAGTTAACTTCAAAAAACTAAAACCCTACCTTTTTTGAAAAAAATATTTCAAAAGATGTAAATAACAGTATTACTGTATATTAGTAATTAGAAGGAAATGTTTAGAAAGAAATTACAGGCAACTCCTAAACCATACACAGAGGTTTCTTCAAGAGGGTTTAGGCCTTGGTTAATATCAGCAATGGGAGTATCGGACAGTTTCTCAAATTTATTAATCAGGTTTTTCCTGTCTAAAATGTTGAAAAGGTTGATACCAGCCTTTAGGCTACATTTAGATAGTTTAAGGGTATAATTAGCCCCGGCATCCATTCTGTAATAGAAAGGTGCTGACCCTGAGTTTTTTTGATAATCAGGAGTTAATTGCAGGTTATTGTCAAGTATGTACTCATCCCAGACAATACCTGAGCCTCCGATGTTGCTCCAGCTTATAGAGAAATTTTTATAATTGAATAATTGCAAAAGTTTTACTTCATGCATTTGGTCGTTGTCTGCCGTATAAGTTTGTGTTGTACTGTTTTGGGGGGCTTTATTTTTTGCCTCAGAGAGGGTATATGACAGCCAGATTTGGTAATATTGCCAATCTTGTTTTAATAACACGTCGAGACCCTTTACTTTGTTATCATACAGCCAACTTATATTAGCAAGCTTAATGTTATTGTTTGTTGTAATTTTATATATTGTCTGAGAGCTGGTAAGGTCAAACATCTGATTATAGTATGCTTCAATATCAATATTTAAACGCGATGTAATGTTGTAATTAACTCCAAGTGCAATATTTTTTGATGAAGCAACAGGGTATTTTTCCCCATCACTTAATATCCAAGCACTTCTAAAGTCTCCATGCCTGACAAAGTCTACTTTATTTACAAATTGATAAAAGTTCCCGGCTTCAACTCTTAATATTAGCTTATTTACAGGTCTGATAAACATAGTTCCCCTCAATTCGGGGTAATTTTTGTTGAGAAGTTTGTAGTGGTTAACTCTTAGGCCTGGTTTTATTGTCAAATATTCATTTTTCCATTCGTATTGGAGCCAAGCTGAAGTTATTTTAGA
Organism: Bacteroidota bacterium; assembly: GCA_029572965.1. Lineage (GTDB taxonomy): Bacteria > Bacteroidota > Bacteroidia > Bacteroidales > DTGW01 > JAKPQD01. Next base: position 30,593 of record JAKPQD010000172.1, on the reverse strand, counting down.
ATTTTCTTTATATATGCGGGATGTGTCAAGAATGTTCATTGAATTTACCCAGGCAAATGCATTTAATCCATAATAAGAGCTTACAACCTGCATACCTGCTCCAAATATTAGTTGACCTTTTTCAGAAGTATTTATTTTATTGTTATTTTGGATAGAAAAATTTTTTAGATACAAATCAATATTGTTACCTTTTGATACAATGTATTCAACCGTCCTCACTAAACGCTTTCTAAATTTCTGGATAGAGTCAGACAAAGTATAATCAAATGTTGTATTTGAGTAGCCACTTACCAATTCAGTGTTCCATGAAGTGTTAACATCACCAGCCCAGCGAATGCTGAATCCTTTAGTTTGCCAATTGGTGTTTTCCTTTATTTTGGGGTAAGCAGCCAGTTGACTAAAGTTTAAATCGTCTTTGCTGCCAAAAGCACTCAATGATAATGTACTTTTTTCTGACGTGTTTATTGATATTTTCGAATTGAAGTCGCCAAAATAATATTGAGGATCACCTGTGCCTGAAGAGAATGCAACAGGTGGTTTTCTGTAATACGAAAGAAATTCATAGCGGGCGTTGTCAAACATGGCGTTGTACAGAGGAGTTCGGAATTTATCAGTAAATGAGCGGCGTCCGGCAAATAAAAATGAGCATTTATTTTTTATAATCGGAATTTCAATTTCAACATCAGTAGCAAGCATGTCAATACCAGCATTTACAGATATATCTTGCATGTTCCCAGATTTTCCGGTAATTTCAATTAGTCCGGCCGAACTTCCCCCTAAATTTGCATCCCCCGGAATTTTGCGTACTTGTATATCTTTGATTGATTTTGTGTTAATTGCGCTGAAAGCTCCGAAGAAATGGTTCATGTGGTAAAGTGTAAAACCATCAAATACCATAAGGGTTTTATCAGTTGGCGCTTTTCTAATACTAAACCCACCTGCATTTTCGGTACAACCACTTATTCCAGGCAGCATTTGTAAAGGTGTTGAAATGTCAAGCTCATTAATAGAAGGGATATTTTCTAGTTTTGATGGACAAAACTTTATCACATCGGGCTGAGTACCCCTGTTTTCAAATACCTCAATTTTAGGGCTTATAACAATAGCTTGCAGTTGCTGCAATTGCGGATTTAGCCTTATTTGCAAAAGTTCAGGGTGAGATGAGGCTTTGGCTTTAATAGCAAACGGTTCATATCCAATATAATTGATTACCAAGTAAATGCTATCTTCGTCTTTAGTTTCGAGTTTAAAGATACCATCAGCGTTGGATGTTATGCCCTGGTGGTTGTTTTTCAGATATATACTGGCAAAAGGCAGTGCTTCACCACTTTGCATATCCTTGATGGCGCCATAAATAAATTTTCTGGTTTTTGTAGTCGCAGTCTGTTGTACACTATTTCCATCAGGTACACGTTTAACAGGGTTTAAATCAGGTATAACCATGTAAACGTCGCCCATACGCTGAACTTTCAGCCCTGAGTTGTTAAGAATTAATGATAGCGCTTTTTCTATTGGTATTTGCTTCAGACTTTGGGTTATTGCTATTTTGTCAGCTAGTTGTGTGTCAAAAGCAATTTTTATATGGTATTGCTGAGATATTGCAGTCAGAACCTCTGTCAACGATAAGTTTGAATAATCAGCGCTTACCTTTTGACCATAAGTGTTGATTGAAAAAGGTATTATTAAGAAAAGGAGCAAATAGCGAGTTAACCATTTAAACATAAATGTTTTTTTTGAATAATATCTTTTCTTCATTTAACATATGTGAAGAAAAACCCTACCTGATAACAACAGAATCTCGGATAATGTTGTATTTTAATCCTAAAGGCATACAAATATTTATCAATGCTGAATCTAATGAATTGTTTTTGAAATAACCTGAATATCTCCTGTCTTCAGCAGTGTAATTTATGTTAACATTGAATTGGCGCTCAATTTCATCTAATACTAATCTTAAAGAGGCGTTGCTATAATAAAACTCGCCTTTTGTCCAGTTGTTAGTGTCTGATTCCTGTATTTCAAATGATTCAGCTGTACTACTTGAAGATTCTTTTTTTATAGCTTTCCCTTTGGTCAGAATAACCTGTGAGGATCCTTTAATATCAACAGCTACCTTACCTTCATAACACTTAACTTCAAAATAACCAGGGCGAGAGAAAACATTGAATTTTGTCCCCATTACAGACACTTTGTTTTGTGATGTTTGTACTTCAAACCTGCTTCCTTTGTTTACTTTGAATAAGGCTTCACCTTTTAAAATAACTATTCTGGAATATTTCCAACGAAATTTATTCCAGTTGACCTGTGATTCTGCATTAAGTATTACCTGGCTTCCGTCTGGAAGTTCAAAAGTAAGAGTTTTTCCTGATGAAGTGCTGTATTTAGCATGGTTCCATTGCTCAAAGCCAAACCATAAACCAATAAATAAAGCTATAGAAGCAGCAATTAAAAAAGCATGTTTGAAATTGAATTTAATTTCTTTTGTTTTTCTTGTTTTGATTGAATTTTCCAATTTAGACCATGCTTCATCCCTGTTTTTAGATGATACAGGAACTTTAAGTTTATCAACACTTTCTAAAAAGCGCTGTATTTCAATGTCGCTTTCTAACCCAAATTGCTTCAATATGTCATTATCAGTGGCCATTAAATCTTGTAATTTAGGTGTTTGCGAATATGAACCAATGCTTGATGCATTCTTTTTTCAATAGTTTTGACGCTCAAATCAAGGCGTTTGGCTATTTCCTGATAAGTAAGCTTTTCTATGCGGTTGAGTAAAAATACTTCTTTAGATTTTTCAGGCATTTCATTTAAGATAAAAAGAAGCTTATTATGCATTTCCTGTTGTTGAAGGTCAGCATCAGCAGATTCTGAATTTTCAGATTCATTGTTCTTTGAATAGGCAAAATTTAACACTACTTTTTTATGTCTGAAATGATTTTTTATACTGTTTGCGGCTATGGCATAAAGCAACGATTTAACAGTGTCTTCTACTAAAGTATCACGAATTTCCCAAACTTTAATGAATGTTTCCTGTACAATATCTTCTGCAACATCAATATCTCCGGTTTTGAAATAGGCAAAATTCCTAATGCTTTCATAGTATTTATCAAAAATACCTTTGAAAGCATTCAGTTCTTCCTGCGTATATTCTCCAGATGGTAAAGTCATTGACTAAAATGTAAGTGCAATGATAAGGAGAGTTTTTCAAAGAAACTACATTTTATACTTTTATGCCCATAATTAGTATGTCATCGGTTTGTTCAATTGACCCGCGCCATTGGAGATGTCGTTGGTCTAAGATATAAGCTTGCTGGTCCATAGGAAGGGCATGTATTTCGAGTAAAAGATTGTTGAAGTAATCTTTTCTAAATTTCTTTAAAGTTTCTTCTCCTATCTGATCGCGATAACCGTCAGAAAATAAATAAATTACATCGTTTTTCTTTAATTCGAGCTGTTGGCTGTTGAAGTCGTTTAATATAGGATGTATGCCAATGGGCATGCGGTCGGCTTTTAAATCTATGATTTTATTGTCGCGAATGATGTAGCATGGATTATTGGCCCCCGAATATTCAAGGATATTGGTGTTTTTATCAATTACACAAAGAGCAATATCTATACCATCGCGTGCTTCGTCTTCACGACCGGTTTGGTGCAGTGATTTCATTAATGCATCTCGCAGATTGTTCAATACGGTATTTGCCGAAGGGGCTTCATTGCTAAAATGTATTACTTCTTTTATTAACGATAAGCCCAACATACTCATAAATGCCCCGGGTACGCCATGGCCTGTACAATCGGCTACTGCTACATAAACTTTATTGTCAATGGCAGTGACATAAAAATAGTCGCCACTAACAATATCTTTTGGTTTGTTGTATATGAAACTGTTTGGGAATTGGGCTTTGACTACTTCGTCCGGGGGTAAAACAGCTTTTTGGATGCGGCTGGCATATTCTATACTGTCGGTAATTTGTCTTTTCTGAAAACTGATAACTTCGCTGTACAATTTTTTTTCTTTGTACCTTCTGAAGATTTGGATAGTGATGGAACCAATTAATAGGCTGATGAGAATAGAAAATAATAAAAGCGTCCTTGTTTTGGCGGTTTTTGATTTTTGTTGGCTGATTTCCATTTTCTGGATGGCAATTTGCTGTTCTTTTTGTTTGTTAATGAGGGCTTGGTTCTCAATCAAAATTTTTTGTTTATAAAGTTCTTTTTTTAGTTTAGTTACTAATTGTCTGTCTTTGCCATAGAAGTCGTTTGTTTCATAAAATTGTTTTTCGTTGTTGTAGCCTGGGATTGCATTGTCAGTATATGATTTGTATGCAGCCACGGCGTTGCGAAAGTCGTCTTTCATTTCATATACTTTTGATAGCGCTTTGTAAGACTGCTGTATTACTTCTCCAAACTTTGTTTTGTTGGCAACTTCGAGGCTGGAGTTTAGGTAGTCCAGTGCTTTTGAAAGATTTTTCAATTCGATGTAAGTTGAGCCAATATTGTACAATGTAATAGCTATGCCGTCTTCAAAGTTTATTTCTCGTTTTATTTTGAGCGATTTTTGATAATACTCAATAGCTTTTTCGTATTCGTTCCAGTTATAATTTATATTTCCGATATTGTTCAAAGTGAGGGACATATTTTTCATGTTATTGGCTTTTTTCTCTACTTCTAATGCCTGGTTATAATAGGTTAAAGCCATATCATAATTTCCTGATTTGCAATATACTACGCCTATGCTGTTTTGCAACGTACCAAGGGCTTGCTGGTCATTCATGCTGTGGGCCCTGTCAATAGCTTGTTTGAAGTATTTAATTGCATTTTTTGAGTCTTCCATGTTGGCATATACTTCTGCAATATATTGACATGTGAGCAAAGCCATTTTTTTATCATCATTTTTTTTATGCAATTCTAAGGCTTTTTCGAGGGTTTCAATAGCAGCATCATATTGGTAAACAGAGGCTAGTACGGCGCCTGCCTCAGAAAGGGTATGGGCCAACATTTCGAGGTTTCCTGTTTGCTTGAAAATATCTATCATTTGGTTATAAGCATCGATAGTTTGTTTATACATTCCAGAGTCGTAGTAAAAAACTGTAAGGTAATTAAGTATTTCGGTTATAGATTCTATGTCTTTGTTTCTTTTAGCTTCTAATAAGGATTTTTCTAAGAGCCTGATACCTTTGTCCAGCTTTCTTTGTTGTTGGTACATTATACTTAGCCTGGCTATTGTTTGCATATAATGTTTTTTGTCTTTTGTAAATGAAAGTTGCTTTAATTTTTTTTCATAATCTTCAGCGTTTTTATACTTTTCATTTGACAATGAATCATTAATAGCTATGTTTTTAGATAGTGGTGAAACTTGTTTAGAAGCTTCTAATTCTTTTAAAAATGTTTTATTTTATTAATTCTTTCAGAAGAATATTTTTCTCCGGGTTTCATTTTTTGGGCATACTCATAAAGTTTGATAGCCTGGTGGTAATTTTTATCCTGAGCTGCTTTGTCTGCAAGGGCTAATGTATCCTGATAATTTTTTTCTTTCTGCTGGCGTTGTTTTTCAATGGCAATGTTTTTTTCTGCATTATCTTTTATTTTATTGCATTCTGCATCGTCAGGTTTGATTAATAGTGCTTGTGAAATCATTGATAGAGAGTTGTTCCAGTCTTTGTTTTTTTCGTAATCTTTGGCCTTGTTCAAAAATGAGGTAAACTTTTCTTCAAGTTGCCTTAGTTCTTCTTCTTTTCTTAGCTTTTCGGCTTCAATAGCTTTTGATATAGCAGCTATTTGTTTTATCACCTGTTTGTCTTCGCCGTTAAGCTTTTTAGCTTCGTTATATAATGCCAGGGAATTTTCAAGATCTTTATTTTGATAGGCTTTTAAGGCATCTTTTTTCAATTTTTCAAATAGGGTTAGGTTTTTACTTAAGTTGGACGAGATAATTGAGTCTATTTCAGAGACTTTACTTTTAGCGTATTTTTTTTCGGGATAAATAGCAACGGCTATTTTGTATTTTTCTTTGGCTTCATAGTAGTCTGCCTGTTTTAAAAGGGCATCAGCTTCTTTGATAGTTTTGTTGTATTTATTTTCTAAGGCCTGTTCGTCTTTGGTAATTTTTTCTATTTCTTTAATTTTTAAAGAGGCTTGCTGGTTGTTGGGGCTTATGGACAAAACTTTCAAATAGCTTTCAATGGCTTCAGGGTATTTTTTTTTGTTGAAAAGGTTATTGGCATTTTTGAGTTCATTATTTGCCAGTTTATTTTTATGCGAAACTATTTGGTTGGTAAGTGCTGAAAGGTTTTTTGAGCGTTTACGGTCTTGCTCAAAGTAGCTTTTATTTTCGTTATAAATCAGATAAATTACAGGTTGTTCAAAAATGTCAGTTTTTAAGCCTTCAACATTTTCAAACACAGGTATTTCGTTGTCAATAGCAAGGTCTATACCTCCTGAAGCTTGCAATTTTGGAGAAATTTTACTATCAATAACAATTTTTTGAATGATAAACCCTGTTTTTATCAATTCCAAGGTATATTGTTTGTTATGTTCAAGTTCTAAAGCAAAATTCCCTTGCGAATTTGATTTTATCGAATTAATTTTTTTGTTGTTTTCAAATATGTTGATAATCATATCAGCTACCCCTTCAGTACTGCTTTTAAGCGAACCCTCAAATCTAAACTGGTCTTTGGGCGCAGCTTCAAGCATTTGAAACTGAAGTAATATTCCCATAATCAAGGTAAGGGCTTTTACCAGATATTTTGTTTTTATAGTCATATTGTGTACTGATTTTTATCTGTATTTTGCAAATGAAAAATAGAGTTTATTATACATTTGTCAATGTTGGCATTGAAAAATCATTTTTTTTATGAAGAATAAATTTAATAAAAATTTTAAAGTGAAGCACATTTTTCCAAATCATTGTAATTTTGTAAAAAAAGATGAAATGTCCATGATTTTAAAATCACTAAAAGTGATGAATAAAATGTAAACGTTTTGGTGTACCTAAAAATGAAACACGAATTGTAAAAGTGAGTATTGTTTATTTTTTGTATCATTTTACCTTAAAAAATCAAATTTGTTCGAATGAAACGAGCATGATTTGTTAAATACAAACAAGGATGAATCCCGATTGGTCGGGACGAGTTTTCTTAAAAATTATTTACGGATGAAAAAATATTTATATTGTTTGCTGGTGTTGTTTTTTGTTTTTGCTTCTTGCGAAAAGAAAACGATTAAGGGCAATGGGAAAGTAACAGAACAAACAAGGTTGCTGGAGGCTTTTAACCAGGTTTCTATTATGGGGGCTTTTGATGTTGTTTTGGTAAATAGTGACAGTTCAAGACTGAGAATTATTGCTGATGAAAATCTTATTGAAAATGTCGTAGCTATAGTAGAAGATAGTGCTTTGAAAATTTCTAATATCAAGACAGTTATAGGATCGAGGGAGTTGAAGCTATACATATATGCCCCCAATATTGAGTCGGTAGATTTTTCGGGCGCTACAGAGCTTTCTTCAGACAGTTTGCTTTCATGGGATGCTTTAGCTCTTAATATAACAGGTGCCGGAAAGGTTGATTTGCAGATAGATGTAAAAAAGTTTTCGGTCAATGTTAGTGGAGGGGCTGAGATTACTTTAAAAGGCAAAACGGATGAATTAGCCCTGAATATTGCCGGTACAGGCAGCCTTAATGCTTTTAGCCTGAAAATTGGGCAATGTGATATTGATATTTCTGGTTTTGGCAGAGCTTACGTAGATGTAGAAAAGATGCTGAGAGTCAATATTTCAGGATTTGGGAAAGTTGAATATAATGGGGCCCCCGAAATCAGGCAAAATATCACAGGTAGCGCTAAAATTATTAAAGCTGGTACTGAACCTAAAGACAAGTAAGTTTGCTACTCATTTATAGAATATTCTCAGCTATTGGTTTTTTGTATCACAGTAAGCCTTTAAGGGTGAATAGTTTTGGCTTGCCTTTTCTGATAAAACTCACCGATGGATTTTTACTAAATGCTAAGAATGTTCAAAAAAATTTAGCCCCTGTAGAATTGTTAAGAGAGGAATTGCTTAGCGATAAAACCCTTATTCATATTATCGATCCGGGGACAGGGGTTGTTAGGTATGATACTATATCTGGTATATGTAAAAAAGCCTCTGGAAGTGCCCGAAAATTAAGAATTTTACATCAGTTGGTGAAATTTGTAGAACCTCAAATGGCAATAGAATTGGGTACTTCTCTGGGTTTGTCTTCTGCGTCGATTGCATTAGCAATGCCTTACAAAACAGTTATTACAGTAGAAGGCGAAAAGAATTTGGCTGAAAAAGCAAACGATAACTTTGTTAAATTAGGGTTGAAAAATGTAAGGCTTATTTCTCAAAAGTTTGATGACGTGCTGCCAGTATTGGTTGATAATTTGAAAAGCCCATTCTTTGCTTATGTTGATGGTAATCATACTTATAAAGCCACTGTGAAGTATTACGAAATGTTTAGTCAACATTTGGATGAGCATTCTATGCTTGTATTTGATGATATTTGTTGGTCAAAAGATATGGGAAAAGCTTGGGATTATATTTGCAATCACCCGAAAAGTACAATATGTATTGATTTTTATGATATTGGAGTAGTAGTATTTCAGAGAGGACTAATAAAGCAAAAAATAAATCTTAGGGTTTATTAAATAATACGTCATTCCAACATAAGAAGAATGCTTAGGTGTTTGAAAATTACAGTTATTACAAACATTTGCCCTTATGCAAAAGAAAAAATCAAGAAGTGTATTTTTAATCTCATCAAACGTTAGTTTTATGAGCTAATGCTTCAGTTATTTATGGGGGGGGAATGTCAACCAATAACTAAAGAGCTTGCTCTGTAAATCTTTTTTTCTTTACTTTGTGGTCTTTTTCAGAAAGAATTTAAAACGCATAAGATGGCTAAAGAATTGACAAGCAGGGCGACAGATTATTCGCAGTGGTATAACGATTTGGTAATTAAGGCTGATATGGCCGAAAGTTCAGCAGTTCGTGGTTGTATGGTTATTAAACCCTATGGATACTCAATATGGGAAAAGATGCAGGCTTCGCTGGACAAAATGTTTAAAGATACAGGACATACCAACGCATACTTCCCGCTTTTCATTCCTAAGTCGTTTTTTTCAAAGGAGGCAAGCCATGTAGAAGGTTTTGCAAAAGAATGTGCTGTGGTTACCCATTATCGTTTGAAGAATGACCCAAATGGTAAAGGCGTAGTGGTAGACAGTGAGGCAAAGCTTGAAGAAGAGCTTATTGTAAGGCCTACATCGGAGACTATCATTTGGAATACTTATAAAGGATGGATTCAGAGCTATCGAGACCTTCCAATCCTTGTCAATCAATGGGCAAATGTAGTTCGTTGGGAAATGCGTACCCGACTGTTTCTTCGTACTGCCGAATTTTTGTGGCAGGAAGGTCATACAGCTCATGCTACACGAGAAGAAGCAGAGATTGAAACCCGAAAAATGATTGATGTTTATGCTGACTTTGCAGAAAATTATATGGCTATTCCGGTTATTAAAGGACATAAATCGGCAAATGAACGTTTTGCAGGCGCTTTAGATACTCTTTGTATTGAAGCCCTTATGCAGGATGGGAAAGCTCTGCAATGTGGTACTTCACACTTTCTGGGACAGAACTTTGCCAAAGCCTTTGATGTGAAATTTCAGAGCAAACAAGGTGTTCAGGAGTATGTTTGGGCTACGTCATGGGGAGTTTCAACCCGTTTGATTGGAGCGCTTATCATGGCCCACTCTGACGATAATGGACTTGTGTTGCCTCCTAAATTGGCCCCACTTCAGGTTGTTATTGTTCCAATTTATAAGACAGACGAAGAGTTTAAGAAGGTAGCAGAAAAAGCAAATGAAATATTTTCAATGCTTAAGGCAAATGGCATATCTGTTAAGTTTGATGATAGAGATACCCATAAACCTGGCTGGAAATTTAACGAATATGAATTAAAAGGGGTACCTGTGCGTATTGCCATTGGCCCCAAAGACCTTGAAAACGGTACAGTAGAAATAGCACGTCGCGATACATTGGAGAAGAAGTCTTATGCTGCTACTGAAATACTTGATACGGTTAAATTTTTGCTTGGCGATATTCAGAAAAATCTTTACAATAAAGCATTGGCTTATAGAAAAGCTAATACAACCGAGGTTAATTCTTGGGAAGAGTTTAAAAAAGTATTAGAAGAAAAAGGTGGTTTTATTTCAGCACACTGGGATGGGACGTCTGAAACAGAAGAAAAAATTAAGGAAGAAACCAAAGCTACTATTCGTGTAATCCCTTTTGATCAGAAAAAGGAGGGGGGTAAATGCGTTTATACCGGAAAACCATCTGAAGGCCGTGTATTGTTTGCCAAAGCATACTAATAAACCTTTTGTATGGACGATAAAAGTAAAATTCTTGAGGTGTTAAGGTCAAAATCATTGACCAAACAGATGATCCATGATAATACGGCAAATGTATTTACTGTGTTGAAAACAGTGTTGACAGAGATAGCTGCCGAGATAAACCATGAATTAAGTGGTTTAGATCAAAGAATTTTACTTGAATTTAAAGACAATGGCAAAGCGGAGGCACAGTTGCGGATTGCCGGAGATTTGCTTATTTTCAGTATGCACTCCAATGTTTTTGAGTTTAACCGCGAACACAATATACAAAAAACGAGTTTTGCAGCACAAAACCCTTTAAATACATATTGTGGGATAATTAATATTTACAATTTTCTGGCCGACTCGTTCAAATTTAATCGTGAAGAAGATTTGGGTTACCTCATCGGCAGGATATTTATAAACAGGGACTTTTACTACATGGTTGAAGGAAAAGGCCAGTTGGCTTTTACTTGTAACATGCTTGGTACTGAAAAGATAGACAGGGCAGCTATTAGAAAGATTGTAATTGGTTCAATACAATATGCCCTAGATTTTGATTTGTTAGTACCGCCTTATGACCAGGTAAAGATAGCTACTGTAGCCCAGATGATTGAAAATATTGAAAATTCAAAAATGCAAACAGGCAAAAGGCTTGGTTTTGTATTTAACTCAGATGACATTAACGGTGTAAAAAATCACCGTTAATCATTTTCGTGAATATCAGATTTATCATAAGCATCAACAATCTGTTTAACCAGCGGGTGCCGGATAATATCGCGCTGATCAAATTCAACAACCGAAATTCCATCAATGTTTCTTAATAGCTTAAGGGCAAAAGGCAAGCCTGATTGGCTTTTTCTGGGTAAGTCAATCTGAGTAAGGTCGCCGGTTACAATAAATTTAGCATCGCGCCCCATACGGGTAAGAAACATCTTTAATTGGTTTACAGTGGCATTTTGTGCTTCGTCAAGGATTACAAAAGCATTGTCCAGCGTGCGGCCACGCATAAAGGCCAAAGGGGCAATTTGCACAGTGCCATCCTCAAGATATGTAGTGAGGCGCTTCATGGGCATCATATCATGCAAGGCATCATACAAGGGCTGTAAGTATGGATCGAGTTTTTCTTTCATGTCTCCTGGCAAAAATCCGAGTTTTTCACCAGCTTCAACAGCAGGACGAGTAAGAATAAGGCGTTTTACATGTTTGTCGCGCAAGGCTTTTACAGCCAGGGCAATAGCAGTATAAGTTTTGCCAGTTCCGGCAGGCCCAACGGCAAAAATCAAATCGTTTTTATCGTATTCCTTTAAAAATTTATGCTGGTTGACAGTACGGGCTTTAATAGCCTTTCCGCTGTGGCTATATATCAATACTCCGTTACTTTCACTTGTTTTTAAAGAGGTGCGTCCGGTTGCAAACAGTATCTCGTCCACTTCATCTTTGCTGAGGCTATGAAACTGATGAAAATAATCGATAATAGCTGCCAGTTTTTGCTCGAAAGCTTCAATATTGTACTTGTCGCCCAATATTTTTATGACATTACCGCGGGTCATAATTTTCAACATAGGAAAAGCCTCACGGATGAGAGTCATATTGGCATTGTGGACTCCAAAAAGTATGCCCGGGTCTATTTCTTCAATGTAAATTTCTTTTTCTGTCATCGAATCCAGCTATATTTTTTATTTTTGAATTTTAATACAAATGTAGGTTAAAACTCTTTTGCTCGTTATTTTTTTCTGAATTTCATTTATTTTCAATTTTTTGTAAATGCCTGTAATTACAATCATATCTGACTGGAACCGTGGAGATTTTTATTTGAGTGCCATGAAAGGTAAGATTATTTCCAATTTGCCCGGTGTACAGCTTGTTGATATTTCACATGGTATATCATCTTTTGATTATGTCAGGGCTGCATATATTATGCGCAATACTTACAGGACTTTCCCCAAAGGTACAGTTCATATTATTTGTGTTGATAGTGAAAAGAAGCCTCAAAGCCCGCATATTGTTGTTAAGCATGACAATCATTATTTTATTGGGGCATACAATGATGTTATGAAACACATCTTTATTGCCCCTGCCAGAGAAGTGTGGGTGCTTGAACATGATTTAAATACTGTTTTTGCTGATTATGAAGTATTTGCAGATGTTGCTGTATATCTTGCCCAGGGAGGTAATGTTGAAAATCTTGGTACTAAATGGGATATTACCTTAGAAGCTCATCTGCAATTGCCCAGAATTGATAGCAATTCGATGGAAGGTAACCCGGTTTATATTGATTCTTATGGTAATGCTATCACAAACATATCTTTGGAGGATTTTACAAGGGTTGGTAAAAACAGGCCTTTTGAGTTGTATGTATTGAACAAACGATATACCCTGAATAAAATTAGTAAAGGATATTATGAGGCTAAAGATGGAGAACTTTTAGCGTTGTTTAACTCATCCGGATGGCTTGAATTAGCACTATACAGGGGCAACCTTGCCGAAATGTTTAACCTGTCAAACAAAACGCCCGTTATTATTAATTTTTTTGACAAAACAGAAGAAAATCAACTTATCTTGAACTAAAATGCAAGACTTCCAATTATCTATTATTGATGAGCCTTATACCACTTCGGATGGGAATGGGTACAGACAAACGGCCTTGTTGCGTTCAAATGAAAAACACCATAATGCACGTAAAGAAATCAGGCTGGGGTACATTAGTGCTATTGAATTATATAGACTTATAAAAGAAGAGAAGCCTATAAAGCTTGATTCTGTTTTTATAGATGATTTTGATTTGCATCAATACCGTATAAATGAAAAGCTTGATATAAAAAAGGGAATTGTATTACATGATTTTACGGTTACAAACAGTTTTTTGGTTTCTTCATCCGATATTGATTTTACTTATGCTGTTTTTGAAGGCGCTGAGGCTTGCTTTGACAACACGGTATTTGTTGCGCCAAAGATAAACTTTGCTAATGCTCATTTTCGTACCGAGAATGTATCTTTTTCTTATTGTCATTTTAAGGTACAGCGAACAGATTTTTCTTATTCTTTTTTCAAAGGCAATAGTTTGTCTTTTAAAAATGCTGTATTTATTGATGGGGTAAAAGATTTTCGATATATAGATGTTGAAAAAGCTAATATTAATTTTGTCAACACTGATTTTGGGCATGGAGATGTTTTTTTTATCAATGCTCAGTTTGGAACAGGTGATGTTTCCTTCAAAGTAGCTACTTTTGGTGATGGGGCAAAGGATTTTCATTACGCCAGATTTTTTGGAAGCGATGTAAGCTTTGAACGTTGTCGCTTTGGTAATGGCCTTATTGATTTTAGTAAAGTAGAATTTGGGAGCCAGAAGGTGTCTTTTAACAGGGCCGAGATGGGCAAAGTAAACCTGAACTTTGAAGGTTGTGAACAAAAGACAGGACGTTTTAATTTTAAAAAAGTGCTAATACAAGGCGGTTCTTCTAATTTTTCTTTGGTTGAGATGCCCGATACTGAGGCTGTTTTTAGTTCTTCTGATATTGGTATGTGCACAACAAGCTTTCATAATTCAGCGTTCAAATCGTTGTTTCTTCAATCGTGCCATTTTGATTGTTATATTGATTTACGTGTTAAAAAGGCAGATTTTTTAGATCTTTCAGATTCTATTGTTCGGGATATTGTAGATTTAATGCCTTACGATTGGACTGTTGATATTAAAAGTGTGAATTTTGAAGGAATGCGGCTTGTAGGGCGTATGTACCTTAGTTGGGATAAAAACAGGGTAAAATCAATGATAAATAACCAGCCCAATCTGAGTAATAGGAGCAAATGTGAGCAGTTTAGGGTGTTAAAGCAGAATTTCAATGTGACCGGGCAATACACTGATGAAGATAAAGCTTATGTAGAGTTTAGGCGTCATGAAATGGCAGCCTTGCTTGATGAAATGCAACAAAAAAGTACTCTAAAGTCATTTTTTTATTATCCTGTATATTGGTTTAAAAAGATAGTTTTTGATTACATGGGCTTGTATGCAACATCGCCATCAAGAGTGTTGATTAGTGTTGTTGTGTGTTGGTTTTTATTTGGGTTTGGCTACTTTTTTATAGAGTTGTTGGGTGTTGGGAAAACCATGTCTGGCGTAGGGAACCCGGATAATATCTCTGTCTTTGCCCAATCTTTTTATCATAGCGCTATTACCTTTTTTACTATTGGTTATGGTGACGTTTTTCCTATGGGGGTAAGTCGTTTATTCTCTGCTTTAGAAGGATTCTTGGGGGTGTTTATGATGAGTTACTTTACTGTGGCTTTTGTCAGAAAGATTTTGAGGTGAGATACAGATATTGCTAATATTTATTTATTCTAAATGAGAATATATTTAGATATTTGCAAAAATTATTTTTGTGAAAGACCTTACAGTTGGCCATGAAGGGAAGTTAATCTGGCAATTTTCAGTTCCAATGATTATTGGTAATGTTTTTCAACAACTTTATCAAATAATAGATAGTGTTGTAGTTGGGCATTTTATTGGTAAAGAAGCCCTTGCTGCCATAGGGGCGTCGTTTCCCATCATATTTGTTATTGTTTCTTTGGCTATTGGTGTTTCCATGGGGGGCACTGTTCTTGTAGCCCAGTTTTTTGGCGCTAAAGATTTTCAAAGGCTTAAAAGGACTGTAGATACCATTAATGTTTTGTTGTTTTTCTTGTCAATGGTTTTATCCACATTAGGTATAATATTTAGCGCCCAAATATTCAGGATGATGCATCTTCCTGAGCCTTTAATACCTATAGCTACAAGCTTTTTAAATGTATATCTTTCAGGTACGTTTATTTTCTTTGGGTTTAATGCTATTAGCGCTATACTTCGCGGCATGGGCGATTCAAAAACTCCGCTTTATTTTTTGATTATTAGTACGATAATCAATACGTTGCTTGATTTGCTTTTTGTCGGTATTTTCAAATGGGGAGTGGCTAGTACTGCTGTTGCTACTATCATTAGTCAGTCGGTAGCATTTATTGCGGCCATTATTTATCTCAATAAAACTCACAAACTACTGAAGTTTTCTATTCGAAACATAGAGTGGGACAGGCTTATTTTTTCAAAAATAATGAGAATAGGGTTACCTACCGGAATACAAAATACCTTCGTAGCGCTTGCTATGATGGCTCTGATGGTAATTGTTAACCAATATGGGACAGATGTTATAGCGGCTTATTCGGTGGGGTATCGTATAGAAATGTTTGCTTCTATGCCAGCCATGAATTTTGCTATGGCGCTTTCTGCTTTTGTTGGCCAAAATATTGGGGCAGGAAAGATGGAAAGGGTAAAAACCGGTTTGCTTGCAACACTCAAAATGTCTGTATGTGTTGCACTTTGTATTTCGGTATTGGTATTTTTTGCTGGCGATTTGCTTATCAATATGTTTACGACCGATGCTAATGTTATCAGGTATGGGCATGAGTACCTTCGGATAGCAGGTTCTTTTTATGCTGTGTTTACTGCCATGTTTATTTTTGGCGGGGTAATGAGGGGGGCAGGCGATACCTTTATCCCTATGCTGGTGACCCTTTTCTCATTATGGTTTGTAAGGCTTCCTTTAGCTTCTTTTCTTTCAGGGAAGTATGCAGAAAAAGGTATCTGGTGGTCAATTCCTATTGCATGGTTTATTGGGGCTATTTTTAGCTATTTTTATTATCGTACCGGGAGATGGAAGAAGAAGTCATTTGTTTAAGTGGTACATTCAGTTTTATTTCACTATAAAATCGTATATTTGAAATTCATTAATCATGTTGATAAGGGATGTTGAAAAAAGTTATATACTTGTTGATAGCTTGTGGGGTTGCTATTTGTGCGGTTTTTATCAGACAATTTTCCGATTCGGACAGGCCTGTTGTTCATTATGCTTTTGTTGGCGAAAAAGAATATAAGCTTAAATTTCCGATTGTTTCTGAAGGCAAGGATGAATGCCTTGTCGATTTTGAAATACCTGATACTTCAGTCACCGGAAAAATATATTATCGGTTGGCCAATTCTTCGATGGCATGGAAAGTCCAACCAATGGTACGTACCGGAAATACATTAGTTACAATGATACCTCCATTTAAGCCAAATGTGAAGGTTATTTATTATGTGGAGCTAATAAAAGGTGGTACAGCAATAGCTGTAGCTAAAGATAACCCGGTCTGGTTAAGGTTTCAGAGTACAGTACCAAAGTACATCTCTTATCCTTATGACTTTTTGTATTTGTTGATAGTGCTTTTATTAATATATGTGTGTATTTTAGCTATTTATAACATCAGGACCTATGCAAAATATCTTCGGGCCAGTTTTTATATCTCTGTAGGTGTTATTTTGTTTAGTTTTGTTATACACCTGATTTCATTTAGGCATATTTTTTTGGCATTTGACCCTCATAATAACCTTACTTTTTACAAAGATCTTGTGGCCTTTTTGTTTTTATATTTCGTTTTTAAAATGCGTCAAAAACCTAAGGCACGTTTTTTGATTATTGGCATCCCATTAGTGGTTTTACTTTTATATTGTATCCCACAACATATTATGTTTTCGATGTTTTACAGGTAGATTGGGGCCAAAGCAAAAACAGCATTTTAGTTTTCGATTTTCAAACTATTTGACAGCTTTGATGTTTTATTGCTTTAAAAGGTTATATGCAAAAAATTTTTTCTTCAATATTAGCACTTGAAAGCTTTGAAGCATCTGATTTAAAGGTGTTATTAAATTCTGAAGGAGAGCAAAAGAAGGCGCTTTTTGAAAAGGCCAATGAAATAAAGCAATCTATTATTGGTAATAAAGTTTTTTTTAGGGGAATAATAGAGTATTCCAACGTTTGTCAAAAAGATTGTTTTTACTGTGGCATCCGCAAAAGCAACAAAAAAATTAAAAGATATACTGTTTCTGATCCGGAAGTGATAGATGCCGCATTATTTGCTTTTAAAAACCGCTATGGGTCTATTGTTTTGCAATCCGGGGAAATGACTTCGCCGGCTTTTGTTGAACGTATTGAGAACCTTCTCCGGCAAATCAGGCTTTTAACAAATGGACAGCTTGGAGTTACTTTATCAATGGGCGAACAAAGCGAAGAGACATACCAAAGGTGGAAAAATGCCGGGGCTCATCGTTATTTGCTCCGTATAGAAAGCTCAAACAGGCAGTTGTATGCACAAATGCACCCTAATGATGCAATGCACAATTTTGACAGGCGCTTAGATTGTTTGAAGCTGCTCAAAAAGTTGGGTTACCAGGTGGGTACAGGTGTAATGATCGGCTTACCAGGCCAAACTATAGACAACCTTGTTGAAGACCTTTTGTTTATGAAGGAACTGGATATTGATATGTGTGGAATGGGGCCATACCTCGAACATGAAGATACCCCTATGTATGAGAAGCGAGAAATGCTCGATAGTCAAAAACAACGCTTTGACTTAGCCCTGAAAATGGTGGCTACATTACGTTTGCTTATGAAAGATATTAACATTGCAGCTACAACAGCACTTCAGGCTATAGACCCTTTGGGTCGTGAAAAAGCCCTGAAGTGTGGCGCCAATATTATTATGCCTAATATTACTCCTGCCAAATACCGCACTGATTATAAGTTGTATGAGAATAAACCATGCACCGATGAGGCTGCAGATGACTGCCTGTCTTGTCTTGATGTTCGGATTTCTCTTACCGGCAATAAAGTTGGGTATGGCCAATGGGGTGATTCTCAACACTTTAAAAATAAAAAACACTTATAGAATGTCTGCTTTATCTCAATCATCGGTTAAAATAAAATTGAACCAGGTTCAAAAAGCCCGTGAACGTCTTCGTAACGTGGTTACTAACACTCCTTTGATGCATGATGTCAATCTTTCTGAGCGTTTTGATTGTAATATATTGTTAAAACGTGAGGATTTACAGGTTGTCCGTTCATATAAAATTCGCGGGGCATTCAATAAAATCAGTATGTTGCCACTTGATATACTCAAAAAAGGTATTGTTTGTGCCAGTGCCGGGAACCATGCCCAGGGAGTTGCCTATTCGTGCCGAAAATTGCAAATCAAAGGACATATATTTATGCCAACGCCTACTCCAAAGCAGAAAATTAAGCAGGTTGAATTTTTTGGACGCGAATATGTTAATATTATTTTGGCTGGCGATACTTATGATGATGCCTTCAATGCTGCTTTAAAGTTCAAAAATGAGCAAAAGCTTGAATTTATTCATCCTTTTGATGATATTCATGTTATTGAAGGACAAGCTACTGCAGGGTTAGATATATTGTCTGATACCTCTTCGCACATTGATTACTTGTTTGTGCCTATTGGCGGAGGAGGCCTTGCAGCCGGTGTGGGGAGCGTATTTAAGACGTTAAGCCCCGATACAAAAATAATTGGTGTTGAGCCTGCTGGTGCGGCATCTATGAAAGAATCAATTGAAAAAGGAGAAGTGGTAACGCTTCAGCATATCGACAAGTTTGTAGATGGAGCAGCAGTGCAAAGGGTAGGGGATTTGACTTTTGAAATATGCCGAAATATTATAGATGACATTATCCTTGTTCCGGAAGGTAAGGTATGTAGCGTGATTATGCAACTGTATAATGAAGAAGCTATAGTTGTTGAGCCTGCCGGGGCATTGTCTATTGCTGCACTCGATTTTTACAGGGAGCAGATTAGAGGCAAAAATGTAGTATGCATTGTCAGCGGTAGCAACAATGATATCACCCGAACTGAAGAAATAAAGGAGCGTTCGCTGTTATACGAAGGTTTAAAGCATTATTTTATTGTGAAATTTCCTCAACGACCTGGTGCTTTCCGCGAATTTCTTGAAAATATTTTAGGCCCTAATGATGATATTTCATATTTTCAATACTCGAAGAAGAATAACCGTGAATTAGGCCCTGCTGTTGTTGGTATTGAACTACAAAAGAAAGAAGATTTTGAACCACTATTTCAACGTCTCAAAGCAAGCAACTTTTTGCAGGAATACCTCAATGAAAAGCCCGATTTGTTTCAGTTTTTGATATAGAAGAATATTGAAGATTGCTGAAGTGTATGGAAGTTTAAGGAAGATAATAGAAGTTTAGGGAAGAGTGAGGAAGTCGTTACTGATATATAGCTAATGTTTTAAGCTCTAAAAAGTTTAAGTAGAAACTGCGTTTTTTCTTCCTTACTCTTCCATATTCTTTCTAATCTCTAAAAATCTTCCTACCAGATATGTACTTCCACCAATGTAAATAATATCGTTGGGTTGTGCATTGAAAGAGGCATCTTTATAAGCATTTTCGACTGTTTCAAAAGTGTTACCTTGCAGATTATATTGTTTAGCTTGTTGTTGCAAAAGATGTTCATTTAAAGCCCTTGGCCCAGGAGCTTTTGTAAAATAGTAGGTTGCATTTTTGGGAAGCAACGCCAGCACCTTGTTGATGTCTTTATCTGCAACCATTCCAAAGATGATGTGAATTTTGTTGTGAGGTATAGTGTTAAGTTGTTCTACAACACACCTGATACCGTCTTCGTTGTGTCCTGTATCTAAAACAGTGTAAGGATGTTGGTTTATAACCTGCCAACGGCCTAAAAGCCCTGTTTTTTCAACAATAGATGACAACCCGAGTTTAATTTGCTCATGTGTGATAGTAATATTCTGCTTTTTAAGCTGGTCTATTGCTGTAAGCATGGTTAATATATTTTTTTGCTGATATACTCCTTGAAGGTCAATTAAATAATCGCCTTCATGTTCTTTCATAGTCAAATCATTGGCTATTACTGATATTTTCTGTTTAAATTCGTTAGTGACCTTAGCATTTGTCATTTTGAGCAATTTATCTGCAAAATATACAGGTGAGTTAAGCTTTTGGGCTGTGTCGATGAAAATTGGTCCAGTTTCAGCCTGTGTTTGGCCAACAACCAAAGGAACATTTGGTTTTATGATGCCTGCCTTTTCAATAGCAATCTTTTCAAGGGTATCGCCAAGCAAATCTATATGGTCGTATGATATGTTGGTGATTACAGATAAGATAGGGGAAATAATGTTTGTAGAATCAAGCTTTCCACCAAGTCCGGTTTCTATAACCGCAATTTCAACCTGCATTATTTTAAAGTACCATAATGCTAAGGCTGTTGTTAGCTCAAAAAAAGATGGTTGTACTTCCTGTATAGCCTCAAATGAATGGTTGATAAATTGTATTACCTTATCTTTTTCAATGTTTTCGCCATTAACTTTAACACGTTCAGTAAAATCAACCAAATGAGGCGAAGTAAACAACCCGGTTTTATATCCCGAAGTTTGCAATACCGAAGCTAATCCATGACTAACAGAGCCTTTACCGTTGGTCCCGGCAATATGGATTGTTTTGAAGTCAAGCTTATCCAGTCTAAGAATAGTACATAGCTTTGTTATTCTTTCCAGGCCTGGCTTGTAAGCACTGGCTCCATCGCGGTGAAAAACAGGCATTTGCGAATATAAATATTCGATTGCTTCAGAATATGTGTGAATCATTTCAAAGGTTTTCCTATCTTTAATGAGTTAATAATAAAATTATGGCAAAAGAAAAAAAGATATTCGTACTGGATACAAACGTGATTTTACATGACTACAAATGTATTTACAATTTTGAAGAAAATGACATTGTCGTTCCCATTGTTGTGCTTGAAGAACTCGATAAGTTGAAACGTGGCAATGATATATTGAACATGCATGCCCGCGAATTTACAAGGGAGTTAGATGCCTTATCTGGGGAAGGGCTTTGTACTTCTGGTATTCCGTTGGGTAAAAAATTAGGTAAACTTTTTATTATTACCGGGAAGCCCTTTTCAAAAAATTTGCAGGCTTCTTTTCCTGAAAGTACGCCAGACCATCGTATATTGGCTATTGCAGAATATATACAGGAGAGTAACAAAGGGCAATATTCTACTACGGTGCTGGTTACCAAAGACATTAACCTGAGAGTGAAAGCCAAATCGCTTGGCATCCTGGCTCAGGACTACAAATCTGACAAAGTGCACGATCTGGAGACTTTTTTCCATAGCATTGAGACCATTGAGAAGGTTGACCCTAAGCATATATCTGAGTTGTACAACCTGCAAGATGGCATTCCATTGTCAAACGTCACCAAGAAGAAGGTTACAGACGAAAGTGCCAAATATTTCATTATTCGCAATGAAAAAACGAGCGTTTTAGCCCGATACAACAGGCGTACATCGAATCTTGAAAAAGTTGAAAAGCTTCGCTGTTATGGCATTGAGCCTCGCAATGCCGAACAAACCTTTTCCCTCAATGCCTTGATGGATCCTGAGATTCAGCTTGTGGCACTTACCGGGAAGGCAGGTACGGGAAAAACTTTGCTTGCTCTTGCTGCTGCGTTGCAGCAAGAAAAAGACTTTGAGACAATTTACCTTACTCGTCCTATTGTTCCGCTTGCCAATCGCGACCTTGGCTTCCTGCCTGGCGATGTAAACGAGAAAATTGGCCCATACATGCAACCTTTGTACGACAACCTTTCGTTTATCAAGCACAAGCTGAAAGTTCAAAGCAAAGAAGCTGCCAAGATTGACGAAATGCAGAAAAATGAGAAGCTTCAGATTACACCTTTGGCATATATCCGTGGGCGTAGCCTGTCCAATGCTTTCTTTATTGTAGATGAGGCTCAAAATTTGACCCCGCATGAGGTAAAGACTATCATTACCCGTGCTGGCGAAGGGACTAAGATGGTGTTTACCGGAGATATCCAGCAAATAGACTCTCCGTACCTCGATAGCTTTTCAAACGGCTTAAGTTACTTGACAAACAAAATGCAAGGGCAGGAAATATTTGCCCACATTCATCTTTTGAAAGGAGAAAGAAGCTATCTCGCTGATTTGGCAGGAAACTTGCTATAATTTTCAAATTCTCTCATTTTCAAATTGTTTTTTTCATTTGCTAATTAAGAATATTGCTGGCCGTTTGTGCAGGTCGGGCACTTTTTTGCGCCACTGGTCAATGGTTTGCATTTTGATAAACTGTGAAGGAAGGGAGATGTCGCAGGCTATACAAAGCTTTGTAGCAGGAGATAAGCATTGTAGCATATCAGCAACGAGCTGGTTGTTGCGATATGGGGCTTCTATAAAGCATTGAGTTTGGTTTTCAGAAGCAGAGCGGTTTTCGAGATGTTTTAAGGCTTTTGCCCTTGCAGGTTTTTCTATAGGCAAATATCCGTTGAAAGCAAAGTTCTGGCCATTAAGCCCGGAGGCCATCAGCGCCATGATAATAGAAGAAGGCCCAACCAATGGTACAACCTCTATGCCTTTAGCATGAGCCATGTTTACTATAATATTGCCAGGGTCGGCAATACAGGGGACACCCGCTTCGGACATCAGGCCAATGTCTTCGTGGGTACATTTATCAAGAAAATGAACAGTATCTTCGGGTTTTGTATGTTCGTTAAGCAGTAGAAACTGCATATTGTCAATGATGGCTTCGCGCCATATTTTTTTGATGAAACGCCGCGCAGTCTTCTCATCTTCAACAATAAAAGTGCTGATGTTTTTCAGCACTTCTACGTTGTATGCAGGCAAAACCTCAAGGGGATTGTCTGAGCCAAGCGTTGTTGGTATCAGGAACAATCGTCCCACGGGCATTATTTTTTAGTATTATAACCTCTTTTCCTGGCTGCTTCTTCAAGACGAGCCTGGAAGCTTGATTTTTTCATCGGTTTTTTCTTGTTCTCGTTCAACTGGTGCAAAAGCTTAGCTTCGTCAATTGAACGTCTGAAGATTTCGTTTTGGGCAATAGTGATAAGGTTGGCAAGGAAGTAGTAGTATGTCAAACCAGCTGAGAAGCGGTTCAGTACAAACATAAAGATAACAGGCATTATGTACATCATCACTTTCATTCCGGGCATTTGCTGTTGGGCATTGGCCTGGTCGTTCATTTTAATAGTAATAAGTGTTGTAATGGTCATCAAAATGTTGAACAAGCTGATGTGGTTCCCAAAATATTCAGTAATAAGCGGAATATGTCCAGACCAGGTTATGATAGCATCATAAGATGAAAGGTCGCTGGCCCACAAGAAGCCTTGCTGGCGCAATTCTATAGAAGACGGGAAAAACCTGAACATGGCAATAAGTATCGGGAACTGCAACAGCATTGGCAAACATCCTCCCAACGGGTTGACGCCTACTTTTCGGTAAAGGTTCATTGTGGCTTGTTGACGTTCCATAGGTTTGTCGGCAGGTATTTTTTCGTTTATCTCGTCAATCTGCGGTTTCAATACCCTCATCTTTGCCATTGAAAGGTATGACTTGTATGTCAAAGGGAAGAGTAACAGTTTGATAAATATGGTAAGCAACAAGATGATAATACCATAGTTTCCTATAAATTGGTTCAGGAAGTTGAAAACCGGGATAATAAGAAAACGGTTGATCCACTTAACAATCCACGAACCAAGTGTAACAAGCTCTTCCAGGTCAAGATCATATTTTTTCAAGGTTTGGTAATGGTTTGGGCCATAATAGAAAGCAAAGCCAACTTCATTAGTCTTTCCTGGTTGATAGGCAATGCCAAGCTCAGCATTCATCAGGCTTAATATCCTGGACGTGTCTGTATTGTTTTTTATAGTAAGGTTGGCATTTTCAAAATTATTATCAGCAATAAGCACGCTGGAGAAGAATTGTTGTTTGAATGCTACCCATTTGATTTTATTACGGAGGGTCTCGGTTTTTTCATTTTCTTTAGAAGGCTTAAAGCTTTCAACATCTTCCTGGTTGAACTTATAAAAAACCTCAGTATATGTTTTTTCGTTAGGGACCTCTTTTTCCTGAGCTTTCAGGAAAACATGCCATTTCAGGTCGATTGAAGTAGTATTGGAAGATATGATACTATCGAGGTTTACAAATTTTACTTTGAAGTCAATCTTATAGTTTGCAGGATGCAGTGTGTAGGTGTATTGTATATATTTGTTTTCACCTGCATTTAAGCGAAATGAAATACTTGCAGCAGTATCTTTTTCTGCCAAAACAACATTTTTATTTGTTTGAACAGGTGTGAAATACAATTCATTGGTTGAAATAAGCCTGTTATTGGCGGTGTAAAAGTTGAACCCAAACTGGTTTGAATCTCCATCAAACAAGATTAAAGGCTTTTTATCAAAAGTTTTATACTGTTTGAGTTCTACCGAATAAGGTTTTCCCCCTTTTTTACTGAGGGTAAGCTTTACCAATTCATTTTCTATAGTGTAAAACTCAGCCTCTCCTGTGGCAGCTTGACCAAATTCAGCATATTTTTCAGTAGCAATTTGAGCTTCAGATTTTGCATCTAAAGCTTTTGCAGCAACAGTGTCTTTTTTAGCTTCCAGTTGTTTTTGTTGAGCTTCCAGTTTTTGGACTAAAGCTATTGAGTCGGCTTTTCGCCTGGCTTCTTCAAGTTCCTTTTTGTTAGGTGTGTTCCATACCGAAAAAACTATAAGTATGGCTCCAATGATTATAATCCCAATTACACTATTCTTATCCATTAGTACATTTTTTTTGGACTGCAAAGGTAAATTTTATTTTCGTATGAGTTTATGTCAAAGAAAAAAAACGTGTAGATTTACGATATTTTTATTTTATCGTAAAATGTAGTGTTTATGGGGTATTTGGAATATAATGTTACAATTGAACCTTTTCAGCCTGAAACCAGCGAAGCTTTAATTGCCCTGCTTGGTGATTACGGATTTGAAAGCTTTGTCGAAAACGAAACAGGTTTTCAGGCTTATATAAAAGAAGATGAGCATAAGGTAAGCTTTTTTGAAAAAGCACTTTCAAAGTTGATTACACGTTCGGAAGTGAGATATACCTTTAAAAAAATTAAGGATGAGAACTGGAATGCCGTTTGGGAAAGCAATTTTGAGCCTGTAATTATCGATACCCGCATTGCTGTGGTGGCTCCGTTTCATCAAATCAACCCCGATACAAAGTATGTAATAAAGATAGAACCAAAAATGTCTTTTGGCACCGGTCATCACGAAACAACTTCGCAGGTAATGCTGATGATGCTTGAAGTTGAAATGAAAGGTGCTACGGTATTGGATATGGGCTGCGGAACTGGAATATTGGCTATTTTAGCACACAAGCTTGGAGCTGTTGATATTGTTGGTATTGACAATGACCCTCAGGCGGTAGAGAATGCCATTGAAAACTTTGAGCGAAATAGTTGTACAGAAATTATTGCTATTACTGGCGACACAGGAGCAATTCCTTCCAAAATGTTTGATATCATTCTGGCTAATATCAACAGAAACACCATTGCAGATAATGTTGGGGAATGGATGAAATATTTAAAAAAAGGTGGATATATTATTTTTAGTGGTTTCTATGAAGAAGATATTATTTTTCTTAAAGCTATATTTGATAAACTGAATTTATCTATTTTAAAAACTACTACCAATAACAAATGGGCATGTCTGTTGTGCGAAAAACATTAGTTTGCTTACTATCTGTAGTATCTCTGATTTGCTGTTTTACAGCCAAAGCCAGCGAACAGTCGTTTAAACAATTCTCTGGTAAAGATACATTGTTTACCAATGAATTACGGTTGTTTATGGCAAAAGTAGAAGACGATTCGGCTTTAGTGCAACTTGGCGTTTTCACGGCTTTATGGGATTCGGCCAAAATATCTTCAGAAAACAAAAAGTTTATCCTCAGGACGGCCATTGGCCTGATAGATAAAAAGTTCAGGCCTTTTCCTGATTTTATGGGGTATATCAACGTTGTTATTATTTTGAATAGCAAATATCCCCGGCATAGTAAGGCATGGCTTGAAGCTATGGCAGAAAAGGTCGAATCAAAAAAGGTTTCAGCAACAGCTTTGCGCAATGTGCTTGCCAATACTATAGTTTTTTTTAAACAACGGGTACTTTATAAAGCTCCTTCCTTGTCATGGTTGCCATCTTCGCCAGATTTTGTGGTTAAAAATGAAGAAAGGCTTATTTTCTTTTTTCCAAAAACAGACTTAACTTGTCGTGCTAAGCGTGATAGCATCATGATAAAAAACACAACAGGGAGCTATGACCCTTTTGAAAATAAATGGTATGGAAAAGGCGGCCTCGTTACTTGGGAAAGAGCAGGCTATTCAGTTGATTCGGTTTCGGCAATTCTTTCAGGTTATACAATAGACCTTAGCCGAACTTCATACCAGGCAGATTCGGTGAGTTTTACTAATAAAAGTTTCTTTTCTGCCCCCATGCTCGGGAAGTTGGAAGACAATGTTATGTATATTTCTAAACCTGAGAATGCCCAATATCCGCAATTTGATTCGTATATTAAAGAATATAACATTAAAAATATCTACCCTGATGTGAATTATAAAGGCGGGGTAAGCATGCAAGGGGCCAAACTTATTGGTAGTGGCACGGTATATGAACCTGCAAAGCTTTATTTTTTCCTTCATGACACGTTAAAACTTGTTGCAGGCTCGGTTACTTTTGGTTTTAAACCGCATAAGGTGACAGCAAGCAATGCTATGGTCACTATTTTTCTCGAAAAAGATTCAATTTATCATGGAGATGTACAGTTTAGTTATGTTTCTAAAAATAAAGAACTTACTCTGCAGAAATCGGACAATTATGTGGCCCAAAGCCCTTTTTTAAATACTTATCATAATATAGATATGAATTTTGACCGAATGGTCTGGCATATCGATGAGCCATTTATATTACTTACTTCTGCACTTGGCTCTTCTGCTGGTAAAGCTATTTTTGAGTCTGTAAATTATTTTAAATATGAGGAGTTTGAAGCATTACAGTATTATGATGACAAGCACCCTCTTTCGCAGCTCAAAAAATGTTCGCAATATTACAATGGTGACCGCAATTTCACCGCCATTGACTTTGCCAATTTTATCAAACGGCCCATGGATCAGGTTAGGACGTTGCTTTTTCCGTTGGCTGTGAAAGGATATATTTATTATGACCCTTCCACAGAAAAGGTTGAGCTGAAGGACAGACTTTTTGATGCCTTACAGTCAAGCATTGGAAGAAAAGACTATGACGTGCTGCGCTTTATTTCTAACACTTCTGCTCCTCTTGAAAATGCTTCGCTTAATTTACGCAATTTTGACCTGACAATACATGGCATACCTGCAGTTTTTGTTAGTGATAGCCAAAATGTTAAAATCTATCCCAAAGCCCGGACCATAAAGTTGAAGCATAATCGCAATTTTCAATTTGATGGTATTGTTGAAGCAGGTTTGTTCACTTTTTTTGGACGCAATTTCTTTTTTAACTATGATAGTTTTAAGGTTTCATTAGGAAATGTTGACTCTATCAGGATGAAAGTTATTGTTGGTTATGACCTTGCTATGAAGCCCATTTATCAGGATGTTAACAACGTTATACAAGATGTAACAGGCGATATACTTATTGATGCCCCTGACAATAAATCGGGGGTGGTGAACTATCCTGAATATCCCATTTTTACCAGTCGTGGCAATTCGTATGTTTACTACGATCATCCTTCTATTTTTGGCGGGGTGTATAAACGTTCGCGTGATTTTTATTTCAGAATCGAGCCTTACGTGCTCGATAGTTTAGATAACTTTTCAAAAGAAGGGATGAAATTCAATGGTTTTCTTTCTTCGGCTAAAATATTTCCTAATATTAATGAGAAGTTGGTACTACAGCCTGATTTTTCTTTAGGTTTTACCCATGATGTACCAGATGCCGGTTTCCCTGCTTATGGTGGAAAAGGGAAGTTTTCCAGGTTGTTAAATTTGTCTAATCAGGGTCTGCGCGGGAAAGGCCATGTGAAATACCTTTCAGCTACTGTTACTTCTGAAGATATAATATTTTTTCCCGACAGCATGGATGCTGTAGATGATTTTACGATAGAAGCCCAGGCTGCACCTGCATCATTTCCTAATGTTGAAGGAAAAGCCATAAAAGTTAATTGGCAGCCATACAAAGATGTGATGTATGCATCAAATACGGCCAATCAGTTTGATATGTACTCGAAACAAGCCAATTTTAACGGGTTATTATCATTGACCCCTAAAAAATTGTCAGGAAATGGAATGATAAATTTCCCTACCGCTGACAATTCGTCAAAAAATTTCACGTTTTATCAAATGTTGGCACATGCTGATACTTCTTGTTTTCGCCTGAAATCATCTTTAGACAGGCAGATAACCGTAAAAACCAACAATGTTAAGTCAGATATAAACTTTGCTACACGTATAGGCGATTTTAAAACAAATGATACCGCTGTAATAACCGAATTCCCCGAAAATAGATATATAGCCAAGATTGATTTGTTGAAATGGTACATGAATAAAGATGAATTGGTAATGTCTTCTGCTCGAAAAAATGTTGTACCTCAGGAAGGAAAATTATATGGCTTTAAAGATGAGCCTTTAATTGGAGCAAGATTTGTGTCAACTGCCCCGCTGCAGGATTCGCTTTGGTTTGTCTCGGGAAGTGCTGTTTATATTAATAAAACAAAGAGTATAGAAGCTTCAAAGGTCAAATATCTTGATATTGCAGATGCTCGTATTTTTCCAAACCAAGAAAAGATTGTTATTGATAGTATCTCAAAAGTACAACTTCTTTATAAATCGAAAATTTTGGCTAACCGGGAAACTCGTTTCCATAATATTTACGATGCTACTGTTGATATTGCAAGCCGCAAGATGTATAAAGCTTCGGGAAAATACGACTATATTCCTGTAACCAATATACCAGAGGTGATTTCAATGCATACCATTACTGTGGACTCTGCCAATTCTACTTTTACTGATGGTACTATTGTAGAACCTGATAGTTTTATGCTGAGCCCCGATTTTATGTATCAGGGACGAGCCCAAATATTTGCTAAAGAAAAATACCTTACCTTTAACGGCTCTACAAAAATTGTGGTTGAATGCCCTAATACCGGAACCAGTTGGTTTGATTTTAAAACTGTTATAGACCCCACTGACGTTAAAATTCCTGTGGGTGACACCTTAAAAGAAATCAATGATAAAAAAATTGTATTGGGTTCATATTTGCGGGCAGATACAATTATGCTATATTCAACTATGTTTGGTACACGCAAGTTTCATAGTGATACAAGTTTGATTAAGTCTAAAGGATTGTTGATATTTAACAAAAAGCTTGGCAATTATGAAGTTGCCAGCGAAGAAAAGTTGAAAAACAAAAGTTTGCCCGGACAGCTTATTACTTTTAACCGTAAAACCTGTCGTTTTTATGGCGAAGGAAAATTAAAGACAGGCGTAAACCTTGGACAAGTAAAACTGCTTAATGCCGGAACCATTGACCATGATTTGGTTGCAAATAAAGTAAAACTGCACATGGCAATGGCTGTAAAGTTTCATTTTTATCAACCTTCGTTGGAAATCACCAGGAAGTACATTGACAGCTTGTGCCGTGATTCAATCAAAATAAAAACACCATATTTCAGAAAATTATATGGCGAATTTGCTGATACTGCTACCATTCGTAAATTTTTTACAGAGTTTGACCTGCCAATGTTGTCTGAGAAAGAAAAAGAAAATATTTTGCCAGAAGCCTTTAAAAGTACAATATTTATAGATGATATAAACCTGGTATGGGACCAGGCTACGAAGTCGTTCCGTTCTGAAGGGAAAATTGGCATTGGCTTTATTGGGGGCAAACCCCTGCATCGTTATGTCAACGGATATGTTGAGATTTGGCGTAAGCGTTCGGGCGATGCTATGGATATTTATTTGCAGGTGGATGAGAAAAATTATTTTTATTTTGGTTATACACGCGGGGCAATGTGGGTTGCTTCTTCAGATAAGCAATTTGAGCTTCCTATTCGCGAAATGTCAATGAAAGAAAGAAGTATAACTGTTGGACGTTTTCAAACACCATATTCATTTGTTCTTTCTCCACAAGACAAAGTTGTTAGGGTGGTTAGAAGATGGAAAAACGGAACAACAGAAGAAGATTTACAGCTTCAAAACCAGGATGATATTAACGAAACCCCTGAAATTCAAATAGAAGAGCCTCAGGTTACACCTAACGATAGTTTACAGTTCAATAAATGATAGAAAAAATTATGCAAGTAGGGTACATTGTTGTTGTTTAGTGATTGAAAAATGGAAATTATAACCTAAACTAATAAATAGGGCTTCATGTGGCTTGTAAAGCCCAACATGAAGCCCCGGTTGAACTAAATCCCGGGCGTTAATCAGAAATCTATGGACATATCACCTTTTTTTTCTTTTCAATATTTTCGGTACCATGCAATTTTGAGTC
>JAKPQD010000170.1 GCA_029572965.1 Bacteroidota bacterium | reverse complement strand
CGATAAATCAAAATTGGTTGAAATAAAATCGAGTGCTGTATTTTCGGGAATGCCTTTGCGGTTGCAGTTACAAGCTAACAGATAAACAAAGTTGTTGCGGTTACCGGAATGGTATTGTTCTTTTTGCTCTGTAAACCTTATGCAATCTTCAAACAATGCCTGATAATCTGGAATTGCATTGTGTTCCTGTTTTAGTGCAGGCTCATTGAAAACAGTTTTTACCTCGAACTTTTGGCTGTGAATGTTCTTGTAAGTGTCAGGGTCGTCTGAAACAAAGCAAAGCCGGGTAATATCCTTGCACTTAGGGTCGCAAGGAATACCCAATGCTTTTTCGTAATAAGCCTGTACCTGTTTGTAAGCAATATCGTGTTGTTCTGCTCCTGTATTGACCTCGACAAAAACTTTCAGTCCTTTACCGCTTGGACTGCGAAAGCAGGCAAAGGTAAAGGGGATTTGAGTTATTGCCTGAAAAGCATTATTGAGTTGTCCGGGTGTGAGTTTGTCGAAATCCAAATGAACGTAACCGCTGTATTGGTCGAGTAAATCAGCTTTACGACCACCTTTAAAGGTTGCCGATGGAGTAAAAGCCGGAAGCTGTCGTTTTAGCTGGTCGGCTTTTTCGGTATTGCCAGAGGCAATCAGGGAGCGAATAGATTCAATATCTGCCCTGTATTTGCCTTCTTTGATGTCTTTAATGATTAACAGCAAAGCCCTGTTTTCTACCGTCTGATTAAATCCTGAAAAGATTGTCGAACATGTCATAATATCAGGATTTAGAGGGTTTATGGTATTTTTCGAGCATTTTCAGGATGTCGGACAAGCGGTAATACATTTTACTGCCTACCTGTGAAAAAGCAATCATCCCAGTATCACGCCAAGCCTGAGCCGTGCGTTTGCTGATATTCATTACCTGAATAAACTCTTGATTGTCGAAAAACACGTGTTCGGGATTTGTGTGTTGTTTTACTTCAAGCAACACCAACATTCTTTTGAGCCGTTCCTGA
>JAKPQD010000165.1 GCA_029572965.1 Bacteroidota bacterium | reverse complement strand
GGGCAATTTTTGTTATTTTTAATTGTTAAATTCAGTCCGAAAATGCGTGTACAATCGAATACATCTGTAATATCTTTGTTCTGCGTTTCACCCCAATAGTGCCAGTCAGTTTCACGGTAAATCAATTTTTCAACTGATGTTTCTGCAAATACACCCGACTTGCACAATTGTTTTTTCAACTCCCTTACAATCGGGTAAATAATCGGTTTAAAATTGGTTGCCATCCTGGTTGCGGTATCTGCATTTTTCTTTGTTTCATTGATAACAAATATCTCAAGATCATCCACTTTGCCAAATATTCCAAGCTTGCCATCATGCTTAACCGTAAAAGGCTGCACCAACCATACCAAAGGGAATTTTAAAGCGGCGTAGGTAGCTGTTTTACCGTAATTCTGTAGCTTTTCAGCAACATCTGATACATACCCATACTGATAATTTAAAACGGGTAAATTGAGCGAAGTTTTTACCGCCGTTACCACCGTTTCAATTTCATCTGTTAATATGTATTCCGGGTTGTTCAAATCCCTAAACTGTTTTTGTATGTGAAATAATAAGTATCCAAAACAACGTTTTCAAACTCAGGATAAGTAGCAATGGAATGTGATAAAAACAAATACAATTCAATGTTTTGTTTTATCATCTCATTCCACGCCTTAACCATCTTATGTACAGGCGAAACGTTAACAGCTAAATCCGTCTTTTTTTCACCTGATGCAGTTGTTATCGTTATGCTATTTTCAATGTATTTACAGTACACATAATTAGCTACCAGACTATGTTTTGAAGTTCCAACAGTGAACCGCAACCCCAGCCATTTGGTAAGGTTGCCGTTACTGTCGGTATATTCTTTGCCATCCCTGATATCTAACCATTTTTGCGCCGGGCTGCCTGCGCTGATGCCATCTAAATAAGCCTTTGACAATCCATACCCCATCAAACTTTTAAGTAAGTCGTTTTCGTTACCGTCAATGAATAGCTGCAATTCTGCAGCAATCTCAGGTTGTGAAATTTGCGCTATACTTAGCGGCCCATAGAAATATGTTGTATCAATTACACTCATTTACTTAGCAGTTTTTTTTACTTCTTTTTCAACCTTTACTTCAGCAGTATATTTTGCCACCTTATCAACAGTAATTAAATGGTTT
>JAKPQD010000137.1 GCA_029572965.1 Bacteroidota bacterium | reverse complement strand
CCTTATTATTTTTTATATGTAAACCAAACAAGCGATACAACACAAGAACCTAATTGAAAGAACGAAGGCAATTTTGAACTGACAACAGCAATCCAACAAGCCAATTCAGTAACTGAAGAAACAATCCAAGATGACGCAGTCACTAAAGACAAACTCAATTACTCAGTCCACGTAGTCACTATCGCACCAATGGCAACATCAGGCGAGTCAATAGCAGACCCACTCATAGCAGGCGGGCAGATACTCGGATTTTACCCAGCAGGAAACCAAGACCAATTTGTAACTAATGTGGAAATCACAGAAGATTTCAAAGCAAAGATTACCTTAGGAAGTGCGGCGACAGCACCTAATATATTCAATGTGGTAATTCTTAAAACATAGGTTGACAAAACTTAAAAAAAAGATTATAATATAAACAATTAAAATTAAAATATGGCAACACAATCATACTGAACATATGGAGAGGGGTATGGTCCGACAAGTTCAACAGACCCAACTGCGGTAAAAATATCTGCTCCTTCTCAGGGGCAATCAAGTGCTTCTTACAATTCATCAACACAAACGTGGACTAATACAAGCACTCCATATACTAGCCCAAGTTCAGGCGGTGGCAGCTCCTCTGCTCCAAACAATCAAGTCACGGTGCTGGTAAATGGAACACCAGTAACTGTAACCGAAACTTCACCAGGATTGTTCGGTAGTTTGGGGTACAGTTATGTAAGTGGTGGGTCAAGTTCACCAACGAGTTCTCCAAGCTCGTCAAGTTCAAGTAGTGGTGGAAGTAGTGGAGGTGGTAGTAGCTCTCCAACTTCTAATCAAGCAGCTGTTTCAGACACAGCAAGTAAAATACAAGAAATAACAAATCAAGTAAATAAACTTCAATCAATAGTCAATGCAGCCCAAGCTGCTGGAATACAACCAGGACAACAAATACCTCAGTCAATTATAAATTCGGCAGGTGGTGGAGTAGTTGTAACTGGCAATCAAGCCAAAATTGAAGAACTAAAAAATCAAGTCGCTAAACTTCAAACTCAAGTAACCCAAGCACAAAACGCAGGTTACACAGGCAATATGCAAATTGAATACGATGCCAATGGAAATATCATACCAGTCAATTCAAAACCAATTGATATGGACTGGATGATAAACGACCCATCGTTCAAAGCATTACCAAGTGATATGCAGGAGTTTCTAAAAACTTACTATTCTACAATATCAACTGGTAGCAAAGAAAATCAAGAACGACTTCTCAAAGCATTAGATATAGCACAAGGACAATCAAATGCTTATATAGGAGAAATTATAAGAACGACCAAGTCAGAATTGGAGCGTCAAATTGGCATAAAGACAGATGATGCTAATTCTCAAATACAAGAATTAGTAACAGGAATAAACAGAATAAAACAAGACCTCGCAACTGGCGAAGGAGATTTAACAGTTGAAGAACAGGCAGAACTTAAAAGATTACAGAGAAATTATGAAATAAAACTCGACTCATTAAGAGAAAATGTTGCTTCTGCTGGTTTGACATTTTCATCAAGGAGAGCGTTAGCAGAAAGTAGATTAGAAGAGGAGCAAGCAGATTATATAGAAAGCACAGAAAGAAAATTTGCTCGTGAACTAAGAGATTTAAGATTAAGAGCTTCTCGTGGGGAAGAAGACGCTCAAACAAAAATAGCCGAGATTGAAAGAAATCGTGGCATTGATGTTGCTACACTTTCAAGAACAGCGGAGCAAAAAGTCGGAACTGCTAACTTGCCATCATCGGCACAAGGAACAATCGGTGGCGTAGCAGGGGAAGTGGTAAACAAACAATGGGAAGACATTTTAGCAAGAGCCAAAGGTTTACAGTCATTAACAAACTTTTAATAAATCAATATGATTGAAATAACAATTCCAAATTGACGGCAGGGCGGAACATTGTCGCAAATAGCAAAGAAGTATAATACTTCGGTTGATGCCATAATGAAAGCCAACCCAACGATTAAAGACCCGAACAAAATCGTTGAAGGTCAAAAATTAAGCATACCAACATTAGCAGGTTCTCTCAATGAAGAAAGAACAAATGCTACTGGTGGGGCAATACAATACCCTTCGGCTGGCTCTGCTGACAGGACTTTACCTGATGCTTCAACTGCTGATAGAATGTCAAGTTTTCAAACAATGCTAAAAAAGATAACTGATAGAGTCAAAGCAGATACTGGCTCTGCAATGTATTCACAAATGGCAGGCAAAGGATTTGACCCCACAAAAGTAAGTGGTGGGACTTTGGCAGATGTCACAAACTATATTCAAAATTATGGACAGAACCCTTTGAATGACTCCTACAAAGCAACAATGGAATGAGCCAAAGAAAGCTTAGAAAAAAGCCAAGCAAATATCAAAATGTTGGTTGACTCAGGAGCAATAGCCAATATAGACGACAAAACTTTGGCTTTATTAGCAAATAGTAGTGGTATAGATTACGAAATACTGCTTGGAGTTAGAGAGTCAAAGAAATTGGAGGCAAAACAACCTTCGAGCTTCACTATTGTGGAAAAATCAGACGGGAAATACCGAGTTGGCTTTGATAAAATGGGTAATATAGTATCACAAACCAAGATAGCAGAATTGACAAGTGATAACGATAGTGCTATAACAGATATTTTGAAAGAAGCGGCAGACGCTATTCAAAATGGAGCAGACCCACTTCAAGTTAAAAGGAGATTTTTAGAAAAATATCCTGGCAAAAACTCGTTGTTTGATAATTACATAGGAGACAGCGGATTTTAATAAACTAAAATTAAAAATATGGCAAGTATATTTGACGATTTAATACCAAAAACAACTACCAGCACAACCAAACCAAAGACAGGATATACTGGGACAATGTTTGCTGACCTAATTCCTGATAAAAAACAGACTAAAAAAGAACTTTTGTCAAGTAGTTTTGATTATAAATCGGCAGAAGACATACAAAATATGAGTTTTTCAGAAAAAGAGGCATATAAATCCAAACTTTCCAAAGATATTGGCAGTTTTATGCCATTTTCAAGCTCAAAACAGGCAATTCCGACCCAATCAAGACCAATTCAGGAAGATTTGGAACAATTAGCACCCGAATATCACGAGCAATACAAAACAAAATACAGAACTTTGCTTGACGAAGAAATGAAAAAGACAACTTATACAGAAAGGTTGGCGACAGCAGTCCCTAATTACTTTTTAGCAGAGAAGTTTCAAGATACTAAATCGCCAATTATCAGAGCATTAAACTTTGATGAAATCCAAATGCTTACACCACAAGAAAGAACACAATACAAAGAACTTTTGAAGAAAGATATTTTTGATGGATTAGCAGATACAACTTTGACACCTGAAAACAAAAAAGTATTACAAACAGAAGAAGGCACAAAAGAGTTTAGTTTAGGCAATCCTTTGAAGTTGAGTTTAGAGCTTACCGCAATGATGTATGGAGTAAAAACACCCAAAGCAGTAAAGGACTTTCTAAACACACCAATTGGCAAAGAAGCAATGTTATCAGTAGCAGAAAATACAGAAAACATACCCGTAAAATTATTGGCAAAGTTCCAAGAACAAACAAAGATACCTATAATGGGAAATGTAAATGTCGGAGCAGAATATGAAAAGATATTGAACGCTTGGGTGGAAGCAGGAACAAATCCTGACGCTCCTGCTTGGAAGAGATTTTTATACACAACACAATCAACATTACCACAAACAGCGTTGGGTGTATTGCTAAATGTTTCAGGAAATTATATTTTGCCTGGAGCAGGTAATGCTTTATCAGGAGCATACTGAATGGCTTTATCAGGTTCAGACCAAATTCAAAGACGAGGCAAGATTTACTCGGTCACTAACTTAGGAATTGATGTTGCTTTGGACTCTTTTCTTGGCAATAGTATTGAAGGTATTTTCAAGAAAGGAGCAAAAGATATACTTATAAAAGAAATGGGTAAAAATGGAGTTATTGAAGGTGGAACTGAAGTTTC
>JAKPQD010000103.1 GCA_029572965.1 Bacteroidota bacterium | reverse complement strand
CGTTTTGAGCCAATAAAAAAGGGTAGCATTTAAAACGCGACCCTTTACCGTTGCGTTTAGGGTGACGAAAATCGGACGCTAATCGGACGGTAGCAACAAAATCGGACGCTAATCGGACGAAAAGGCAACGGTAGGTAACGCTGAGTTGACACCGTTACCCCCCTTGCAAGCATTGATAATACTAGCTTTTGTCTGTTTTTAGTTGACGGTGTAACCGTTGCAAAGGGTAACGCTAACAACGCCTATACTCTAATTTAATAACAAACTGTTAGTTATCTTTTGGGGTACAACATGGCCGCTAGACAGTGGACAGAGGAACAGCGTAAGGCTCAAGCTGAAAAAATCAAAACCTATCAACCATGGCTACAATCAACAGGGGCAATCACTGAGGAGGGTAAAAAGAAGTGTTCTCAAAATGCGCTAAAGACTGGCGAGTACACAGCCGACAAAGTAGCTGAGAGAAAACGTAAGGCCAAAGTAAAGAAAAGTTGTGGCTGGGGGTGTTCCTATGGTGACAAGCGTTTTAGATGGAATAGGTCAATTAATTATCTTGGTGCTTTTAAAACAATCAAAAAAGCCGAAAGGGAGAAAGCCAAAGAGCGAGTAAAGGCGGCATTAAAGGATTAGGGGGTATTATTTTACAAAGTTATTAAGAGTTAATTTTAAATAACCTTTTTGCGATTAACACCGCCACCATGGGAAAACCATTTTGTAACTGGGTATTTTTTGGAGTAAAAGTAGGCTTTTTAGGGGGCAGCAAATTTTTTTGTTGGTATTTTTGTTGGTATTTTTCAATAAACACTAAAATAAAATCGTTATAAAACATCAGTTTAATTCTTTAATTCGATTCCTTGTACAGAAACCGAATTGATAAAACAGCATTTTTTAACATCAAAATAATAAAAATAACTTTATCAATTAGTTTATTTTGATATACTCAAAACAGACAAAAAAACGAGTATATCATCATGCAATTAGCCGTTATTGATGACCTAATTCAAGAATCTAAAAGTCAGATAGAGCAATCAGAACCTTGCACACAATTAGAGCGAATAACAAAAACTCTTTATGTGTCAGGCTTTGTTGATTGTGCTTTTCAGGCTGAGCTTATCAGCAAGGCAGACTATGAAGATTTTAAAGCACAGATCAACGATTTAAGAATGAGGTGAATAAATGAATAACCCTAGCCTAAAACAATTACACGAACTAAAGCATATTGTCGCTGTTTGGAATTTTAAGCCGCACGAATCAGCACCAGTACAGATCATTGAAGATGACGGCAAATTTTATATTTCTGTTTTTGATTATGTAACAGGTCAACCAATAAGTTTAAAACGCCAACGCGGTGAAGGTGAACGCCCTTTTTCATCATTAGACACAGCGTACAACGCCATACGCACAGGTTTAGACTGGCAAGGCAAAATATCACTAATAAAATTTATTATTCCGACCCTATGACTGGCACAGGCGAAACTCTTTAATCGTTATTGATTGCACCAAGCCGTCTAGTGATGTTCTCATGGTGTAGCGTAGCAGTCTAAAAAGAGATTTTTAATAGAATTTTTAGCGATTTAGGAAATAAGATGCAAACAAAGGATATAAAAATTCAAACGCTTATACTTCACGCCATATTGTGCATGTTATCAGCAACACAGGTAAAAAAAACAATGATATACTCAAGGCTTACAAAGTAAAAAAGCCTAGTTTTTAGGCTAGGCTTTTTTGTAATACGCGCGATAGAGATAAGTTAGTCAGACCCGATTCTCTAACGCTTAATCAAACAACACGCACCAAAGGAGCGATATGTTCTAGTTAATGCAAAAAGTTTTTGGCTTTTTACGTTTCACTATAGCTATATTACATTGTGTATAGGAAGCTATACAAGTAAAACCGTAAAATCTAAGCGCAATCTAAGCGCAAAAGACCTGAAAATTAACTGCAACAATTCGCTTCTTGGTGTGATGTTCTTTAGAGAGCAACACCATGACAACAGATTCACAAGCCGCAATCAAATCGCCTTTTGTCTTAGTACCTGAAACGGTAAAGCTCACAGGCTGCCCACGTTCGACCATTCTTAAATACACAAAACTTGGTTTATTCCCCCCAATGGTTCGCTTATTAGGCGACCGTATTGCATTTGTCCGCGCTGATGTTGATGCGTGGATAGAAACGCGCTTAGACGCAAGCAAGGAGGCCGCAAACGATGAATAACTCACATAATGAACGAATGACGAAAGAAGCAAAAGAAGACGCGCTAGGCGAAGCATTGGCCAAAGCTAAACAAATGAGTT
>JAKPQD010000098.1 GCA_029572965.1 Bacteroidota bacterium | reverse complement strand
ATAACGAACAGGTATTGCCGCAGTGCCGGCCTTAGCGTCCGTCAGCCTGGTAAGTTATACAAATGTTGATTGAAAAACAAATGTTCATTATAATTCCGTCAGCAGGCATTGCGGCAATACCATGTTAGCCGCAGTTTGAAGCGCTTCGACCTTTTAGTTGTCGAGTTGTTTTGAATGAAGTGGATTGAGTCAATGGTCGATTGACGCAGTCCACTTCATGTTAGCCTTTATTTTGAATGACGGTACCAAAATCACGATATGATTAAAAAAACTTCAGTCAGAATATATTTTATTTAGTCAGGCTAAATAAGCTTCAGTCAAAATGAAAGAAAGTCTGGAAATTAACGCCTAACTTCGAACATCGCTTCGCCATTGTCGATGAAGCGAGCTTCTCTCCACTGTCAAAGCGATGTTCGAAGCAACATATCGCAAAGCTCATGAGCTAAATAAAATATATTCTCCTTCGTTTTTTAATCTTTCAACATTCCTGAACCGTCATCTCAATAAAAAGGCTACAAAACATCGGCAACTATTAGGGCGTTGCCGAAAATTGCGGCTAACGTCCGGCATTGGCGCAGTTGGGTTATTCGTAGTACGTCTGCCAGGCCCGTCAAGCCAAAAGTACCAAAACTTTTGAAACAACTACTGCTTTAGCCGGCAGACTACAGAGCGTAGCAAAAATCTGCCGGCGGGTTAGGAGAAGTCAAGCCGACAACAAATGCTTGGGCGAGATTTACATCTGAAATTCCTTCCGTCTGACCCAATTGCGCCAATGCCATGTAAGCTGCATGTGCGTTTCCGTTACACTATGGGTACTCAAAACCAAACTCAAATTCAACTAATTTGTCGTTTTTAAACACATAAGTTGCATAATATATTGGCATGTTTTGTCGCTCTAGGAGTTTAGTCCTACTGTCTTCTGGGTCTTCAAGTATGTAGTTTATAGTAATGCTTTTACTGGTGCTGTCACTTGCGGAATAGCAGTTCCCAAGTCGTGTAATAACTTCCTTTTTTGTCAAACCCAGTTTAATGAGCTTTTCGGTCGCAAAATTGCCAATTGACAAAGTCGTGGCTTTACTTTTTATTTGGTCTGTATACTTTACTTTGAAAATACTTACTTGACTGTAATAGTCACCTGGATGAACTGTTACACTTAATAGCTGTTTTTTGTCCTGCGAGCAGAAATTATATGTTGTGTCGCCATTAAGACGTTTCACTTTAAGTACTGTTGTCGCACTTTCGGCATCCCTTAATTTTATATTTGAAAGTGAAGTGTCTGGATTGTCAAAAACACATGCGTTTGTCGAAATCTTTTTCTGTTCTTCATATTTTTCATGCGATGCCGTATCACTTTCAGGCGACGAAATGCGCTTGTCAACAATAACCGGTTTGTTGTCTGGATTAGAGCAACTGTTGAAGAAATAGAGAAGTGTCAAAATAATTGTCAATCGGAGCATGATGTCAATTTAGCATTGCAGCTTACGTCCGGCATTTGCGCAGTTGGGGGATTTTAACCTCGTCTGCCCGGCGCCGATGATTAAAAGTACTAAAGATTTCAATGTGAACGTAATGAAGCCAGCAGAACTAAGTGCGTAGCAAAAAACTGCTGGCGGGTTAGGAAATGTCCAGCCGAAAACTAAAGATCATTAAAGATAAAATGCTGAGAATTTAACTGTCCGCCCCCAATTGCGCAAATGCCTTTGTTGGTAGCAGTTGTATTCGGTTATAACGATTGCCTTAATTGACTTGAAGCCTTAACCAAATAATTTCGTGTTTCGCTGTCATTCTCAGTCTTAAGCCTTTTTTGTAAGTCAATATATTTGTTGCTACGAGTATGAAAGTTTTGCGTTGAGATTAAGTTGTCAAGCCATTGGCTAAAGTCAGCAAGTTCTTTTTGTTCACTTGAATAGTCCAGGTATTCGGTAAAATCTGGGGCTTCAAGATTTGATCCTTCCCATTTGTCAACCGGAATGATCGGTCTGCCGAAATATTTATCAAATATGTAAGTATTGCGAAAAAAAGTTTGAAATGCTTTTTTTTCTGCTTCTTTTATCTTTCCGTTTTTAAATAGAATTATTGTCCACTCGAATAAAAAGTCTGGAAATCCGCTGTCATCAGGAAAGTTTTTTTCAAACCATTTGGTATAAGTCAAGCCGCCAGAAAAGTCCGAAAGTTGAATAAAATATTTTGTCGGTAAATAACGAAGCCCTCGCCCGTCATCATAGCAGCCAAACTTTCTTTTCTCGGCAGCAAGCACACGTTTAATATCGGCGATTTTCTTTTTTACTCTTTCAATTTGTTTCGGAGTCATGAAGTCTTTTTAAATTGCTACCAACGTTTTGGGGCTTTGCGAAGGTGGGGAATTAGAAGTACAAATGTTCAATTTAGCACAAATGTTGATTAGAATTCCAATGCTCAAATTTAGTACAAATGCCCCACTTTTGCAAAACCCCTGTTAGCGGCTGGTATTTTTTAGTGTCCAAATTGCTCCGTTTTTTGTTGTCAGTTTTTCTAAATGTCCTTTTGCTGTTAAGTCGTCTAAATATTTTTCAATTTCATTTCTTGGTGTTTCTGTAAGTTCGGAAAATTCTTTTGCGGTCAATGAATGATATTTAGAAAATACAGCATTCCAAGTTCTGTCATAGTTGGTTTTGATTGCAGTTGGAAACAGTTTTAACAAGGCACTCTCAAAAGTGTTGTATGGTTTTGAACCATAAACCATTTCTTTTTGTCTTTTTGTGTCTGTAAAAAAAAATGTCGGAAAACCCTTTACACCTAATTCTCTGCCTAATTTTAAATCTTCTTCAAAAAGTTCTTTTGCTTTTCCTTCATAATCGGCTTTAAACTTATCAATGTCAAGTCCAACTTTTTTACCTGCTAATTCTAAATGTTCCCATTTTGTAATGTTCTTTTTTTGAAGAAAAACCATTTCTCGTATTTCACGAAGAAATAAAATTGCCTTTTCATTGTCCTGCATTTGTACTGCTTTAAAAGCAATGGAAGGTGGATAAGAAGAAGGCAATGGGTCTTCCAACCAAACATTCCCGTCTATTGGCATATCGTAATAAACACTTACTTCATCCCAATGGTGTGCCACGTCAGAAGGTTTGCTAATTCCACCACTATTGTAATTCCAATTTGGCAACAAACCACCCATTCTGTATTCAACTTCAATATTGTTTCCGTATTCCAATTTGAGTTTTCGTAGTTGCGGTTCAATACCCCAACAAGAAGAACATATTGGGTCGGTGTAATAGATTATTTTTACCGGTTTCTTGTTTGCTTTTACCAAACTGCTGTCTGCTGAATTAGTTTTGATAGTTGGTATTTCGCAAATACCACTTTCAGGGTCACACATTAAAGGATTGTTATTTTCCATTTTCTTTTTTGTTTGAGATTGACAACTTGTATTGCCAAAAGTGAACATTGTGATTAAAATAAGATAAGTAATTTTCATTTTTTTAAAGTGTCTTACACCGTTTGTTTATCTTTGTGCAAAGTTGAGGACTTAATTTCAACTACGCAATAAGTCAGAAAATTATGACTACTAAAATAGAAATTATTGAAAATGAAACTTGTCCTGCACAAGGCCTTTTGAAGTTGCTGTCTGGTAAATGGAAACCTGAAATTTTCCGTTTGGCTGTTGAAGCACCATTGCGATTTAGCAGTTTGTTGCGTCAAATTGAAGGTTCAAATAAGCAAACTTTGTCTGTCGCTTTAAGAGAGTTGGAAGAAGTTGGCTTGTTAGAAAAAGTTGTCATTCAGCAAAAGCCATTACATATTGAACATAATCTTACCGAAAAAGGGAAGTCGTTAATTCCTGTCTTTAAGCAGTTAGAAAGTCTTGGGTAGTGTCGGTATACTTGCCGCTAACGTCCGGCATTTGCGCAGTTGGGGGAATAGCACCACTACTGCCGGCAGCCGATCATTAAAAGTACAAAAGAATTTGACGTAAACGCAATGTAGCCGGCAGAACTGGGAGCGTAGCAAGAAACTGCTGGCGGGCTGGGATCCGTCAGGCCCGAACTGAAGCCGACCAGGGAACAAATGCCGAGCAC
Source organism: Bacteroidota bacterium (assembly GCA_029572965.1). Classification (GTDB taxonomy): domain Bacteria; phylum Bacteroidota; class Bacteroidia; order Bacteroidales; family DTGW01; genus JAKPQD01. The sequence continues at coordinate 230 of JAKPQD010000098.1, read as the reverse complement.
ATAACTGTCAGCCCCAATTGCGCAAATGCTACTGTTAGCTGATGCCAAAATTCGCTTAAAAGCACCATCAGGGTATGTCCGCCGGGCTGTGGCCGTGCCTGCACAAAAGTTTAATAGTAGCAATGCCGTGTGTTACGCTCGCTTCGGTAATTTAGGGTCTATCGTCAGCGTTTGTGTAAGATGCTTATAGCAGCTATGCCAGAAGTTATGAATGTTCATCAGTTTCAAAG
>JAKPQD010000096.1 GCA_029572965.1 Bacteroidota bacterium | reverse complement strand
TGCCTGCCAAGTTTTAATTTTGGACAACGTACACTTCAATATTTTTCAGGTAAATCAGTATATAAGGTTGATACAAAGATGCAAGAAGTTAAGCTTGAATCCAGCATGCTTGACCTTCCAATACTTATCAAATACAAGGCTATGCGATTGAACAATACCAGGCCTTATTTTATTGCCGGTGGAAGCGTGCGTTACGACTTAGCTTCAAAATCAAAATTTGATGATAAGCATCCTTATGTTTTGTTAAAACCTCTGGATTTCTATTTAGAAATGGGTTTTGGGGTGGATTTTTATTTAGAATATTTCAAATTTTCTACAGAAATAAAACTCTCTTTGGGCTTGACAGATATTCTCAATCACAAGACAAATGAGAATATCAAGGAAAATGCTGTTTACGTGAACTCTATCCGAAAGCTCAATTCCAATATACTGATGATTTCTTTTCATTTTGAATAGCCCATGCAGCAGCAGGTTAGCTTAAAATTAAATGCCCAAAAAACTGATGATAGCTTTAATTGTTTATGCCCTGTCGTAGCAGAACAGCTTCAGATCAATATAGAGCGGATTAAGCATATTAAAATTGAAAAAAAATCGTTGGATGCCCGTCGCAGGCCAATTTTGGTAAATTATACACTCCTTGTTTTTATTGATGAACAGCCGCCTAAAGAGGATATACAGCCTAAAATTTATAAAAAAGTTGATCATGCCAAACCGATAATTATTGTTGGTACTGGCCCTGCCGGGTTATTTGCAGCTTTAAAGCTTATAGAACATGGTTTTCGACCTTTGATTTTCGAAAGGGGAAAAGAGGTTAGCGAACGCAAAAAAGATATAGCCCTGATTAGCCGAAACGAGGAGGTTAATGCTGAGTCAAACTATTGCTTTGGCGAAGGTGGCGCTGGTACTTTTTCTGATGGCAAGCTTTACACCCGTTCTTCTAAACGCGGCAATATTAAAGACGTCCTGGACGTGTTTGTTCGGCATGGGGCTCCAGAAAGCATTATGTACGAGGCCCATCCTCATCTGGGAACAGATAAGTTGCCTGAAATCATCAAAAACATTCGTCAAACGATAATAGCAGCTGGCGGAGAGTTTTATTTTGAACGAAAAATAACACAACTACTTATTGAAGACGAAGAAATAAAAGGTGTTCAGTTGCATAATGGAGACAAAGTCGAGGCGCAGGCTGTAGTGTTGGCTACAGGCCATTCGGCCAGGGATGTTTACCAGATGTTGCACGAACAACATATTGCATTGGAAGCAAAGCCTTTTGCTGTAGGGGTTAGGGTAGAGCATCTGCAGGAGCTTATTGACAATATCCAGTATCATGGGTTGAAGCGAGGTGAAAACCTTCCTGCTGCTTCTTATTCATTAGTATGCCAGGCGAATGGCAGGGGTGTATTTTCGTTTTGCATGTGCCCCGGAGGGTTTATTGTACCATCAGCCACAACAAACACCCAGGTGGTTGTAAATGGCATGTCACCTTCAAAACGTAACTCACCTTATGCTAATTCTGGCATTGTTACAGAAGTTCGCCTTGAAGACCTCAAGGAGTTTGCCAAATATGGGCCTTTAGCAGGTTTGTATTTCCAGGAACAATTAGAAAATATGGCCTGGCAAAACGGAGGAAGGCAGCAAACTGCACCAGCTCAGCGGTTGACTGATTTTATTAAAGGTAAAATTTCAGGATCTTTACCCCAAATATCATATTTCCCGGGATGTGTATCCTCTCCGGTGCATATGTGGCTTCCTGGTTTTGTTGGAAGTTCATTAAAGGAGGGCTTTAAACGTTTTGACAATCTTATGCATGGCTTTGTTACTGCTGAGGCTGTAGTTCTTGGAGTTGAATCCCGTACATCGTCTTCGGTTCGTATTCCCCGTAATCAGGAAAACATGCAGCATGTTCAGATAAAAGGCTTGTTCCCTTGTGGCGAGGGCGCTGGTTATGCCGGAGGAATAACCTCATCAGCTATAGACGGACAAAATGTTGCTAACGCTGTTGTAAATTTTTTGAAACAAGCATAAAAAAAGTTGTTTTCAAGATATTATCCAGAAAACAACTTCCTTGCAAACGACTGTAATATTAAGCTTTTACAACCTGTTCTGTATTGGCTTTTTGGAAGCTATAAGCAGGGCATTTTTTACTACTTTTGCAACTGGCTACACATAAGGCAATAACAACTATTATTCCCAGGTAAATAATTTTTTTCATATCGGATGTTTAATTTATTAGTATTCTTTTGTTTAGCAAATTTAACTACCTTTTAATTGGTAAAAAGTCAATTAATGTAAAATTATAATTCTTTTGAAAATACAAAAAGCAAAACAATAAAAATCTTAACATATATACAAGATTTTTTAAGATAAAAATTTCTTATCGCCTAAAAATGTTAATAGTTGTTGATTTGCTGTATTTTGCATTGTTTTTTAATAGCTTAATAACATATAAACCAGAAGGGAGCTTGGGTATATTGATAAAATTATTTTCGAAGTTTAATTTTGCTTTTTTTATTACCTGTCCTGAGCTATTGTAAATAATGGCATAGCTGAAATTTTCATTAGAAGTTTGTTTGATAACAATCGTTTTGTTTTGTTGATTATAATAAATAAAAGGTTTTTCATTGGTAATATTAGTAATGATATTTTTGTTTCCATTTACTATTATCTTCCATTTTACAGTGTCTTCACTTTCTTTTGAAAATATGCTGTAAATGACGGGCTGCGAATAATCTCTGATAGAATCGGGCAATGGCTCTATCAATGCTGCAGAGTCAAGTCGATAGTTTAGTTTTAAATCATTTACAGTCCCGTTTGTGCTAAAAGTTATTGTGTAGTTAATGGAATCAATTGATTGGGCTGCAATTCCATCAATTGAGATATCTATGAAGCTTAGTTTTGGCATATATGGGGGCAAAACAATGGGCAATAATCCAAAATCACTAAGGGCAATGAGTTCCCATTCACTGTCTCCTTCAGTATTTCCTGCAGAAACAGACCAGTTTACATTTCCAGTATCAACAGAATCTTTTCTGATGGCATTGTATTTATTTGCCGCCGATTTTTTACCTGCTATATTGAAGTTTGCGCTTGAATATGGGTTGCCAAATATATCAATAATATACCAGGCATTTGAATTGTCAAATTTTTTTTGCAAGGCCAATGCGTCATTTCCGCTGAATTTGCATAAAACAGAAGTAGTGATTTCGTCAGCTTTATCAATGTCTATAAATTCAGCTCCAGCATTTACTATGAGGTAAGTAGAGCCTGGTTTTATACTTTTGCCATTTTCAAAATAGTAATCAAAGCCCCAGCCTTTGCCATTAGTAGCTACTAAAATTCTATAATTGGTAAGGTTTATAGTTTCTTTAGTGGGGTTAAATATTTGTATAGCTTTTTCGGCGCTGGCATCACCTTTATAAATGCCTTTAAAAAATGGGTATCTGTTGCGTTCTGGTGTGTTTATTCCCAGTTTCACCGGCTGTTGTTCAATGCTGAACGAGTCTTTTAAATCTGCAACAATGAAGAAAGCTTTCAAATTGCTGTTTGATGGTAAACATTGTAGTACTATACTTGTCGAATCTGGTTTTGTAATATCTGTTTTTCCATAATCTAATATTTTTCCGCTGTACAGAGAGGTGTCTGCTATTTGTGCCGCATTGGGTGAGGGTTCATCTTTCGATGTTACCAAATAGGTTATTTTTCCGATGTTGTTTGTTTTGATATTAATTAAAGCTGCAACGTCATTATTTTCTGTAAGCCTGATATAGGTGATTTCTGGAAATAAGTTTTTGGCGAATAATACTATGTCATCTAAGGCTACATTCCCGGCGCTTTTTTTATATTCAAACTTCAACTTTTCTGCTGTATCTGGTAACATAAAGGAATAATTAGCACCTGTTTGGGAGATTTGCGATATTTTGTGAGCAAGGTACCAATTGTTATTACAAAAAATAAGGACTTGCATTGTTGATGCAGAGTCTGTTTTATTTCCTTTCATCCAGAAGGATAAGCTGTGTTGCCCTTTAAATGATGGAGTTTCTATATATTGGTTGTTGGCCGAAAACATTAACGAAGGGATGGCTTTTCCCGAGTTAGGCTCTGAGTTGTATGTGCCTCCAACATGTATTACCCAGCCTGTTTCTGGCTGCGTGCCATTTTTGAAATCCTGGATAAAAGAGTATTGGCCTGATACAATACAATAAATACCGGCTAATGCCAGTAGCAATAGTGATTTTTTCATATTTTTTGAAGTTTGGGGTTATAGATGCAAGTTAAGAAAAAAATGAAATTAAAAAAAATTAAAAAGGAAAGCGATAAGATAAAATACCATACTTTTGTGCCTTGATGGGTTTGGGTTGATGAAACTCTCATGATTGTTGGCAAATAAAAATACAATGATATTTATTTGTTGGAGCAAGCGGTCATTCCCTAAATAATAAAATTTATTATGATGAAACGAGCATGATTCGTTAAACACAAACAAAGATGAATACCGACTAATCGGGACGAGTTTTTCTTCGGAGAGCCTTTCGGGGTTCATCCGACCTTATTAAAAAAAGTTATTTACGGATGAAAAACATTTTCTTTTTTCTACTTTTTCTTTCTCAAAGTATAATAGTTTTTGGGCAAATGATTGAGAAACCATTTGTATATGGTGAAACTGGCGGTTTTGTGTCAAATGGAGAAAATGCCCCTTTTTGGTTGTACAGTAATCAATTTGGGGTATTTAACAATAATAAAAATTGTTTGTATGCCCGTGTTTTGATGGGTACAGAAGAAAACAGGGAAAAGAAATTTGAGGTTAATTATGGCATGGATTTGTATGGAATCAGGGATAAAAGTAATAATTTGCAGTTCAACCAACTTTATGCAACTTTTCGGGCTTTTTGTATTATATTCAAAGGTGGGCTTTATAGACAGGTATATGGCAACCAGACATCCGAATTGTCGAGTGGTTCAGTTTTGTTTTCTTCTAATGCCAGACCATATCCTAAAGTTTCGCTTGGCATAGATAAATATACTTTTGTGCCTTTTACCAAAGGTTATGTTGAAATAAAAGGCGAGGTTACGCATGGATGGGCTGAGAATGAAAACCGATGGGTTAGAGATTCATATATTCATTATAAGTATGTTAATATCAGGTTTGGAGGAAAGAAGCCATTGCATTTCAATTATGGGTACCATCATGCTCTACAGTGGGGAGGCGTTTCTTCAACATTAGGCAGGCAACCCAGTTCGTTGAAAGACTTTGTATATTTATTTTTTGCCAAAAACCCTCCAGGGGCAAATGTTGTACAAAGCGAGTCTTTTAACCAGGTTGGCAATCACATGGGGTCAAGACAATATGGGCTTGATTATGACTTTAAAAACAAGACTGTTGGGTTGTATTATCAAACAATCTTTGAAGATAAATCTGGTAGTAAATTTATCTCACCTCAAGGAGACGGATTATATGGCCTGACATTTAAGAATAATGATGAAACAGCTCATTTAAAAGAGGTCGTACTTGAGTTTACAAAAACGACCTATCAAAGTGGCCCTATTGAATTGGTTTGGGTGACTGATGTCCCTATTCCGTTTTGGAACCCTAAAGCTGGCAATGACAATTATTTTAATAATTATATTTATCAATCATGGACTTATAAAGGTAATACCATTGGTACGCCATTTATAACATCTCCGGCTATTAATGAAAAAGATAGTAATATTGTCACCAATAACAGGGTATTGGCATTTTATTTTGCAGGTTTATATGAATATAATCATTTGCAGTGTGAATTAAAATATTCTTATTCGATTAATAAAGGTACATATAGCGTTCCGATAGGGGAAAAAGGCCAACATTCAATGATGTTTAAAGTTGGCAGAGATATTCCTTCATTGAAAGACTTGCATGTCCAGCTTTGTGTTGGTTGGGATAAAGGAGCCTTTTTGGGAAATAGCTTTGCTTTGGGTGTTTGCGCTAAAAAGAAATTTTAATTTTTGCTTGTTATTTGCTCAAAAATCAATAGAGCCCTTTTCTCAAATTGTTTTTTTTCTTCTAAAAGGAAAGTCCTGAAATGTTCAAAGTTTGCAAGATGTTTGTCATAATTTTTTATTATCTCGTCGATCTTATTAAGGAGTAAATTATTGTATTTTTTGCTTGTATTTATTTTGTAATAATCAGCTATAGGGGTGTCGTGTTGGTTTTTATTGCCTCCCGAGTTGCTAACTAAAATTATACAACCTCTCAGGGCGGCTTCCCTGATACATCGGTCGCGGTTTGAGTGCCCAAGCTCAATAAATAAAATGCTTTTTTGATAAAGCAGGAACATTTCTTCGGGAGGGATTTTTTTTGCTTGTAATACCTGAAATCCTGGAAATCTTTTCTTTATAATATATAATATATTTTTTGGGGTTTTGGGGCCAACAAGTATTAATTTTTGTTTGGGTGTGTTTGCAAGGGGCTGGTAAAACTCATCTCTTACAGGATTGTGTAAGACAAATGTTTGCGGGATACCCAAAAATGAAAGAAAGTCTGAGATAAAAAAAGAGTTTGTAATATGGTGGTATGAATTTTGCCATATTTGACTGTCTTTTTTGGCCCATTTTAGAAGTCTGACCCGCAAACGGCTTGACAAGCTTTGTGATTGATAGGTGTACCAATCCAGATAGATGGGTTTTCGGAAAATTTTTATATTGAATGGAAATTTAAAAGGAGGGTTTTTAAAAAAGTAAACAGAGGACAACCAATAAACTATCTTTTGGGCATTGTTAAATTGTTTTAGATACCCCACCATTGTTTCGGGGACAATAATAATATTTTGTTCGAGGTCTTTTGGAGGGCCAAATGAAGTGGTTTGGAAAGAACGGACAATATCACTGTTAATAATCTTTTCAACCGGGTTGATATAGTACATCCCTGCTTCAAAGCCATTTTTTTCTAAAGCTTTGCACAAAATGTGCAAACTGTTTGTTCCCCCACTTATTATATTACCCGGGCAATAAATGAATATCTTATTCATTTTCAGTAAATAAATGGTATAGAGAAAGGTATTGACGAGCATTTTCTTCCCAGGTAAACTTCATGCTATATTCGTATGCCGATTTTTTTTTAGCTTCGTCAAAGGATTTCATGCCATTCTGGAAGGTCATAAACATTTGTTGCGGGTCAAACGATTCCCAGAAAAAAACATGGCCATTGCCAATTTCTTTTAAGCTGGTTTTGTCAGAGCAAAATACTGGTTTTTCTGCCCGCATTGCTTCTATAACAGGTAGTCCAAAGCCTTCGGCTAAAGAGGGGAAAACAAATGCTTCGCAATTTTGATATAAATAAAGTTTCTCAGCCTCCGAAACAGAACCGGGGAGGATTACCTGGTTTTGAAGGTTGTAGTCACTGATTAGTTTTCGGACGTAGTTGCCATACGATGTGTCTTTTTCTCCGGCAATGACAAGTTGAATATTAGATGGGAAAAGTTTGATAAAGGGAATTAGGGTGTGAAAATTTTTTTTAGCCAGAAATTGTCCAATAGAAAAAATAAATGTTGTCCCATTAATGAATGGCGGTTTTATCGGGATAGTTTTAGGCAGGTTTACTCCGTTGTAAATAACTCTTGTGATTTTTTCGGGCGAGATTTGAAGGTGTTGAAAACAAATTTCTTTGGTAAAATTTGAAATAAAAACTATAGCATCTGCTTTATCAACATTTCGTTGGATATGCTTTAAATATCTGTTAGCTTTAATGTTGCTTTTGGTATATAAAAAATTCAAATCATGGATGGTCAATATTGTTTTTTTGGCTCCCTTGATTTTGAATGACGGGGTTTGGTGTAAATAGTGGGCTACGTCATACTCTCCAAAATCGGCCTTGAAAAAGCGGTGGATGAACTTAAACCTTTTTATGTCCTGGTCCCTAAAGTAATCGTACGAATTGTTTCCGGTAAGGATGAACGAAAAGTAACAGTTTTCTTTTTTTTCATTAATCAACGCTTTGCTAAAATCAATAGCTACTCTTCCAAGTCCGCAATTAGGCTTGTTTATTTTATCTACCGAAACAATAATTCTATTCTTTTTGAAAATCTGATTTGTTGAAGTAAATACTTTAGTTTTTTTGTCACTTACAAAATTTTCAAATTTTTGGGCCTGTTGTATCCTGAATTGCTCCCAATCAAGTGCTGAAGGTTTAAAAATATTGGCTTCCAGTTGTTTTTTCTGCGAAGGTTTATGTAGAGTGTTAAGGTATTCTGCAACAATTTCTGGTTTAAAAAGCCTAAGGCAATCGCATTTAGCGTTTTTTTTGCATTTTACGCATATTTTTTTTGCTTCAAAAGCTTTTGCATTTACCCCAACAGGTGCCCACCTTCTCGAAAAGACCGGTCTTATTGGAGGGAAAAGCCCAATGGCATGAATTCCGGTAGCAGCAGCTAAATGCAGAGGCCCGGTTCCGGAAGCTACTAACCCGTCTGCCCTTGAAATAAAGCCAATAAGCTCGTCCAATGAGAGTTTGCCAACTAAGTCTATCGCTTGTGGGTATTTGTTTAGTATTTCTTGCTGGATTTCTTTTTTTTCATCCAGTGTTCCTGTTACAAAAAAATTAAACCTTGAATTATCGAGCAGGCCTAACAGTTTTGCATAATTTTCAATGCCCCATTCTTTTCCATGTCCTTTAGATTTTGGATGGATGATAAGGTTAAAACGGTTTTTGTCCAGCAGCGAATTTAATTCATCTGGTATAGTTGGAGGTATTATGCCATTTATGATTGAAAGGGTTTCGTAGTTTATTGTTTTTCCCAGATCGAAAGGAATAAGTAGTTTCAGGTTGAGCATTACCTCGTGCAGGTTTGAAGAGCGTCGGCTAAAAGATATTTTTTTGTTGCAAAAAAGCTGATGGTACCATCTTCTGCTTGTCCCAATTCTGATAGGGATGCCGGCAGACTTGAGAATCCATGAAATGAAAAAGTTTGGATAAATATGTATGGCAACATCAATGTTGAGTTTTCTGAAAAAATCAATTTGAGTTTTAGGGTTTAGGTCTTTTATTTGGTTCCAATCAATGAAATTATCAATATATTGGCATGTTTTAATAACATCTTTTGTATATGTCTGACCCAAAAAAAAGATGGTACAATCCGGGAAAAGGTTTTTTAAAATGCCAGCAACGGGCAATGAAAGTACAACATCTCCAATCGCATCAATCCTGCTTAATAAAATATTTTGGCTTTGCTTCAAGTTTAGTTAGTTTTAATCATTATACTCAAAGTGTCGTAGCTTTTTGCTGCATATCATGGTATAAGGTGTTCAAAAATATTAATTTTTAACAAATTTTTGATTATTCGTTCTATTTTTACGATGTAAAAAGTGTAAAAGATTATATATGTCATATTATCAATATGTTGTAAAGGATGTGCTGAGAAAAAATATTTATTTTTTTTCATTAGTTGTCTTGTTGGCAGGTTTGCCCTTGTCAAAAGCATTGGTTAGTATAGGCGAGGGGTTGCTTGTATTCTCGTGGTTTGTAGCTCCCGGGTTTAAAGAACGGGTTAAGGCCCTTGGGCAAAGAAAAAGCATTTGGATATTTGCCGGGTCAACGTTATTTGTTTTGGCAGGCTTGTTTTATGCTGAAAATATTCAGAGAAATATTTTTTTGATTACGAACATCAAAATATCAATTGTTCTGTTCCCTATTATTATTGGTTCTTTTGAAAAGTTGTCATGGCAACAACTTAAAGTATTGTTATGGGTTTATACATTGGCCAATATTGCCGCTACATTTTTTTCATTATTAATTTTTTTTCACGTCATTGAATACAAAATTGCGAATGTGCGTCAGATTGCAGTGTTTGTTGAGTCTGTAAGGTTTGCTTTGTTGATAGTACTTGATATCTTGTTTTTGTTATATGCAATATATCACTCGCAAAATAGAAAATTTCAGGTATTGATGATAATATCAATAGTTTGGTTAGTTGTATTTCTTGGTATTTTACAATCATTGACAGGGATTTTGGCATTGGCTTTGACTTTACTGGTTGTGTTATTGGTCAGGTATAGAAAAATTAGTGTTTATATTCGAGTTGCATTTGTAGTTCTTGGATTATTAAGTATTGCAACTGGAGCATATTTGTTCAAAAGTAATTTGAATGAGTATCGGGCAATACATATTGAAAATACAGCAAAACTAGACTCATTGACATTGAATGGCAATAAATATGAGCATAGTGTAAATGATACTATTCGTGTTAATGGATATTTAAGGAATATTTATATATGCGAGCCAGAATTGCGTATTCAATGGGCAAAACGAAGCCAGGTTGCGTTTGATAGCCTCGATAATGCTGGTTGGGTGCCGGTAAAAGTAACGCTTGTCAGTTATCTTACCTCAAAAGGGTTGCGCAAAGATTCGGCTGGTATGTCGCAGCTTACCGACCGCGATGTACGAAATATTGAATCGGGTTATTATAATTATAAGTTGGCTGAGGTTGGTGTTAATGCCCGCATATATGATTTAATCAGGGAGTTTGACGAGTGGAGGCGAACAGGTATTCCGGCTGGTTCTGTAACTATCAGAATAAATGGTTTGAAAAATGGTTGGAAAGTTTTTTCTGAGCATATATGGTTCGGAACCGGCTATGGGGATATCAATGATGATATACAAGCTCAGTTTGATAAAGATAGCCCGGATTTGGGCGAAGATAAAAAACAGAATCCACATAACCAGTTGCTTACCATTATGATAGGCAGCGGAATTGTTGGGCTGGTGGTATTTTTGCTTTCGTTTGTTTTGCCTGGTATTTTAGAACGGAAATATAGTTCTTACTTGTTTTTGGTCAGCTTTTGCGTGGTATTGTTTTCATTCTTCACTGATGATACGCTTGAGCGGATGATTGGATGCGTGATTATGGCGCTTTTCTTTAGTTTGTTTTTGTATGCTGTTCCAAAAAATGATAAAGTAAATAAACCTCATTAAAAAATAGATGTTTATTTTTGAGGCCATAATCAACTAATATTGAAAACAAAATGAAATCAAAAAATTTAAAAGCAAAACTATTTGTTTTTGCCTGCGTTGTTTTGTTAGGAATGGGCCTTAATGCCCAAAATCCTAATTTTTACATTTATATTTGTTTTGGGCAGTCCAATATGGAAGGGCAGGGGGCTATTGAGGCTCAGGATTCTATTGTAGATAGTCGTTTCAAGGTATTTCAGGCGCTTGATTGCCCTAATTTAAATAGGACAAAAGCAACCTGGTACAATGCCATTCCTCCTTCCTGTCAGTGCCACTCAAAACTCTCACCTGCCGACTACTTTGGCAGGACAATGGTGGCCAACCTGCCAGAAAGTATCACTGTTGGTATTATTAATGTTGCTGTAGGCGGCTGCGATATCAGGTTGTTTGATAAAGATATTTATCAAGATTATGATTCTACTTACAAAGAGAGCTGGTTTGTCAATAAGGTAAAAGATTATCAGTACAATCCGTACAAATACCTTATAGACTTGGCTAAATTGGCGAAAAAGGATGGGGTTATAAAAGGTATCCTTCTTCACCAGGGCGAAACCAATACCGGAGATGCCCAATGGCCTACTTATGTTAAGAAAATATACAACGATATGCTCGCCGACCTTTCTTTAAAGGCAGAGTCGGTGCCACTTTTAGCCGGAGAAGTTGTTTCGGCTGAAGGGAGTTGTTGTTCAAGCATGAATGCCATTATTAATAAGCTCCCAGAAACGATTCCAACAGCCCATGTTATATCTTCAGCCGGATGCCCTTCGCAGGATAATGCCCATTTCAACGCTGAAGGATACCGAATATTAGGTAAGCGTTATGGGGTAAAGATGCTTTCGATTATGGGGATTAAGGCTAAGTAGTTTACAAGTAAACTACCCCTGCCTCCCGCCTGAGGCGGGAGACAGCTCTCCTTTTAAAGGAGGGGGAATACTATCATTTGCAAAATGATGGTGAGTGTGCCATTAAAATTGAATCTAAAAAATTAGTTTTCAATTTGTCATTCGTCATTTGCCATCAGTCATTTATTCTTGTACATACACTCTCTTCACTCTTGGGGCAATGCTTGTAAGCACTTCGTAAGGTATGGTATGCATTTTGTCTGCTAATTCGAGAATGGTGACATGTTTGCCAAAGATTTCCACTTCATCGCCTTCGTTAGCATCAATGCCGGTAATATCAATCATGCACATGTCCATACAAATGTTTCCAATAACAGGGGCATAGGAGCCATTGACGAAAACCCGTCCGACTCCATTGCTTAGTATTCGGCTATATCCGTCTGCATAACCAATTGGGATAACTGCAATTTTGGTTTGTTTCAAAGCCTTGCCTTTTCGGCCATAGCCGATAGTTTTACCTGTTTCGACCTCTTTTATCTGAAGAATGCTGGTTTTGAGTGTGCTCACCCATTGCAATTGTTCCTGATTAGAAGGAATTACACCATATAAACCAATACCCAAGCGTACCATTTCGAATTGATATTCTGAAAAACGGTCAATCCCCGATGAATTTAATATGTGCCGCATAACAGGATATTCAACACAGTTTTGAATTTTAGAACATATTTTCTGAAACAGCTCTATTTGTTCAAGGGTATAATTGTCATGTTGTTCTTCGTCAGCTCCTGCAAGGTGTGAGAATACAGATTCAACTTTAATGCCCTTATTTTTCTTTATCTCGTTACATAAAGAGTCAATTTCTTCAGGCATGAAGCCAAGTCGGTGCATACCGGTATCAACTTTCAGGTGTACCGGGTAGTTGTCTATTCGGTATGCTTTTAGCATATCGGCAAATTGACGGAGTTCTTTAAATGAGTATATTTCTGGTTCCAATCTGTAATCAATCATCAACCTGAACGCAGAAGCTTCCGGGTTCATGACTATGATGGGCATGCTAATGCCCGATTGTCGCAAAGCCACACCTTCATCGGCAAAGGCTACAGCAAGGTAATCAACTTTTTGATATTCGAGCATATTAGCCACTTCGTAGCTGCCACTACCGTAAGAGAAAGCTTTTACCATGGCAATGAGTTTCGTCCCCGCATGCAGCTTGCTTTTGAAATAATTCAGGTTGTGCACCATAGCTGTCATGTTGATTTCGAGGGTGGTACGGTGTGTTTTTTCTTCCAGAAATGAAGAAATACGCTCAAATTCAAAGTTTCGTGCACCTTTAAGCAGTATAGCTTCGTTTTGAAAACGTGAAGGCTGAAAATGGCTGATAAACTCTTCGGTGCTGGTATAAAATTCTTTTTTTACCTTAAATAATGAGGCTTGTGAGCTGATTGAAGGCCCAATGCCAATAAGGCGTTGAACTTGCTTTATTTCTATAAGGTTTGCAACGTGCTGGTACAAGTCGGAGTCTAACCTGCCTGATTGTAGAATGTCAGATAGAATAAGGGTTTTTTGAAGTTGCTGTTGGTGGCTTAAGAAATCAAGCGCTATTCCTAATGAATATAAGTCGGAGTTATAGCTGTCATTGATAATAGAACAACCATTAATACCTTTCTTTTGTTCCAATCGAAGCGCTACAGGTGACAATGCAGCAAATTCAGGCTGGTAAATGCTTTTGTCGATTCCAAGATGCAAAACCAGCAGCCAGCATGTGATTGCATTTTCAATGGAAGCATTGTCTGTAAACGGTATATTAATTGATATTTCAATGTCTTTGTATGTCCCGGTCAAAGATGTGCTATTGTTTTGGCTGATTTGACGGGTGATTTGCAGGTCTGCTTTTTGTTTTGCAGACCAGCAGATCAATTGTTGATTGTTATTTGCCCAATCTTCTATTTCTTCGGCTATTGCTTCATGGTCAAGACAGTAAAGCAGTACTTTAGTATCGCGGAAAAGATTTAATTTTTCTCTTATTTTTCTTTGAATAGAATAAAAGTTTTCCTGGTGGGCTTCTCCAATGTTTGTAAATATGCCAATTTCGGGTTTAATGATAGCCTGAAGCCTGCTCATTTCGCCTTGTTTAGAGATGCCGGCTTCAAAAATGGCCAGTTCTGTTTTTTCATTCATGTTCCAAACAGACAGAGGCACGCCGGTTTGCGAATTGTAGCTTTTAGGGCTGCGAACAATGTTATATTTTGACTGTAAAAGCTGGTAAAGCCATTCTTTTACTATCGTTTTGCCATTACTTCCGGTGATACCAATTACCGGGCAATTGAAGCAGCTTCGGTGGTATGCTGCCAGTTTTTGCAATGCATTAACAGTATTGTCAACGATTATCTGGTTTATTTTTTGCTCGACAGAAATTTCTTTTTCAACAATAAAGTTTGTTACATTGCGTTTGGCAATAAGGTCATGGATATATTGATGTCCGTCATTTCTTGGGCCTTTAATGGCAAAGAATAACGAACCGCAAGCAGCAACGGGTTGTCGGCTATCGGTGATAAGCTGGTTAATCATAACAGAACCGTCTCCAATGAGCTTGCCTCCTGTTATTTCTGCGATTTGTTTTAAACTGTAGTCCATGATAAATATGCGATGTGTAAAAAACATCTGTTGATGCAAAAGTAAAGCAAATTGCGCTACAATATTTTAGGCCGAATAAAATTTAGCCTTTTGTATATTTGTAAAATGTTAACAGAATGTTGACTGACTTTTCTGAAGTTCACTTAATTTGAGAAGTTTATGGATAAATCTGCTGTTGATAAGCTGAAAAAATATCATTCCAAAATAGCTGAAATGCTTAATTCTATTGGAGAAAAAAATGTTATTTCTTCAATAGAAAAAGACATTGTATTGAAGAACCTGCGCGAGATGTATGAGGCTGTTTTAGAGATAAAAATTGATAAGGCCGTTGAAGGGCCTGTCAAGGAGGCTGTAAAAAAGGTTGAGCCGGTTAAAATCAAGCAAGGGCTTGAAGATGTTATTGTAAAAGAGCCTAAGATGCAGAAAAATGAAGTTGTTGAACAACCTAAAGAGGACGAGCTTATTGTTGAAACTGAACCCTTAGCAGTGAAAGAAAAAATTGTTGAACAGCTTCAAGAAACTCATGAAAAACAACAGCATCACAAACAAATACTGGCTGAGAAACTTGCAAAACCTGAGCCTTTATTGCATGATGTAGTATCTCAGAAGGTAAATGTTACCGACCTTTCTACAAAGTTTCAGCAAAAAGAGATTGCAAGCCTGACCCAGAGTATCCAAATAAACGACAGGTTTCTTTTTATAAAAGAATTGTTTCGTGATGATGCAAAGCTTTATGCTGAATCATTGCAAAAAATAGAAGAAATGAAAAGTGCGGAAGAGGCAGTTTTATTTCTTAAAGCTGAGATAAATATTGACTTGGAAAAGGATGCAGCCCAAAAATTGCTTCAACTGATAAACCGGAAATTTGCTAATGCATAGTTGATGAAAACGAATTTATATATAGTTCCTACGCCAATAGGCAATCTCGATGACATTACCCTGAGGGCTATCAATGTTTTAAGGGAGGTGGATGTGGTTGTTGCTGAAGATACCCGTCAGTCGTCAGTTTTATTAAAACATTTGGGTATAAGTAAGCCTATGGTTCCGTTTCATAAGTTTAACGAGCATAAAACCTTGTCGAACCTGATAAACAGGATGCAGGGTGGTGAGGTATTTGCATTGGTATCTGATGCAGGGACACCATCTATTTCTGACCCTGGTTTTTTGTTGGTTCGTGAAGCTTTGGCGGCTGATTTGCATGTTGAATGCTTGCCTGGGGCAACTGCTCTTATCCCAGCACTTGTAGTTTCAGGTTTACCTTCAGACCGTTTTTGTTTTGAAGGTTTTTTGCCTCAAAAGAAAGGTCGTCAGAAACGGTTGGCCATGCTTTCGCAGGAAACACGGACGATGATTTTTTATGAATCGCCCATGCGTATTGTAAAAGCGTTGGAGCAGTTTGTTCAATTTTTTGGTGCACAAAGAAAAGTAACAGTTTCGCGCGAAATATCGAAGTTGCATGAAGAAACTCTTCGTGGGACGTTGGAGGAAGTGATAGCAGAGCTGAAATCAAGGCCTTCTGTCAAAGGAGAGATAGTGGTTTGTGTTGCCGGGCTTGATACAAAAGGCTCTCATACTGATGAAGACGAAGAGTAGTAATCAAAGTATTAAATGAACTTTATGCGCACAGAATCCGATTTTATTGGAACTCTTGAAATTCCTGATAATGTTTTATATGGAATTCATTCATTACGCGCAAAAACTAACTTTCCGGACGATACACCTTTTTCAAAAGAATGGTATTGCTCGGTAGGATTAGTAAAATTGGCTGTTTATCACACATACAAGAACTATAAAAAAGCTGTATCAGAGAAATACAGCGATAAAGCATTGCCTTTTGCATTGATGTCTGATGAAGTTATTGAAGCTTTGATTAAGGCGGCTGAGGAAGTAGAGGCTGGTATGCATTTTGAATACTTTATTGTACCTGCTTTGCAGGGGGGCGCAGGCACCAGCATCAACATGAATGTAAATGAAATTATTGCCAATCGGGCGTTACAGTTATTGGGATCTGCCCCAGGCAATTATTCTCTGGTTGATCCATTTGAGCATGCTAATATTTACCAATCTACCAATGATGTAATACCTACATCTTTAAAGGTTTGTGTTATACGTTTGCTTGAAGTGCTCGAAAAATCTATAAATGAACTAAGGTCAAAAATTGAATTTATAGAAAAACAGGCTCATCAGCATTTACGGATTGGCTATACCCAAATGCAGGAAGCCGTCCCAACAAGCTTTGGCCGTTTGTTCAGTACTTATAACGAAGCTTTGTCGCGCGACTGGTGGCGAGTGTCTAAGTGTTATGAGCGCATCAAAACGGTCAATCTTGGAGGTGGGGCAATTGGCACTGCTTTGGCTGTTCCACGGTATTTTGTATTCGAATCGGCTCGTAATTTAAGTGCCCTGTCGGGCTTACCTATTTTCAGGTCTGAAAATATGCCTGATGCAACATCCAATCTTGATGCTTTTGTTGAAGTATCTGCTACTTTGAAAGCTCATGCAGTGAATATTGAGAAAATGACCAATGATTTGAGGTTGCTGGCTTCAGATATTGCAGGCAGGGAAATAAAAATACCTCAGAAGCAGGCCGGAAGTTCAATTATGCCGGCAAAAGTCAACCCGGTTATTGTAGAATATGCCATTAGCGGGGCTCATCAGGTATATGCTAATGATGCGTTGCTTACCAATCTTTCGGCTTTGGGCTGTTTGGAGCTGAATGCCTATATTCCTTCTATTGGGCATGCAATGATAAATAGCATAAAGACGTTGATTTCTATAAACAAAACATTGGCAGATAACTTGTTTACTGGCTTAGAGCTTTCTACAGAAGAGGCGAAAAAGCGAATGCTATACAGTCCTTCAATTAGTACGGCATTGGTGCCGGTTATTGGTTATAAAAAAGCAACAGAGCTTGCTTTGTATATGAAACAACATCATATAAATATTATAGAAGCAAATAAAGCGTTGATGTTTGTCAGTGAAGGACAAATGCAACGTGCTTTAGATTTGGCCAATTTGCTGAAAGAAGGGTATAGCCTGGAAGATATCTTTTAGCTTTATTGGTTTTTAGTGATAAAACATAAAAAAAGAGAATGGGTTACATTCTCTTTTTTCATATAAATCAAAGGATTTTTATTTAAATTCTTTCATTTTTTCTGCAATTTTGTCGTACAAGCTTTTGGATACAGGAACCAATGGCAGGCGGACATGGGCAGAAGTGAGTTTTTTAACATCCAATGCAGCTTTAACGCCGGCGGGGCTACCTTCAGTAAAGAACATAGTAGTCAAATCAAGCAATTGGTAATGCAACTTTCTTGCCTGGTCATATTTTTGTTCTAAAGCAAAGCGAATCATATTAGAAACCTCTTTGGTGGCAACGTTTGCTGTGACAGATATAACTCCATCGCAACCAAGACAGGCCAACGGGAATGCTAAAGCATCATCACCCGATATAACACTAAAATTTTCGGGTTTATTTTTTAAAATATCCATTACTTGTTGCATATTGCCAGAAGCTTCTTTGACAGCAATAATGTTTTTAAAGTCATTAGCAAGGCGTAATGTTGTTTCGGCAGTAACATTCATGCCAGTACGGCCTGGTACATTGTAAAGTACGATAGGAATTGGGCTTATGTTTGCAATAGCTTTGTAATGCTCGTAAATGCCTGTTTGAGTTGGTTTGTTGTAATATGGCGAGACAGACAATACCCCGTCAATACCTGTAAAATCAAATGATTTAATTTTGGTTACAATTTCCTGGGTGTTGTTACCGCCAATTCCGACCATTAGCGGGACGCGTTTATTGGCAGCTTCAATAACGGTATTTATCACGGCATGTTTTTCATCATTTGAAAGGGTTACAGATTCTCCTGTAGTACCAAGTACTACAATGTAGTCTGCTTTATTTTCAATTTGGTAGTTTACCAAATTAGACAATGCTGTAAAGTCGATACTGTCATCTTTTCTGAAAGGCGTAACAATAGCCACCCCGGTACCTTTAAATAGCGAATTCGCAGTATTCATAATTAAAAATTAAGTGTCCAAAAATATAAATCTTGCCGGATAAAAAAAAGAATGCCCCAATAAATACGGGAGTTTTTTTAGCTTTTGAATTACTGGCATAAAACAGGGACGTATTGCTTTATACCCTCGATGAGCTGTGAAACAGAATTGTTTTTTCTTACATCAATCATAATGTCGATATGGTCCGAGTTTTTCTTTTGCTTGCCCAATTTGAGTTTGGCATTTGAAATAGCGCTGATATAGTGAACAGGGAAACTTTCGTCAATACTCAGGTCTATTAGCATGTCAAATGGTTGTTCGGAGAAATTGATTATTGTCTGAGACTTGGGAATAAAGAAAAAACTAAGTTCTGCCCGGGAAAAAAAATTGAAGCCTTTGCGCAATAAGTAAAAATCAGGCACCTTTTTGCTGTCTACAAAACAAAGCGCAAACACTTTGTTGTTGTGGTCTGAAAGAAATTGCAAGAAACGTTTGACAAGCTCAAAGTCGCTTTGAGAATCTGTTTTGAATATTACCCCTATATTTTGGGCTGTGTCAAAATTGCAGATTTTTTTACTTCTTTTGCGCATTCTGATTTTTTTGCGCAAAATCATGTGTCCTATTTTTTCTCGTATTCCTTTTAAAAAAACCATGATAAAAGTTTATGTGACAAATGTATAAAAAATTAAAGTAAAAAGGGATAAGGCAAAAAGAGAAAAGGGAAAAAGCAAAACTAAAAAGGGATAAGTATAAAGGCAGAAGGAATGGGGTTACCTATGCCTTGTGTCTTATCCCTTTTGTCTTTTTGCCTTAGTTTAAAACAGGCAGGGTACTAAATTCGTTACTGTATTCGAGCATCTGTTTTGCAAAGTTGTCAGGATATTCAATTTTTACATCAATGATTTTTTCACCTTGTTTTACAAGAGAAAGTTTTGGGTTGATGAAGCCGCTATAAGGGGCCAGGTTTAATTTTTTGTAGCGTTCTAAAGCTTCGGTATGAATTGCTTTGTCCACCTGAACCCCATAGTTTTCAACCAGGTCGCGGCCTGCTTTATAATCGCCTTCTGATTTGATACGTTGTATCTCGGCCAACAATTTGCCAAAGAGAGTTCTCAATTTCAGATAATCATTTACACGCAAATAGGTTTTGCCGTTATGTTTATAAAGTTCCAAAACATTGTCAGCTTTTCCTTTTTCTAAGCACCATTTTGCAATAAGTTGACGGTTGCGCATGTGGGCTTCTTCAATGGTTTTGCCCGGTTCAATACGAACAAGCTGGGTCATAAGGCCGTTTAGCATTTGAGAAAGATATTCGGCTTTAGCAGCATCTAATGATGGCAATATGCCCAGGTCAATTAATTTTTGATCCATCATATAATACAAGGCAAACAAATCGGCACGGGCTTCTTCCAATGTTGATTGGTAGTTTTTTAAAGCATCGCCGGCTACACCTGGTAGTAATTGTCCTGAGCCATGGCCAAGGCATTCGTGCAAGTCGGTGTGAAGGTTGTCGCTCAGGGCTTTGTATTTTTTTATTAGTTCAATATCTGCAGGGTTTTCAATAAATTCTTCATAAAAACCGCTGCCCATAGAAACCTGATTGTAGGCATAAGTAATATTTTCTAAGGTTACAGATTTTGAGCCATGTTCTTTTCTAATCCAGTCGGCATTAGGAAGATTAATGCCAATAGCAGTAGAAGGATGGGTGTCGCCTCCAAGTTGAACAGCTGTGATAACTTTAGCGCTTACGCCTTTTACCTTGGCTTTTCTAAATCGTGGGTCTATTGGAGAATTGTCTTCAAACCATTGGGCATTGGCGCTCAATATTTCTGTGCGTTTTGTAGCTTCCAGGTTTTTGAAGTTGACCATAGCTTCCCATGAACCTTTGAGGCCAATAGGGTCGCCATACACCTCGATGAATCCATTGATAAAATCAACTGTTGAAATGGTGTCGGTTACCCATTCAATGTTGTAATCGTCCCAAATTTTTAAATTGCCGGTTTTGTAGTAGCTGATAAGTTTTTCAATGGTTACTTTTTGTTTTTCGTTTTCGGCATAAGGAATTGCCTGGTTGAGGTAATAGCAGATTTTTTCAATGGCAGGGCTGTACATGCCTCCAACTTTCCATACTTTTTCAGTGATTTTTCCGTTAACCTTGGTTAGTTGAGAGTTCAAACCATACGAAACAGGAGTTTCATCTTTAGGGTCTTTCAAGCTGCTATAGAAGTTTTCGGCTTCTTTTTCGGTTATTCCATCGTAAAAATGTGTTGCAGAGTTTGCTATCAGGTCTTTTGAAGGGTCAAGCCATACTTTTTTAGCCATAACATTGGCATTGAACATTACAGGTTCAATCATGGTCAGTGTTTGCTCAAGATTTTTGCCTTCAGGAAGTTTAAATCCTTTCTGGTCGGAGTTTTTTACCAATTCGGCAAAATAAGCCTTGTCAAACTCAGGCATAATCTTGTCTGTAGAATAATGATGGTGGATTCCATTGGAAAACCAGATTCGTTTGAGGTAAACTTCAAACTTCTTATAATTGGCTGAATTTCTGTCGCCTGAATAAGTTTTGTAAATATTTTCCAAGGTACTCCTGATGAGCAGGTTATATTTACAATTTTGGTCCCAGATGATATCGCGACCGGCATTAGCAGCCTTTGATAAATAGTAAACCAGTATTTTCTGGTTTAGGTTTAGCTTTTCAAAATCGGGGACCTGGTAACGTAAGATTTTAATATCGGCAAACTGCTCGGTTTTCCAGGCAAAAGAGTCTGCACTATTAGTGCTACAGCTTGAAGGCTGATGGCTGCATGACGAAAGTATTCCTGCACTTATCATAGATAAAACAATAAATTTAATATTTTTCATATTATTTGTATTTTAAGTAGTTAGCCAGATGTTAAAATCCTGGCAAATGTAGAAACAAATTGTCTATAGATTGGTTTAGTTTTGTTAAAAAACTATTGGGTTTATGAAGCGTGAAGAATTGTTTGAAAAAGTGCAACAATATTTTCAGAAAACTATGCCTGTAGCTGAGCCTGAGTTGCATTTTCGAAATGAATATGAATTGATAGTAGCTGTTATACTTTCGGCGCAGTGTACAGACAAGCGTGTAAATATGACAACTCCTGCTTTTTTTGAAAAGTACCCAACGCCATTGGCATTGTCAAAGGCTAATGTGGATGATATATATCAGCTTATCAAGAGCATTTCATACCCTAATAACAAGGCCAAGAATCTTTTGGCCATGGCGCAGATGCTGGTTACTGAGTTTGGCGGCAAGCTCCCGACAGATACCCAACAAATGCAGCGTTTGCCGGGAGTTGGTCGCAAAACAGCCCATGTGCTGGGTGCTGTATTGTTTGATAAGCCAGTGCTGGCGGTTGATACGCATGTGTTCAGGGTTGCAGCTCGCATTGGCTTGACAGTAAACGCTAAGAATCCCTTGGAATGTGAAAAGCAATTGACAAAATATTTGCCAGCCGATATTTTGCCTGCGGCCCATCATTGGCTCATCCTGCATGGCCGTTATGTATGTCTGGCCCGCAGCCCTAAGTGCAAAGAGTGTGGGTTGACGGAGGTTTGCAAACACTTTAAAACGATGATTAATTACTAATGACTGATGACAAATTACGAATGAATAATGAAGTGTCTTTCCATTAGTCATTAGTAATTTTGTAATTCGTCATTAACTAACTTCCTATTTTGTCAATATTATAAGGGGTTTGCTGGTAAACGTAGTAGTTGAGCCAGTTAGAGAAAAACAAATTGGCATGGCTGCGCCAGGTTACAATGGGATGATTGTTTGGGTCGTCATCTTTAAAGTAGTTTTTAGGCAAATCGATGGTCAGGCCTTTGTCAACATCCCTGAAATATTCAGTTCTCAGAGTATGAGGGTCGTACTCGAAGTGTCCTGTAACAAATATCTGTTTGCCTTCTTGAGCCATAGCAATATGTACGCCGGCTTCGTTAGATTTGGCTACAATCTCCAGTTCTTTTACTTTTCGGATATCTTCTTCGCGTACCTCGGTGTGTCTTGAGTGTGGGGCCATAAATACATCGTCAAAGCCTCGGACCAGAGGCAGTGAAGGGTTTATGACATGATGTTCAAAAACTCCGAACATTTTTGCAGGAAGCATGTACTTAGGGATGTTGTAAAAGTGATACAACCCGGCTTGTGCGGCCCAGCAAATGAAAAGGGTAGAGGTGACGTGTTTTTGCGTCCAATCCATTATTTTCTGGATTTCGGGCCAATATCTTACTTGTTCGTATTCAAGATGTTCGATAGGGGCACCGGTGATAATAAACCCGTCAAATTTACTTTGTCCAATTTCGTTAAATTTTTTGTAAAAAGTCTCAAGATATTCTTGCGAGGTGTTTTTTGAAACATGGCTTTCAAGGCTAATCAACTCAAGTTCTACCTGAAGGGGAGTATTTGAAAGCATTCTTATAATTTGTGTTTCGGTGGTTTGTTTGATAGGCATAAGGTTGAGCAAACCAATTTTCAAAGGCCTGATATCTTGCTCGGCAGCCCTGGTTTCGTCAATAATAAAGATGTTCTCTTCTTTAAGAATGTCTATTGCAGGTAACTTATCGGGTACGTTGATTGGCATGAGTCGTTTATTTTTATAACAATGAAAACATATGAAAGTTCATCTATTTTTAACATTCAACAAATGTCTGAAAGTTTTAAAATGTAAGCAAAGATTATTCCAGAATTCTGATTTTACTAATCAGACTATATTAGAACCTCACCAAAGTTATGCCGGCGCCTCCCATATCAACATGTTCGTCGCCAAAAGATTTGACAAGCTCTACAGTTTGGAGGTATTCACGTACCAATTGCCGGAGGATGCCATTTCCTTTGCCATGCAAGATGCGGACCTCTGAAACATCAACAATAATGGCCTCATCGATGTAGTCGGCAACTTTTTGCATGGCTTCGTCTGCACGCATGCCCCTGATGTCGAGCTGCATTTTGAAGTTTTTCTTTTTTTCAATAATATCAAAGCTTCTAGAGGCAAATGGGGTGTGCGATTGATTAGATTTTTGAATTTTTTTGAATTCGTTGTGGCTGATTTTTACAAGCCGCTTTTCATCAAGGGTTGTAATCATGTTGCCAAAGCCTACCATGATATTTTTGCCATTGACACTGATAACTTCGCCAATGTTGTCCTGTCCAAATATTTTTACTTTGTCGCCAGTTTCAAATTCGGCTTTTTGGGGTTTTTCAGGTTTTTTAATTTCTGGGATATTTGATTTTTCTGCATCTCTGCGTTTTTTATTTTCTTCTCTGCGCCTGAGTTGTTCAATTTTTTTGTTAATACGTTCGTCTTCAATATTAAGGGCCAGATCAACTTCCAGTTTTTTCTTTTCCAGGTTTTGTCTGAGCTGTTTGGTAATTTCTTTTTCGGCCTGTTTTTCTCTGATTTCTTTAATGGTGTGTTCTATTTGTTTATTTACGCCGGCCAAAATAGCCTGGGCTTCTTCCTGGGCTTTTTTGAGAGTTTCTTTGCGTAACTTTTTTATGTCTTCAAGTTCTGCGGTGTATCGGCTGGTAATTTCGTCAAGCTTTTTGGCGGTATCCTTCACCTGGTTTCGCTTTTGTTGCCAGTAGTATTTGTCGCGGATAATTTCTTTGAGGTTTTTGTCGTAGTCGATATGTTTTTCGCCCACTTTTTCGGTAGCAGCCTTGAGAATAACTTCAGGCATACCAATCTTTTTGGCAATTTCAAAAGCAAACGAGCTTCCGGGTTCGCCGATGACTAATTGGAAAAGAGGTTGCAGGTGTTGCGTATCATAAAGCATTGCTCCGTTTACAATTCCTTGGGCTTGCGAAGCATAATGCTTAAGATTGGTGTAGTGTGTGGTTACAATGCCATAAGCCCCTATAGTGTTAAGCTGTTCGAGGATGCTTTCGGCTATAGCCCCTCCCAGCATTGGCTCTGTGCCAGCCCCAAATTCATCTATCAGAAACAGTGTCTTGTTATTGGCATTTTTGACAAAATGTTTCATATTGAGCAGGTGCGAACTATAGGTACTCAGGTCGTTTTCAATGGACTGTTCATCGCCTATGTCAATAAATATTTGGTCGAAAATGCCAGTTTCGCTGGTTTCTTTGACAGCAATAGGCAGTCCGCATTGCAGCATGTATTGTAATAAAGCTGCAGTTTGCAGGCAAACTGACTTTCCTCCGGCATTTGGCCCTGAGATAACCAGTATGCGGTGCATTTCGTTGAGGCGTATATTAAGTGGTACGACTTTTTTGCCTTCTTCTTTCAGATGGTAGTAAAGCAAAGGGTGAACGGCGTTGTACCATTCCAACACAGGTCTATTGTTGAGCGGAGGGATGACGCTTTGTGTTTCGTTGGCAAATAAGGCTTTAGCCCGGTTGAAGTCTATAAGTCCAATAAAATCATAACCTATAAGCAGCTCATCTATATAAGGCCTGATATCATTGGCAAAACCAATAAGAATTTTAATAATTTCTCTTCTTTCGGCATGTTCGGCTTCTTTCAAATCATTATTCAGCTCTACTAACTCGGCCGGTTCAATGTAAACTGTTTTTCCGGTGGCAGATTCGTCATAAATGAAGCCTTTCAGCTTACGTTTGTGAGTGGCATCAATGGGAATAACAAGCCTTCCGTCACGGACGGCAGGTGATGCGCCATCTTCGGCCCAGCCTTGTTGGCGTGCATGTTCCATGATGCGTGCCATACGGCGGGATATTTCGGTTTCCAGCGCTGCCATTTCTTTGCGTATCTTGTGCAGTGCAGGCGAGGCAGAATCTTTGACAGAGCCATTGCGGGCTACAATCTGGTCGATACGTTCCTGGACAAACGAAAAGACCTTTACTTCAGCACTTTTGCTGAAAAGAATGGGATATTTCCCTTCTCCTTTTTCTTTGAAAAAATGAGTAAGCTTTTTTATTGTAGTAAGCGAAAGGCTCAGTTTGAACATTTCTTCAGGCTCAATAAAGGTGCCTTCTATCTTAAGCCTGTTTAGGTATGAGGTACAATCAATAAAGTTTTCGGCAGGGAAGTTTTCTTCTGTCTTTAATATTACTATCATTTCATTACATACAGATAGTAAATGCTGCAAAAGTTCAAAGTCTTTGATGAAATGAACGTTGTCAACATAGTCTTTCCCAAGGGAAGAAATGCACAATGTCTTGAGACGGGCTCGCAGCCTGTCAAAGCCAATCTTCTGTTCAAAATTTGATGGATAAATCATGGGGCAAATTTAGGATAAATTACGAATGACTAATGAAGAATTACGAATTACTAATGAAGAGATTAAGAATCTGTTTTTTATTAAAAATACTGTTGTCCGGTAAAATAAAATACTTATAAATACTAGTAATATCGTTGATTAGAAATTGGTCGCCCCGCTGGGGCTTAATTTTAACGATGTTTAATTTTACTATAAACAGGACGTCGCTACGCGACTAAATAATAGCAGCGTAGCTGCGAACTGTTTGTAGGATAACCAAATACGCCAAATGTTTCTAAGCCGCATAGCGGCGACCAGTTTTTACCGGACAACAATGTGTTAAAAACAATCATTTTATCTCCTGAAAACATTTATGTCAAAGACAAAACATTTGTTCAAGCAATCAAAACAAATGTGCAATATGGCCATTTGGGCTACCATCTATATTTGTCGCGTTACAAATTGCAAATATTTTTCATACAAATAAATGTCTAACTAACAAATCTATTATGATGCAAAAAAGTTTTATAAAGTTGTTTTGGCTGAGGCTAAGGTATTTGCTGTTGGCTGTTACATTGCTGTGGGCATATCCTGTTTTTGGCCAGAATAAAAGTGTTTCCGGGGTGGTAAAAGATGCTACGGGAACCGGGATTCCTGGGGTAAATGTCATTGTAAAAGGCTCGAATGTAGCAGTCGTTACAGATGTAGATGGCAAATTTACAATCAAATGCTCTCTGGGAGATGTGTTGACTTTTACATTCATTGGCTATAAGCCTTCTGAGGTGACAGTAGGAGAGAGCGCTGATATTAATGTAGTGATGCAGGAAGATGTCAAAGAGCTCAATGAAGTAGTGGTAATTGGTTATGGTGTGCAAAAGAAGAGTGACCTTACCGGCGCTGTTGCTTCTGTAAGTTCAAAAGACCTGAAAAATATGCCAACAGCCCGTGTTGATGAAGCATTGCAAGGCAAAGCTGCCGGGGTTCAGATTTACCAAAACTCAGGACAGCCCGGAGCAGAGCCTAAGATTCGTGTTCGTGGTTTGGCTACCATCAACGGTGGTAACCCATTGGTCATTGTTGACGGTGTGCCTGGCGGTTCGTTAGGAAACATAAACCCTGCCGATATCGAATCGATGGAAATATTGAAAGATGCAGCCTCTGCTGCAATCTATGGTTCTGCCGGAGGTAACGGGGTTATCCTTATTACCACCAAAAGGGGCCAGACAGACAGGTTCCAGGCCAACCTTGATATGTTCTGGGGTTTACAAGAACCGTGGAGCAAAGACAATGTAAAAGTTTGTGATGCACAACAATATGCTGAGATTTACAATCGGTCAAAAGCCAATTATTTCCCTTATGACAATGTAAACAAGGTGTATATGGACCATTCAGATTCTACAAAAGCTTTGACCAATACCAACTGGGTGGACAAGATCTTCCGTTCGCAAGCTTTGATGCAGAATTATAACCTTTCGGTCAATAAAGGCGGAAAGAAATACAATGTATATTCAAGTATTGGATATAATGGAGAAGACGGCACGGT
Organism: Bacteroidota bacterium; assembly: GCA_029572965.1. Classification (GTDB taxonomy): domain Bacteria; phylum Bacteroidota; class Bacteroidia; order Bacteroidales; family DTGW01; genus JAKPQD01. The sequence continues at coordinate 2,909 of JAKPQD010000096.1, read as the reverse complement.
ATTAAGGACTTACAATAAAAAATACACATTTAGGTTGAATTCAGATTATCAGGTAATGAAAAGACTGAAAGTAGGTGAAAGTTTTAGCTTTTCGCAAAGGGAAAATTCAACCCAGAATGAGATGAACGAGTACAACTCACCATTAAGTACAGCAATACAAATGTTGCCAATGGTCCCTGTTTACTCAACAGATGGTACTGGCAACTATGCTTATAAAGGTTCAGACCTTTCTTCAGGTGTTAAAAACCCGCTGGCCCAGATTGAGTATAACAATAATGTCAATAATAGTAGGTCATTCAATGGTGATGTATTTTTAAAACTCAATGTTATTGAAGGCTTAAATTTCGAAACACATTATTCGCTTAACAGCAGCAATTCTGAATACAAAAATTTTACTCCGGTCCATACCATTGGAGATACCGCTGCTGCTAACCCAACGCAAAGTGTAAAGATTAACTCATATAATACTGGCACTTATGAAAATACAGGATGGAACTATCAGGGTTTTCTTACCTACGATTTGTCTTTATCCGATATGCACAAGTTTAATGCAGTAGCAGGTTTTGAAAGTGGCGAGTACATTGTAAAAATTAAAGATAAATCAGCTTCGGGGGTTAACCTGGATGTTGCAGACTGGAAAAATTTTGACCTTAACGATACCGCTTTTAAAAACATACACGACCCTATTAAAAAGACAATCAGGGGGTATGCTTTTTTTGGCAGGTTAAGTTATGACTTTGCCAATATTGTGTTATTGCAGGCCAATATCAGGCGAGATTATTCTTCAAAGTTTGGGGCAAACAACAGGGCTGGTACATTCCCTGCTTTTTCTGCCGGGATAAAACTGAGCGAAATAGAAGCAATTAAAGACCTCAATATTTTTGACTTATTGAAAGTGAGGTATGGTTATGGAGAAACAGGGAACTCTGATATTCAACCTTATTTGTACAACAGTACAATAGGCATATTGCCTATTAACGGGTATGTTTTTAATAATGTAAAAAACAGTGGTGCTGCATTGATCACAGCTGGTAATGCCGATTTGCATTGGGAAACTGTTGTTTCTCAAAACATTGGGCTTGATTTTACTGTGTTGAAAAATAAGGTGAGTGTTTCTGTTGACTATTTTACCAGGAGAAACAAGGATATGTTACTTAGAAAATCAGTTCCTTATACTGTAGGGTACGCAATCCTTGGTGGCGGCAATTCGCAGGAATTAGGCGATGGCTCTATCGATACCAGGCCTCTTGTAAACTATGGGACGTTGGATAACAGTGGTTACGAACTTACTGTGGGTTATAAAGAACAGATTGGCGATTTGTTAGTTAACCTGAGTGCCAACATTACCCATACCAAAACTGTCATTGACGATATTGGAGATATGTTGCAGGCAGGAACCGGCAGGGGTGTGTCAAACGTATGCCGCACTCAGAATGGACATGCAGTTTCTGAATTTTATGGATATCAGGTAGATGGCATATATAAAGAAGCTGATTTTGTGTGGTACAAAACAGCTTTGAAAAGATGGAAACAGGTTGCCCCGGATGCAACGGGAGCTGTTGTTGTAGAAGGATTTGATGTAAATGGTAACCCTGTAACGTATAATACCAAGTCCAGTACTGCTGCTCCGGGCCAGTTTAAATACAAAGATATTAATAACGATGGGGTTATTAATTCTGAAGATATTACCAACATTGGAGACCCTAACCCTAAGTTTACTTATGGTTTTAACCTCAACCTCGAATACAAAGGTTTTGATTTGAGTGCATTCTTCCAGGGCAGCTACGGGAATAAAATATTCAACTTGCTGAAAGTGAACTCATACACTATCAATAATGGTAGTTTGAATTTATCTCCAGATTTGTTGAATGGTTATATTCCTTCAAAATGGAATACAAGCCCAAATCTGGCCCAGCCTGAAAGATTGTCAGAACCTCAAAATGAGAATACAGGTATAGCAGCCATAGACGCAGTGTTATTACCTTCTTCATTTTATGTAGAAGATGGCTCATACTTGAGGCTCAAAAATATCCAGTTGGGATATACTTTGCCCAAATCTTTGACCCAGAAGATAAAAATTGAAAAGTTAAGGGTTTATGTTGGGGCAAAAAACCTTCTCACATTTACCAAATACACCGGATTTGACCCCGAAGTTGGCGAAAATACAACCGTTTCAAATAGTATTCTTGAAAGGGGCTTTGACCGTGGTACATATCCTCAGTCAAAAATGTACCTTTTTGGTATGAATATTACATTTTAAGGTGTTAAGGAGTTTATAGAATTCAAAAAAATAGAATTATGAAACATATCAAATATTTTATACAAATAATACTGGTAGCTGCCTTGTTTGCATCGTGCAGCGAGAGTTTCCTGGATACGACCCAGGAAGGGGTCCAATCTGAAGAAACCTTTTATAACAGCCTTACTAATATAGGCCAGGCTGTTACCGGAACTTACGGTTCTTTGAATATTCAGCCCGCAGGTATTCACAACCTCGATATGATGTACCTTGTTTTTGGGAGTATCGCTTCGGATGAAGCTGAAGCTGGCGGCGAACAAGGCGGGAACGACTTTTTGGATATCCAACATGCCGATTTGGGCACAATTCAACCAAGCGAACCTAAATCACTCTCTGATGCCTTTTGGGCATACAACTATAAATCGATATTACGCGCTAACTCTACATTAGCAGGAATTAACAAATATAAAAGCAGTAATTCTAATATTCCTGCCGATTCATTGAAATTACTCAACCAATACGAAGGCGAATTGTATTTTATACTTGCATTTGTACATTTCAAGATGGTACAGGTTTATGGAGGCATCCCTATTGTTGACCATCCGTTGAGCTCTTCAGAATATGGGATTAAAAGGAATACCATTGCCGAATGTTTGCATGCTATCCAGGG
>JAKPQD010000094.1 GCA_029572965.1 Bacteroidota bacterium | reverse complement strand
TATGATTTCATTACGATAGCTGATTTTAAAGCTCTACGCTCCATGGATGAACGTTTAAACGGTTTAATACCTGCAACATGTGAATTATTAAAGGATGATGAAGGTAAAACACAGTTGCAAATTCAAGGATGCAACCCTTTTTATGTTACAATAATGGAGGCAACACATGATAATGAAAGTAGATGATAGTTTATGTAAAGGTTGCAAGCGATGCGTTTCAGTTTGTCCAAACAGTGCAATATCAATTAATCAAAAAACCAAAACAGCTCAAATTGATCAATCTTTATGTGCTCTGTGTGGAATTTGCATTGAAGAGTGTCCAACAGTAGCTTTACGTTTTATAAATGAAGCTGATGGTAGTAATTTTGAAAAACCTGTTTACGAAAATCCAGTTAATAAAACGCCATTTCCTTTATGTAATAATTCTTATGGTTTAGGAAGAGGAATGCGAGGAGGCAGAAAAGGCCGAGGTGGCGGAAAATGTTTATGCCGAGGCAAAGGCATAGGCGGCAGAAAAGGTAGAAATAGTTACTAACTTTTCAGGTAAATTCTATGCCAAAAGCCAATATTTTTAATCAGCACCATGAACAGTATGATGAATGGTTTGAAAAGCATCATGATATGTACAGAGCGGAATTAACGTCGATTAAAAGTATGATTGCTATTCATGGTGCAGGCCTTGAGATTGGTGTTGGAAGCGGTAAATTTGCAGTTCCGTTAGGTATAACAACAGGTGTGGAGCCATCAGTTGAAATGGCAAAGAAGGCTGCCCGGCAGGGTATTAAAGTATACAATGCTGTTGCCGAACAACTGCCGTTTGACAATGATACATTTGATTTTGCCATTATGGTAACAACTATATGTTTTGTTGATGATCCTCAAAAATCGATTTGTGAAGCGTATCGTGTTATAAAACCAGATGGTTTTTGTATCATTGCAATAGTTGATAAAGGTAGCAATCTTGGTAAACAATATCTCAAAAATAAAGATAAAAGTACCTTTTATAAAGAAGCAAACTTTTTTTCAACTTCTGAAATCGTCAATCTTATGACTAACGCGGGCTATTCTAACTTTCAATTTAAACAAACACTTTTTGATGATGAAAATCCCTTTAGAATTGAAGATGGTTATA
>JAKPQD010000067.1 GCA_029572965.1 Bacteroidota bacterium | reverse complement strand
CAAGGTTTTGTGAGCCTGCAAATGTGCTAAAATGTTTGTCGGCAAAGAAGCAGAGCAGAATTAAAACACTTTGAAAAACTAAAGTTCATTGTCCAACGGTCTGCCGATTAATGAACGGTCGCACCGCTTGCACATTACGTTTTTCGGCTTGGCGAAGTGGCGGATTTTTAGCACAAAAGTTCAATAGAATTACTGCTGTTGAACCTTTCACAAATGTTTCATAGAAGTACTTCAGCCGCCATATTGCCAAACCGATGTGCTTGTTGCACAACACAACAAATATATCAAAAAAAGCTTGCAAAAAAGTAAATAAAATGGTATTTTTAACTATGCAAGGAAGAAAAGAACTCACGCCAAAAATGCTCTATCAAGTTCATTTACAGGACTTGATTCCTGAGCATAATTTCTATCGATTGCTTGATAGAGCTATCGATTTTCATTTTTTATATAAAGCCACCTCCCAGTATTATGGAGAGGAAGGACAAGAAAGTATTGATCCTGTTGTGTTTTTCAAAATCTGTTTGGTTGGCTATTTAAATAATATTAATTCGGATAGAAAACTCATCGAATATTGCTCTAATTGTTTGGATGTTCGGTTATTTATTCGGTATGATATTGATGAAGCATTGCCTTGGCACAGCACCATTAGTCGCACCCGTCAGTTGTATGGCGAAGAAGTATTTTTAAGCTTATTCAAAGCCGTTTTAAAGCTATGTATTTCCAAAGGGATGATTCGAGGCAAACGTCAAGCCGTGGATAGCGTTTTTATCAAAGCCAATGCTTCTATGGACAGTTTAGTGGAGAAAGAAGTATTGGAAGATGCCAGTGCTTTTGTAAATGAATTAGAAGAAAATAGCGAATTTAAAACCACAAGCACCAGAAAGAAACTAGTAGAGCAACACCATGCTTGGAAACAAGAAGCCTATAAAGACCAACCCAATCCCAACTTCAACATTGATAAAGTAGATGAACACGGCAATTTAATACGTCCGAGATTTGTATCGAATCACACCCATTATTCCCCCACAGATTCTGATGCTAGGGTAAGTGTAAAACCAGGAAAAGCAAGACAATTAAACTATTTTGGACAAATCGCTGTAGACGATGCTCATCACGTAATAACAGGAGCTTGTTCTGATTTTGCAGACAAACGCGATAGTCAATGCATCGAAAAAATCGTTGAACTAACCGAGAAAAATTTACAAGAAAACGGCATTGAATTAGAAGAACTTTTAGCCGATGGCGGTTACAGTAGTGGCGAAGCTTTAAAGTATTTGAACCAAAAAAACATCGATGCTTATATTCCAAACTTTGGGCAATACAAGCCTGAGAGAGAAGGCTTTATTTTCAACAAAGAATTACATCAGTACGAATGTATAAAAGCAGGAGGAAACATAGCTATTTTACTATTTAAAGGCGAAAAAACCGACAGCAAAGGCTACACCAAACGCAGCTATCGCAGTAGTGAGAGTTCTTGCAAAAACTGTCCACTTCGAGAACAATGCTGCGGAAAAAGCACCAAGTATAAAAAGATAGACGACAGCATCCACAAAGAGCACTACGATAGAATGCACCTAAAACTCACCCAAAACCCATACTATGCCAAGAAAATGGTACGCGTGAGAAGTAAAACCGTAGAACCTGTAATAGGAACATTGGTCAATTTTACCAATATGAAGCGAGTAAATACTAGAGGAATCAAGCAAGCCAACAAACACGTTTTGATGGCAGC
>JAKPQD010000066.1 GCA_029572965.1 Bacteroidota bacterium | reverse complement strand
AATAACCTGTATTTATACGGGGCAGCATCGCACGATATACTCCAGAAAAATACTTATGCCACTAATGCAAAAGACGGCAACGGTATTTATTATAATATAGCTACAGATGAGATATACCAGTTAAGCCGCAAGAGTAAAACGGTATATGTTTTTGCAGGTGCTTCTACAATGAGTAGTAACCCAACCCCTGCCAGAACTTTTACAGACAGTACGCTAACCAGCGGAAGAGAGATTGCTTACGACAGTAAGAGAGATATTCTTTACATCGCCAACAATACAGACAGTTCAATAAGAATCTATAAAAGATTCAGTAACCAATCGGGCAGCGTGGCAGGCAGAAAAGTTAAAATAGCCGGTCAGCCATGGGGCATTAGCTACGATGCTAAAGAAAACAGGCTGATTGTAGTAATGGATCTCGCCGCCATGCGTTTAGATATATTTGATAACCCGAATAAACTTGAAGAAGGGAGCACAACAGCAAGCCGCTCAATCAATATTGCAGACAGGCCTAACGGCACTTTCAGCCGTTTACATGGCGTTACTTATAACACTGATATTGATGCTTTATTCGTAACTGAAATAGGTGAAGCAGCCGCACCTGTTGGTGGAGATACTCCCGGTAAACCACCCTTTAATGCAGATGGTGGCATTTACATTATAAAAGATGCAGCTAATAAACTTGCAACCGGTGGACCGGTAAGTGCAGATGCGATCATTTATGGTGCAAGCACTACTTTAGGAAATCCTGTAGATGTTGCATCGAAGGTAATTGGTGGCAACGCATACATTTTTGTAGCAGAAAAAGCCAATAAGAAAATTTTACTTTTCAAATTCACCGATACAGGAAATGTTTCGCCTTCAAGTTACGGAACTGTAACATTTGCACCTGAAGCAATTACTTTAAGCAAATAATTAGGGGTTTCTGATAATCAATGCTAATCCTTGAAATAAAAAATGACCGTTTAACCGCGGTCATTTTTATTTATAACATAATTTGTTTTTTTGGCCATAAGTCCATACTTACTATGAAGCTTTTCTTGCGTCGCACATTTCAAGGGTTTTCTATACTTCAACTTTAAAGACACCTCTCAGGTACAGGAGTGTACAATTATTTTTTACTTCCCTCTTCTGCAACAGCAGCGCTCATTACTGATAATGCAATACTGTCTGTTCCTTTTGGCAAACGGTATTTGGTTTTAAAATCTTCTACAGTATTGGGTTTTACAATATCATCAACTAGATCTTCGTGCTCTTCTGCCATGCTGCCATTTTTGTAACAAAGCATTTTTATACGCACATCCCTGTATGCTGTTACCGAAGCCGTATTTCTAATTGTTCCTCTTACAACGGTTTGGCCGATAAGGTTTTTCTTATTGTCGCCTGTAACAGTCAAAAACTTTAAAGGGTTCTTCTTTTCTTTATCGCTAAGGCTTTCTTTAGTTTTTTCGTAAGAGGCGGTGTCTAATTTTTGTTCTTCGCTACCGCAGGATGCAGTCAGTAAAATTGCAAGGATTAAAAAAAAGTATCTCATAATGATTTGTTCTAACAGATTAACGAAAACAGTAAGTTTTTATTTTCAGGCTGGCACAGCAGCATTATAATCAGCTATTATTAATTTTTAATTTCTCAATTGCCTTCAAGCCTCCTGCCCTATCCATACAGCACCCCCAATGCTATTACGTAAAGCGCCGGTTACAGATCTCATTACGGTATCTTCTTCTCTCCACCTTAATACGCCCAGCAATGCCATGATCAATGCTTCTTTATATTTTATTAGATCGCTGTTTGGAACAATTACTTCTATGCTAAAAGGTTTTAAAGCATCGGTAATTCGTTCAACCAAAAAGGTATTGAATGCACCGCCTCCGGTAACAAGTAGTTTAGAAGTTTGTTCTGCCGGCGATATTTGCCGCAAACTGTTTACAGCATAAACCAATTGTTGCGTTATGTGTTCCATATAAGTTCTTAATGCATCTCTAGTTGCGGGCTGAAAAGATTCTATTAGCGGAAAAATAATGTGTGTACCAAAATCATTGGCAAGAGATTTTGGGTAAGGCTGTTTATAGTAATCCAGGTTATTGAGCAGCGTGAGTAGCGCCGTATTTACAGAACCACTTTTTGAAATTGCGCCACCATCATCAAATGGTTTACCTTCTTTGCTGGATAGTAAATTAAGAACCCGGTTGGCGGGGCATACATCAAACGCTATATAATCGTTAGAGTTCTTACAGGAAATATTCGTAATGCCGCCAATATTGAGGCAGTATGTATAATCTTTCAATAATAACTTTTCACCCATTGGAACGATTGGTGCCCCTTGTCCGCCCAGGGCTACATCCATTGCACGCAAATCGCTGACTGTATTGATTCCAGTAACAGCAGCGATGGTTGCACCATCACCTAATTGGGCTGTCATGTATAGTTGTGGTGTATGAAAAACAGTATGGCCGTGCGATGCTATAAGCTGCACTTTGTGGTGCAAGTGGTTTGCTGCAATAAATTCATTTACCTGATCGCCAATCCACCTGCCGTAAGCAGTGTGCAACAGAAGATATTCATAGGCATTTAATGAACTTGCATTCTGTAGTTTTGTTTGCCATTCGCTGGTGTATGCAATACATGCTGCAGCTTTTATTTCGTATTGCCATTTACCGCCACTGTCGTCAAGTTCAGTGTAAACAATATCGAGACCATCAAGTGAGGAGCCGCTCATTAAACCTATTGCCCTGTATTGCATAAATGGAATAAAAATTTAAAATAAAAAAGTATAAAACAAGAACGCTTTAGTTTAGTAAAACTGCATAAATATTTTGATGTTCGAAGGCTGTTGAAAGTTCATAAAAATTACTGCTGCAAAAGTGTGCGACGCAAGGAACGATGATAAAAGTTATATCGTCCGGCTCAAAAAAAACTGCTCAGTTATAAAGCGGGTTTACCTCCATTTCAGCAACATCGGCGTTTGCATAATTTTTTATTTCGTTGTAAAGCGTATCGCGTTCTACAGGTTCTCTTTTAACCTGCTGTATCAACGAAACCAACTGCGCTGTTGACAAAGACGGCGATTGCTCCTCGCTGCCGGCCATTGAATAAATTTTTGTTGTATCATCTATCGTTCCGTCAAGATCGTTTACGCCGAAGCTTAAAGTAAGCTGTGCATTTTGCCTGCCAAGCATGGGCCAGTAAGCCTTGATATGCGGAAAATTATCCATGTACAATCTTGCCACTGCATATAAGCGCATATCTTCTGTAACAGTACTTTCGGGAATATGGCTCATGTCGTTATCCTTATTACGAAACTTGAGTGGAATAAATGTATTGAAGCCGCCTGTTTCGTCCTGCAACTGTCGCAGCCTTTCCATATGATCGATACGATGTTCATATTTTTCTATGTGGCCGTACAACATGGTAGCATTGCTGTGCATACCCATTTTATGTGCAGTGCGGTGAATATTTAACCAGCCATCCGCATCAACTTTGTCGGCACAGATCTGTTGCCGGATATCGGGATGAAAAATTTCTGCGCCGCCGCCGGGTATTGAATCGAGCCCTGCATTGTGAAGAAATTGCATGCCTTCTTCTACAGAAACTTTTGCTTTGCGAAACATGTAATCGAATTCCACTGCTGTAAAAGCTTTAATATGCAAACCGGGCCTGTGGGTTTTAATATTGCGCATGAGTTCTGCAAAGAATTCAAGGTTCATTTTTGGGTGAACACCGCCAACAATATGTACTTCGGTAACGGGTTTGCCATCGTATTTTTTTACGATATCAAGCATTTGTGAAATGCTTAATTCCCAGCCTTCTTCGCGGTTGGCATATAAGCGTGAATAGGCACAAAAAGCGCAGCTAAATACACAAACATTCGTTGGCTCTATATGAAAATTCCGGTTGAAATAAGTTTTATCGCCGTGCATTTTTTCGCGTACAAAATTGGCCAGTGCACCCAGGTAGCCAACAGAACCTTTCTCGAATAAAATCACCCCTTCTTGAAAATTAATCCTTTCACCTAGTAAAACCTTTTCGCCGATGCTTTTCAAATCTTTATCACTTACCGCATTTACCAAAGCCTGTACACCTGATTTTTTTATTTCCATACATTCATTTGAACTGCAAAGGTATTGCCCTGTGAATAAAAAAAACAAAGGGTTTTAGACCGGAATATTTAACGGCACAATTTTTTAAATACAACAGGTATGAAAAGAATATGGATCATTGGCATTAGTGTGGCTGTTTTGATTGGCGGAGCGTTTCTTTATTTAAAATTTCGTGGCAGCGAAGATTTTGAACCACTGATAAAATCAAAACTGCAGCAATTGGTAAAAGATGGTTCGGATGGGTTGTACCGGCTGGAATTTGACAGTATAAATGTTGATGTGCTTGAATCTAAAGTGTACCTTTTTAATGCTGAGTTAATTACAGATTCCTCAAGGCTGATTGTGTTAGACAGCCTGAAACAGGCACCCAATGATGTTTTTAAGGTATCTCTTAAAACGCTTGTTATAGATGGCATTGGGACCGATGACATTCTTAAAGGAAATAATATTGACCTGGATGTATTGTATATAAAAGAACCCATTGTAGAAGTTTTTCACCATAAGCGTTCTTATAATTATACGCCGCCCGATACCAGCAGTTTATACAGCCGCATTGGTGAAAGCATAAAACACCTTGCAATAAACAATCTTTATGTTCAGGATGTTGATTTTACCTATCACAATATTCAGCAGGATGATAAGATTACAAAGTTTAAAAACGTTTCCATGATTTTTAAAGATGTATTGGTAGATTCTGCAACACAATACGATTCTACCAGGTTCTTATACTCAAAAAATGCAGGCATTTTTTTAAAAGATTATAGTATTACTACCGCCGACAGCCTGTACAATTTTAAAGCAGATTCTGTTGCGCTGTATGCCTCTTCACATACAATGAATATAAGCGGGCTCTCTTTAAAACCTAAAGGCAAAAAAGAAGATTTTAATAAAAAGATCTCCTTTTACAAAGATCGTTACGATATAAAATTTGAATCTGCTTCAATAAAAAATGTTGATTGGTACAGTCTTTTATCAGAAGATGGCTTTACAGCTTCACAGGTAAGTCTTGATAATGGTTCGGTAGAAGTGTATGCCGACCATTCTTTGCCCGCATCAGGCGAAAGTAAAGTGGGTAATTACCCGCACCAGTTATTAATGAAAATAAAAATGCCGCTTTCAATTGATACTATCGCATTAAATAATATTAAGGTTACATACAAAGAATTTAACCCACAGTCAGGCAAAACAGGCCTGCTTGTTTTTGATAAAATAAACGGTGCTTTTACAAATATTACAAACGAAAAAGAAAACATTGCAAAAGATCATTTTCTTACATTGAATGCCAGTTCGCTTTTAATGGGCAGTGGTTCCTTGCAGGCGGTATTCAAATTTGATCTTACCAAAACTGCTACCGGCAATTTTTCTTTAGATGCAACCCTTGGCGCCATTGATGGTAAAAAATTAAACGATGCAACGATGCCGCTTGGTTTGTTCGAAATAAAAAATGCACAGATCAAAAAACTTACAGCGCATATACAGGCAAGTGATAAACGTGCTTCGGGCAAAGTATCTTTTCTATACAACGATCTTAAAATCGGTGTGCTGACTCCTGATGAAAATGCAAAAGGCAAACTAAAAGAAAAGGGATTTATCAGCTTTATTGCAAATAGTTTTGTTATCAAAAAAGCGAATAACGAATCAGGGGCTTTCGAAAATGCAAGTGCCCAGAGAAATCCGCAAAAATCTTTCTTTAACCTTATCTGGAAAACTATTTTAGACGGTATTACAAAAACCATAAAATAGTTATTCTAACCTGTTGAATTAAGAAGTTTATGAGCCCGGCATAACAATTCTGTTGATCTTTTCTTGCGTCGCACACTTGTACATTCGGAACCTTGAGCAGCAAAGGCTTTTAGCGGTTAGCCTTTAGCTATTAGCTAACAGCCAATGGCTAATAGCTATCCCTCAGCACAACAGTGCGACGCAAGAAAAGATGCCATAAAAAACAAATGCCCGGACAAAAAAATTCACCTTATCTTTTCACAGGTTCTTAATAACTTTAAAGAAAGGGATTGATTAATTTGAAGAAGGTTCTTGCTATATTATTTACTGCAATTATTTTAAGCCTTACATCATTCGTTGCTTACAGTCAAACGAATGTACAGCACCTGCATTTTTATTTTGATGACGACACAATAAATATCGTTACAGACACAACGATGATTGTAGATTTTAAATCATCACTCTCACAGGAAGCCCTGGAATTATTTTATTCAGCGATCAGTAAGGCAAACTGCAAACCAATTATTGATACACTGCTGGCATATAAAGAAAAAAACAACCTGAACGACTGGTTGTATTACCAGCTCATCCGCAAAACCGCTGAACAAATTGCGCCAAAGGCTGAAAACTATTTACGTTATACTTTATATAAATGGTTCTTACTTTCTAAAAGCGGGTACGATGCCACACTTGGCATAGGTAAAGATGAATTGTTATTTTATGTGCGCAGCAATGAGAACATTTACGACATTCCGTTTTATACAAAAGACGGCAAACAATATGTATGTTTAAATTATCATGATTACGGTAAAATTGATTTTGATAAAGACACCATAAAAGAAACAGCGCTTCATTTTGCTGAAGCACAAAAGCCGTTCTCTTATAAAGTAACACGCTTGCCCGATTTTAAACAGTCAGACTATGCTGAAAAAGATCTACAGTTTAGCTTTCGCGGTAAAGTGTACCACTTTAAAGTAATGATGAATCCGCAGGTACAGGCCATTTTTGCCAATTACCCTATCGTTGATTTTGAATCGTATTTTAATATTCCAATGAGTAAAGAAACTTACAGTTCGTTTATTCCATTGCTTAAAAAAAACATACAGGGAATGAGCCAGAAAAAAGGTGTTGATTACCTGATGCGCTTTACACGTTATGCATTTTTGTATGAGAATGACCAGGATAATTTTGGTAAAGAACGGCGCCTGTCGCCCGAGCAGACTTTGCTCTATCAATACAGCGATTGTGACGACAGGGTTGCTTTATTTTTTTACCTTGTAAAAGAAATTTACAACCTGCCAATGATTGCCCTGTTATATCCAACCCATATTACAATGGCCGTAAGTTTTGATAAGCCTGTGGGTAAACCTATCGTTTACAATGGCAACAAATATTCCATCTGCGATCCTACTCCTCAAACAGAAGATTTGCGAATCGGGCAGATCGCAAACAATTTACGTAAGACGCCGTTTAAAGTAGTTTATGAATATAACCCCGGGAAAAAGTAAATAATACCCATGCAAATAAAAAAAGCAGGCCATATTTGCCTGCTCTTTGTTTTTGAGATGAAGGGTTTTTATTCCTTTACTACCTTATATACCTTTTGCTCTTTTCCGGTATTGAGTTCCAATAAATAAGTTCCTGGTTTTAAACCTGCCGCTGCGTTTATGTTGATGGTATTATTAGAAGCGCTGTAAAGCGAAGGCGCCTGCATGGCTACTGTTCTGCCCTGCATATCGTACATTTTAATTGATAAAGTTTGTGGCTCTGAAAGATTCAACTGCAGTTTTAATGCGCCACTGAAAGGGTTTGCAAAAACAACATCAGTTATAGAATTATTTGATGCAAGTGTAATAATGCGGGAATACTTTATACTACCATCGCCATCAATTTGTTTAAGGCGGTACTGAACCGTTGAAGATGCGGCAAACGCATTTTTATCTGTAACCGTATACTGTTGATTTTTTAAGCTGTTCAATGCTGCAACAGATACAACTTTTGTATAAACATTATTGTTGTAAGCCTTCTCAATTTCGTAACCTTTCATGTTCATCTCACTGCTTATTTGCCAGTTAAGCACCACATCATTTGATTTATGTACTGCATTAAAAGAAAGCAGTTGTACCGGCAGCAAAGCACAACCAGTTGCAGAGGTTGCTACGTAAGGAAATATGTACAAAGTAACATCGAGCGGGTTGCCCGGAACAGAAGGATTTTCCCATCCGTCTGTAAAAGATTCCCATGTACTGTCGGTTGTAAATTCCCATGCAGCATTGGGTTTTACCTGGTCATCCGCAGTGCCTGAAATTGAAACAGAATCATGGGTGGCATTGCCGCCCTGCAACTTCCATTCAAAGTTTGAAACATCCATTGAAACATAAAATTTCTTAGATGTGGGCAGCGCTATTGCAGATGAGAAATTGATATTGGTATTCAGCCCTGCCTTTACATCGCTGTTGGCCTGGCTAAGTGGTATTTGCGCTGCGCTGCCAAGCTGTGTGCCGGGCACACCAGCATTGTCTGCATATACTTTAAAATACAACAGCTTTGAAAGGTTAGCGGGAAAATTAGAATTGGCTTTTCCAAACTTTACTACCACGCCAAGTATATGCGTATACGGGGTTGCAGAAAGATCGAAATAATTTGCTTTTTGCAGGTCTTTTGTAAAATTTACACCATTAATATAACCGCCTGTAAAACCCGGAAATGGCGTGGGTGCGCCGTAGTTGGTTGCTGTCCAGTTGCCGGGAACAGGAGAATTAATCGTATCACACGGCTGGCCCTGGGCATTAACTGCCTGGAAACATACAACAACAAAAACAGCGATAAGCGTACAGATTTTGCGCATAAAATTTAGTTTACTTGTAAAAGATTTTCTACCATTTAATGAATGCCATAAATACATTTTTTTGAGCCGGGCGATATAACTTTTATGATCGTTCCTTGCGTCGCACTCTTGTGCTGAGGGAACTGTCTGAACGGAGATTTTAAAGGATTATTTGGATTATGGGGACTCATATATTTTATCCTGTAAATCCCTTCAATCCCCCCAAATCATAGTTCAGACTATGTTCCAACCGTACAAGTGAGTGACACAACGATGCTTCATAGTATTACTGAAGCCAGGTTCCAAAAGCATTTCTTTTTTATTTTAGAACCTGTAACCAACAGCCAGTGAAATAGTGGCTCCAAAACTTTGCTGCCTTATCAATGCATCTGCACTTTTTTCATATTTATGATACGTACTGTTGTTTACATCCCTGTACTGCACATCGTTCTGGTGCAGTATGTCGGCAAAAGTTAATTCCACCAAACCCTTCTTTAAAAACGATTTTGTAATTTTTATATCTAAGGCAGCATGCGGCTTCTCCCAGATAGGATCATTATCAAGACCACCAATAAGAAACAATCTTGGCCCAATTACATTGTACAGAACAGAGATTCCGGAATTGGTTTTTGGATCGTTGTACTGCAGCGAGGCATTGATAATATAAGGCGATTGCCCCTGTAAAGGCCTGTATGATGAATCTTTTGCTGAAGTATATTCAGATGTTTTTGATTTTATAAAAGACACATTAGCATAAGCCGAAAGGTTCTCTAATTTTTTACTGATAAAGTCAAAATTTTTACGGCCTTCCAGTTCTATACCGTAGTTTTTTGCAGAAGCTGCATTCCTGTAACTGATGGTTCTTGAATCTGCCCCGGAGATGGAGATATAAGCTTCTATAGGATCTTTAAATTTCTTGTAAAAACCACTGATTGAATAGTATTGGGAACCGCCAAAATATTCCTCCCAGCGAAGGTCATAGCTATAGATATGACTTTCAGCCAGCGAAGGGTTTCCGGAAAAAGTAGTATTCGCTAAAAAATCGTAAAACAACTGGTAAGCAAGTTCCCTGTAAAGCGGCCTGCTAAGGCTTTCGCTAAAACCTGCCCTGATGTTGGCCTTTGGTTTTACTGAATAGATAAAGTTGGCTGATGGCAGAAAATTATTGGTTTTTAAATCAATGGTATAAGGTTGAAAGCCATCCGTAATACCATTGATAATATTCTGGTATTTCTCATAACGTACGCCCCAAACAAGCCTTGCTTTATCTGACAGTTTATCATCGAGCATAATATAGCCTGCTGTATTTTTTACAGAGCCGGTGTAATTGTTTCGTGGATCATTAAACTCAGTTAAAAAAAATCCACTATTGGCGTCAAAGTTCTTAGCCGCATAAACCGAATCCTGCGCATACTGCAGCAGGTTGAAATCAAATCCGGGCTGCTGATCGGGGTTGTACGCCGGAGAGAAAAATCTTGCATTACGGCTGCGGGTATTGTAAAAATAAGCTCCGCCAAATTTAAGTGTTTGCTTATTGTTTAATAGTTTAAACGGCAGGCTAAGATCCAGGTTTACACCTTTTGTATCATCGTGCACATCGGCATAATAATGCACCCCGGTTGTTGCAGAAGTACTTGGACCTGCATTCACCAGCAGAAAGTACGGCCCATTTTCTTCAAGCTGCGTGTATTGGTTGCGGCGGTAGTCAGGTTCATTCCTGTAAAGGCTTGTATAATAGCCCTGCCATTTAATACGCAATTTGGATTTCGGGAAAAAATGCTCGCCCCCTAATTGAGAATTGTATATCCGGTTGCTTGTAAAGAAGAATGAATTTGCTCTCAAATCATAATATCCTGATGATTGATTTGGCCCCGAACGCTGTACCAACTGATCGTTTGAATTAATTGAATACAGGTTATTAAAAAAGATCTTGTTGTTGGCATTCAGCTTCAGCGTTAAATTACCCATACCACTCGTAAGTATATTGCGGTTATAGGCACTGTCTATATAATTATAGTAAGCCTGTACATTATCGTTTCCATATTCGTTGGTTAAAAACTGGCTGAACCTGCTGGTAGAATTATAGGTTATACCGAATATGCCGCCGAGTTTAGGATAATTGCTTTTCTTGCTGAGCTTTGCACTAAAACCACCCGATACCTGGAAAGCAGTATTCACCGGTGCGGTAGAATTGTTAATTGCCCAGTTATTCGCCATTGCTTTGCCAAGCCTGCTTTGATCTTCAATGCCATAAGCCGCATAATCGTTAGTTGACGGAAATGCCGATGGCAATGATCTTGTACCATCATCAAGGCCAATCCAGTCTGACTTACCACCTTTATAAGTATAATAGTTCTTGCCCGTGGTTATTGTATTATAACCTGCACCTGCTTTTACAGCAATAAAGTTTTTGTCGGGTGTTTCTTTGGTATTTATTTGTATTAATCCGCCAGAAAATGTTCCGGGTAAATCGGGAGCAGCACTTTTTATAATGGTTATATTATCTACAATCTCAGAAGGGAAAATATTAAAGGCAAATGTTTTGCGGTCGGGCTCAGAACTTGGTAACAGCGCCCCGTTAAGCATGGCTTCGTTATAACGGTCGTTCATACCACGCACCACAACAAACTTATTATCCTGCACTGTTGTACCACTAATGCGTTTTAATACATCGCCAATATTTTTATCGGGGGATTTTCTGATCAGATCGGCACTGATACCATCAGACACAACACCTGCATTCCGCCTTGCCGTTAACAATGAACTTAAGTTTTCTTTTCTTGCACTGGTAGATTGTACCACTACGTCGTTCAACTTACTCTTTGCAAGTGACAGTACAACATTAAGCGTGGTTAACTCACCTTTTATTATTTCAACTTCCGCAATCTTTTTAGAATCGTAACCTATATATGAAACAAGCAATGTGTATTTACCTGGGTTAAGCCCTTTAATATTAAACGTTCCATCTGCTTCTGTAAGTGCTTTTTTAGAAACTTCTATAACTGAAACGGATGCACCCAACAATGCCTGGTTACTATTCTCGTCTGTTACTTTACCTGTTAAATTTCCTGTTTGTGCATAGCCGGCTATAGCAAAAAAACAAAGAAAAATAAGAATGAGTTTTGGTGATGGTCGCATGTATTTTTTGGCAAAAGTAGGGTTGTGTATGCGCTGCAATATTTCCAAATTATTAAATAATTATTACCAAAAAAACACCTGCTGTCACCATACACATTCTTAACAGCTTCCAGGTATTTTTATATTATATTTCTATTACCAAATTGTTACGAACATATCTCTGAAACCCTTTTATAGCAATACTTACAGCAAAACATTTGCTTAACGATTTGGTAAGATTTTATTAACCTTGAATACTTGGTCAACAGACAAGAGCAAGCCTACTTTTGGCGAAACAAAATTTTTTATGAACATCAAATCTTTACTTACAAAAGCGTTGGTATTAAGTGTACTTTTTGCTTTTGCAATTGCGCCAGGTTTTGCACAAACAAAGCCAATCAAGTATATCGGCAATGCCGATACACTGATCAACAGTAACAAAACATGGGATTGCGACACAATCTATTTCCTTAAAGGAAAAGTTTATGTAACCGGCGGTGCCGAACTTACTATTCAGCCTGGAACTGTAATTGTTGGCGATACCCTTAACAAAGGTTCTTTAATCATTACAAAAGGTTCAAAAATTCATGCAGTGGGTACACCTTCATGCCCTATTGTATTTACTTCTTCAAAAGCACCAGGTAAAAGAGCACGTGGCGACTGGGGTGGTGTAATTTTATTAGGCAAATCAACAATCAACCAGCCGGGTGGTGTTGCAAATATCGAAGGTATTGCTCCTGGTGCATTATCAGAATATGGTGGTGGTACTGGTACTTCAGATATACATGACAACTCAGGCGAACTTAATTATGTTCGTATCGAATTTGCAGGTGTTGCCCTTTCGCTTAACAACGAGATCAATGGTTTAACTTTTGGTGGTGTTGGCGATGGCACACTGGTAGATTTTGTACAGGTTAGCTATGCCAATGACGATTCATTCGAATGGTTTGGTGGTACTGTAAACTGTAAACACCTGATCGCATTCCGTGGTATTGACGATGATTTCGATACTGACAATGGTTTCAGCGGTAAAATTCAGTTTGGTATTGGCTTACGCGATCCATTGGTTGCAGACGTATCTGGTTCTAATGGTTTTGAATCTGATAATGATGCAAGCGGTTCTTTAAATACGCCACAAACAAGAGCGGTTTTTTCAAATATGACTATTTGTGCCGGTTCTGACTCTGCTACCAACAATCTTTTCAGAAGAAGTGTTCACATCCGCAGAAACAGCCACATGTTCCTTTACAATTCTATTGTAATGGGTTACCCAACAGGTATTTTAATTGACGGTACTACAACTGAAGCCAGCGTTAAAGCAG
Source organism: Bacteroidota bacterium (assembly GCA_029572965.1). Classification (GTDB taxonomy): domain Bacteria; phylum Bacteroidota; class Bacteroidia; order Bacteroidales; family DTGW01; genus JAKPQD01. The sequence goes on along the minus strand of JAKPQD010000066.1, from coordinate 1,283 downwards.
ATACAATTGTAGAACATAACATTGTTGGCTGTAAATATGCGCCTAAATATGTTACTGCAACTACAGGCGCAGATAGCGCTGCTGTTGTTAATCTGTTATTAACCGGTGCAGATAACCGTTTCTATGCTGACAACACAGGTATCAGATTAACCAGTCCCTTTAATCTGAACAATCCAAACCTTCGCCCTGCAACAGGTTCACCTGCTTTAAGCGGTGCAAGTTTCAACGAAACAGCATTAAACAATGCGTTCTTTACACCTACAACTTATGTTGGTGCACTTGCAAAATCAAGCGCTCAAAACTGGGCTCAGCTTTGGGTAAACTGGAAACCTACTTCTACAGTATATAACGGCCTTTGCATTTGCTCTACAACTGCTGCAGCTGCTGTTGCCGAAGAAGAAGATGCAATTGTTGCAAGCAATGGCGAAGTAAGCATTTATCCAAATCCTGCACGCGGTACTTTTAATGTAAATGTTGGTGGCTATACCGGCAATGTTACAATTAAAGTTAGCAACATGAATGGTTCAGTTGTTTACAACAAGCAAACTTCTGTTACTGCTAAAAGTGTAGTAAATGTTACACTTAAAAATGCAACAGCAGGTTTATACTTTGTAACTGTAACAAACGGTGTACAGTCAACTACAAAGAAGATTAATATTCTACAGTAAAATAGCATGTGTTAATTTTTTAACACCAGCGCCCTGGATTTCTATCCGGGGCGCTTTATTTTTATACATACCCTAAGTTTTAAAATACAATACATCTTATTAGCCCAACTGCAAATAAGCATGAAGCTTTTGTTGCCACGCTCGTTTCAAGGTTCCTCTTTCATGGCAACAAAAGGCGTGGCAGCTTGTCCTGAGCGAAGCCGAAGGATCGCACACTTCCTCTGAAGTAACAATAATCGGCAAAGCGAAGATGGCAACATCGGTCTGACGGCTCAAAGCCGTCTGACCGATATACTTCATGGGCCTGTGTGTACCAATGGTTCATGAGCAATTGTACGGCTGGAAGGTATTTCAGCTTTACCGAAGCGAAGATTGAAGCGAATCAGCAAGTGCCGTCACCCTGTCTGCCGTGGCGGATCAGGGTCTCCTGGCAAAACATAAAAATGTAATTGGTTTATAGCTACAGTTACACACTACGAATAGCAACAATGAACACACAAAGAGCGGCTGATTTATTCCGTTGCGCGGGGACTTGCAACAGGGCATTCAATTTTTTGTTAAAGCACTAACCAAATCAATGGGGTATATACTTTGTCTAAGCTCATATTATTTATT
>JAKPQD010000062.1 GCA_029572965.1 Bacteroidota bacterium | reverse complement strand
TAAATTTGTAATATTAAAACTTTATAACTCAAATTAGTAGTAATTAATTGAAGTTATTTTAAAAATTACAGCTATGAAACCAACATGATTTTTCAACACCCGCGAGCATGAAAATACAGTGCGATTGTACACCATTTGTACTTTTTTTATAATTTTGTACTATCTTTTTGACGTTAAATAGATAAGTATAAGCGTAAAAAATGTTAATTATGGAAACAGTAGAATTTGCACAAGTTGTCACTCGTGGTTGTGGACTTGATGTTCATAAGAAAACGGTAGTTGCCACCATAGACGGCAAGGGGTTAAAACGTTCGACCCGTGAATTTGGGACGTTTACAAGTTCTTTGACAAAATTAAAAGATTGGTTATTGGAAAATGGTATTACACACGTTGCTATGGAAAGTACAGGTGTTTATTGGAAGCCAGTTTATCATGTTTTAGAGCCTTCTGGAATAAAAGTTTGGATTGTCAATGCTCGTCATGTCAAATACGTACCTGGTCATAAGACAGACAAGAAAGATAGTGCTTGGCTCTGTAAGCTTCTTTTGGCAGGACTTCTCAAGCCGAGTTATATTCCACCAAAAGAACAACGTGAGCTTCGCGACCTTACTCGTTATCGCAAGAAATTGATACAAGATATTGCTTCTAATAAAAATCGCATTATACGCATTCTTGAAGACTGCAATGTAAAGCTTTCGAGTGTACTTAGCGATACAAGTGGTGTTACTGGCACCAAACTTATCAATAAGCTTTGTGAAGGCAAACCTATAACTATGGCAGACATCGATGCCGTCTATCACAAAAATATCGAAGCAAGCAAAGAAGAACTTTGGGAAGCCTGTAACGGTATTGTTGAGGAGCATCATATTTACTTATTGCAAACTATTCGAGAAAACAATCGTCATATTGAAAAACTGATTGACGAGCTTGATCAACAAATAAAAAAGGTTTTATCGCCTTATGATAATGCATTGGAACGCCTTCGTGAGATTCCGGGATTAAGCCGTAAAACAGTCGAAGATTTGATAGCAGAAATTGGTTTGGATATGAGTGTTTTTCCTACAGAGAAGCACCTTTGTAGCTGGGTAGGCGTATCACCTGGCAATAATGAGAGTGCTGGTAAAAAAAAAGTGGACGAACCACACACGGAAACAAACAAGCCAAAGCCGTATTAACGGAAGTAGCATGGGCAGCTAGTCGTACAAAAGACACTTTTTACACAGCTCGTTATC
>JAKPQD010000058.1 GCA_029572965.1 Bacteroidota bacterium | reverse complement strand
GTATCTGCCTAATACTTTTTTGTTGGGTGATTGTTTGATATAGGGTAAAAGGTCAATATCTGTTATTCCCCCTTTAGGAATTTTTACTTCGTTGTCCTGTAAAAGATATTTGCCCTCTGGGACATATTTTGTCATGTTGCAGGAACTAAAAAGAACGGGGATACATAACAGGGCAATGATATAGATTTTAAAATGATATAGCATCCTATTCTCTAAATAATCTTTGTCTATACAAGATATTAAAATATGTAAAAAGCAAATTTAACATTTAAGCCATAAATCCTTTTATTTTCATCCGTAAATAATTTTATAAATAAGGTCGGATGAACCGCGAAGGGCTCTCCGAAGGAAAACTCGCATGATAAATTTTCATCCTTGTTTGTGTTTAAAAAATCATGCTCGTTTCATGAGAACAAAAATATTTTTTAAGGACGGATGGTTTGTATTGCAAAAGCAGGAGAATTTGTCCCGACAAATTGAAATTCATGCGGGTTCTATTCAACCTTGTTAAGAGATTATTTGCAGATGTAAATGTGAAGCATGGAATTCATTATTTTAACGAAAGTATTTTATATCAGTTAATGTTTAATTTTGTGCGTCAAAAAAATCAGGCCGATGAATAACGCTTTTTCTTTTGTACCGCTCAGCAATGCATTGTATAAAAGGCTTAGTCAGCTTCATGACAAAAAATTCAGAAAAGAATATAAGCAGTTTATTGTCTCTGGCGATAAACTTGTCAGAGAATTGTTGGTGTCTGGCTTAAAGATAGATTATATTATAGCTGAGGCAGGTTGGTTGCAGGAAATAGATAAGCGTGCTGTTCAAAGGTACACCTGTTATGCTGTAGATGAGGCAGTCTTAAAAAAACTTTCGGGGCAGGTTACCCCGAACAGGGTAATGGCTGTTTTACCTTTATTTGCTCATGCAAAGGCCGTTTTACCTTCTAAAAACGAAAGAATAATAGCCTTGGATTGTATTCAGGACCCTGGCAACCTGGGTACCATCATCCGCCTGGCTGACTGGTTTGGTATCGACCACATCGTGTGTTCCAATGATTGTGCGGATTTTTATAATCCTAAGGTCATACAATCAACGATGGGGGCTTTTTTGAGGGTCAAGGTGCATTATACCAATTTAGAAAGCTATTTGCAAGAGGCCCGAAATGCTAACGTCCCTGTTTATGGGGCATTTTTGAAAGGTGAAAATATTTACAATGCTTCGTTGGCCAAACAGGCCATAATTGTTATGGGTAACGAGTCAAAAGGCATTTCGGACAAAATTGGAAGTTACGTTACGCAATCCATTACCATACCTTCATTTCGTGTGGGAGGTGCAGGAAGCGAATCATTAAATGTAGCTGTTGCGACTGCCATAATATGTTCTGAATTTGCCAGGCAATCTATGCTGTAAATTTTTTTAAAGCTTTAAACATATCCCTGCCAATGTTTGCAGGAGAGTCAACTACATAAATGCCGCATTCTCGCATGATTTTCATTTTTGCTTCAGCGGTATCGTTTATCCCTCCGATAATAGCGCCAGCATGACCCATCCTTCTTCCTTTTGGTGCGGTTTGTCCGGCAATAAACCCAACAACCGGCTTGGAGCTGTTGTCTTTTATCCATTGAGCGGCTTCTGTTTCCATATTTCCGCCTATTTCGCCAATGATGATGATGCCTTCGGTCTGAGGGTCTTTCATAAACAATTTTACAACCTCTAATGTCGTGGTACCAATTACAGGGTCGCCTCCAATGCCTACGCAGGTGGATTGGCCAAGCCCTAATTGCGAAATTTGAAATACTGACTCATAAGTGAGTGTCCCTGAGCGGGAAACAATGCCTATATTGCCAGGGGAGTGAATAAACCCTGGCATAATTCCAACCTTAGCTTCACCGGGAGTAATAATTCCAGGACAATTGGGGCCAATCAGTCTTGAATTCTTGTCGGAGAGGTATGATTTTACTTTCACCATGTCTGAAGTTGGGATTCCTTCTGTTATAGCAACTATTAGAGCTATTCCTTCTTCGGCAGACTCCATGATAGCATCGGCTGCAAAAGCCGGAGGAACAAATATTACTGACGTGTCAGCACCGGTAGCTTTTTTTGCTTCATAAACAGTGTTAAAGACAGGCCTGTTGAGATAAAATGAACCTCCTTTGCCGGGTGTAACCCCTCCTACAACCTGGGTGCCATATTCTATCATCTGTTGAGCATGAAATGAGCCTTCTGTGCCGGTAAATCCCTGCACGATAACTTTGGAATGCTTATTTAACAGTATGCCCATATTTTATTATTCATATTAAAATTCATTGGTGTCCGGTACAAACAGTTCGCAGCTATGCGGCTTAGTAATATTATTTGGTTATCCTACAAACAGTTCGCAGCTACGCTGCTATTATTTAGTCGCGTAGCGACATCCTGTTTGTAGTAAAATTAAACATCGTTAAAATTAAGCCCCAGCGGGGCGACCAATTTCTAATCAACGATATTACTAGTATTTATAAGTATTTATTTTATTTTACCGGACAACAGTGATTAAAATTAAGATATTTAAGCAATATTTTGTACATTAACATGTATTTAAAAACTTGTATAATTGTTTAGAAATACTTTTATTCGCATATTACAGACAACCTAATTACAAATTATCAACCATTTAAAAGAGTTATGAAAAAGATTTATTTAAAAATCCTAGTTCTTGGTTTTGCTTTAGTTCTTCTTTCGTGTAAGGAGAAAGCAATATACCAGGACCCTTCACAATCTGTTGAAGCGCGCGTCAATGATTTGCTGGCAAAGATGACACTTGAAGAAAAAATTGCCATTATTTCTGGTGATACCACAGGCTTTGATACTCCTGCCATTGAAAGACTTGGTATTCCGGCAATACGTATTACCGATGGCCCTTTAGGCGTAAGGAATGGACAGGCAACGTCATTTATTTCTGGTGTAGCAATGGGGGCTACATGGGATACTGCGTTGGTAAAAGAGATTGGCATTGCCATGGGTAAAGAAACCAAAGCTAAAGGCCGTAATTACCTGTTAGGCCCATGTGTTGGCATTCATCGTTTCCCGTTGAATGGCCGAAATTTCGAATCTTATTCTGAAGACCCATACCTGACATCACGTATGGCGGTAAACTGGATCTTGGGCGTGCAAAGCCAAAAGGTTATTACTTCTGTAAAACACTTTGCTACCAATGATCAGGAGTGGGAACGGAACAATTATGACGTAAAGGTGGATGACCGTGCATTACACGAAACCCACCTTGCCCCTTTTGAGGCTGCTGTTAAAGAAGCTGACGTGAAAAGCGTGATGGCCGCATACAACCTGCAAAATGGCCAGCATTGTACAGAAAATTATCACCTGATATCCGATATCCTTAAAGGACAATGGGGCTTCAAGGGATTTGTCATCTCTGACTGGGTATCTGTTTATAGCACTGTCAATGCTGCCAATGCTGGTCTGGATTTGGAAATGCCTGTAGGCGTTTATTTCAATAAAGACAGTATTTTGAAGTATATTCAATCTGGACAAATTAAAGAAAGTACCATAGATGATAAAGTTCGTCGCATTTTAACAGCAGCTTTCTGGGCTGGCTTGTTTGACAATAATGAAAAAGCTGATACGTCTGTATTGCATGGTGATGCCCATAAAAAACTTGTTTTAAAAAGTGCACAGGAAGCTATTACTCTTTTGAAGAATGAAGGAAATATTCTTCCTCTGAGCGTTTCGAAAGTTAAAACTATTGCAGTTATTGGCCCTAATGCTGCTTATACAGCTACAGGCGGTGGTGGAAGCTCGTTTATTTCGCCTTATTATGATATTTCCCCATTACAGGGGCTCAAATGCAGGCTTGGCGATTCGGTTAAGATTGTTTATTCTACCGGCGATTCAATACCGCAGCCTAAGATTGAACCTGTTGATGGCTCGTTTTTGTTTTGCAGTAGTAAAAATGCCAGCGGACTTTGGGCTGAATATTACGGGAATAAAGAGTTGCAAGGTAAACCTGTTTTGGAAAGGCTTGACAAACAAGTAAATTTCGATTATGGTACAGGTTCACCAGCCCCAAACATTAAGCCAAACTTCTTTTCCTGTCGCTGGACAGGCGAATTAAAAGTCAAAGAAACTGGCAAGTATAATCTTCAGACACTTTCTGATGATGGAGTGCGTTTGTTTTTGAATGATAAAAAAGTTATTGAAAACTGGAACAACCACGGGCCTATCGTTGACCAATACGAAACCACACTTGAAGCAGGAAAGAGCTATAAAATCAAACTTGAGTATTTTGAAGATGGCGGTGGTGCTGTTATTCAGTTAGGCCTTGTACGTATCAACGAGAAAGCTGGCGACCCGATTGAAAATGCTGCAAAAGTTGCTGCTTCGGCTGATGTAGCTATTGTTTTTGCCGGCACAAACTCTAACCTTGAAAGCGAAGGACGAGACCGTGATGGGTTAGAACTTCCAGGTAAACAAGAAGCCCTTGTAAAAGCTGTGGCTAAAGCTAACAAAAATACTATTGTGGTTGTAAACAGCGGATGTCCGATAAACGTGTCTTCATGGATTAAAGAGGTAAAAGCACTTGTCAATATGTATTTTATCGGACAAGAAACAGGCAATGCTATTGCTTCAGTATTAATGGGCGATGTCAACCCTTCGGGCAAGCTGCCATTTACATACATTGCAAATGCTAAGCAATCTCCGGCTTTTGAAGGATACAAAAAGTCTTTGAAAGTTGAGTACAAAGAAGGCGTTTTTGTTGGTTATAAATTTTTAGAAAAAAACAACATGGAACCAGCTTATCCATTTGGATTCGGGCTTTCATACACCTCTTTTGCTTATAGTAACCTGAAAGTTAAAGAATTGGCAAAGAACACGTATGAAGTTTCTGTAGATGTTACCAATACCGGGGCAAGAAGTGGTGATGAAGTGGTACAGCTTTATTTGTCTGACAAAGAATGCTCTGTTGCCCGTCCTGTAAAAGAACTAAAAGGCTTTTCACGGGTATCATTGAAAGCTGGTGAAACCAAGACTGTTAGCATGAAGGTCAAAGAACGCGACTTTGCTTTTTGGGATGTGAATACCAACGGTTGGAAGGTTGAACCAGGCGAATTTACATTTATGGTCGGGAGTTCATCAAAAGATATTAAGCTGACTTCAAGCATTATGCTGAAATAAGTGTATTGATTGACACTTTTAAGCAATAAAAATAGCAGAGAGTATAAATTACAAATATTGAGGACCGCAAAGTTGAGAAATCTTCTTTGCGGTCCTTTTATATGGTTTTAGTGCTAAACGGCATAATAGACACTTTGTTAATATACTTATAATCAGACAGATGTATAATTTCATTATAAATTTTTTTTATACAACAATTATACTTACTTTTGTCGTAAGTAACGATTGTCGTAATTATGATTCTTTCGTTTGGAGATAAGGAAACAGAACAGATTTATAATGGGATTAGGGTTAAGCAACTTCCTTTAGAGATTCAAACTATAGGTCGCAGAAAACTCAGGATGCTAAATAACTCACAAACCATTAATGATTTGAAGATTCCGCCATCAAATAGATTGGAAAAATTAGGTGGCAAACTTAATGATTATTATAGCATTAGGATAAATGACCAATGGAGAATAATTTTTCAGTGGGTTGAGGGACAATCAGAAAATGTTAAAATTGTAGATTATCATTAATTAATTGATTATGAAAACACTAGCAAACATTCATCCAGGAGAAATTTTAATGGAGGAATTTTTAATTCCAATGAATATTTCTGCCTATAAATTGTCAAAAGATATTGGGATACCTCAGACCCGCACATCTGCTATATTAAAAGGGAAGAGAGGAATTACTGCTGATACAGCATTAAGGTTAAGTATTTATTTTGGTAATTCTGCAAAATTTTGGTTAGGATTACAGGATGATTTTGATTTAGAGGAAGCAAAAAGAGCGAAACAATCTGAATTAGAAAAGATTAAAAAGATAGAATATAACGCTGCCTGATAGTTCAAAAGCATTGCATGATTTAATAATATGCAAAGTCAGTTTTTTCATTATACTTGTTAATGGTTGACCTTACAAGGTTTCGAAATTCTACATTGGGAATAGCAGGGAAATGCTATTCAACCAATTATCAGAAATGTCATAAATACACAAATGGCATTTTTACCGATGAATAATTAATATTTACCGAAATTTTCTGTGTCTGGTTTGATAACACTCTTATCTTTGGAGAAAAATTACAATATGAGACACGAACATCATCATATTACACCTGTAGATGCACCAAGAAGCAAAAAGTTAATGTTTGGTATTATTGTATTGTGTGCAGGTGTGCTTTTTTTGTTTGACAATATAGGAATTTTGCCAGAAAACATCAAGCATATTTTCTTTTCGTGGCAAATGTTGCTTATAGCCATTGGTTTAATAGCTGTTTCCGGTCATGGGGCTGTTCCAGGCCTTATATTGATTTCTATTGGAGTTTTTTTTCTACTTCCGTATATTTTTAATGTTCCTTTTAATTTTACCCGGTTGTTTTGGCCGGTAATACTTATATTTATTGGCATTGTTATTATTTTTAGGCGAAAGCCGGATGCCAAAAGGTTTTGCGATTCTTTCAGAGAAGAAGTTACAGCATCTGATTTGGTGGATGATGTAAATGTTTTTAGCGGGATAAAACGCAATATCAACAGCCAAAATTTTTGTGGAGGCCGTGTTACTTCTATCTTTGGTGGTGCAGAACTTGACCTTACCAATGCAGCATTGGCCCCAGGTAAAAGTGTGATGGAACTACAATGTATCTTTGGTGGCGTTACCCTTATTGTACCTGCCGAATGGCGCGTCCGTATTGAAGTTTCTTCTATATTGGGAGGTTTTGCAGACAAACGCCAGGTGGCCAAAATTTCTATAAACTCTGATAGCGAGTTGATTATACGTGGCGTAGCTATTTTCGGAGGTGGTGAAATCAAAACACGGTAAGTCTTAAGCCATGAACCATCCAATACTGGAAAGTTTCAGGAAAACTATTGCCTATCTTATTACATGGTTAGTTTTTGCCGTTATTAGTTTCTTTTTTCTTTATTTCAAACATCATTTATCTTTAGAAGGCAGCATATTAAACAGCATTATGGTAAACCTGTTTTTTGCAGTTATGGGTTTAACTATTTGGTATGCGGTCTATTACAGTTATCCCGAAAAAATTGATATTTCCAATGTCATTATCAACCACTGTATTTCGGCATCGGTTATTATCCTCTTTTTGGTGGGGTCTGTCACGCTATTTAATAAAGTCCTTTTAAACCCTTATGATGCCAATTTTATACAGCAACATATCAAAGGCTTTGTTTTTACCTGTTTGATTTTTTACATAACAGCGGTGCTTGTTTATTACAACATTGTTTACAATTATTACCTGAAACAACGCAAGGAAAACGAAGAAAGGCTTCTTTCCATCATTAAGCAAACTGAGCTGGATATGCTCAAATCGCAGATAAACCCTCACTTTCTGTTCAACAGCCTGAATTCTATCAGTTCGCTAACCATCACCAATCCTGCAAAAGCGCAGGAGATGATTATCAAACTCTCAGATTACCTGCGTTATAGCATTAAGTATAACTCTACCCAGCTGACAACCTTGCAAGCCGAGCTGGACAATATGCTTCGATACCTGGATATTGAAAAGATACGCTTTGGAAGTCGGCTCAATTACCGGACAAATATTAACGAAGATTGTTATAAGGCAACATTGCCGGTAATGATATTACAGCCACTTTTTGAAAATGCCATCAAACATGGTGTTTATGAAAGTGTCAACACTATAACCCTCGAAATTGAGGCTGTAATGAATGACAATTACCTGGTAATTAAAGTAAGAAACAATTATGACAGCGAAGTACCTTCCAGAAAAGGCGCAGGTATTGGCCTTAAAAATATCAAGGAACGGCTTCGCCTTACCTACATGACCGAAGGACTGATGAACTTTTCTAAAACAGACGAAGTATTTGAAGTTCAAATATTAATTCCGCAGCAAATCATTAACGAACCTAATTTATATGAGCAACATCAGGGTGTTATTAGTTGAAGACGAAGAGCCAGCCAGGGAATTGGTAAAAAGCTATTTCAAGAAGTTCTCTAATATTGAGATTATTGGAGAAGCAGCGGATGGGTTTAATGCCGTTAAAGCCATTAACCAGATGAAACCTGACATTGTGATGCTTGACATTCAATTGCCCAAGCTTACCGGCTTTGAAATCCTTGAGCTGGTTGAGTTTACGCCTGTGGTGATTTTTGCCACTGCCTTTGACCAGTTTGCTATCAAGGCTTTTGAAATGAATGCTGTGGATTATCTGTTGAAGCCTTTTTCGGCCGAGCGTTTTGAAGTGGCATTAAATAAAGCTATTGAAAAGCTAAAAAACACCAAACAGGCTGAAACAGAGGTTCAGGGCGTGCTAAATAGCATGGATGAGAAGGAAGCTATTATAGACCGTATTGTTGTGAAAAATGGTACTAAAATAAAGGTTATTCCATGTCCTTCGGTTCATTATATTGAGGCCCAGGATGATTATGTAATGATTTATGCCGATGAAGGCAAGTATCTGAAGGAGAAAACCATGAAATACTTTGAATCACACCTGGATGGCGATAAGTTTATCCGCATTCACCGTTCTTACATAGTAAATGTTGAGCAGATTATCCAGTTAGAGCATTTCACTAAGGATAGCTATGTGGTTGTGTTGAAAAGTGGTGCCAAACTTAAGGTCAGCGATTCAGGCTACAAAAACCTCAAGTCAAAACTTAATTTTTAGTTAGTTATTAGTTGTTAGTTCATAGAAAAAAGAGCATCTTTTGTTCTTGATTCTTGACTCTCTTCTAATACCTTCCTCTCCAGGATTGGTTGACCTTTGAGTATTTCAAATCTTGCAGGATAGCTGCTTTTGCACTTATGTTGAAGCTGTAGCTTTGCATAGAACCAAATGGTATTACATTGAATGTCATTTGCCAGCAATGCAAATCACGGGTGATGTTTATAGATGTCATATTGAACTCTTTGTTGGTAAAGTCATAACCTGATTGAATACCAAGTTTCCAGTTTTTTGTCAATGTCAATGAGCCTGAAAATGTGCAAGAATGTATAATGCTATATTTTTTATAAGGGTTTATATGCTCATAGGTGAGGCTATATCCAATATTGAGGTTCCAGGGAATTGAGTTGTCATCACCTTCTTCTGTTGTCTGTTCAGTCTTTTTCCCGTCTTCTTTTTTTGATTTTAGCTCAGATGAACTAAAAGATATACTTGTGGACAGTGATAAATCTGTCAATCGGGCTGGCTGTTCCCAATCGTTTAGAATATAGGAGTTGACCACCCTGTTTCCGGTAGAGTCAGTTTTATATGGATTAAATATGCCTCTAATATCAATTTTTAATTTACTGTCAAAAAGTGAAGTCCCGGTTTGCATTGTGATATTTGAAAGGTTAAAAGAATCTGCAATAAGGTCGTATGAACCACTAAAATCAAAATTATCAAGCAACGATATTTTACGGTTTTTAGCGGAGGTGTCGTTTGCCGAAGGGGCAATTTTCATTTCAAAATTGTTTTTTAAAGCAAAATTAACAGAAGCAACTGGTTTTCCGGGAGGATGGGTGGGGGTGCCGTATATATTTCCGGCATACCATGATGTTTCTGTATATCTGTTTGTATCGGACTTATATTTATAGTAGTAATTGGGGAGCAAATCACTTACATCCGGGGTATATGATACCGATACAGAGGGCGACATCACATGCCTTAAAGCTTTAACCCTTGAGTTGCGAAATTGGTACATACCAAAAAGCTTGGGCGAATAACCTGTTGAAACTGAAGGGTATAGAGCATGGGCATAAGTCAAGCCATGATGGGTGATGGTGTCCACAGCCCCGTTTCTTCTGGTTCTTGGATTGGTTGTATTGTCATTCCATTGATATGTATCATATTCTGTATAAGCAACCCCTGTGTATTTTAAAATTGGAGTGACATTTATTGATTTGGTCACTTTTATAACTAACTCAATAGGAATGTCATGGCTAAATCCATTTTTCATGCGGTCCCACATACGGTCAGTCAGAAAGGCTGAATCGTTGGTATAAACTTTGTTATCTAATTTTGAACTATAACGAATAGAAAGGTTTTCGTACCATTTGGGCTTGGCAGCTCCTTCTTCTTTTCTCAACGGATAAAGAGTTTCCATTGTTAATGAGGCTTGAGGCAATGTTAAATCTACTTTACCAGTCTGGCTACTTTGCGAATGGTTTAACGAAGTGGTCATACTAAAAGGCAAATTAGCCCATTTGTATGAATAGCTTATGCTCGAACTCTTTGTGTTCCTTGTATGTTCAGCCGGATCGTAAGAGTTGTGCCTGTCATATTTTGACGAACTAATGTTCAGGTTTGAAGAAAAAGTGGAGTTAGGATTAAATTTTCTATCTTGCTGATGGCTCCAAATGAATTTGTAATCATTAGAAGTCTGATAATCAGGAAACCCTTTTTCTCCATAGATGTTTCTGGCAAAAGTAAAATTGAGGTTTCCAGTATATCCGTATCTCTTTTTATAGCGTGTACTCAGACTTGCACCCCAAGAGCCATAGGTGTAATATTCACCTCTTAATGTAACATCCATGTAATCGCTGATGGCAAAATAATAACCTCCATCCCTGAAGAAAAAGCCTTTAGCTTTGTCCTCTCCCCAGGTAGGCAATAGCAAACCTGACGAAAAATCTGGTGTATTAGGGATATAGCCAAAAGGCACAAAAAGCATGTAAAATGGAATGTCAGCTATAACAAGGTATGCCGGGCCCGAAACAATTTTATCGTTGGGTACTACCCTTGCTTTTGTGAGTTTCATGTAAAAGTGGGGATGGTCCAGGTCGCAGGTCGAATAGGTTGCCCCTTTCAAGCTCACACTGCCGCTGGCCGAACGCTTGGTTGAGTCGCCTATGAGGGTTCCTTCGCCCTGCTTTGTTTTTACAAAGTAAACAAAGCCTTTTTTGGTTTTGAAATTGTACCGCATCCAGTGGGACTGAAATTCTTCTTTTCCGTCTTTAAATGTTGGGTAATTGCTCATGTTCCCGGAGCTGTCAATAGTTCCCGTAGCATATACTATCTGGTCTTCAGTAGCCAGGCTAATGTAGCCAGCTTTTAGCTCGATATCTTTATAGGTAACTTTGGCATCGCCGTATAAATGAACTGTTTTATTTTCCATGTCAATAAACATGGAGTCTTTGGCAGAGTACTTTACCGGTTCGTCAAGGTCGCTGCCTTTTTTTTTAACACTGTCATTTGCAATGGCAGCATTAGCAGTAGTATCATTTAAAGTAGAATCTTTTTTTATTAAATTGTCAAAGGGTTGGACGGAGTTAGTAGTGTCAACCTGTGCATTAGCCGTATTTACAGCCAAAAACAATAGTAAAAAGCAAAGCTTATATGTAAATAAAAAGAACCTTCCCAATTTTATTTTTATATACCTAATTTCCAACTTTGTATATTTTTGCAAAAAAAACGCTCAAAGCTAATTAAAATTTTGCATTGGAAGATGTATAAAAATATTTATCAGGGAATTGTTTACAAGTTTTCGGTTGTGTTGGTTGTGCTTTCATGTATTTGTATGTCAAAAACTTACGCCGTTGACGAACAAACAAAATCTGGAAACGAAAAAAAGAATTCTTTAACAAAAATTGTAATTGATCCAGGTCATGGAGGCCAAGATCCCGGGGCTTTGGGCAAAAATCACAAAGAAAAAGATGTGGTGTTGGCTGTTGCTTTAAAAGTTGGAAAGCTCATTTCGCAAAGATTTCCTGATGTAGATGTAATTTATACCCGCAATACTGATGTTTTTGTTCCATTGCACGAAAGGGCCGAAATCGCCAACCGCCATAATGCCGAACTTTTTATTTCGATACATGCCAATGCCAATAAAAACAAAGACATAAAAGGTATCGAAACTTATGCTATGGGCTTGCACAAGAATGAAAGCAACTTTGATGTAGCTAAAAAGGAAAATGCCGCCATTATTTTTGAAAAAGACTACACAACCCGCTACGAAGGCTTTGACCCCAATTCGGCCGAGTCGTATATTATGTTTTCTTCCATGCAAAACACCTATTTAATACAAAGCCTTGATTTTGCTGGATTGGTGCAGAGCAATTCGTCGCGGTACAATTCTGCATTAGATAGAGGTGTGCGTCAGGCTGGGTTTCTGGTGTTGTGGAAAACAGCGATGCCTGGGGTTTTGGTAGAAGTAGGTTTCATCAGCAATCCAGACGAAGAAAGGTATCTTTCGTCTGAGACTGGACAAATGGAAATTGCCAATGGTATAGCCAATGCTATTGGAGAGTATAAGAAAAGATTTGAACAAAAAACTTTTTATGTTAAAAATAACGATGATTCTGCATTGAAGACTCCTGTTTATCAGGATAATACTGATTCAGGTACAGTTGTAAGTGTCGAAAACGTTGATGAATCTGTTAATTTTAAAATTCAAATCCTTACTTCTCAAAAAAAAGTGAGTAAAAAAGACCAGGTTTTCAAACATTGCAAAAAGTTGAAGCTAAATAATAGTATTGCTGAATACAGAATAAACAGTACCTATAAATATACCATAGGCAATACCAATCAATATTTGCAGGCTGTTGAACTGGCCTCTGAGGTGAAAAAGTACTATCCACAAGCTTTCATTGTGGCTGTTAAAGATGGACAGATAGTTCCTCTCCAAAGTGTAGTTAAATAAGTCTGGACTTCTTGAAACAAACTGGGGCTGTTTGTTGTACATTAGCCATTATTTTTTTATATTTGGTAATAGCTAATCTGTTCAATATCTGTGAAAAAAGAAATTAAAATAGGGCTTATCATGTTTGCTACCCTCGGAAGTCTTATCTGGGGAATTAATTTTTTAAAAGGAAAAAATTTTTTTAGCAATACCAAAGATTATATAGTGATATATGAAGATGTTAGCGGCCTGCTTGAGTCGAATGGGGTGTATATCAAAGGCTATAAAGTGGGGCATGTAAGCAGTATCAGCTTTTCTGACAGTTCATTTGCCCATTTAAAAGTTGTCCTTTCTATCAAAAAAACGATAAACATCCCTAAAAACACGGTAGCCCGCATTTACAACCTCGACCTTATCGGAAACAAAGCAGTAGAGCTCAATTTCTCGAGGTCTAACGAGTTTTGTAAAGAAAATGATACCATCATTGGAGAAGTAGAGACAACCATTGCCAAACAGCTCGAACCATACAAAGTACAAGCATATAAATTGTTGAATTCAATGGATTCTGTCTCAAATGCCATTTACAAAGTATTTGACAAACAGACTATCCAGAATATGAAGGAAACATTTAAAAATCTTAGGGTATCGTCCGAAATATTGGCCTCATCCAGTGAAAACATAGCCCTAACCCTCGAAAATGTCAGGGCTATTTCAGCCAACCTCAAGGATAATAATAAGCAGGTGAATAAAATTGTTTCCAACTTTGTGGCCATTAGTGATAGTATCAAAAAAATCAGGATAGAGCCCCGGTTGATGTTGTTGGATTCAATGCTGACAGAGTCTCGCAATCTTATTCGAGATATAAAAGGCGGAAGTGGGACTGTTAGTCGCTTGTTATATCAGGATTCGTTGTACAACAGCCTGTTAAATGTCACTAACAATCTTGATTCTTTTATTACAAATATCAAAGAAAATCCCAACAGATATATTCATTTTTCAGTATTTGGAAAAAAAAATAAATAATTCAACAAAATGTAATGTACTGACATTGAATTGTTTTTTTTTCTTCAATTGTAAATATTTGAATATTAGTTAATTAATTTTTATCAATTCGTTGATTTTATAAAAAATTGAAAACTAAATGGATATCTTTTTTTTTAATAAATCAAGGCAAAAAGGATTTTTTTTTCAGCTTTTTTTTCACCAAAATTGCTTTACGAAACCAAAAAACACTGACTAATTAATATTCAAATGATTAAAATGGAACAAAATTCATGTCAAACCTTATGGAGCAATTGTCTGAAAGTAATTAAGGATAATGTTTCAGAAAATAGCTTCAAGACATGGTTCGAACCAATCATTCCAGTGAAACTTGAGAAAAACATCTTAACCATCCAAGTTCCTAGTACGTTTTTTTATGAATATCTTGAAGAAAAGTACATCGATATCCTTAAGAAAACGCTGCGCAGGGAATTGGGCAATGATGCAATGCTTGAGTACAACATTGTTATGGACAATGATTCGGAAGAAAACAAGCCTTACACTGTAAAGTATCCTGGCAGAAGTGCTTCAGTGGCTAAAAACAAACCGGTTAATATGCCTTTGTCTGAAGAGCAGCCTGTGATGAACCCATTTGTTTTGCCTGGTATCAAGAAGTTAAACATTGATCCGAGGCTCAATCCTAACTATTCATTTTCCAACTTTATTGAAGGCGAATGTAACAGGTTGGCTCGTTCTGCAGGTTCTGCTGTGGCCGATCATCCAGGCGGTACAGCATTTAACCCTTTGATGATTTTTGGTGATTCAGGTTTGGGCAAGACCCACCTTGTTCATGCTATTGGTTTGGCTACCAAGGAAAAATTTCCTGAAAAAAACGTGCTGTATGTCAATGCTCACATTTTCCAAACTCAGTTTGCAGAGGCTACCCGTAATAACAACAGGAATAACTTCCTTTATTATTACCAGATGATAGATATGCTCATCATTGATGATGTACATGAATTCTGCGGAAAAGAAAAAACACAAGATATTTTCTTCCATATTTTCAATCATTTGCACCAGTCAGGTAAACAGTTGATTCTTACTTCGGATAAAGCTCCGGCTGATTTGCAAGGGATGGAACAACGTTTGTTGTCACGTTTCAAATGGGGGTTAGCTGCAGATTTGAAAGCCCCTGACTTTGAAACCAGGGTAGCAATTCTTCGCAACAAGTGTTACATGGATGGTATCCAGGTTTCGGACGATGTGCTTGAATATATTGCAGCCAACATAACCAGCAGTATCCGCGAACTCGAAGGGGCTTTGATTTCTACTTTAGCCCAGGCCTTGAACCACAAAACTATCAGTATTGAAGTGGCTAAAGAAGTAGTGGATAAAATCTCAAGAAATGTAAAGAAAGAAATCACGATTGACTACATTTCAAAAGTGGTGTGCAACTATTTCAATATCACTCCGGATCAGCTTTCTGTCAATACCCGTAAACGTGAGATTGTATTGGCAAGGCAGGTAGCGATGTACTTCTCTAAACTCCTTACAAAGAGCTCGCTTACTACCATCGGGACCAATATTGGCAAGAAAGACCATGCTACTGTGCTTCATGCATACAAAACAGTACTAAATCTGCGAGATACAGATAAGATGTTCAAACGACAGCTTGAAGATATTGAGCGAAAGCTTAAAGCAGTATAGAATATAGTAAAAGGGCTGAAAAGCCCTTTTTTATTTGTAGTAAATTCAAACATTTCAGAGAAAATCTTGTTTTATTATAAAAAGTGTATAAAATGAATACCATAAAACTTAAAACAAATATTGCCTGTGCAGGCTGTAAGTCTAAAGTTGCCAAGGTATTGGATAACGACCCGAAAATTAAAACGTGGGATGTTGACCTGGTAAGCGCTGAAAGGTGGTTGACTGCTGAAGTTGAAGATGTAGATGAGAGCTATGTTAAAGCTGCTGTGGCTATGGCCGGATATGTATGCAAAGACTGATTGTTGAGTATTTCTGAAAATTTAAAATTTTATAAGAATTTCATTAGTATCATACTTCAACTCCGCTCAGTATGACCAAACTACGTCACATTGAGCGGAGTCGAAATGTGTTTCAGATAAATTTTCGAGATAAATTTCTAAATATTTAGTGGGTTAATAATCTTTAACCCTGCTTTTTCAGCTTCGGCGAGCAAAAGCCCATAAGCTGCTTTACGGTCATTAGGGATAATGCCATCAAGGATTGCATCTTTTATGGCGTTTTTGAGGTCTCCAACCGTTTTGCAAGGGCTAAGCCCAAAGATATCGCATATTTCGGTACCGTCAATAGGAGGCTGGAAGTTGCGGATGGCATCTTTTTCTTCTATTTCCTTCAGTTTATGGCGTACAATGGCAAAGTTGTCGAGGTATTTCTTTTGCAGTTTTTCGTTTTTTGAAGTGATATCCGCTTCGCACAACATCATCAGGTCGTCAATATCGTCGCCTGCCTCGAATAGCAAACGACGGACTGCTGAATCGGTAACTACTTCCTGGGCCAGAACGATAGGACGTAAATGAAGCCCTACAATTTTTTGCACATATTTCATTTTTTCGTTGAGCGGTAAACGCATACGCTTGAAGATGCCTGGTATCATCTTTTGTCCGAGGAATTCATGTCCATGAAAAGTCCATCCCTGGCCTTCAATGTATTTTTTGACAGCAGGTTTGGCAATGTCGTGAAGTATTGCAGCCCAACGAAGCCATAAATCATTAGAGTTTACAGCTATTTTATCCAATACCTCAATGGTATGGTAGAAATTGTCTTTATGAGCTTTACCTTTGATGGTTTCTACCCCTTTCAATTTGCTCATTTCAGGGAAGATAATGGCCAAAAGCCCTGTTTCGTCAAGCAGTTTAAAACCTTTTGACGGTTTTGGCGAAAGCACTATTTTGTTTAATTCATCGGCAATACGCTCTGCAGAGACAATGGTAATGCGGTCTTTGTTTTTTGTAATTGCTGCTAAGGTAGCAGGCTCAATTTCAAAGTCGAGTTGTGTGGCAAACCTGATGGCACGCATCATCCGCAAGGGATCATCGCTAAAGGTAATATCGGCGTCAGTGGGAGTTTTGATAATTTTATTTTGCAAGTCAGACTGCCCGCCAAAAGGGTCAATGAATGTACCAAAGTCTTCTTTGTTAAGGCTTATGGCCATAGCATTGATGGTAAAATCCCGCCGCAACTGGTCTTCTTCGAGGGTACCATCTTCAACAATAGGTTTGCGGCTATGGCTGCGGTACGATTCTTTTCGGGCACCTACAAACTCTATTTCAAGGTCATGATGGCGTATCATGGCTGTGCCAAAGCTTTCAAAAACACTTACTTTGGTAGTATGCTTGAGGGCTTTAGCTGTAAGTTCTGCTATTCTGATACCACTGCCGGCAACAACAATGTCGATATCTTTACATGGCCTTTTCAGGATGCAATCGCGTACATATCCGCCAATAACAAAGCATTGAACGTTTTCTCGTTCGGCAATATCTGATATTACTGAAAAAATCTTTCTATCGAGGCAATGCTTCATAATGTTCCCGCCATTTCTTTAGGCTGCAAAGGTACAATTTTACTTCGATATGCCATTGTTGATTGTGTTTATAAACTTTTTGCTTTTATGATTGTTTATGAATAAATTACGAATTATGAATTACGAATTTTACTTTTAATAAAATTTGAAAATATGGTAAGTCATCTAAATGCAGCGACTTTCAAAGAGAAAGTTTTTAATTACGAAACCAATAAAGATTGGAAGTTTGAAGGCGATAAGCCTTGTATGGTCGATTTTTATGCCAACTGGTGTGCCCCTTGTAAGATGGTAGCTCCGATTCTTGAAGAATTGTCAGTTGAATATGAAGGTAAGATTGATATTTATAAAGTAAATACTGATGAAGAACGGGAGTTGTCTTCATTATTTGGCATACAGAGTATCCCATCTCTTTTATTTGTCCCAAAAGAAGGTACACCACAAATGGCAATGGGTGCACTTCCTAAAGAGTCGTTTAAACGTGCTTTTAAAGAAGTATTGAAAGTGGAGTGATGCTATTCTTAATTAAGTTGAAGTTCTGAACAAATTTTGTATTTTGAACGTATTTTATGTAGTTTTACAATACAAATTATTTTTATGCTCAGAGAAAATTATATAGTAGATAAAAAAGGTAATAAAATTGCTGTTCAGTTACCTATAAAGGTTTATGAGAAACTTTTAGCTGATTCTGAAGAATTAGAAGAGATTAAAGAATATAGAAAAGCTAAAATGCATAAGAGCGAGCCTATACCTTTTGAACTTGCTTTTAAAGAAATAGAAGAAGCTATAAAATGAAATATGCAATTTTCATTGAGCGACATGCACAAAAGCAAATCATGAAGCTTGATAAAAAGGTTATACCTGTTATTTAAGAATGCTATTTCAAACCTTGGTAATAATCCAAGGCCATTTGGTTATAAAAAGCTTAAAGGTGAAGATGCTTATAGAATTCGAATTGGCGATTATCGTATTATATATGAAATAGATGATACCATAATTGTTGTAACGGTTGTTTCGGTGGGACATAGAAAAGAGATTTATAAGTAATTTCTCATTTCAATTAATTGTAATAATGGCTATTTCTGAATTGCTGCCCAGACGAATAGGAGGGCCCCAGGTGCCAAAACCTGAAGTAATGTAAAAATTTGTTTCGTCAATTTTGAAGAGCCCGTAAGCCCTTTCAAAGGCAAGGTTGACAAGATGGATAAATGGCCACATTTGACCATTGTGCGTATGTCCCGAAACTTGCAAATCAACTTTAGCTTTTGCAGACTCACTCAAGTTTATGGGTTGATGGTCAGCTACTAATATAAACTTGTTGCGATGTTTTTCTACAATCAATTGCGATAAGGGCATTCTACTGGTATTGCTGGTGCCAAGGTTGTGGATGTCATCTCGCCCAACAATAACAATATCGTCAAGTTCAACTACACTATCCCTCAAGAATTCAATACCTAAAGATTTTATGTATTGAATAGCACCTTTAATGCCCCCAAAATATTCATGATTGCCTGCAATTGCATAAACACCTTTTGAGGCTTTTAAGTGCTTTAATGGCTGTCCGACTTTGTTTTTGAAAGTGTATTCATGGGCTTCGTCCATCAAATCGCCAGCAAGTATCACTATATCAGGGTTATAGCTGTTGATTAAGTCAACAAGTTTTTGAATTTTCTTGTCACATACCATGTTCCCAAAATGCAAATCTGATGCCAAGGCAATAACAACAGGCTTCCCATTGATTTTCTCACTTGAAAGGCTTATTTTACGGATTTTTGTGTTGTTTGCATTGAAATATCCTGTTAAAATAACCAAAACCAAGGTACA
The DNA here is from genome assembly GCA_029572965.1 of Bacteroidota bacterium. Classification (GTDB taxonomy): domain Bacteria; phylum Bacteroidota; class Bacteroidia; order Bacteroidales; family DTGW01; genus JAKPQD01. The sequence continues at coordinate 36,596 of JAKPQD010000058.1, read as the reverse complement.
GCAAGTAACCAACAGGGTAAATGTTTTCAAGTTTTTATATTGAATACTTGTTGAATCAGGCAAAAATGGCATAATCCAATTTAGTATTCTTACAATATCAAATACAGCAAGTATTACAACAGAGTAAAGTAATATTACCAGCCAAAAATAACCTATCCACGAAACAATGTTGTACAATCCGGTATATCTTGTATGGCCAATAAAACGACTTAAAACAAAACATCCTGCGCAAAAAAGGAACAAAGTAATTACTAATGAAAAACCTTGCCATTGTTCAGGCCACGATTGCCTTAACCTTGTAAACAAGTACCAGTTGCCAAGAATGTAAATACTTAACGCAATAGTAATAAAAACAAGGAACCCGGTTTTCATCGCAAGCGGTCAATAGATTTTACCAAATCGTCATCTTTTTTGATGTTTCTGAAAGCCAGTATCGAAAATATCATGGCCAATAAAGGCAAAAAGGCTGTGAAACTTAATTTGCCATGGACAAATTGTGGTTTTGTCATGAAATATATCCACAATATACTGCCCTGAATTGCAAAAATTGCAACCCAAAGAATTTTGCAGGAAAACATTTGCAATGCCCGTCTTTTGAAATTGATAATAATATAAACAGCCATAGCTATTGCCACAGACAGAAGGATTGTTATCGAAAGGCTGTAATAAACCTGGATTATTTTACCTTTAACCAATTCTTGAAGGCCATTGTGCATGAGGTAAAAAGTATTGTTTGCATGGTCTGTAAAATAAGCCATTGGTACTAAAGTGTTCACAAAAAGGCAGATAATAGCTGCTATCAGGTAAAATGTTTGAATACGTTGTATCATGTTGTTTTATTTTTAAAATGAACAAAAAGCTGGTTAAAAAGTTGCAGTAAGCTTAATATTAAACCTTCGTCCCGGCAAATAGTTTGGAACGGCAAAGCTTGAAGGAATGTCAGGATCGTTCGAGAATGTCTTTATCCACATGAACGATGCCGTGTTGTTTAACCCAATGATATTGAATATTTCAGCGGTAAGCCACATTTCTTTGAAAACGTTGAGCCAGGGATATTTTGCTGGCACTTCTTCACCTTTGAGCATTTTTGAAACTCCCATGTCAACTCGCTTGTATGATGGCAGAAGTTTCTGTACCTTGTCCCATCTTTTCTGCCAGGGTATTGTTACAGGCAGCTCGCTTCCATAATGTACGTTAAGGTGTACGCGGTATGAAGGATAGCTGGGAACGTAATCCTGAAAGTAGAAATTGATGTTGACAAACTGGTCGGTAGGGCGTGAGTAATAGTTAGAACTTGGAATTGTCGAATTGGCAAGAATTTTTTCCTGTGTTTGCAGCAGCGAAACGCTTACCCAAGATTCTGTACCTTTAACCAACTCGCCGTTTAGCCTTAAGTCGATACCGGTTGCATATCCTTTAGCTATGTTTAATGCTGAGTATATAGAACGAACATTATCTATACGGTATGGAATAAGCTTGTCAAGCTGTTTGTAATATACTTCTGCAGAGAATTTAAAGGGCCTGGCCCAGGAATAAAACATATAATCCAATCCGGCAGAGTAATTGACAGATTGCTGGGCTTTAATTTCCTTATTTAGTAAGCCTTGCTCGTTTCTCATTTCTTTAAAGAAAGCATGCTGGTGGTAAAAACCCCATGCCATGTACATCATCAGGCCGTTTTTCCAGCCAGGCTGATAGGAGAGTGAAATACGCGGGCTCCAAGTCTGCTGTTTGCTGAATGACCAATATTGTGTACGCACTCCGGCACTTAAGAAAAATTTGTCGTTGCCGCTTTCAAATTCAAACGTATGTTGCAGGTAGCCCATCAGGCGGTGCGAAGTAATGTCATTTTTAGAGTTAACACTGGTAAGGGTTTTGATGTTGTCAATATTATAAGGGTAAATATAACCTGCCGAATCAATAATTTCCCATTCGTTAAGCCTGTCGTTTACTGATTCTGACTGGTAGGTAAGTCCCCACTTGAATTTATTCTTGTCTAATTGCACCATTCCAATATGGCTGACATTGTATATGTTGATTTTTAAGAAATTACGGGCATGGTTTAGGAAGCCGCCAACCCCGATTTCGAGGCTGCTATCTTGTCCAGATGAATTGTCAATTTCGCTAATGTTGTATTCCCCCAATAAATCGAATGTTTCAGATTCGTCATTTTGGTAAACCGAACCAATAAGCTTAAAATACATGTCATCAGACGGGTGAAAGTTCAATGTGCCTGCTGCCATGCCATTGAGGTATTTGTCTTTTTCCTGGCCTTCATAATAAATGTTAGCACGTAAGGGTAAGTTGTATGTACCAAATTCAATCTCTCGGGTGTCGGGCTTAAAGTCATACTGGTTTTGCGAAATATTGCCTAAAACGCTGAATTCAAGGGTAGGAGTGATGTCAAATCCAATATTCGTTTGGAAATCTAAAAAGTTTGGTTCATAATCCCCTTTAGTATCAAGGCCTCCCAGAAAATATTTGGTGGTTTTATACCTGAAACCTGCCAGATAACGCAATTTGTTTGCAGCTGCCGAGCCTTCAAAATGTGATGTGGCACCAAGCATACTGATGCTGGCTGAAGCACCAAATGCAGTAGGCTTTTTATAAGTAACATCTAACACAGATGATATCTTATCGCCATAAGAAGCATCAAATCCACCAGAAGAAAATTTGATAGAGCTTACCAAATCAGGGTTGATGAAGCTCAGCCCTTCCTGTTGCCCGCTACGGATAAGCACCGGCCTGAATATTTCGATGTCGTTAACATAAACAAGGTTTTCATCAAAGCTGCCTCCTCGAACCGAATATTGCGAGCTGAGCTCGTTGTTTGAAGCAACGCCAGCCATCTGTTTTACTACATTTTCAATATTGCCGGTTGTATTAGGTACGGCGTTAAAGGCTTTGGCATCTATACGCTGTACTGTGCCACTCTTTTCGCTCCTTCCTGCAACAGTTACTTCGTCAAGCTTTTGTGTTGATTCTTTCAGCGTAAAGTTTATTGTAGTCACCTGGTTGGCAATAATTTCTATTTCGGTTTTTTGGGGCTGGTACCCCACACAGGTAATCACCAATGAATATTTCCCGGCAGGCACCTTGGTTTCAAATTGGCCAAAACGGTCAGCCATGGTGCCAAACTTCGTGCCTTCAAGTGTTATGTTGGCAAAACCAACAGTATAGCCAGACGTGTCAGATACAATGCCTTTGAGAATGCCGTTTTCCTGTGCGATTAATTGCTGTAACCCTGTTAATAAAACAAGTAAAAAGAAATATTTTTTTATTGTCATGAAAGTTTTCTTTTAAAACAATGATAGCTTGAAAAAATTGCCCCGAAGTTGAGAATTTTTTTTTAATTGTGCCTTAATGAACTTTAGGTTCGTGGAAATATTTTTATTTGGTGAATAACTTGTTAATTATTCATGCTTTACCTGATTTAAAAATTCTAATGGATTAAAATGAAAGAATTACCTTTGCAGCATCAAATTTTTTTAAAATGGAAAAGGATAAATTAATTTTTGACCTCATTGAAAAGGAACATCAAAGACAGCTTCATGGAATTGAGCTTATTGCTTCCGAAAACTTCGTAAGCGACCAGGTAATGCAAGCCATGGGAACATGGTTAACCAACAAATATGCTGAAGGTTATATTGGGAAACGCTATTATGGCGGTTGCCAGGTAATTGATGAAGTTGAAGGTACTGCAATTGAAAGGGCTAAGAAGCTTTTTAACGCTGAATGGGTAAACGTACAGCCTCACTCAGGAGCTCAGGCTAATGCAGCTGTTATGTTAGCTGTATTGAAACCGGGAGACACATTCCTTGGCCTTAATCTTTCTCATGGCGGTCACCTTTCTCATGGTTCTCCTGTAAACTCATCAGGTATATTATACAAACCAGTTGAATATAGCCTCAATCCTGAAACAGAGAGGGTTGACTACGACCAAATGGCCAAATTGGCCCGCGAACATAAACCAAAACTTATTATAGCTGGCGCTTCTGCTTATTCACGGGATTGGGATTTCAAGCGTATGCGCGAAATTGCTGACGAAGTTGGCGCTTTACTTATGGCTGACATTGCTCACCCTGCAGGTATTATTGCCAAAGGCTATCTGACACATCCATTTCCGCACTGTCATATCGTAACAACCACAACACACAAAACATTGCGTGGCCCTCGTGGTGGTATGATTATGATTGGAAAGGATTTTCCAAACCCATGGGGCTTAACTACCCCTAAAGGTGAAATTAAGATGATGTCTGCTTTGCTGGATTCAGCTGTATTCCCTGGCATCCAGGGTGGTCCGCTCGAACACGTGATTGCTGCTAAAGCTGTTGCTTTTGGCGAAGCATTAACTGATTCGTACGATGCATACGTTAAGCAAATGCTTGCCAATGCTAAGGTTATGGCTAAATCATTTACTGACCTTGGATACAAGGTAGTTTCAGGAGGTACAGACAACCACTCAATGTTGATTGACTTACGTACCAAGCTTTCTGATGTCAATGGCAAACAGGCTGAAAACGCTCTTGTTGCTGCTGATATTACGCTGAACAAAAATATGGTCCCTTTTGATACTCGTTCTCCTTTCCAAACTTCAGGTTTCAGGGTTGGCACACCTGCTTTGACTACCCGTGGTGTTAAGGAGGATGTAATTCCTCAAATTGTTGAAATGATTGACCGCGTGTTGACTAACATCGACAATCAGTCTGTAATTGCAGAGGTCCGTCAAAAGGTAAATAAATTGATGAGCAATTATCCGCTATTTGCTTATTAGGAGTATAAATAAAAAAATAATGAAAAGGGTCCTGGACAAATGTTTAGGGCCTTTTTTGTCAATTTGGTTTTTTCAGGAGCTGTATCAGGAAGAAACCAATAAAAATACTCTCCTTTTCAAATCAAATGATTTATACGAAGGCTATTAATATTAGCCGGACAATAGTACGCTTTATTTGTTTTCAAAATAAATTATTCCCCGAATTTGAGCCCGAAGTAATCAGCTATTTCCTGAACATCTTTTTCAATGGCAGGAACAATGGAAATACCTTTGACTTTGAGTTCTTCTTCCTTCTTTCTTTCAGGTTCACCGGGTATGATTACTCCATTTGTTCCTACAGCCGGCTTTGCATTTTTAAATGTTTCAATCCACTTGTCCATCTTAGCTTTGAAAGCATCGGCAGGTTGGAAAGCATCTATGCGCATAGCCCCGAAGAAGTGGCCTGTTCCAACCCCTACTTTTTCTTCCAACACAGGAAGATAAGCTACTGAAGGCGGTACAAAAGGCCCAAAGTTGGCGCCTGATAATACAGATGAGAAAATATCTATTATAGAAGCCATGCAGAATCCTTTGTGGCTGCCATGTTCGTAATCGCCCCCTAAAGTAAGCATTGAACCTCCTTTTGAAAGGATACTTGGGTCGTCAGAAGGCTTACCATCTTTATCTTGTACGTATCCAAGAGGTGATTTTTCTCCTTTTTTCTCTAATACAGCAAGCTTGCCCCTGGCTATAGGAGTAGTGGCAAAGTCTGCAACAAATGCAGGGTATTTACCGGCAGGAATGGCAACAGCCAGTGGGTTAGTGCCTAACATACGCTGTGTTGAAAATGTAGGAGCAACAAGCGGGTTGGCATTGGTAACGCAAATTCCAATCATGTCATGCTCCAGTGCCATCATAGAATAGTAGCCTGCAATGCCATAGTGGTTTGAGTTTTGAGTGGCAACCCATCCGGTTCCGGCCTGACGTGCTTTTTCAATGGCAACCTGCATAGAACGATGAGCCGAAACCATACCAATAGCATTGTCACCATCAACTACTGCAGTTGATGGTGATTCGTGTATAATTTTTACGTTTGGGTTTACATTGATGCGATTGGCCTTCCATAATTGGAAATAATCCTTCAAACGTATCATACCGTGCGATGGAAGTCCGCGCAGCTCGGCAGCAATAAAAACATCTGCAATAATTTGTGCATGGTCAGGGCTACAACCCATTTTTTTGAATACAGAGGCTGTAAAGTCCTTTAAATATTGATGAGAATACATAAAACGATTTTATTCTTTAGCAAATTTGATGAATTCGACAAACAGAGGGTGTGGTTTTAGCACTGTACTTTGGTATTCGGGGTGAAACTGAACTCCGACAAACCATTTGTGCGAAGGAATTTCCATAATTTCCACCAAATTACTGTCCGGGTTAATACCAACAGGTTGCATGCCGGCTTTTTCAAAGCTGTCTATATATTCGTTGTTGAATTCAAAACGGTGGCGGTGTCTTTCCATGATTTGACTTTCGCCATAAGCTTTGTATGCTTTTGATCCTTTTTTTAGCTTACAAGGATATGCCCCCAAACGCATGGTCCCCCCTTTCTCGGTTACACCTTTTTGGCTTTCCATAAGGTCTATAACTGGATGCTCTGTTGAACGTGTCATTTCTGTTGAATGGGCATCTGTCAATCCTAGTACATTTCTTGCAAATTCAATAACAGCACATTGCATACCTAAGCAAATCCCTAAAAATGGTATATTTTTTTCGCGGGCATATTTTACAGCCAATATTTTTCCTTCAATACCACGGTCGCCAAAGCCGGGAGCCACAACTATTCCTTGTTTTCCTTGCAATAAGTTATCAATAGTCTGTTCTGTAATTTTTTCAGAATGGATACAATCGAGGTTTACTTTACAATCGTTGTATGCACCAGCATGATACAAGGCTTCAATGATAGATTTGTACGAGTCTTTCAATTCTACATATTTTCCAACAAGGGCAATGTTTACCGTTGATTTTGGGTTTTTAAACCTTTGCAAAAAACTGTTCCATGCAGCCATGTCAGGGGCTCCGCCTTCTTTCATGGCAAGTTTTCTAAGCACAGTTAAATCAAGCTTTTCCTTTTGCATCATAAGAGGCACCTCATAAATGGTGGATACATCAATAGATTGAACTACAGCATCCATTTCAACATTGCAGAACAACGCAACTTTTTTTCTTATGTCTGGAGAAAGCTCATGTTCGGTGCGCAAAACAAGTATGTCGGGCTGGATTCCGTTTTCAAGCAGCATTTTTACACTATGTTGTGTAGGTTTTGTTTTCAACTCTCCCGAAGCGGCTAAGTATGGCACCAGGGTAAGGTGGATAACCAGCGAGTTATTTGCTCCAAGCTCCCATCTTAATTGACGTACAGCTTCTACATAAGGCAAAGATTCTATGTCGCCAACAGTCCCGCCAATTTCGGTAATAACAACATCATATTGGTGTTTACTGCCCAAAAGTTTAATCCTGCGCTTGATTTCATCGGTAATATGAGGTACTACCTGTACGGTTTTGCCCAAATAATCGCCTTTACGTTCTTTGGTAATTACGGTTTGGTAGATTCTGCCGGTTGTTACGTTGTTTGCTTGTGTTGTAGGTGTCCCCAAAAATCTTTCGTAGTGTCCAAGATCAAGGTCTGTTTCAGCTCCGTCAATGGTAACAAAGCATTCGCCATGTTCGTATGGGTTGAGTGTCCCCGGGTCAACGTTGATGTATGGATCGAGCTTTTGAATAGTAACATTGTAGCCCCTTGCTTGCAGAAGTTTAGCCAGAGATGCAGAAATAATGCCTTTTCCGAGAGATGAAGTTACGCCTCCGGTAACGAAAATATACTTTGTGGTGTGGGGTTGAGAAGATGTTTGCTTTGATTGCATGGCTATAAAATTATAAACTGTCTATCATTTTTATTTTTTCTTCTAAAGACTTCATTTCAGCTTTAGCGTCATCAATCTTTTTTTGTACTTCGGCTACTAAAAGTTGCGCTCCTTTTGATTTAGAAAAGAAACCAATATTGTTTTCATATTGAACTATGTCGTTTTCGAGTTTTTTTATTTGCATGATAATTTTTTCGCGTTCTTTGTCAATTTTCTTTTCGGAATGTTTGCTATGAGAAAGGTTTTCAATTTTGTTTTTATAATTAAGCATGTTAACCTTGCTTTTTTCAACTTTTAGGGTCTCGAAGAGTTTGTCAATAGCTTTTTTGTAGCGAGCCTGAATTTCTTCTTTATTTTGCATAGGAACAAAGCCTATTTCGGCCCATCTGCGTTGGAATGCTTTTAAATGTTCGAAGTTTTCTTCAGCAGATTCTACAGGGCTGTAATTTTCAATTTCTGAAATCAAAGTTTCTTTCAACGCCAGGTTTGCAGCATATTTGTTGTCTATGGTTGAAAAATGAGCAGCTTTGTTATTGAAAAATACATCACATGCCGCACGGAACCTTTTCCACACTACATCAGACATTTTGCGTGGCACAGGGCCAATTTCTTTCCACTTTTTTTGAAGTTGCAACATATCGTCTGTTGTTTTCTTCCATTCGGTACTGTCTTTGAGGGCTTCTGCCTGAACGCACAAATCAAGTTTGAGCTGCAGGTTGTTGTTTTGTTGCTCTTTCAGTGCTTTATAAAAATCACGTTTTTTAGCAAAAAATGCATCACAGGCATTTCTAAAGCGTTTGTAAATCTTGTTGTTGTCTTTTTTGGGGGCAAAACCAATGGATTTCCATTTTTCTTGTATTTCTAAAAGTGCTTTGGAACGGTCTTCCCAGTCTTTGACGCTTTTATTATCAATATTTAAAAGGGCTTCAGCTTCTTCGCAAAGTTTGGTTTTTTCTTCCAGGTTTTTTTCTTGCAAAGCTTTTTGGTTGTCAAAATATTCCTGGTGTTTTTTATTGATTTTGGAAGTTATATCTTTAAAGCGGTTCCATATTTCGGCACGCATTTCAAAAGGCACTGGCCCAATCTCGCGCCATTTGGCATGGTATTCTTGTAAAAGGTTAAAGGCTTTAACAATAGAAGGCTCGAGAAGCAGCTCTTCGGCTTTTTCACACAATTCGAGCTTAGCCTCGTGGTTACGCTTGAAGTCCAAATCACGTAACTCTTTATTTATTTTAATGTAATCATAAAATTTCTCAACGTGGTGGTTGTAGTTTTCCCAAAGGTTGTTTACTTCTGACTGAGGTACAGGGCCAATGCTGCGCCATTTTTTCTGTAGTTCCCTGAATTGATTAAAGGTGTCGTTTACCGATTCGGCGCTATTGCATAAATCTTTAATTTCTTCAATGACAGCTTTTTTTAGGTTAAGGTTATGGAGTTTTTCAGATTCAAGGTGCTGGATATATGCGCTTTTCTTTTCTTTGTATTGTGTAAATATTGCTTTTAACCTTGTTTCCAAAATGTCGGGTTCTACTTTGAAATCTTCCAATGTTCCTCCTTGTTCGAGAAACTGGCGTTTGATTTTTTCTTGTTCAGTTTTAACAATTTTATAAAAATGTATTTTTATGGCATCAAAATCAGGTTTTAGTTGATCTATCGCACGTTCGTTGAACAAACGGGCGGCGGTGGCAACAAGTTCTTCTTTTGACAGCTTGCTATAATCAATTTCAGAGGTAACAGGAGCTGAATGCTCTTCATGTTCATCATCGTCATCATGCATATCTTCCGGAATAAGCATTTCATCAGGGATGTTGCTCATGTGTTCCATTTCAAACTCATCAATTTCGAGTCCGTTGCTTTGATTTTGGGTTTCTTGTTCCTGAGGAACGATGTCTTTCATTTTGTCTTCCATAGTAAGTCCATTTTCAGGTAAATAAGTATTCATCGTATTTTCAGTATTGTTATTGGCAATACCTTGTTGTTCATTTTGAACAGAGTGTTGATTGTCAGAGCTCATTTGTTATATATGCATATTTTATATTTAAGCTACGAAAGTAGCTTTTTGCGCATGAAAACTCAAATAAAATTAGTAAACATTCTTGATTTTGGTTTAAAATCCCCCTTTTTATTTGATTAATTAATTGATTAATAATTAAATAAAATATATTTTTTTGGGGTGATGATGATGTAAATCACCGTTGCATAAGCTTTTTATCAATATAATGTAATTGTTTTGAAGTGAATAATAATAATATCTTTGCTGTAAGATAAAATAAAAATATCTAACTATGAAAACAAAAGATATATTGAAAGGTGGAATGATTGGGCTGTTTATGTTGTTGTTTTCAAGTGTATTTGCCCAGGAGAGTAATAAGGATAGCGCTGTTTTACATGCAGGTCATGCGCTTATATATGAGCAGGCCGGAAATTATGACTTAGCTGCTGAAGAATACACTGTTGCATTAAGCTTTGATAGTGAGAATGCAGTCTTGTATGATAAACGCGGGGTTTGTTATACTAAGCTTGAAAAGTACCGAAAAGCATTGGCTGATTTTAATACAGCATTAATGCTTTTGCCTGATAATTTGGACAGTTACAATCACAGGGGAATAGTATTTTTTTTATTAAATAACTATAATAAAGCTTTGAATGATTTTGATGAAGTAATTCATGCAGATTCGAGTTATTCAAAAGCATATTTCAACAGGGGATTGGTTAAAATGGCTATTAACGATGAAAAAGGGCTGAGCGAAGATCTGAAAAAAGCAGCCAGTTTAAACAATGAAAAAGCCATTAGTTTTATGAAAGAGATTGGATTGTGCCAAAATTGATTTGCTTACTTTTGTTTTACTGTTTATCTTTGTTTTCAGTTAAACAAATTTAAACAAAATGAAAAAAGTAGCCCTGATTCTGGCTGTTGTATGCATGTTTGGATTTGCATGCTCAAGCCCTAAAAAGACAGTTTCAAAAGAAAAACAAGAGCAAATAGACAAAGACAAAAAGGATTTTGAAAAGAATGTAGAATAATTGTTTTGTTGAAGAAATCAAAAGCCGGAAGTCGTTGATACATCCGGCTTTTTTATTAATAACCACCTTAACCTTCCGCCTGAGGCGGGACAAGCTCTTCATGAAAAGGAGGGGAAATACTGCCTAATAGGAACCGAGTTTGTTAAGATGATGATTTTCTTCATTCTTCATTTGTAATTTGTAATTTGTAATTTGTCATTGGTCATTGGTCATTCCCTTTCACCCCCTTAATAAACTCAGTAATCTTTGTTTTGTCTGCGCCATATTTCTCCAGAAGTTTAATAAATTCGGTACCGATAATAGCCCCATTGGCGTATTGGCAGGCATTATCGAATGTTGCTTTATCCTTAATGCCAAAGCCTATCATGACTGGGTTATTAAAAGCAGTGTTTTTCAACTTTTCAAAGTATTGGGCAGAGAGGTTTAATGCTTTTCCGCTTCCGGTGGTAGCATAGCTGGATACTGCATATATAAAGCCACTGGCGATGTTATCTATTTGTTTAATACGTTCATCAGTTGTTTGCGGGGTAATAAGCAATATATTACAAAGCCCGTATTTGTCAAAGATGGGTTTGTTTGCCAAATACTCATCAATTGGGAGATCTGGAATTATTAGGCCGTCAATGCCAACTTTGGCTGCACTTTTACAAAAATTTTCTACGCCATATTTGAAAACTGGGTTATAATAGCCCATGAGGATTACTGGCATTGTAATTTTGGTGCGCATGCCGTGGAGTTGGTCGAAAAGCTCCTGAATGCTCATGCCATTTTTAAGTGCAACAGTGCTGCTATTTTGAATGACAGGGCCATCGGCAAGGGGGTCAGAGAAAGGCATCCCGATTTCGACCATATCAGCTCCTGCATCTTGCAGGATTTCAAGTATTTTAATAGTGTCGGTCAATTTTGGATAGCCAGCTGTGAAATAAATCGACAGCACGTTATTTTTCTTATTTTCGAAGGTTATTGCTATGTTGTTCATATTTTGATGATTTATTTCTGGCAATATTTGTCCATATTTGCAATATAAGTATCCATGTCTTTGTCGCCACGTCCGGATATATTGACAACTACCACATCACTTTTTTCAAATTTTAGTTTTTTCAATGCGGCTAAAGCATGAGAAGACTCAAGAGCAGGAATAATGCCTTCTACGCGGGTCAATTCAAACGCAGCTTCAAGTGCTTCATGGTCTGTGGCATCCATTATTTGTGTACGACCAATGTTATAGAGGTGGGCATGTTGTGGGCCAATGCCAGGGTAGTCAAGTCCTGCTGAAATGGAGTATGCTTCAATGATTTGCCCGTCGTTGGTTTGCATCAGATAAGTTTTTGCACCTTGGATAATGCCAACGCTTCCTTTGGCGATAGATGCTGCTGTTTCATCAGTATTAACTCCTTTTCCTGCAGCTTCTACGGCTATTAGTTTTACAGAAGTGTCATTTAAGAAGTTGTAGAAAGCGCCCATAGCGTTACTTCCTCCGCCAATACAGGCAATTACATAATTTGGAAGCTCACTGTTTGTTTTTTCTTTGAGTTGCCATTTTATTTCTTCGCTAATAACAGACTGGAAGCGGGCAACCATATCGGGGTAGGGGTGAGGGCCAACAACCGAGCCTATAAGATAAAAAGTATCTTCGGGATTGTTAATCCAGTCGCGTAAAGCTTCGTTGCCTGCGTCTTTAAGTGTACGGCTGCCGCTCATAGAAGGGATAACTTGTGCACCAAGCATTTTCATGCGAAGTACATTTGGCATTTGGCGTTTGACATCAATTTCGCCCATGTGGACGACACATTCAAGTCCCATCAAAGCACACACGGTGGCTGTAGCTACACCATGTTGGCCGGCTCCGGTTTCGGCAATGATGCGTTTTTTGCCCATTGCTTTTGCTAGCAATATCTGGCCAATGGTGTTGTTTACCTTGTGAGACCCAGTGTGGTTAAGGTCTTCACGTTTCAGATAGACGTTGGTCTTATATATTTCAGAAAGGCGTTGGGCATAATATAATGGAGAAGGCCGTCCAACATAGTCTTTGAGGAGTTTCTTGAACTCTTGCTGAAAAGAAGCTGACTCAATAATGGGTTTGTATTGTTGTCTGAGCTGCTCAACGTTATGATAAAGCATTTCGGGGATATAGGCTCCTCCAAATTGTCCATAGAAGCCTTTTTCATCAGCCATGTAATCTTTATTTCCTTTATCTGTCATAGTTTTTTATTTTATCTTTTTAATGAATTCAGAAATGATGGTTGTATCCTTTTTTCCAGGTGATGTTTCAAATTTGCTGTTTATATCAACAGCGTATAAGTCTCTAAAATTAAGTGAATTTATGATGTCTGTATCATGTGGGCCAATACCACCGCTAAGAAAGAAAGGTTTGTTAAACTCGAACTCATTCAAAATGGACCAGTTGAATTTTTGGCCACTTCCTCCGTGCTGAACTGTGGGGGTATCTATAAGATAATAATCGCAAACCTCTTTATACAATATTGAACTTGTTACTAAATCTTCTTTATTTCCTTTTAATGCTTTAATAACAATATATCCCTTTTCTTTAAGCTCGTTACACAAGTCGGTAGATTCGTTGCCGTGTAGTTGAATGGCCTGTAAATGGTATTTTTGTGCGATACGGATGGTGTCTTCTGCCTTTTCATTAACAAAAACGCCAGTTTTGATAATTCTTTCAGGTATATTTTCTATTCTTTCAGGTTTAAGCATTTCGCCAGCATAGCGTGGAGAAGGTTTGTAAAAGATGAAACCCATAAAATCAATATCCATAAGGGATAGCTTGAGTATATCTTTTTCATCACGCAGGCCACATACTTTTATCTTTAATTTTTTTTGCATGATTAGCGTTTTTCAATGTTTCGTAGTTCGGTTATGAAGTTTTGACATGCCAGTCCGGGGTTTGATGTTTTCATAAAATGCTCACCCATCAAAAAGCCATGAAATCCTTCTTTTCGGAGCATAGCAACTGTGTGAGGGCTGTCAAGTCCACTTTCTGCAATTTTGGTCATTTTTTTTGGCAATGAATGGGCCATTTTTATAGCATGCTCCACGTCAACAACGAAGTTCTTCAGGTTACGGTTGTTAATGCCTATCATGTCTGCATGGTCATATACCTTTTTCAATTCGCTTTCGTCATGTAATTCTAATAATATCTCAAGACCCAGCGAATGGGCAAAATCCGTTAGTGTTTTTATTTCTAATGCAGTAAGGCATGCGGCTATCAACAATATGGCATCTGCACCAATAGACTTTGCTTCAACGATTTGGTATTCGTCAATGATAAATTCCTTGCGGATAATAGGCAGACCAACAGCTGAACGTCCTTCTAAAAGGTCGTTGTTGCAGCCTCCAAAGTATTGGTTGTCTGTCAAAATAGACATAGCAGAAGCTCCTGCTTTGAAATAACCTTCAGCAACTTCTTTTACTGGTACATTGTTGTTAATTATCCCTTTAGATGGCGATTGGCGTTTATATTCGGCAATAATGCCTGATGTGCCTTGCATTTCAATGTTTTTCCGAAAGGAAATACATTTACGTTCGAAGTATTGGCTTCTTTCGAGTTTTGAAACAGGCGTTTTTGCTTTGTTTTCAGCTACTTCTTGCTTTTTAGTCTCTATTATTTTATCAAGAATTGTCATATATTTTACCACCCTTGGCCCCTCCTTATAAAGGAGGGGAAATGCTGCTCCTTTACAAGTAAGTGCCTGTTATTATTAATTCTTCTTTTACTTTTTCCTTATCTCCTTTTGCCTTCTACTGCATTTCAATCAGATGTTTCAGTACTTGTTTGGCTTTTCCAGAGATCAATACTTCGCGGGCCAATTCAATACAGTCTTCCAATTTTTTATTTTTGTTCAAACATTGAATAGCAAGGCCGCTATTTACAGCAACAACATTATTCTGCGCCGGAGTGCCTTTTCCTTCGATAATATTTAAGAAAAGCTTTACAGATTCTTCCACAGATTTATCGCTGGTAATGTCTTCAGGATTAATACGCGGCAAATTTAGGCTTTCGGGAGAAAGTATCTGGTCTTTTTCGTTTCCAATAACTTTAAAGTCTGAGGTGAGCGAAATTTCGTCATAGCCATCTAAACTGTGCAAAATATAAAAGTTTATGCCACTTTGTTGATAAATATAGGTGTAGATTCTGGCAAGTTCGAGACTGAAAACGCCAACAATCTGGTTTTTAGGGAATGAAGGGTTAATCATAGGCCCGAGCATATTGAAAAACGTACGGACGGCAAGGTCTTTTCTCACGGGAGCAACGTTTTTCATGGCCGGATTGAACAATGGTGCGTGTAAGTAGCAAATGCCGGTTTTTTCAATTTCGCGGCGAAGTTTGTCATGGTCAGAAGAAAATTTATAGCCAAGGCTTTCCATGATATTTGATGAGCCACAACCTGATGAAACACCAATGTTTCCGTGTTTTGTTACTTTGTATCCTGCGCCGGCAACCACAAACGAAGATAATGTAGAAATGTTAAACGTGTTTTTACCATCGCCGCCAGTTCCGCATAAATCGATAGTGTTGTATTCATCCATTGGTACAGCAAGGCATAGCTCAAGTAATGCATCGCGGAAGCCTACTAATTCTTCAACAGTAATGTTTCGCATCATGTAAACACTTAAAAATGAGGCTATCTGCGAATGGTTGTATTGACCTTGAGCAATATTGGTCAGTACAGTCTTGGCCTCTTCACGGGTCAATGTTTTATGCGAGTACAAGTAGTTTAATGTATTTTTCATAATATTTCTTTTTACTATTCCTCTCTCCCGCCTGAGGCGGGACGAGCTCTCCTTATAAAAGATAGGAAATACCTGCTTTATAAAAGAGTTGTCCAAGGAATGAATATTAAACGCTATTAAAAAATAATTTGTAATTCGTAATTGGTTATTCGTAATTAACTATTCAACCAGTTTTCAATCATTTTGTCGCCCATTGGGGTAAGGACGCTTTCGGGGTGAAACTGGACTCCTCGTACATCGTGTTTTTTATGGCGAAGAGCCATGATTTGTCCCTGTTTATCTATGGCTGTGATTTCCAATTCTTCAGGCAATGTATTCCTGTTGACAATCCATGAATGGTAACGTCCAGCCTCAAATATTTCAGGTATTCCATGGAATATAGTTTCGTCAGGTACTGTTTGTATAATAGTTGATGCAACGCCATGATATACCTTATTAAGGTTTTCAAGTGTTCCGCCAAATACTTCGCCTATAGCCTGCAATCCAAGGCAAACACCAAGGATGCTCTTTTCCGCAGCCCATCTTTTTATTACAGGTTTAAGTATGCCTGCTTCGTCTGGGATACCAGGGCCTGGCGAAAGCACTATTTTATCATATTTTGCAAAGTATTCTACATCGACTTTGTCATTTCGCACTACATCAATCTTGCTGTTAGCGAACTTTTCAATAGAATGCACAAGATTGTATGTAAAGGAATCGTAGTTATCTAACACTATAATTTTCATCGTTATCAGTTATTTAAGGTTTTCTGCTAATACTATGGCCGACTTTAAGGCTGCCAGCTTGTTATTTACTTCAGCCAACTCGCTTTCTTCTTTAGACTCAAGAACAATACCTGCACCTGCCTGGTAAAATAGCCTGTTGTCCTTGCTTAGGAAAGAGCGGATCATGATGGCATGGTTACAGTCGCCATTGAAGCCCAAAAAACCAATGCAGCCTCCGTAATATCCACGTCTGTCACCTTCGTATTTGTCAATAAGGGTCATAGCCTTGTATTTAGGAGCTCCGGATAATGTTCCTGCAGGAAATGAATCGGCCAGGATTTGCACGGGGTTGTAATTGTCAGGTAATTGGCCTGATACCACCGAAACCATGTGCAATACATGCGAATAGTACTGTATTTCGCGATAGGTTTCTACCGTAACATTACTGGCGTTGCGGCTTAGGTCGTTACGGGCAAGGTCAACCAACATAACATGCTCGGCATTTTCTTTTTTGTCCTGCGAAAGCTTCTCAGCCAGGATTTTATCTTGTTCATCGTTGCCAGTACGCTTGAATGTGCCGGCGATAGGGTGAATAGCAGCTTTACCTCCTTTAATCTCAATTTCGGCCTCAGGAGATGAACCAAATATTTTGAAACTGCCATAGTCGAAGTAAAACAGGTAAGGTGAAGGGTTGATTGAGCGTAATGCCCTGTAAACATTGAATTCGTCACCTGTAAAAGTTTGTGTAAACCTTCTGGAAAGCACTATCTGAAATACATCGCCACGCTGACAGCTTTGTTTTCCAAGCGTTACCATGTTCATATATTCTTCATCCGTTTTATTTGACGTTTCGTTGTTGGCAGATTTAAAAGGGTACATGGCATAGCTGCGGTTTTGCAAAAGTCCCTCAATGCGGTCTGTACTGTCTTTTTCGCCCTGCATCAGGTTCTCGATAATATACAGTTTGTTGTGAAACTGGTTGATGGCAATGATATACTGATAAAAGCTATAAAATATCTCAGGGATTTCGCGGTCTTCGCTAATACTGGTGTTGAGTTTTATGTTTTCAAAATACTCAATGGCATCATAAGCGGCATATCCGAAGATACCATTAATGGGTACATCTTGTTTTGATTGGCAATCAAAGGCATTGCGGAATGCGTTTAGACGATCTGCAACGCTAAATTCGTCATTAATGTGAGAAACTGAAGATGTTTGGTTAGGGAAGCGCTCATAAATCTTGCCTTTTTCAACTTTAAAGGTGGCTATAGGCTTGCAGCAAATGAATGACCAGCTTCCTTTGCTTCCGTGATAGTCAGAGCTTTCGAGCAAGATGGTGTATGGAAACACATCGCGCAGTTTGAGGTAAACACTCACCGGGGTAATGGTGTCGGCAAGTATTTGACGGGTTACTACTTCAATTTTGAATTTCATATCTTTTAATTTTCAAGGTTTTAAAATTTTAAAACAAAAAAGGCTTACCGTGATTGGTAAGCCTTTTGCTATATCATTAAATGGTACAATGGCCTAATTCCTCTCACGGTAAATGAAAGAATTGCGCCACCACCAAAATATGTTCATTTGTATTTTCACTTTCTTATTTCTTTTTTACAAAAGACGAAAATATATTTTTAAAAAGCAAGTAATTTTTAAAAATTCTTTTTAGCTTTTATTAAACCTTTTCAATAGGGAGGTTTGATATCTTTATCTTGAGAAACAACATATAATACCTGATAAGTTGCTTCCCAGAAAGGCCTTATGCTAAATTTTCCTGTTGGTATAGCTGCTGTAATCAATCCTTTTGGGGCTATAATAGCCGTTGAACAAGGGTGATGAAATAAGAAAATCTGCTGTAGCCCTGTTGCTGGCAGAAGGAACATTGTAAACTACGCAAATGCGAAGCAAAGCCTTGACATCCACTTCGTGAGGCTGTGGAAGCATTGGGTCCCAAAAGAAAATAAGGATATCAATATTTCCTTCTGAAATCATAGCGCCCAATTGCTGGTCACCTCCCAGGGGCCCCGATTTAAGTTTAAGTATGTGAATATTTTCAACGCCTGACTTGGAATGCTCCATTTTTTTCGTGATAGCTTCTTCAACCAAACGCCCTGTAGTCCCGGTGCATACCAGTCGATGGTTTTTCAATGTTTCCCAGTTGTATTCGACCCATTCAATCAGGTTGTGCTTCATGTTGTCGTGTGCCACAAGGCCAATAGTCTTATTTTTCTCCATAATTTATATAATTGAAATCTTTTTTCTTTTACCTGTTTTATAAAGAACGATGTTTGCTTTTTCAACAGTGATAAGGCATCCATAACTTATTAGTTCGAACCACGGCGTTATTGTTTTAATAAAACTATCTATTTTTTTAGCTTCATCAATAATTTCGACCACTACGGGGATTTTTTCGGTAAACTCCCAAAACTTAATGTAATGTATCGCGCTCGAAGAGCCAAAACCCATAATACCCTTGGTTACTGTTGCCCCTGCCAGCCCATATCGCTTTGCTGCAAACACTATCATTTCGTATAAAGGAGCATGTTTGAATTTATCGGTGTTGCTGATGTATATACGCAAAACCTTTGCTTCGCCAGCTGTGTTCATAGTTAAAAGAGTTTAGTAGTCATATTGCCCATATATGTAAACAGTAAGCCAATAAAAACGCTCAACCCGGCGTACAACGCGAAATAGAAAAACTCGCCATTGCGCAATAAGGCAAGGTTTTCATTGGCAAAAGTAGAGAACGTGGTAAATCCACCACAAAAACCTACAGTAAGGAACATTCGCAGCTCAGTACTGGCTATATTGTTTTTTTCAGATAGTCCGTAAAAAAGACCAATGAGAAAACAACCAACAACGTTGACTAAAAAAGTTCCCCATGGAAACGCTGAAATAATAGCGTTTTGGATGTAACGTGATGCTAAAAAGCGCATGATACCTCCAATAAAACTGCCTGTGCCAATTATCAACAGGATTTTTATCATAAAAACAACATTGCAACGTTTATATGGCACAAATGTACTTTTTTTGCATATCAATAAAAATATAAAAATGAAGACTTCAATAACTCAATTAGCTAAGATGATTGATCATTCTATCCTGCATCCAATGCTTACCGATGCAGATTTGAAAAAAGAATGTGCCGTTGCTGTAAAATACAATGTTGCATCTGTATGTGTGAAACCCTATATGGTGCCAATGGCAAAAGAATTGTTGAAAGGCTCAGATGTATTGGTAGGGTGTGTAATTGGTTTTCCGGCTGGCAATTCAACCATTGCATCTAAAGTGTTTGAAACTGAAGAAGCTTGTAAAAATGGTGCTGTAGAGGTTGATATGGTGATAAACATTGGAAAGGCTTTACAAGGCGATTGGGATTATGTAGAAAAAGAAATTGATGCTGTTACAAAAACATGTCATAAGCATGGAGCTATTGTAAAAGTGATATTTGAAACAGATTTTGTAACGAAAGAAGCTGATATTATTAAGCTTTGTCAAATATGTACCAAGGTAAAAGCTGATTTTGTGAAAACATCTACCGGTTATGGTTTTGTAAAGGGTGCTGACGGGAAGTACGACTATCAGGGGGCTACTATTAGCAATATAAAGCTGATGCGCCATCATTGCGGTGCGGAAGTAAAAGTAAAAGCTGCCGGTGGAGTGCGGACACTGGAACAACTGATTGCAGTTCGTGAGGCAGGTTGCGACAGGTGCGGGGCTTCGGCTACTGCGGCTATTATGGAGGAAGCGGAGAAGAGAAGATTGAGGAAGATTGAAGAAGATTGAGGAAGATAAAGGAAGATTGAGGAAGAGAAAGAAGGTAAAGGAAGTCTGCGAGTTATTTATTTAGCTGCATACGGCGATATTATATAGAAATGATTAGAGCTTAGCAATTTAGGGCAACGTTGGTTGCGTCTAAAATACGCTAAGGGTTATTTTGATATGTTTGAATACTCTGTTTTTATTGGTAATTTGACTGAATTTTATCATTTACTAATGCCGTTAACTATTCATTAACTGTTTGGGTCATTGATTTGATATTTATTTGCATTTGAAATAGGGTGAAGAATATTTTTTGGTTCTTGACTTTTGATTTTTGAATCTAAATAAATACAACTAATGAAACGGTTAATATTACTACAACTTGCTTTTTTGTTGTCATTTTATTTTGTCAATGCACAAGAAGCTGACAGCATCATCGAAAAGAAAATAGATGTACTGATAAAGCAGATGACTCTTGACGAGAAAGTCAGGATGTGTCATGCTAACAGTAAATTCAGTTCTCGTGGTGTTCCTCGTTTGGGGATTCCAGATTTGAAGATGTCTGACGGCCCTCATGGGGTTAGGGCTGAGATAAGTTGGGCTACGTGGGACTATGCTAAGTGGACAAACGACTCTGTTATTGCTTTTCCGGCGCTTACCTGTCTGGCTGCTACGTTTAACCCGCAAATGGCTTATGAATATGGTGTTGCCTTAGGCGAAGAAGCGCGTTTCAGAAATAAAGATATTATTCTTGCCCCGGGAGTCAACATTTACCGTCATCCGTTAAATGGCCGCAATTTTGAATATATGGGTGAAGACCCATTGTTGGCAGCCCAAATGGCAGTTCCTTATATTAAGGGAGTTCAATCTATTGGGGTTGCAGCTTGTATTAAGCATTTTGCCCTTAATAACCAAGAAAGATGGCGTGGCCATATCAATGTAAAGGTTAGTGACAGGGCTTTGTACGAGATTTATCTTCCGGCGTTCAAGGCTGCATGTCAGGAAGGCGATGCATGGACCCTAATGGGAGCTTATAATAAATACAATTCGCAGCATTGTAGCCATAACGACTTTTTGCTTAACAAAGTACTCAAAAAAGACTGGGGTTACAAAGGAGTTGTTATGTCAGACTGGAACGCTACCCACAATACGCTTGAAGCTGCAAACAATGGCCTCGATATTGAAATGGGGACTTGGGGCAAACGTTGGGATACCATCTTTGATTTTAGCGAATATTATCTTGCAAAACCCTTTGAACAAGCTTTACTAAAGGGAGAAGTTTCTGAAGATGTGCTGAACGATAAGGTCAGAAGGATTTTGAGGCTTTGCCTGAAAACAAACATGCGAACCGACAGGCCTATTGGCAAAATTGGAGGAGAACATTCAATAATAGCACGTAACATAGCAAGAGAAGGAATTGTATTGCTCAAAAACAATAATCAAATGCTTCCTTTAGATGCTTCAAAAACAATAAAAATAGCTGTTATTGGCGAAAATGCTGTCAAACCTATGACACCTGGCGGAGGTTCATCTGAGCTTAAGGCTTTATATGAAGTTTCTCCTTTAGATGGCATACAGAAAAGGTTTAAAAATGCTGCTATTACCTACTCAAGAGGATACGAAAGCCCGACATTTGCCTGGGGGAAAAAGCCTGAGCTTAAATTTAATGCTGATTCGCTTGCAAAAGCTGCTATTGAAGCTGCCTCGAAAGCTGATTTGGTTATTTTTGTTGGAGGGCTGAATAAAAACTTTTTCCAGGACAGCGAAGGTGGCGACCGCAAGTCGATGGATCTTCCATATAACCAGGATTCACTGATAAACGAAATTCTGAAAGTTAATCCGAATATGTTAATGGTATTGCTTACAGGTAATGCAGTAAGCATGCCCTGGATAAATAAGGTCCCGGCTATTGTTCAGGCATGGTACATAGGCAGTGAGGCTGGAAATGTAATAGCTGATGTTATTTCGGGTGATGTAAACCCTTCAGGTAAGCTGCCATTTACATTTCCGGTTAAGCTGGAAGACTGTCCTGCTATACGCAATGGGGCTATATCATATCCGGGCGATAGTATCAACCAGGAATACAAAGAGGGGATATACGTAGGTTACCGATGGTACCTGACCCAAAAGATTAAGCCTTTGTTTCCTTTCGGGTATGGCCTGTCATATACAACTTTTGATATAAAACCTGCCACTTCTGGTATACAGAAAGTAAAAGCCAATGAAACTTTTACCATAAAGGCCAATATTACCAACACAGGTAAAGTTAAAGGATCGGAAGTGCTTCAGTTATATGTCAGAAAGCCAAAGTCTGTGGTTGATCGTCCGTTGCGCGAACTCAGGGCTTTTAAGAAAGTAGCCCTCGAACCTGGCCAGACCAGTACGGTTGAACTTAGTGTAGCTGCCCAAAATCTTTCATTTTATGATGAGAAAAAAGGTAGTTGGACGCTAGAGCCAGGAGAATATCTGATTGAGGTGGGTACATCTGCTGAAAACATTTTATTTACTAATAAGATAAGTGTAGAGTGATTTTAAGTTAATAATGAGTTTTGACTGGAAGTTAAAAAAACAAAAAGTCTAAAAACATTTTGGAAAACCTGTCTTGGTGTAAAAACCTGACAGGTTTTTTGTTGATGTTTGGTTATTTTTTGACTTAAATAAAATGAAGTAATATTTTTTAGAGTTCAAAGTATTGATATTTAGTGAATTAAAATTTTTAGAAAATTTTACCGGATTCTTTGGCAAATAAACAAAAAATACTACTTTTGCCCCCGGAGAAATGGCAGAGTGGTCTAATGCGGCGGTCTTGAAAACCGTTGTTCGTTTACTCGGACCGGGGGTTCGAATCCCTCTTTCTCCGCCAATAGAAGCCAGTGGAAAAAGCTGGCTTTTTTTATGAAGAAAAGAGTATGGCTTATTTAAAATCCTGGTAATTTATCATTTGTATTTCATCTTTAGTACTTTTACATAATTTAAAAAAATGTTGAATACTCAAAGAAAGCTCAGAAAAATTGAGGATGAGATTTGGAAAGAAGTACCCGGGTCTAATGGCCGCTATTTTTTAAGTAATTATGGCAGGCTAAAATCATTTGTTTATAAAAAAGAAGGGGCAATTCTTAAAGGTGGAGAAACGAATGGTTTTAAACTTGTTGAAATTCAGTTTAAAGGGGAAAAAAAACAAAGACTTTATTTGCACAAATTGTTGGCAGAGGTTTGGCTGACAAAACCATCTGAAGAACATACGTTTGTAACTCATTTGGACGGCAACCTGAAGAATAACCATATCTCGAACCTGGTCTGGATGACAAAAGAACAGTTGGATGAGCACCACAGACAGTTGAAAGCAAAAATTCCGCCTGAGGCGAGGGTTAGACAAATAACGTACAGCAAATTGAAGGTGCGGGATGTTATTGCTATTAAGAAGATGCTCCAAAGGGGTGTACAGAATGTTGACATAGCTAAAATGTTTTGTATTAGCGAAATGCAGGTTACACGTATTAAGCGGGGCGAAAATTGGGGGCATGTTAAAGTAGAGCTTAATAGTAAATGATTTTTGTTGGAAGGAGTAGCTTCTCTTAATTAACTTTGCATTTCTAAAACCTTATTGCTATGCACGATTTAAGCCTATTTCTGACAACAGTATTTTTAGGTTTCTTTGCTATACTGAACCCTATTGGAAATACTCCGGTTTTTATTTCCATGGTTGGCGAATCAGAAGACAAAGTGATTAAAAAGTTTGCATTCAGGGCTGTTTTTGTAGCTTTTATTATCATTACCACGTTTTGTTTGTTTGGGCACGTGATATTCAGAATGTTTGGCATTACCTTGCCTGCCTTTCAGATAGCTGGAGGCATTATTGTTTTTTTTATTGGTTATGACCTCTTACAAGGTAAAGCTGCCGGTGCACACCAAACAAAAATGGAGAATGATACAGCAAAATTAAACGATATGGCTATTTCACCTTTGGGGATACCATTGCTGGCCGGGCCTGGGACGATATCTTCTGCCATGAACTTTGTTGGCGAAGGAAATAGCTTTTTAATAACATTGCTTGTAATACTTGTTTTTGCTGTTGTTTGTACCATTACTTTCTTTATGTTTATTATAAGTAAAAAGATTGCAGATAAGCTAAGCCCTTCTCTTATTAAGGTTGTATCAAGAATAATGGGTTTAATCCTTACTGTTATTGCAGTTCAGATGTTCATCAACGGAGTGTTCAAGGTTATTAAGGAGTTTGGGGTTTAATTAACGTCAATTCGACGAAAGAATAACATTGTCAATTATTGTTTAAAAAGTATTGAATAGCAATAAATTATGTCTCTATGCAATTTTTTTATCGAAAAAAGTTGTTCAAAAACTCTTTTCGCCTTAACTCTTTCACCCTCGAAGCCAAGTAATGTTGCAATATGCAAACCACAGGAATGTTAGGCTTCTCGGCCGAAATCGAACAAAAAGGCGATGAAAAGGAATTTTTCTTTTAAGGCTTCGCCTGTTTCATTGAGCTTTTCTGTTTATGGCCTGACGTAAATGGCGTTAAGAAAAAAGCTTTATTGGCGAAGTGAGGGCAACTGTTTGAGCGAAGCGAGTTGTTGCCCGGAGCCGTCGATAAAGCTTTTTTTAGCCAATTTACGGCAAGCCTTGAATTTTTGTTACTTTTGCTTCAAGGCAAAAGTAAAGAATGTCTGTAAATGACAAATACGTAAGCCTTTTTCTAATATCTGATAAAGTATTTTAACGCAGAGAACCGCAAAGAAGATCATTCAACTTTGCGGTTCTCTGCGTTTATAATATTATGAAAAGCCTAATTCTATTTCATTTTAGTGAAGTTTCTCTCTCAATTCCTTTATCCGTTCGTCTGAGAGGTAGTCGTCAAAGTCCATTTCTTTGTCAATCATGCCTTTGGGCGAAAACTCGATAAAGCGGTTACAAACTGTCTGGATAAACTCGTGGTCGTGCGAGGTCATCAGGATGTTGCCTTTGAATTTTGTAAGAGCATTGTTAAAAGCCTGTATCGACTCAAGGTCGAGGTGGTTGGTAGGCGAGTCGAGCAGCATTACATTGGCATTGCGTATCATCATGCGGGCAATCATGCAGCGTACTTTTTCCCCTCCCGATAAGACGTTAGCTTTTTTGTAAATTTCTTCGCCCGAGAAAAGCATCTTGCCAAGGTACCCCCTGAGGTATAGCTCGCTGGTGTCTTCCGAAAACTGGGCTAGCCAGTCGATGAGGTTGATGTCTTTTTCAAAGAATTTGGCATTATCGAGTGGCAGGTATGCCTTCACGATGGTTTGCCCCCATTGGAAAGTGCCGCTATCAGGTTTGTCGTGGCCTTTCAGTATTTCAAACAGTGCAGTAATGGCGCGGGTATCTTTTGAAAGAAAGGTTATTTTGTCGTTTTTATTGACTGTGAAAGTAAGGTCTTTGAAAAGTACAGTACCATCAATACTTTTGGTTAAGCCTTTTACTTCAAGGATACTGTTGCCGGGTTCACGGCCAGGGGTAAAGATGATACCCGGGTATTTGCGGGTTGAAGGTTTGATTTCTTCAATGTTTAGCTTTTCAATCATTTTTTTGCGGCTGGTAGTCTGCTTTGACTTGGCCACATTGGCACTAAAGCGTTGGATAAACTCTTGTAGCTCTTTCTTTTTCTCTTCGGCTTTCTTGTTTTGGGCAAGCTGTTGGCGCAATGCCAGCTGGCTCGATTCGTACCAGAAGCTGTAGTTGCCAGCAAAGAGCTGAACCTTGTTGTAATCAATATCTACAGTATGAGTGCAAATAGCATCGAGAAAGTGTCTGTCGTGCGATACCACCAACACAGTATTTTCAAAGTTTGAAAGGTAGTTTTCCAGCCAGGTGACGGTGTCTATGTCGAGGTCGTTGGTAGGCTCGTCGAGCAGCAGGTTGTCGGGTTTGCCAAACAGTGCCTGAGCCAGCAATACTTTCACCTTGTCTTTGCCTTCAAGGTCTTTCATCAGTTTGCTATGCAGGTATTCTTTAACACCAAGGCCACTAAGCAAACTGGCGGCTTCGTTTTCGGCATTCCAGCCATCTATTTCGTTAAAACGTTCTTCAAGTTCTGAAGCCCTTATGCCATCAGCTTCCGAAAAATCAGCTTTGGCATAAAGGGTCTCCTTTTCCTGCATAATGCCCCAAAGTTCAGAGTGCCCCATCAATACGGTGTTGATAACAGTGCATTCGTCAAATTCAAAGTGGTTCTGCTTTAGTACCGACAAGCGTTCGCCAGGGCCTAATGTCACTGAACCACGCATATTCTCCACATCGCCATACAACATTTTCAGGAAGGTGGACTTTCCGGCACCATTAGCGCCAATAATACCGTAGCAATTGCCGGGAGTGAATTTCATGTTCACATCTTGGAACAAAACCCTTTTTCCGAACTGAATGCCAAGGTTGGTAACTGTAATCATTTATTATATATAATTTTTAAAAAGCGTGCAAAAGTATTCAATATTCTTGAAGCAATGGCATGTTTTTGATGAATAGATTAATGGATTTTTTGATTCATGATTTTTATAGATAACAATGATTTTAAATATTTTATTATATATTTGTGTAAATTTATAATTGCATTATAAAATTGTACAAAATGTATTATAACAGGCTTGCAGAAAGACTTTTGGGCGAATATATTTCGCAATTCAGGGTGGTTGGGGTAATGGGCCCCCGACAATCTGGAAAATCAACCTTGGTAAAGCAATTGCTTGGAGATCGTTATGTATATGTGAATTTTGATAATATTGAGCTTCGAAATTTATATTATACGGATCCTGTTGCTTTTATGAGAAAATACAACCAGCATGTTATTTTTGATGAAGTGCAACAAATGCCAGATATCTTCCAACGAATCAAAGAAATTGTTGATAATAATCCTGAGGAAAGGGGACAATTTGTATTGACAGGCTCAGGGCAATTTTTATTATCCAAAAATATTAGTGAGAGTCTGGCTGGGCGTATTGGGCTAATCTCTCTCTTGCCAATGCAGTATAAGGAAGGACCAAAATCGTTACAGGAAACATTTGTTATTAATGGCGGTTTTCCCGAGTTGTTGTCTGGGTCATTTAAGCAGACTCACAACTTTTTTAATGCATATGTCAATACCTATGTTCAAAAAGATCTTAGGCAAATGCTCAATATTGTTGATATTAATGCATTTACTCTGATGCTAAAACTGTTGGCAGCACGTGTTGGACAACAACTTAACTTGTCTGATATTGCTAAAGAAACTGGTATTACAGTGTCAACCCTTTCAAAGTGGGTATCGGTATTAGAAGCTTCATTTATAATTTTTCTTCTGAAACCTTTCTATGCCAATATTGGTAAGCGGTTGGTAAAAACTCCCAAAGTCTATTTTTATGATAATGGGTTGCTGGCTTTTTTAACCGGAATTAAAACTATGGAGCAATGGCAGGACGGCGTACTTTATGGGGCTCTTTTTGAAAATCTGATTATTTCTGAAACACTGAAAAATATATACCATAATGGCGATACTGCAAATCTTTGGTATTTGCGTACAAGTCATGGAGATGAAATTGACCTGATTGTTGAAGATGGACAGAAGGTTAGTTGTGTTGAAATAAAAGCATCTGTAACATATAAGCCTGTTTTTCATAAAACTATTGAAAAACTATCTTTGCCTTTTATTGAAAAAAATATTGTTTATCAGGGTGATACGCAAGAAGTAATTACAGGTGTTACAGCTAAAAATTATAAAGAATATTTGGATTTTTAGAGATATGTAGCCTGATAAAAGCAAAAAGCGCAGTTGTTTGCTTCAAAAAACTACGCTTTACATTTCAATAATGTTAAACTTTATGCAGTTACAGGCTTTTTGCGAAAAGCTATTGAATCTGACTTTTCAGCTTCTCTTTCTAAAATCCGCCTTTTGGCTTCTTCAGGATTTTTACCCAAAGGAATATAAATTTTTGTTTTGAAATCGATTTTTACTTCCTGCAATTCCCCGAGATCGGGTGATTTAAACGTTGTTTTCTTTTCAAACATTTAATACTCATTTTTATTCAATGTCGTTTAGTTAAGACTCTAACAAGTTCTACGAATGCTGTCAGGTCAGAAGTGAAACTAACCCGACAGCGTCTTTCAGACCTGTTATCGTTTTTTTTTAATACTTACTAAACGACGTTGAATTTTTATTTATTAATTATAAAAAACGATGCAATGCTTCTATTCGCTGGAGTTAACAGATGAAAAACTTTGTAATCTATTGCTGATAGTGGATTACGTGCAATAGTATCTTCGTGCCGGATTATTGGTAAAGGTAGTTTTTTTTGCGGATCTTTTGGATTTAAATTTCAACTGTGTTAGTTTTTTCAGAATTTTCTAACAAGTATAAGATTTTGTTTATACTTTTAATCGTTATAATTATCAAAACTCATTTATTATGGACCAACCCAGGATAGAACGTGCTTTGCGTTTATTGCCTTTGCTTATTGGCAACAGGCGAAATACTAATGAACTTGCTGAAATATTGGACACAAAAGTCAG
This sequence comes from Bacteroidota bacterium, assembly GCA_029572965.1. Lineage (GTDB taxonomy): Bacteria > Bacteroidota > Bacteroidia > Bacteroidales > DTGW01 > JAKPQD01. The sequence goes on along the minus strand of JAKPQD010000058.1, from coordinate 8,163 downwards.
GAATGTTCAGCGTTATATTGATACCTTTCGTGCCGCAGGCTTTATTGTTGAATATCATTCGCGCGGCATACCATACCTCAATCCCAACGACGGGCGTATGAAGAAACTCAGCGACCTTGTGCATTTTACAGAGGAAGAGGCCTACATCTTGCACAAAGCCATTGATGGTATTGACGATGGCAGTACCCTCAAGCAAAACCTCAAGGCCAAGCTTTACAACATCTACCATTACCCGTGGCTGGCCGATGTGATAGTCAAGCCCGGGCAGGGCGAGAATGTACATGCCCTCATTGAGGCCATTGAGGATAAGCGTTGCGCGGTGCTGAAAAACTATCGCTCGTCCAACAGCAACACCGTAGAGGACCGACAGGTGGAGCCGTATAGCTTTACCACCAATTATCAGCAGGTATGGTGTTTTGAGCCAGCTTCGAAAAGCTCAAAGCTGTTTAAAGTGTCGCGAATAGGCGAGGTAGAAGTGCTTGCCAACAACTGGCAAAACGAAAAGCTGCACCAGTTGCCGCAGATAGATGTTTTTCGTATTTCAGGGCACGACTATATTGGCAAAGCCGAGCTGAAACTCAACATACGTGCCTACAACCTGCTGGTGGAGGAGTATCCGCTGGCCGAGCAATATGTCAATTGCCAAAACCACAACAGCTTTATATTTTCGGCCCCGGTGTGCAGCTACGAAGGCGTGGGGCGTTTTATCCTTGGTTTATACACTGATATACAAATACTTGGCGATGAAAAACTAAAAGCATTTATCCATGAAAAAATAAATTACCTGATTAAATATAACGACAGAAACTGACGCTTGGGTACAATAGTTTTGTTCCAGATTAAAACTATAAAACAATGGAACGCAGACATTTGACACATTTCAACATTGCAGGGTTTACCTATTACGATGGCCCCATAGTATTCAATGAGTTAAAAATAGGCACAGAATTACGTCTGGTGGCCGAGCCTGACAACAGATACGACCCAAAGGCAGTGGCGCTTTACTTTGGAGAGCATAAGCTGGGTTTTGTACCGCGTGGCGAAAACAGCCCCATAAGCAAGCTCCTCGAACAGGGCTATGCCGAAATATTCGAAACCCGCATCCAGCGCATCAATGCCACCGACCACCCCGAAAACCAGGTAGGCGTAGTGGTGTATTTGAAAAAGAACGGGTAAACGCTTAAACGCTTTGCATCTTCAAGATGCAAAGCGTTTTTTGAAGAAAATGAATGTTGTAATATTTTGTAACTTGTAGAATTATTATGGTGTGTAGTATAATTTAATGTTGAACGTAGAAATGACATTTACAAATAATTTAAATATTAAACCTATGAAACACCCATGTTCTTGCGAACGCAAACACGACAGAAATAAAATTGTCAACATGGGAGTTCCATCATTCCTTTAAAAATTAAATTTTATTATGATGAAAAAAGATTTATCAGAATTTACAGGACTTTATTCGTTGTCGAAGACTTTGAGGTTTGAGTTGGTGCCACAAGGAAAAACTTTGGAACACATTGAAAAGAATGGATTTTTAATCCAAGATGAACATCGGGCTGAAAGTTACCAGGAAGTGAAAAAAATTATAGATGATTATCACAAGGCTTTTATTGAAAAAGCTTTGACGGGGTTTAAATTGAAGTATGCCAGTGAAAACAAAAATGATTCTTTAGAGGAGTATTATTCTCTCTACATGCAGAAACAAAGAGATGATAACTTAAAGAAGAAGTTTGAAGATGTTCAGGCAAAACTCCGAAAACAAATTGCTGAGCGGTTCGAAAAAGACAGTGCTTTTAAAGACCAGTTCAAGAGGCTATTTGCTAAAGAGCTGATAAAGGAAGACCTTAAAACCTTTGTGAAAGATGAAAAAGATTGGCAACTTGTGTCTGAGTTTGAAAATTTTACCACCTATTTTACGGGGTTTCACGAAAACAGGAAGAATATGTATTCGGCCGAGGAAAAATCAACAGCCATTGCATACCGCTTAGTCCATGACAACCTGCCAAAATTTATTGACAATATTAATTCCTTTGAAAAAGCTAAAACAACTGCTGTTGCTGAAAATTTACCACAATTGTACAAAGATTTAGAGGCTTACCTGAATGTAAAAACTATTGATGATATTTTTACCCTTTCGGCCTATTCCGATTTTCTTACCCAAACGCAAATTGACGTTTATAATGCTGTTATTGGTGGCAAAACACTTGACAACGGTACTAAAATAAAAGGCCTTAACGAGTACATCAACCTGTACAACCAACAGCAAACCGACAAAACAAAGCGTTTGCCTAAGTTAAAGCCGCTGTATAAGCAAATTTTGAGCGACCGCAATGCCATTTCGTGGTTGCCCGAAGATTTTAAAACAGACAAAGAAGTTCTCGAAAGTATCGAAAAATGTTATCGTGAAATTCATGAACACGTGTTTTACAAACAAAAAGAAGGCGAACATTCGTTAATTGAACTTTTACAGCTGCTAAAGGATTTTGACCTGCACAAAATATACCTGCGCAACGATACCGGCCTTACTGATATTTCGCAAAAGATGTTTGGCCATTGGGGCGTTATACAAAAAGCTATCGAGAAAAGGTACGAAAACGATTTTCCACAAAAAAACAAAGAAAGCCAGGAAAAATACCAGGAACGTAAAGAAAAGTATTTCAAAGATTTCGATAGTATTTCCATAGGGTTTATAAACGAGTGCCTTGCATTGCTTGGCGAAGGGTACGACAAGAAAGTGGATGGTTACTTTGCCGCTCTTGGAAAAGAAGAAAAAGAGAACAAAGAGGACAAAGAAACCAAAAGCCTGTTCGAGATAATTGCAGATAACTATAAAAAGGCCGAGGACCTTTTAAAGATAAGTTACCAGGGGAGTAGCTTGGCACAAGACCCAGTGGCCGTAGAAAAACTAAAACTATTGCTCGACAGCATCAAGGCCGTGCAATGGTTTGTAAAGCCCCTGCTGGGCAAGGGCAACGAGGCCGATAAAGACGAAAAATTTTATGGCGAATTTACTGAGCTATGGAAAACGCTCGACCAAATCACCCCGCTGTACAACAAGGTACGTAATTACATGACCAAAAAGCCGTATTCGGAAGAAAAAATAAAGCTCAACTTCGAAAACTCTACCCTGCTCGATGGTTGGGACGTGAACAAGGAAGCCGACAATACCAGCGTTATCCTACGTAAAGACGGGCTGTACTATCTGGCAATTATGGACAAAAAGTTCAACACCATTTTCAAAGGTAAATTGCCTGATGATGGCACTTGCTTTGAAAAACTTGTATATAAGCAGTACAAAGCAGAAATGGATATACAAAACCTTATCATTACTGAAAATGGTGTCAAAAGGTTCACAAAAAATTTGGATGAATTAAAGAAAAAATATATACCTGAGATATTTGAAATTAAGAAGAAACAAAGCTATGTGCAAGATAAGCCCAAAGCAGAGGTAAAAGTATTTGATGAAAGAGATTTAGGCAAATATATTGAGTATTACAAAAGTGCTGTCAGTAATTATCTTGGAATACCTTTTAATTTTAGGGATAAATACAATACATGGCAAGATTTTACAACTCATGTTACTGAAGAAGCATATAAATTATACTTTATTAATGTATCAGAAAACTACATCAACCAATTAGTAGAAGAAAGCAAGCTGTATCTTTTCAAGATTTACAACAAAGATTTTTCGCCGCACAGCAAAGGCACACCCAACATGCACACGCTTTATTGGAAAATGCTTTTCGACCCCGAAAATCTTAAAAACGTGGTTTATAAGCTCAATGGGCAGGCCGAGGTGTTTTTTCGCAAATCGAGCATCAATGCCGAGCATACCACCATACACCCAGCCAAACAGGCCCTCGATAACAAAAATGAGCTGAACCAAAAGAAGCAAAGCATTTTTGAGTACGATATTGTTAAGGACAAACGCTACACGATCGACAAATTCCAGTTTCATGTGCCCATAACCATGAACTTTAAAGGCATTGGGCTGAACAATATCAATGCGCGGGTCAACCAGTTTATCAAAGACAACAGCGACGACATTCACATTATTGGCATAGACCGTGGCGAGCGCCATTTGTTGTATTTAACATTGATAAACCCCAAAGGTGAGATTGTTAAACAGTTTTCGCTCAACGAGATTGTAAACGAATACAAAGGCAACACATACCGGACTAATTATCACGATTTGCTCGACAAACGTGAAAAAGCAAGGCTTGAAGAGCGCGAAAGCTGGAAAACCATTGAAACCATTAAGGAGCTGAAGGAAGGCTACATCAGCCAGGTGGTGCATAAAATAGCCGAACTCATGGTACAATACAATGCCATTGTGGTATTGGAAGATTTGAACCTGGGCTTTATACGTGGCAGGCAGAAAGTAGAAAAATCGGTCTATCAAAAATTTGAAAAAATGCTCATTGACAAGCTCAATTACTTAGTTGACAAAAAGAAGGCACCAACAGAAGTTGGTGGTACGCTCAATGCCCTTCAGTTGACCAACAAATTCGAGAGTTTCAAAACCATGGGCAAGCAAAGCGGTTTTCTTTTCTACGTGCCGGCATGGAACACCAGCAAGATGGATCCGGTAACAGGATTTGTCAACCTGTTTGATACCCGGTACGATAATGTGAAAAGTGCGCAAGCGTTTTTTTCCAAATTCGATACCATACGCTATAATGCCGAGAAGGGCTACTTCGAGTTTGTAGTCAATGATTATACCCGGTTCAGTGGCAAAGCCGAAGGTACAAGGCAAAACTGGGTTATCTGTACCTATGGCAGCCGTATTGTTACCTTCCGTAACCCCGATAAAAACAGCCAGTGGGACAGCAAAGAGGTGCAGCTTACACAAGAGTTTATCAACTTTTTCAACCATTACAACATCGATTACAAGTCATCGGGCTTGAAAGAAGCCATTGTTAGCAGGACCGACAAAACGTTTTTTTACAACGATGGCAAGGAACATAAAAACGAACCGGAGGGCTTGTTGCAGTTGTTCAGGCTAACCTTACAAATGCGCAACAGCATTACAGGTACTGATGTTGACTATTTGATTTCGCCTGTTGCTGATAATAATGGTGTTTTCTTTGATAGCCGTCACGCGGGCGATAAACTGCCCAAAGATGCCGATGCCAACGGGGCTTATAACATAGCCCGCAAAGGAATGTGGGTGGTTGAGCAAATCAAGCAAGCTCCTGATATAAAAAAGGTAAAACTGGCTATTAGTAATAAAGAATGGCTACAATATATCCAATAATACCAATGGTACAATTATCAAGGTAACGGCGCAAAATTTTGCGCCGTTATAACCAAACATTAAAACCCAATAACCCGCTCATCCTATGCCTTCCGATAAATACCAGAACAAATACCGCAGCGCCTCGGCACGTTGCCCCGGTTGGGATTATGCCTCCAACGGGTCGTATTTTATTACCATTTGCACGCATGGCAGGGTGCATTGTTTTGGCCATATTGTTGCCAATGGTAATGGGGTGCAAACAATGGAAATGACCGACCTGGGCAGGCAGGCACACCAATGTGCCATGGATATACCCCTGCATTTTCCGTTTGTAACGGTGGACGAATTTGTTATTATGCCCAACCACGTGCATTTGTTGTTTACCATCAAACGGGTCGGTGGTAACGAACGTTTTAAAAACGTTTGCGATATCGTTAAAACGACGACGGACGATGATATGGTCGCAACCGTAGGGACGCAAAATTTTGCGTCCCTACAAACGCAACCATTGGAACGGACGCAAAATATTGCGTCCCAACAAAAAAAAACACCGCCGCCCGTCAACGCCCCGTGCAACCATTTTGGTCCACAATCGCAAAACGTGGCGTCCATTGTACGTGGGTTCAAAATAGGGGTAACCAAATATGCACGCGAACGGGGCATGGCGTTTGAATGGCAGGCGCGGTTTCACGACCATATTGTGCGTAATGATGATGAATATTGGCGTATCAGGCGTTACATACAAAATAATGTTCAACATTGGGATGTTGATTCGTTAAAATAACAGGAATGCAGGATTATATAGCCATATCGACCCTGAACGATTTCATATTTTGCCCGTATTCTATATACCTGCACAACGTGTATATGGGTGGTGACGAGGATTTGGTACACGCCACACCGCAAACACAAGGCAAAGCGGCGCATGAGGCTATTGACGAGAAGAAATACAGTACCCGCAAAGACGAAATAACCGCCCTGTCGGTATATAGCAACGAGCTGGGTATTATAGGCAAAATAGACCTTTACAAAGGCAATGAAAAAGCGCTCATCGAACGTAAATACCTGTTGCACACCATATACCAGGGGCAGATTTACCAGCTTTGGGCACAATATTATTGTATGACAGAGATGGGTTACGAGGTGAAACATTTGTCGTTTTATTCCATTTCGACCAATACAAAATACCCGATAGATGTGCCTGATGAGAATGGCAAACAGGAACTGGTTGATTTTATTACACGTTTCAAACAATTTGATCCGACAAAGCCTATACATACTAATATAAACAAATGCGCTCATTGTATATACTGCAATTTGTGCGACAAAACCGAAACCGAAAATGTTTACTCATAAAGACATCGAATATCGCTCTGTCTTTGTAATCAACTGCATTGAAGAGCGGGCACTGCGTGTAATGAACGGAGAATTGCTCCTTGAAGACACCGAAGCCAACAAGACGTTGACCAAACTCCCTTTCCAGAAAATACTGGCCTTGTTTGTTGTCGGGCATATTACCATTACCACGCCGTTGATTGACAAATGCACCAGGTTTGGAATCCCGGTAGTGGTAATGAAACCCAACTTCAGGCCTGTGTTTTTCTTTTCGGTTACAGCCGAGGCCAATTTTTTGTTGCGCCAAAAGCAGTACGAGTGGGATAAAGAAGATATCAGCATTCCCAAAATACTTGTTGCCAACAAAATACAAAACCAGTTGCGGCTGTTGGAAAAAACGCGCAAGAAGACCGAGCAGATAGACAAAGCAAAAGAACATTGTGCTAAAGCAATATCTTTGTTAAAAGAAGCTCCGGACTATGATACCGTTATGGGTATCGAGGGGCGTATTGCCAAATCGTACTTTGCTGCATACTTTGACGAACTGGGATGGAAAGCCCGCTGCCCCAGGGCAAAGACAGACCCTGTAAATGTTACGCTCGACATTGGATATACCATACTATTCAATTATGTCGAGGCTTTCGTGCGGCTTTTTGGTTTTGACCCTTACATTGGCGTATATCATCGCTTGTGGTTCAGGCGCAAGTCGCTTATTTGCGACCTCATGGAGCCTTTCCGTTGTATTATTGACCAGCAGGTGCGTAAGGCATTCAATACCAAGCAATGTAAAGACGAAGATTTTTTGCTTTTCAAAAACGAATACGTCCTGAAACGCGAGAAAAACAGCGACTATACCCACATGTTTTACGATGTGCTTATCGAATACAAGTCAGATGTGTTTCGTTACGTGCGTTCGTACTACCGCTGCTTTATGCAACGCAAGAGTGTTCCCGATTATCCAACATTTAATATCAATTGAGCCATGCTTGTAGTAAGTTACGATATAGCTGATGATAAACTTCGCCGAAAGTTTTCGAAGATGCTCGAAAAAAACGGGGGCGTGCGTTTGCAGTATTCCGTGTTTGAGATAAACAATACCAAGCGTATGCAGGATATCCTGAGGGTGAAAATCGAATCGGTATTTGCCGAAAAGTTTGGGGGAGGCGACAGTATCTTTATTTTCGAAACGGAGCTCGACCATGCTGTAAAATATGGCAATGCCATACATCGCGACCAACCGCTTGTTTATTTTCCATAACAAACCTTGGTCTTTATTTTTTATGAAAATAATGTAAAAGGTTTATTATTAGTTCTTTGAAATAATGTACATCAAAAGGGTGGGGGTAAAAAGAATACTCTTAATATGTTTTTCTTTATTGAAATTGCTACATTTGTAAAGCAAAAATTTTTGCATAGAGGCTATAAAGCCTAATAAATTTCTACTATTGTAGATGAAATGTATGAGTTTTTAATTGCCGAAATGGCTATAAAGCCTAATAAATTTCTACTATTGTAGATCAAGACAAAATAAATAAAACTCATTGGGGCTATAAAGCCTAATAAATTTCTACTATTGTAGATGCAAA
>JAKPQD010000057.1 GCA_029572965.1 Bacteroidota bacterium | reverse complement strand
CTGGGATCAAAAAACTCTCCTGCGTCGCCGATAACTTCAGGCATTGAACTCGTGTTACTACTAATAACCGGACATTGGTGTGCCATAGCTTCCAGTGGAGGTATGCCAAACCCCTCATACAAAGAAGGGAAGACGAATGCCTGCGCATGTGTATATAGATATTTAAGTAATGTATCGTCTCCGCTAATCTGTCTTACCTGATCAGTGTTAAACCTAAGTTGTGATAAGAGGTCAGCCTCATAGCCTGTAAAACCACCGCCCCCAAAAGCTATAATGTCGAAGTCGGATTTAAGTCGACGTGATGAAGCAACGGCACACAAGAACCCTAAAAAATTTTTATACCCCCCTCTATTACCCACATAAAGAAGGTAAGGCTTTGTGAGAACTGGGATCTCTTCAGCAGGCATAGAATTACTGTCAAATAAGTCAAATCCATGATGAACAACCGATAATTTGTTTTCACTGACACCAAAAAGGTTCAGTAAGTCACGACGCGTATTCTCTGAAACGCAAATAACATGATCAGCTCTATCGACGGCCATCCGCTTTAGTATGGAAGTTTTATCATGGGACGAGAATTGGTCACTGAACAGTTCGTGGATCATATCATGAACCGTAATAACTGTAGGACAAGACTCAGGGGCGGAACTATGACGGGAATAGTAGGTCTCATGCACTACGTTAGGCTGCCATTTATGAATAGCCGGTTTAGCCAGAAGTCGATTGAACGCCAATACAACCCGTGTACTTCTGGGCGGATACCGTTTTAACCCAAAACCATGCACCACACCATTTGACAAAAACCTTACATAATGGTTTCGGTGCAATGGAGCAAATATACCAACATCTTCCTTTGCCTCGATAAGCTCCTTTGCTAATCGTACAAAATAACGGGATATTCCACCGTATGGCTGTAAACAAAATGTCTGGTAGTCAAAGGCAATACGCATTTTCAACGATTCCTTTTTGTGATAAAATATTTTGTTATGCCCTCATATCTTTGAAGGATAAATGATTGATGGTCATAAAAATTTTTCACTTGTGCTTGCTCATTTTTAGATAATCTTCCCACGTATTACTTTTTAATTTTCTCCTTAAAAAATCATCAAAACCAAACTTGGTAAGCTTTAATAGATATTTTGCATAATTAGGTATTTTTTTTTCGGTAATCAAATGTAACCCAAATAAATTGTAATAGTTAAGTTTATATTTCTGAGCAATATACCTTAAAGTCTTCTCACTATAAAATGAAATATGTTGACCATGTTCTGTTCCATAATACCACCATTCAGAAGTTTTTGG
>JAKPQD010000351.1 GCA_029572965.1 Bacteroidota bacterium | reverse complement strand
ATAATTTTTTTCATAGTGTCACCTTTTACTAATACTATCGATTATAAGTTTTAAAAAAGTATTGATGTTAAATGCATCATCCCGGTTATCACCGGTATAGACTATAACCATATCAAGAGAAGGTATAACAAAGATATACTGGCCCCAATGTCCCATGGCTATGAACATATCGTCAGGGGCATCGGGAAATGCTCGTTTCATATTTTTTTCCGGAATATCACGGTTAAGCCACCATAAGGCGCCATACGCTGGATCAGTCATATCACTTTTGGAAAGTTTGGTTGTATAGTATGCCGGGGCGATAGTTGTTGAGTATGCAACCCATCCCTGAGGAAGTAAGCGTTTGCCTTCCCACATACCGTCGTTCAGAAAAAGATAGCCAAACCGTGCCATATCCTGCGGAGTGGTGAAGATATATGATGATCCAACAAATGTTCCTGCCACGTCGCGTTCCCATACAACTTTTTTCATGCCAATAACGTTGAAGAGTTTTTCCCATGGATATTGTTCATATTCTCTGGCACTCATGGTATTTTTAAGCATAGCCATTAAAAGATTTGGGGTTGGACTGGCATATTCCCATTTTTCCCCGGGATTTGCTTCTAAGTCTTGAGATGCAGTATAGGCAGCCATATCGGTATGACCTACGGTAAACAGCATTGCGTTTACTGTAGATTTAAGCGGTGAAGCTTCATACGTTTCATTTGAATACAATCCGGAACTCATACGCATAAGGTGATCAATGGTAATGTTTTTGTGCTGTCCGCGATTTAACGAAGGATAAAATTTCCATGCAGGGTCACTCAAGGATAATTTTCCTTCTTTTATTGCAATGCCAAAAATGGCATTGGTAAATGATTTTGAGACTGACCATGTAATGTGCACCTTATTTCTGGTAAATCCACCGGCATACTTTTCAAATACTATATAGCCATTTTTTACTATAATGACGCTATCGGTTCGTATACCATTGCGTTCAGATTCAGGTTGTAACCGTGAAAATGCATACAACTCCATTTTTTTCAAAGCTTGTGAATTTATTCCCACATCTTCAGGTTTTTTAACCTTCCATTCTTTTGTTGGCCAGTAGTCGCGTTGAGAAGCCGGCTTTTTAAAATTTGATGTTCCGGTAACATTACCCGGTTGTTCATCCGCATCTGTGATGCAGGTAAATACTACAATTAAACAAACAACCAGCATGCCCTTGACACTGTGTCTATTCAAATTGCTCATTGCATCCCCCCATTAATTTTTTATTAGTACTACAGTATCAATAAAAGAGTTATTTATGCAATACATAAAAATAATATTTTTTAACTGCTATTTTGCTTTCAATATTCACATGAGATAATACAGACAGATAGGTTGTTTTTTTACTGCTATTATGTTAACTTTTTTCATTACTGGGTATAGTATTTTTATTTTTGCGTTGCAATAAAAGAGGCTGATTTATATCATAAAAAATCAAAACTATAGATGATATAGTAAAGTGGACCCATTTGTCAAGATAAAAAAAATAGCATTTTTAAAGTTACAGTTTTGAGTCCTTGTTTTAGTTGTTTCTACCAAAATATACCTCTGCTGGTGTCTTATTACCAAGAGACTGATGTGGTCTTTCCTGGTTATAAAAGCTCATATAGTTGCTGATACCCTGTCTTGCTTCCCGAACACTCTGATAATCCTTAATGTACACCTCCTCGTATTTTAATGTCCTCCACAATCTCTCTGTGAAAATATTATCTGTAACCCTCCCTTTCCCATCCATACTTATCTGGATGTTGTTTTGTTCTAACTTAGAGACAAAGTCTAAGCTGGTAAATTGTGACCCCTGATCAGAATTGAAGATATCCGGCATTCCTATAACAAATGCCTTCTTTAAAGCACTTATGCAGAAATCTACCTCAAGATCGCTTGATAGTTTCCAGGATACTACGTATCTGCTAAACCAATCCATATTTTTTAAGCCAGTCAAGCTCGACCTTTAGTTGCCCGATCTGTCGGTAAAGCTCTTCTATAAGCTCATCCTTATCCTGTTCTGCCTTTTGCCTTTTCCCTATAAATAACTCTGTAATGCCATTGCTTGCTATGGCATTACAATTCCTTATTTGCCCAGGATGAACTTGATACTGACTTGCCAATTCAGATGTGGTCTTTTCTTCCTTTATTGCCTCTAATGCTACTTTTGCCTTAAAAGCCGGGGGATAGTTTGCCCTCATTTTCTTCATGGAACTTCTTCTTTTTTTTGACCTCAACTGTAACTTAACATACTGTCCTATTTTCTGGGTCCATTATATCTGACACCTTAGAAGGTACGTTAAACGCATTTAATGATAGAAGATTAAAGTATATTTAAAACCCTTATAAAACGTACCTTCGTTGCCAAAATTTAGACTTCCAGTTAATAAGCGTGTCGTTATCGTAAAGGAATACAATTGCCATAAGTACTTATCCAGTATACAGTTGTTAAAGATAAATCTGGAGCTTGCATTTTTATTAACGTTGCACTATTGCTGCAAAATAAATATGGAATAACTGTAACTATTCATACATTTTACTTGACTAAATATTCATAATTATTCCATAAATGCACAATAGCATTAATGAGGTATGCAATGAAGAAGATATTAATCATTTGTCTGGGTGTGGTGTGTTTAAGCTGCACGCGCTATGTTGAGCTGGGGGACGTGGAATTTACTGTTAATGTTACATTTGAAAAGAATGTTCCAGTGTTTGCATCAACATACACAATATATGTCAATAATAAAAGTGTTGATACGGTGATTACCAACTATAGCGCTGTTGTATCAATACTTGATGAAGAACAAAAAGCAGTAAAACAATGTACCGTAACAGCAGAGCAAATTTTGCCAAAGCAGCAAAAACAGTTGTTTGTCCAACAAAAAGATAGCGAAGATACTATCAAAGTATTATTAGATGCTCTGGAGATTAGCGTCGATGAATTAATAAAACAGCGTGAAGCTGCTCTTGTGTTACCTGAAAGGATGGTACGGGTTGATAATGTTACCTATAAAACTGTAGATATTGTTACGTATCTTAAAGAGGTGGAAAAATGACATTTAATGATACAAAGATTTATGCTTATTTTGCCATTGCAATGTTTATTGTTGCACTGTTGTTTGGATTGCCCGGACTGTATTCAACTGTTATTACTGAGCCCGCAATTGAATCACTTATCTACCATGATAATCCGACATCACAGCAATTAAAACAGGCATACATCATGCTTCGCAAACCCCACATCTTTGCTGGCTATAACCGTTATGATGAGGTTGGTGCAGGCATTG
>JAKPQD010000004.1 GCA_029572965.1 Bacteroidota bacterium | reverse complement strand
TACTCCTATGTTTGCAGAAGGGGAAATTAGTTCTTTTAAATAGTGTTAATATACCAATAGCTTTGATCAAGAAAGTGAAAAGTATGAGAGTTCATTTTGGTACAAGCAACCTTTCAGGTATGCTGGAAAAAAGAAATAACCTCATACTTTTTATCTCTTTGAGTTTGAACAGAATGTAAGGAAGTACTACCAGTGCTATCCTGGATATCCGATTGGAGAAAAAACGGGGAGAGATTTTCACTTTTTCATTTTAAATCAATTGGTATGAAAAAACTTGTAAAACAAATTGTTGGTATTGATGTAGCTCAAAAAGAGTTAGTTGTTTGTCTTGGAAGAATGAGTGATGACTGGTCGCCAGAAATTTATGCCCACAAAGCATTTGTCAATAATGCTAAAGGGTTTATTGCTCTTGAGAATTGGGTAACCAGTCTAATTGATCCTGAAGCGTCAGTGCGCTTTGTAATGGAAGCTACCGGTGTGTATCATGAGCCTTTGGCTTATTATTTATTTGACCGGGGTAATGCTATTAGCATTGTACTTCCAAACAAGATCAGCAATTACTTCAGAACACTTGAAGTGAAAACAATTACTGACCAGACAGCTTCACACGCGATTACTCTTTTTGGGTTAGAAAGAAAGCTGGAAGACTGGAAGCGACCTAATGCTGTTTACAAACGGTTAAGGCAATTGGCAAGAGAACGGGATCAATTGGTTCAGGAACGAACTCTTGTAAAAAACCAACTGCATGCTGAAAAATCGGAAGCAGAGCCATCCAGTTCCAGTATGATGCGAATGAAAAAACGCATTACGCTACTTGATAAACAGGAAATGGAAATTAAAACAGAGATGGAAGCTATTGTAAAAAAAGATAAAGGCACAAGTGATGCAGTACAGTTAATCAGTACAATACCGGGTATAGGGATATTAACAGCAGTAACTGTACTTGCAGAAACAAATGGTTTTGAACTAATACGTAATAAAAGGCAGCTTACAAGCTATGCAGGATTAGATGTTGTACAAAAGCAATCAGGAACATCTGTATCAGGCAAGCCAAGAATATCTAAGAAAGGAAACAAATACTTACGTAAGGCAATGTATTTACCTGCTTTATCTGTCATGAGGTATGATGAACGATTTAAAGCAATCTTTGCCAGGGTAGTAGCTAAAAATGGAGTTAAAATGAAAGCAGGCGTAGCAGTACAACGAAAACTGTTAGAAATGACCTATACAATTTTTAAAACAAAGCAACCTTATGATAAAGAATATCTTAAAAAAGAATACGAGGCTGATAAAACTAGAGCGGTCATAAACTGACCGCCCTAAACAGGCTGGCTTATGCCGCCTAAAGCATAAAATTAAAATAACTAGTGGTTATTAACACAGAATCTTTTTTG
>JAKPQD010000326.1 GCA_029572965.1 Bacteroidota bacterium | reverse complement strand
CAAGTAGTTTTTTTGTTCCAAAAACTGCACAAACAAGTTTTGGTTAAATACCAAAGTGCCTTTCACATTTACAAAAAACTTCTCTTTCAGGTCTGCGTTGTCAAGCAACAGTCCAATCAGTTCTTCATCAAAATTCTGTGCTTTGTTCAGCACTACCCATTTTTTCAGTTCTCCGTTGTCTGTCACGAAGTTGGGTTCCTTCTTGAGTTGTTGCTCTAATGTTTCGTATAGTTTCATCCGTAAATAATTTTTAAGTTAAACAATATCAGCATTTTGAAAAACAGATAAGGAGTTAAAATTTCATCCGCGTACTCGAAGTACATGTGTTTGTGCTTATCTGTTGATGTCAGTTTCATTAGCGGGGTTAACCACCAGTAAAAAACGACCTTTAGCTTTTCTCTATGCTGCTTTTTCTATTTTATATCCATGTTCTTTCAGTTCTCGTTTTAAATATTCGAGTCTGTTTTTCTTTTTTCGTTCGGCTAAATACTCATAACCGAGGTCTTTAAAAGGTTCTTTCTTTTTTATGATGTGGTAAGATGCACAAAGGATCTTATGTCCTATCGCTATTAGTGCCCGTTTCTTACCACGGCGTACAACCAAACTCTCGTATTTGGCTTTGAAAAAACTTTTTTTAGTGCGAGTGGCACCCCATGCCAGTTCTGTAAGTGTTGCTTTCAGATGTTTATTGCCTTGTCGTGTTCTTGAACTTTTTTTTTACCGGCACTCTCATTGTTGCCGGGACACATACCTGAATGCGATGCCAAATGATGCTCGCTGGGAAAAACATCCATATCAACCCCTATTTCTGCCACTATGCCTATTGCCCCTTCCTTACCCACTCCGGGTATTGTTTGTAAAAGCTCTATTTCTTTCTCAAAATCTTTGATGTGTTTTTCTATCTCAGCATCAATTTCCGCAATCTGTTCTTCGACAGATTGAATATGCTTTTGCATGGACTTGAGTAAGAACTTCAGGTGTGGCGTAAGTCTTCCGTTAATGGCTTCTACAATTTGTTCGGGTGTAGCTTGAAGTTTTTTATGGTAACATTCTGATACAAGCTTTTCTAAATCATTACGCCCTTCTATCAACCCGTTAATTAGGTACGTAGCTGTAACTCCTGATGTGTCGGAAACAACTGACGACAACTTGATGTTTGCATCTTCCAAAACTCTTATAATCCGGTTTTTCTCTGATGCAACTGTTCCTACCAGTTTCTTTTTGTAGCGGTGTAGATCCCGTAATGCCTGTATATTCTCCGGTGGTATGAAACTGCCCTTTAGCAAACCGCTTATTAGCAATTTGCATATCCATTGACTATCTGCCTTGTCTGTCTTTCTGCCAGGTACATTTTTTATATGCCTGGCATTAACCACAAGCAGGTTTAATGGATATTCCCGAAGTACATGAAGTACGGGCTTCCAATAAATACCGGTACTTTCCATGGCGCCATCGGTTACCTGTAAACTCTCGAGCCACTCGCCCATTTCTTTCAAAGAACTTGTTGTGGTGCCGTAGGTGCGGGTTTCTGTCTGGATTCCCTTGCCCATTACGGTTACTACAACCGTATCTCTGTGTACATCGAGACCACAACCTCTCTCGATGACTTGTTCGTATTCAACTGTTCGCTTTGCCATATGCATTTTTTTATGCAAAGGTACACAGATCGCGACTCAATTTTCATCCGTGTTTGTGCTTGAGCACTATCATGGGGGTTTCATAAAAAAATAGTTTCAAGTTTCTGGTTTAATTGTTTCAAGCTTGCCTGTTGAAGGCAGGTTATATGCTATTCATATTGTCATACTTTGTTACACCATGATACAATTGGTGATCATAGTCAAAATACTGTTTTACCCTTATTTCATTACTTGTATCTTCCCGCTGCTCTCTATTGTTCCCGACGAATTTTTTACCCGCAGTTTGCAGATGTAAATTCCTGCCGGCTG
>JAKPQD010000319.1 GCA_029572965.1 Bacteroidota bacterium | reverse complement strand
GCGAGTAAAAATATGATAATTAATATTGCTGTTATAGCTGAGGTTTGGATGATGATTGCTAATGTATAATCGAGTTGAAAATACATAAATATGTAAAAAAGTAATAAAGACAGCGAATGTATAATAAAAAATTTAGTCATTACTGACCTTATGCAAGAGCTTTGAAACGTAACTGGCGTGTATTTTTGTCCTGTGGTATTTTTCGATGTAATCAGCGATTGATTGAAAGCTTTGTCCTTGCTCTCTCATTATTTTTATTTCTTGCATCAAACCCATTATTTTCTTCTTTTTTTTGCTTTCACGTTTTTGAGAAGCCTTTTTTTCATTGTGTCTTATTTCGTGTCTTTGTATTCGGTCTAGGACTTTTTGTTTCAGTAAATTCAGGTTTCGGTCTGGATTTTTAAATGATGTTGGATGCTCGGCATTGTAAAATGTTTCGGCAGCTTTAATTAGAGAAAGAAGTGTAAGTCGATCTGGACCAATATCTTTGTTTTCTGCTTTGAGTTTAAAATACATGTCGCGCTGTAATTTTACGGCCTGAAGAATAATAACTTCGTGTTGGCTGAACAGCCATTTAATCTTTTTTTTCTCCAATGTGTTCATGCTAAATATTAAGAATATAAGATAAGAATGTCAAGCAAAATATTAAGAATGAAATATAAAATAAATTCAATAATACATATAAATATCAATATGTTATATTTCATATCCGATTAATAACAAAGTCGCTTTTGGTGCAACCAAAAGCGACACGTACAAAAGTGTCATGTCTTTTTTGTCTTGACATATTGCAAATATCTGCTAAAATTATAGCATTATGATACTTTCATCTCGTTGTAGTGATTATCTTGTTTTGCTTCAATATTCTCCACGAGGCGATTCAAGACGTAGTCCTTCCGCGATTTTAAGCGGAGAGAATCGGCACGGCGAAAACCGTGATAGAGTTCTGCCGCCCGGCAGATCGCGAGTGTAGAGGCAATCTCTGGCGCGACGTTGCCCCAACTTAGGGGAGGTGTGTACGCTGCACACCGTCAAGCTGGTTTTGGGTACCGGCAGTTAACGCAGGCTTACCCAAGATAGTCCGGCAAGGCCGGTGATTAATTCAACAAGAGGGGTTAAGTATAAGGGGCAGTATAAATTTTCAAGTCAATCAAATTTTTGTAAAATCGGGGATATTTCAGCCTGGGACATCAAAACACGCCGAAAAAGCCCTTGCCAGGGACGAGGGTGCCAGAACCTGGGCCGCCCTTGGCAAGTCGCTCAATATTTACAGCTACGGGACCGCAGAAGTTTATAAAGACACGTGGCACCAAGCCTGCCATTGGGCCAAAGATAATTTGGGTGTTCGAGACGTGGAAACTCTCCAAGGCGAACACATAAAATCTTTTTTGGAATCCCGAATAGCCGATGGTATCAAATATTCAACCTTCCAAAGAGAA
>JAKPQD010000289.1 GCA_029572965.1 Bacteroidota bacterium | reverse complement strand
TGAAACAATTAAACAAGTCAGGGTTGAGCAGTTGGCAATGATTGAAGCAGGTAAAAAAGCACCGTCAATGTTTAGCTTAATCAGTAGGTCTGTATTTGGGTTGACTGGTGCTATGTCGATACTTATGGTATTAATGCAGATTTACGGTGGTGATATCATAGAATGGGTCGGTAAAATTTTTCAAGGTAAAGATGCTTTAGATGCAGCAACGTTATCTCAAAAAGAGTTTAACGATATGATGGAAAATGGGAATTCCATTATAACAAACTCAAAAGAAAAAGTTTTAGAAGTCGAATCAGCTTTCAGGCAATATAAAAATGGTATAATATCAGCGGAAGAGGCATTGAAAATATATAATGAAAACTTAGGAGATAATCTTGGTAAGCATACCGATATTAATTCTGCAATGACCGCATTTAATGAATTAGCACCAAAGTATATTGAGTGGAGTTTAAAGATGGCAATTGCTGAAAAGATGAAAGAAAAGGCTGCTGATGCTACATTAAAAAGGATATTAGCTGAAAGAAAAGGAGAAGAGGAATATTCTAATTGGTTTCAGGAAACATTTATCGGACTTGATGTCGCCCTTGGAAAAAGCAGACAGGAGGCTGCAAACATAATAATAAGCGAAAGAAAACGTAGAAAAAATAATGAAATAGAATCTACAAAAGCGGAAGAAGATGCCTATACAGAACTATACAAAACTCTCACTGATGATGCAAAATCATTTGCTAAGTTGTATGGTATTTTATCAGATGAAAATGCCAATAAATCAAAAGGAACTTCTACAAAAGTAACCGAAACAATGCTTAGGCAATTTGACTATGAATCAAAAATCATGGAAGAACGTGCAAAGGCAATGGAAGTAGGTCGTGAAAAGGAATTAGCTGCTATTGATGCTGATTATAATGCTAAATTAGTAAAAAGTCAACAACATATTGAAAGGCTAAAAAGACAAGAGGCAGCAGGCGTTAAAGGTGCAAAAGAGGCAAGAATACAAGCCGAAAAAGACCAAGAGGCGTACGAATTGGCAATGGAGGAGGGTAAAGGTCGCAAGAAAATTGAAATAAACCTTAAATATGATAAACTACAAGCTGATAATGCACTTGCTGAATTAAAACATCAGCACGATATGATGATTGCTGAAAACGAGCTTTCAGCTAAAGAACAATATGATTTAACAGTTAAGTATGCAGAAGATGTGTATATAGCTAAGATGGCGCTGCTTGACTTAATGAATATATCCGAAGAGAAATATATAAACAAGTCAACTGAACTTTGGAATCAAAGGCAGCTGGCTATTGCAAACGGAGAAAAGAAACTAACAAATGATTTGCATTCTGAAAATTTAGCTCGATTAAACAATGAATTAGCAGCATTAACAACAGGTAAAGATGCTCAATTTCAAGATATAGATGCAGTATTTAATAAAAAAACAGAAACTTTAAATGCTCAAAAAGCGAAAGAACTTGAAGCTGCCGGAACAAATGCTGAATTAATAAAATCTATTGAAGCTAAATATGCTGCCGAATCAATTGCTTTAGAACAATGGAAAATTACATCAAAAATAGAAAAATATAAATTTTGGGCTGACACAGCTTTAAATGTTGGTTCTGAAGTAAACAAAGCAATTACGGCTTTTGCTGAACATGAATTAAGTGTATGGGCTAAAGCTAATGAGGGAAAAGCTAATTTTGATATTGAGTACGAAAAGAAAAAAATAGACTTACAACGAAAAGAAGCTATAAGGGAAAAGGCATTAGCAGTAATGAATACTACCATCAATACAGCAGCTGCTATTGTTGGGTTTTTAGCCAAACCATCAGGGCTTGCCGGGGCTGCTTTATCTGTAGCTGCTGGAATAACAGGAGCAGCACAAATAGCAGCTATATTAGCAACACCCCTACCATCAATGAGTTCATCAGGCTCTGGAAATTCACCCAAAGTTGATAGGCGAACCGTAACAGAAAAATTCCATTCAGGTGGTACTATCGGAACAACAACCGGGGAAGAAAAGCCCATAACAGCATTAACAGGTGAATCGGTAAATACAATTGCGACAACACAAATGTTTAGCCCGATATTATCAGCACTTAATCAAATTGGAGGTGGTAAAGCAATTACATCAGGCGTAAATACATCAATGGGTACAGACATGCTTGCAGCTGCATTTAGCAAAGCATTGCGACAAATGCCTGCACCGAGAATTATTTGGTCTGACTTTGAAACAGCATCAGAGAGACAACGAATGATTGAAAATAATAGATTAGTACGATAATTTACTATATTTTGTTGTTTGTTATAAATTTTTTCTATATTTGCATTATATATTTTAAACGTTTAAAAAACAATTATTATGATTTGTACAAAATTAGCGCAGAACATTGATAACTGCTCTGCAACACCCCAAAGGGGATGGGAAGAAGAAGCCTATATCTTTGACATTGAAGGTATGACTTTGACAAAATCAGGCAACATTATCACCGACATGGCTGCCATTGGTTCAAACAAAGTTTACAAAGTGAAAATTAACGGGTTGCAGCCTTACACTGGAACAATGATTGAGGGTGCGCAACAGTTAGCAGCCATGCTGTTTAACGGAACTGCATCACTTATCGTGTTGGGTAACGGACCTACACAGGCAACTATCATCAATGGACTTGCAAATGGTCGTTACGGCATTATCCTAAAACAAAAAGGCGTTACCGACAATAGCCGTTTTATGGTTATTGGTTCAGAGGTAGGTGCTAAACTGGCAACCGCAACATTTGAAAGCTATTCAGAAGCTCGTGGATGGACTGTAACAATGACAGAGGAACTTGCTATCAATGCAGCCACATTCCTTTACAAAACAAATGTTACGACTACACAGTCGTTGATTGATTCTCTTTTGCCCGCTTAATTAATAGGGTAGTTTCGGCTACCCTTTAAAAATTAAAATTATGGATTGTATAAAATTAAACAATAACATAAATGAATGTGCAACTACAAATCCATTTCGTAGATGGGATGAGGTCGGTTACATTTTACCTTATGAAGATGTTACCAATGTTGTTTTTAACGGCATGACCGTTAAATTTGACACAATCGGTACAGCTTTTTCGGTGCGTGACAGGCGTTTAAATCCATTTTCTGGGTCAGGGTCTGAATTTGTACAGGGTGATATGGGTTCGGTCTCATGGACGGAACGTGTAAACTTTCCGGCACTTGCTAACTCTGTAGATAACTCCACTATTGCCAATGCTATTGCTAATGGCGGTCGTGTTGTTGTTATCTTAAAGCAGGTTGATTATGAAAGTGACGGAAAAGGTAAATATCAGGTATTTGGTATTGATGGCGGTTTAAGAATAGATACAATGCCTTTTGACCCGTATGCTGATGCGGCTTGGAACGTTACGCTTATTGCTGAAAAGATGTCCCGTCCTGCCGTTTATTTGTGGGATACTAACGAAGCTAAAACCGATGCTAAATGGTCGCTGATAACGCAATATGAGTACATCACAGGCTTATCACTTGCTGATGGTTCAGTTACTCCTCAGGTTGTTTATTTGCAGGTTGATTCCGACAAAACTTGTTATGTCATTTTGCCTGATGGTACAATCCTTCCATCAACAGCGGGTATAATTAACGATGAATGGACTGGTGCTGCTGGTGCTGTGACTTTATTAGTTGATAAAACAAGTCAAAAAGTATATTTTGG
>JAKPQD010000263.1 GCA_029572965.1 Bacteroidota bacterium | reverse complement strand
TGCTGCCCTCCTGAACAATTAGGGTTTGTACCACAAACAAATGGCGAGCTGCAAGTTTGAGCTTCGGCAAATGCCGAAAAAGCACTAAATACAATACTTAAGGTTAATAATCTGAAATCTGAAATCTGAAATCTGAAATCTGAAATCTGAAATCTGAAATCTGAAATCTTGTAGCATTTTTTTTGGTAATCATAAAATGGTTTTTAAAGGTTAATAATAATATTATCAAGTATTAATGTCACTAAAGATAAAAAAGTAACCCGTAACTATCAAGTTTTTTGCTATTTAAAATGCAAAGTGTTTATATAAAAATCGGTTCAAACCTTGCGTGATGTTTTGCCTTATCACGTTAAGACAACCTGATAACAAACTCAAGTAAGAAGAAATAATCTCAATTACAAGTTTTTCATCTCAAAATAACCGGGATTTATTTTTAAAAAGCCTTCGAATGCTTTATTTGAGTTTATTTACTACCTTTGCCCCATCAAACACACTTTATGTTAAATAGTATAATTGACTAAATCGGTATCAGTTGCAACGTAAGCCAGGCAGATAAACAATTTTATTGGTTTTGGCATACTGAACAGTTGCTCCCTGATAGTCCGATCCCGCCGTACTGATTTACTTTGGTTACATCTGTCAACCAATAGTAATCGTTTTGTTTTAACCAAAAATTTATAACCGGGTAAAGTTCAACAATGGAAAACTTATGCCCAAAAAACATTTAGTCATGATTACAAATAACAAACAGTGGTACGAACAATTATTCGAAAATTTTTCCAATCAATACGAAAACGAAGACTTCACCAAAGGCACAATAGGCGAAGTTGATTTTTTGGAACAGGAATTCGGTTTTAACAAAAATGCCAAAATTCTCGACGTTGGATGCGGCACAGGCCGACATTCCATCGAATTGGCCAAAAGGGGCTATCAGCCTGAAGGTTTCGACCTGTCGGAAAACCAATTGGCAAAAGCAAGAGAAAACGCAGCTAAGGCAGCCGTTGTGATTAACTTCTTCCAGGCAGATGCACGTACTTTTGACTTTAAAGAAAAGTACGATTACGCCATCATGATGTGCGAAGGGTCTTTTCCCCTGATGGAGACAGATGAAATGAATTTTGAAATCCTTTCAAACCTTTACAAGTCGGTAAAACCAGGAGGCAAAATTATTTTCACCACGTTAAACGGGCTCTTTCCGTTATTTCATTCGGTAAAAGACTTTATCAACGATAATTCGCTTTGTCAAAGCTTTGGCAACACCTTCGACTTGATGGCCTTTCGTGATTATTCAAACTACACGTTCAAAGATGACGCGGGAGTAGAGCACACAATAAAATGTAACGAACGTTATTACGTACCTTCGGAGATTACGTGGTTGTTGAAATCACTGGGGTTCAAAAAAGTAAATATTTTTGGGGCCCATTTGGGCAACTTCAGCCGTTCGCACGCCCTGACTACAGAAGATTATGAAATGTTAGTCATCGCAGAGAAACCGGCTAAGTAATAATAAAACGCTTTGCATTTAAAAAATGCAAAGCGTTTTATCTTTGTTTTGAAGTGGTTATCAACCAAAAATCCACTTATACAACGGAAAGACAACAGAAATGATGGGTATATCATTATAAACCTTGTAGCCTTCATCAAATCTATTTTTGACATCCTCATATTGCCTCACTAAAGGTAAATAGGCTTGTTTACCTAATATAGCATTCAAAAGCTGCATCAATAAACAATCAAAAAGCACAATACAAACAACCGTCAGGTAAATAAAATCACTGGTGGTAATATTCAAGGGCGAAAACGAAAAACCAGAAATTATAATAAGGGGCAAAAGCCACACCAACACACGAATGACAAAACCAAAGCTATACAAATAGCTAACACTGGACTTTGTGCGGGTAAACAAATTGACTAAGGCCGCTATTGTGCCACCTGAGATAATTCCGAAAATAAAACGCCACACAAGGCTATCAACGGGCAAAAGAAACAAACAAAGCAAGATAGACAGAACTTTTATGCCAATGTTCAATGTATGAATAATAAGGGCTTTTTGCGACCTCGGAACAAGAACCTGAACATTTTCAGTAACATAATTAGCATTATGTTGACGAAATCCTTTTGTACTAAGGCGTATATCTTTCAATTTTATCAAAGTGAGCACAAACGGTTTATGATTGCCAATATGTCCCTTACAATAAAAACATTCTTTTTCACAAGCTGTTGTTTCATAGAAAATTCTCTTTATTCTTTTAAAGTTATAGTAAAAGTTTCCCGGCATAAAAAAGCCTTTACGCTTGTCTTTCATGTACCACAACAAGATAGCAGCAAAAGGCCCTGTCAATAATAATATGAAAACTGCATACCAAACCGTATGAAATGCAACAACAAAAGGCACTACAATAAGTGCAGCCGTCAATGGCAACAATAAAAGCCTGATAAATATGGTAAATAAAAGCCCAAGGTCTTTGAGGCCGCTTTTCTGAAAAGCTTCATTTTGGCGGACAAACTCCTCATACCGCATTTGAGCCTGTCTGCTGGCTCGCTCGCGTATTTCTTCCCTGAACCTTTCATACTCAGCTTCTTCAGCAGCCTTTGAAGCAGCGGTTTCGTATGGTTGTTCTTTTGCTAAACGCTTATTTCGCTGACTAAGCAGAATTTCATAAGCCTCAGATATTTCAATAAATTTCTCATGCGCATCCTTCGATTTGTTTACGTCAGGATGGTACTCTTTGGCCAGTTTCCGGTAGGCTTTTCGAATATCTTCTTCAGAGGCATTTTCTGATAATTGTAATATTTTAAAATATTTATTCACAATAATATAACATTATTTAGTTATACTTTTACATGAAAAAGTAAATCTTTCTATCCTGAAATTTATAAATTTAGTTTAAATATATTAAAGACAAACGCTTTGCTTTTTGGAAAAACAAAGCGTTTAGGTAATAACATTCGCAGACCTTCCAGGTTTTTTAAACCGGAAAGGTTTCTTGCTCAAGAATGAATCGAAACAAAAAAGGCCCACATATTGCGGGCCTTTGATTTGATAAAGTATGTAATTAAAATTTGTACATAACCCCAACATTAAGAAATAATTGGTCAGCATCACCAAAAGTATATCCCACTTGTCCGGTAAGATCAATATTGTCAGTAATACCGAAAGCTCCACCAGCGCCAAGGTTCAAACCTATCTCTGATTCGTCATCAGAAATGGAAGTGCCAAAAAGTTCCATCTCAACCTTACCAATACTATAGTTCAAACCAGCTAACCCATAAACAGTCATGTTTTTTTCAGCAATAAAATTGTAATGGCCATTTAAACTAATAGTAGTTAGTTGAAATTTAATACCATCAACAGGTTCACTTGGAAAATAGTAAGATAAAGAAACTTCTGCATCGATTTTTTCAACGATTTGAGCCAATGCATTGATATTAATACCAAAGCCCATTTTATCATCGCCTTCATCACTAATAGCAGCTTTGCTTCCTAATGCTAATCCGGCACCTATGCCTTTAAATTGAAACTGAGAAAATGCATTTACGCTAAATGCAAGAATTAGTGCTAAAAATAAAAATTTTTTTTTAATGATTAATTGGTTAATAAATATCTACTCGTAAGCTTTTCGACATCCGCTACGTACTCTTTTAGGGATTTTCCGTTTTCTCCGTCCATAGATTTAGGTCATCTACTTATATCATTGGTTTTTTTGGTTTCAGAAAATTTTATAAACTCAAATATGAGAAATTTTATTTTAAAAACACCATAGTGTTAATATATTTCTCTTAAACAATGCAATAATAAAAGAAACGGGGGACAAAAAAATCCCGGTTTACAAGGATTTTCACTCAAAAAGCACCTATTGAAAATAGAACTTGCACGCGTTTGTAACACGCGCAATGCTATTAAGTTAAGGAATTTTAATGTCTATAGGGTTTTCAAAT
This sequence comes from Bacteroidota bacterium, assembly GCA_029572965.1. GTDB lineage: Bacteria > Bacteroidota > Bacteroidia > Bacteroidales > DTGW01 > JAKPQD01. The sequence goes on along the minus strand of JAKPQD010000263.1, from coordinate 21,478 downwards.
AAAGTTTTACGAACTTTGTTGAAAACTCTTTGCTTGCTCCAGAGGAGCAACCTCTTTATAGAAAAAACACAATCTAAGATTTAGAAGCGCGCCAATATAGCTGTTATAAAATGTAGAAACCTAATTTGGCGCGCAATAGAAGAAACTATTTATAGTTTAGTTTTGTTGCGCACCATACAGCTGTTGTTCATTTAATTATTTTTGTGCTTGGTGTGCTTATTTTTATTTCAACTTGTATCCTATAAACAGGACACTCGCCAAGCGAGTTAAAATTCCACTAGTTCCAGCAAACTCACGTTTAATGTTATTAAGTTAAGGAAAATATAAACGCCGACAGGTCTCTTCAAGAAGCTGTCTGGTTATAAGTTTTGTTTGACCTGACCGCATTTGCAAAATCGGTTAGTCATAAACAACATTGAATAATTTTTTCGTATTTATCAATTCAAATCATTGAATGAAATAACTTTACGACTTCAAAAACCAACTAATACATATTCAATGAAAAAAGTTTTAATTATAATGCTTGTAATGGCATCGTGTATGCAATTGCAAAGCCAGGACAGGTTTATCAGGCGCAATGGGCAAGACCTGTTCCTGAACGGCATGAATTTGGCATGGATGAGCTATGCCAATGACTTAGGGGCTTTTAATGAAGCCGCATTTATCAAGGCAGTAACCTCTATCCGCGAATCAGGCGGAAACACCATCCGCTGGTGGCTACATGTTAATGGGCAGAACAGCCCGCAGTTTACAGGTGATAAAGTCAGCGGCATAAGCCAGACAAACCTCGCAAACCTCAAACGGGCATTGGACATAGCAGCCGAAAATGGCGTTGTCCTTGACTTATGTTTATGGTCTTTCGGGATGCTGGACAAAACTTATACTGCCGCAGTTCTCGACAGAAATACTAAACTGCTTACCGATACGGCATATACCAATGCATACATACGCAATGCATTATTGCCCATGGTACGATATGTCAAAAACCATCCGGGATTGCTTTGCTGGGAGGTATTCAACGAACCCGAAGGCATGTCAACCGAATACGGATGGTCAGATTACCAACATGTAAATATGTCGTATATCCAAAAGTTTGTAAACCTTGTAGCCGGTGCAATACACAGAGAAGACTCAACATTAAAAGTATCAAACGGGACTGTGACGCTCCGAACAGCCACAGACATGGACGGGTTTACCAATTTTTACCGTCCGGACAGGTTGATAAAAGCCGGGGGCGATTCATTAGGCACACTGGACTTTTACATGGTACACTATTACACAGCAAACGGAACGCAATATTCGCCGTTCAGGAAACCGGCCAGCTACTGGAAACTCGATAAACCGCTGGTCATAGGTGAATTTTCGGCAAAAGGGATCACCGAAGCCGGCGCTCCCGCACAAACCCCTGAAGAACTATACAATTGGGCTTATGACCAAGGCTATGCCGGGGCACTATCCTGGACCTACACCAACCACGATGGTAATGGCGGATTGCCCGATTGTGGCGCTGCCATGCTGAAAATAGCTTTTAACCACAGCGACCATGTTATTCTGAAAGACGCCAAGCCCTTCAACTTCAACCCCTACCAAAAAAAACCGCTTTATATAGGCTGGAAATATAAAGGCACAAAAGATACCATACGAATATCGCCGCTTTTAGCTTATATTACTGATAAAGAAGACAGTTCGCTGCTTACATTCACAGTGAAAAGCACAACAAACCCGGTTGCAGCAAATATAAAAAGCAATGATACGTTAGAGCTTATTTCATCAGAGGCTACCGAAGCAGGGGTTTATACAACGTTAATAACAGCAACAGATACGGGAAATAAGTCTATAACTTTACCAGTATTTATGAGCGTTATAGATACAACATCCGATGATGTTCTTCTAAACAGGCCACTGTATGTTTCGAGCATTGAAAGCACGCAATATTACGGACATTTCGCCAACGACAACAGCGATACTACCCGCTTTTCAACAGAATACGCCGACAACCAAAGTATGTTATTTGTCCTTGACAAAGAATACACCCTGCAAAGGATGTTGATGAAATGGGAAGCCGCTTATGGCAAAGCATACAGCATCGAATTGTCCACAGACAGCGCCAATTGGACAAAGGTTTATTCATGCACCAATGAAAACGGGGGTTATGACAAAATTGTTTTTTCGCCAACAAAAGCAAAATATGTAAAAGTAAACTTAGAAAAACGTGGCACACAATGGGGCTTTTCATTATTCACCATTCAGGCTTTTGAAGATGCCATAGCCAACAACGCCCCATACTTTTTACCAAAAATAAGTGACACCACATTTTACACCCGTACCAGGTTCACGTTGAATTTGTCGCAATCAGCCAAAGACAGCGATTTGGGAGACCGCATCAAATACCGTTTAGCTTTGTTGAACAATGCAAACTTACCAACTTTTATCACTTTTAATGACTCAACCTATGTATTGACCGGAAGGCCTACCAGCACAGACACCACAGTGTTGACATTTGTAATAACAGCAACAGATATCGAAGGAGCAGAGGCTACTGATACTTTTTCTGTAAAAATTACCCAGAAAACAGCCATTGAAAATATTGCCCGGAACAATGTCAGGCTGTATCCAAACCCGGTTTCAGACAAGCTCATCATTGAAAATGCTGAAAACATTGATTGCATTTTGATATTCAGCACAGACGGAAAGCTATTGAACAAATACGCTGTCAAAACTTCCGTTTTGAATGGTAAATATGAACTTTATTTGGGGCAACTGAATGCAGGTAATTATTTAGTACATTTGCAATCGAAATCGGGCAATACAATAGCCCCAATAACAGTAATAAAATAATCGGCCATGCATGAACTTTCGATAGCACAATCTGTCATTGATACCATCAAAAAAAATGTACCATCGGATTTGCTGCCGAAAGCAGATAAAGTAAAGCTGCAAATTGGCACGCTGTCAGGAATAGAGCTGGATGCACTGACCTATTCATTTGGGATACTGGTGCAGAACACAGCATTTCCACAGCTCGCAATGGAAATTGACCTCAAGGAAGGAAAAGGCCAATGCCAGGCTTGCGGAACCGAATTCACATACAACAAATATGGAATCCCCTGCCCTCAGTGCGGGGGATTTTCTATTAAAATAATTGATGGCAAACAGATGAAAATCATCAACATAACCATGAAATAAGTGTTTAGAGAAGTATGTCGATAAATTTCGTTATGTTTACATGATTTTAATGCTATGACAAACTTAAGTTCCATACGCCTTCCGGTCGAAAAAGAAATCGCTGCATTTGAAAAGCATTTCTCAGATAGCCTTGATACTCAAATCCCACTGTTGGATACCATTACCAACTATTTGTTACGCCAAAAAGGAAAGCAAATAAGGCCGCTGTTTGTCTTCCTCACGGCCAAGACATTGGCAGAGCCTACAGAATCAACGTTTCATGCTGCAACATTCATAGAACTCTTACATACCGCCACTTTGATACACGATGATGTAGTAGATGAGTCATATCAGCGTCGCAACCACTTTAGCATCAACGCTATATGGAAAAGCAAGGTAGCTGTGCTCGTGGGCGATTACTTTTTGTCCAAAGGCCTTTTACTTTCAGTAAAACATAAAGAGTTTGAATTGCTCGAAGCAATTTCACAAGCCGTTCGTGAGATGAGCGAAGGCGAGCTGATGCAGATACAGACTTCTAAAAAGTCCATTTTAAAAGTTGAAAATTATTTTGAAATCATCCGCAAAAAAACAGCTTCACTGATTGCCTCATGTTGCGCCTGTGGCGCTATATCTGTCAAAGCAGACGAACAGACCATTGAAAAAATGCGCCAGTTTGGCTTTTACATTGGTTCTGCTTTCCAAATCAAAGACGACCTGCTCGATTACCAGGAAAAAGACCTGATTGGCAAGCCAAAAGGCAATGATATCAAGGAAAAGAAATATACCTTGCCTTTTATATTGGCCGTTCAAAACAATCAGAAAGAAAAAAGCCGCATTTTAAGGCTTTTCAACCAATCACATAAACCCACAGAAACCATTGAGGAAATCAGCAAATTCGTGATAGATAACAACGGCATTGCAGATTCTATCAAGTACATGAACGAATTCCGCTCAAAAGCTTTAGATATCCTTTCGGAATTCCCTGACAATGAAGCAAAAAAGTCGCTGATACTATTGGTGGATTATATCATTGAGCGGAAGCATTAAGATAATCCTTCAGAATAATCCCTTCGTTCGGCTAAGGCTCTGCCTTAGTCGTAAGTATTTCATCAGGCTAAAGCCTGTAAAGATAAGAACAGCTGAGGCCGAAGCCTCAGCCGAACGAGAGAATAATTTTATCTCTAAACCTCCCATCCCTCCTTAAAAAGGAGGGCTAACAAAGTTGTGTAAAGCTAAAAAGCACTGCTCTGTTAAAGCCCCTTTTTAAGAGCCTGTCCCGTCTTAGGCGGGAGGTTTGGGGTTAATAAGAACCTTAGCTTGACCGCTATACGAACAGAAATACACAACTGCAAACAACTCAAAAAATAATTGTAAACGATTCGTTATTGGTGTAATTTTGCACCAAAACAAACTTATGACAAGACAATGCATATCGTTCACAAAACCAAATGATGAATGGCTAAAACTACAAGTGGACAGCAAAGAATATTCAAGTAAAAGTGAAGTGGTCAACGATTTGATTAGACAAGCTCGTAAACAGCAGGTGCAGATTGATTTGATCAGAGCAAAACTAGATAAGTCTGAGGCAAGCGGATTTACCGATTTATCAAAAGAACAAATTTTAAAACAATCAAAGGCTTCACTTAATGGTTAAATATAAACTGAGCAATGAGGCCAAGGAAGATCTGATAAGAATTCATCATTACGGAGTTGAAAAGTTTGAAATTACTCAAGCTGATGAATATTTTGATGCATTTTTTGAATATTTCGACATTATTGCCCAGCGGCCACTTTCATTTGAATCTGTCGATTATATTAAAAAAGGATATAGACGATGCGTCTGCGGGGTAGATAGTATCTATTTCCGAATAGAATATGGAACCGTAGAAATCGTTCAGCGTAGCTTGTCGTTAAAAGCGGTTCATTACTAAAAATAAGTATTTACAGCAAATTCAAATTGATTAATAAAGCTCAAAAATCAAAATAAATGAGCTTATTATTAAAAAAACATGAGCTATAAAGGTCAAAGTTTTATTCTCCTGCTGCTTCTGATTTTGGTAACAGATTTTCGTGAGCTGACAGCTTTTAGCACTTCAATTCTTTGCGGGGTAATACGATAAATAATCAAATAAGAACCGATAATAATATTTCGGTACATTTTACTTTTTGTAGGTATCTGTCGGCATTCGGGGTAAGAAAGATAAGAAGTACTCAAGCACCGAATCATGGATAGAAGCTCAGACTTAAAAGATTCTGCAAGATTTTTCCCAAAAGTTTCATACCCATAAAGATAAATCTCCTGAATGTCATTTGCTGCTTCAGGAGAAATGATTACAAGCCTTTTTGGCGTATCCATTCCTCAAATTTGTTTTCAAATTCTTCAATAGTCATAAATGGGCCTTCTTCCGCTTTTTTAATAGCAGCCATAAACTCCTCATGAGTAACCTTACCAGGAACAGCCCAGTTTATTCGCTTTGATTCTTTTGTTTTCACCGACTTCATAATCAGTATTTTTTGTAAAGGTACAAAAGATTTGTGGTGAATATTTATCTACAAATTAATTATCTTTCCCCAGATGCTCTCTCAGTATTTTCGCCTTAGCCATCCCAATCACCTCAGCCAATTCTTCGAGAGAAGCCTGATGAATCGCTTCAGCTGATTTAAACTTAATGAAAAGTTCATTAACGGTCTTCTCCCCTATTCCTTTAATATTTTCAAACTCAGAATTCATCCAGGTATTGGAACGTTTATTGCGATGAAAAGTAATCCCAAAGCGGTGGGCTTCATTTCGGATATGTTGAATTACCTTTAAAACAGGGGATTTCTTGTCCACATACAACGGAATACTATCGCCAGGTTTGAATATCTCTTCCAAACGTTTGGCAATACTAATGATTTCAATCTTTCCAACTAAATTCAACTTGTCAAGGCTTTCAAGTGCAGCCCCTAACTGGCCTTTACCTCCATCGATAACGATAAGGTCAGGCAGTGGCGCATTTTCATCCAGTAACCTTTTGTAACGCCTGTAAACAATTTCCTTCATCGAAGCAAAATCGTCAATGCCAGTCACAGTCTTTATATTGAAATGCCGATAATCTTTCACTGAAGGTTTTCCATTCTTAAATACCACACAGGAAGCCACAGGGTTTGTACCTTGCAGGTTTGAGTTGTCAAAACATTCCATGTGCAGCGGAAGTTTTTCAAGGCACAAAACATCCTTCATTTGCTGGACTATAATATTGGCCTTAGCTCCTTTTTTCTCAGCCATCTCAGAAGATTGCTTCAGCTTTTCCTGCAGGAACATTTTTGAATTCCGCATGGACAGTTCAAGCAACTTAAGCTTATCGCCTGTCTTTGGAATAGTGTAAGTAATTCCTTGCATTTGCACATCCGGCATTTGCGAAACAACAATCTCCCTGGCATTGCTCGAAAGCTTTTCACGCATCTCCAAAATGGCCATAGACAAGATTTCACTAAGGTCTTCGTCAAGTTTTAATGAAGTAAACATAGAATGCACCTGAACGATTGCTCCATTTAACACCCGCAGATAATTCACTACCACCATTTTATCAGACGAAGCCAAAGAAAATACATCAACATTATGTATCGCAGGGTTAACAATGGTCGATTTGCTGCGATAATTGTCCAAAATAGCAATCTTTTCCTTTATCAGGTTGGCATTTTCAAAGTCAAGGTCTTTGGCAAAAGCATTCATCATTTGTTTCAGATGCTGGCTCACCTGGTTCAGGTTCCCTTTCAAAATATCCCTGATGGTCTGGATATTTTCCATATAGTCATCCAGCGACTGCTTGGCAATACAAGGCCCCAAACAATTGCCCATGTGAAATTCCAGACAAGGCTTGTACATTTTTCTGGTAATTTTGTCCAAAGACAAATCCAGCTTGCAGGTACGTAAAGGGAACAATTGCTTAATCAACGAAAGCAATGTTTTGACCATTACTGTAGAAGTAAATGGCCCAAAATATTCAGAACCATCCTTTATCAATTGCCGCGTATAGACTATACGGGGAAAAGTTTCACGCTTGATGGCAATCCAGGGAAAAGACTTATCGTCCTTGAGCAAAATATTGTACCGCGGTTGATATTCTTTTATCAGGTTATTCTCCAGAAGAAGGGCATCTGACTCAGAAGCCACAACAATAAACCGTATTTCATGAATATTGCGGACAAGGATACGAAGCTTGGCATTATCATGATGCTCTTTGGCAAAATAGGAAGATACCCTTTTCTTTAAATCCTTAGCCTTTCCCACATAAATAATCTTATGGTCAGCATTAAAATACTGATAAACCCCGGGCAAATGAGGCAAATTTTCAAGCGTCTTTTGTATTTCGGTCGATAGTTCCATGTTCAGCAAAATAAATCAACAAGTGAATATTCTGCAATTTTAAATAAGCCTTTATCCGTCAATTTTAATGTTGGAATAACCGATAAAGCTAAAAATGAAAGGTTCATAATAGGGCTGTGCAATGAACAGCCTGCTTCTGCAATTTTCTTTTCCAAGCGGTTAAAAGCTTCAGCAACCTCTTCAGCCGGCATGCCAGTCATAAGGCCTCCATATTTCAAAGGCAGAAATTCTTTTTCTTGTTCAGAAAAAAATGCCAGTCCTCCTTTGTTTTCAATAATAGTATTGACAGCACCAACAATATCTTCATCACGAACCCCAACTGCAATAATATTATGCGAATCATGAGCAACACTCGATGCTATTGCCCCGTATTTCAGCTTAAAACCCTTGACAAACGCAATGACCGGAGGTTTATTTTCATACCTGTTGCAAACAACAAGTTTAAGTATATCCTCTGAAACAGTTGATTCAAAATTATTTAAAGCATCATCAGGCCATTGATAAAGCAATTCATTGGTGATAATCTGTTTGTCGATTACCTCTATTACCCGCATAGACATACTTTTCTTTGCCATAAGCAAATCGTCAACAGCTATTTTCTTATCCCGAAATGGAAATACAAAACTTCCTGGTAAAGACTTTTGTTGAAAATGCATAGATGGTATCCCACGAAAATAAACTTCCTGAACATTAAAATCATTCAAATTGTCCACAACAATAAAATCAGCCTTATCCCCTACCCTCAAAAGACCGCAATCCATTTTATAATGCTGTACAGGATTGATACAAGCCACCTTCAAAATATCAAAAATATCGTAACCATGCCCGACAAGCCATTTCACAGAGCTTCGTATGCCACCCTCCAACAAATGGTCAGCATGGATATCATCCGAACAAAGCATCAAATCATCAGCACAATTAGTAAACAATGGGGCCAGATCTGCCAGATTTTGGGCAGCACTCCCATTGCGGATAAGTATTTTCATGCCATACTTGATTTTCTCCAGGGCTTCATGCACATTGGTACATTCATGGTCAGTACTTATCCCGGCATTAGCATATTTTATCAATTCTTGTCCCGAAAGGCCGGGAGCATGACCATCAATCGGGAATCCATATTTTTTGCTCAAAGACAACTTAGCCAAAACCTCTCTATCCTCATTAACAACGCCGACAAAGTTCATCATCTCAGCCAGGAAAAAAGCCCGTTTTGTTGAAAACAAATGCTCAATTTCCTTGCTTGAAAGAACTGCCCCTGACGAATCAAAAGGAGAAGCTGGCACACATGAAGGAGCACCAAACAAAAAATGAAAAGGCACATCCTTTGTACATTGCAACATGAAATCAATTCCATTAACCCCGGCTACATTGGCAATTTCATGAGGGTCGCAAACCGCTCCAACCACCCCATTTTTCAAAGCCGCTTTGGCAAATTCATTGGGCGTGAGCAAAGAGCTTTCGATATGCACGTGCGAGTCGATAAAACCTGGAAGAATATAATTGGAATAAATATTATCCTCTTCAACAATATCTTTGATATGACCTTTTTCAATCATCAAAGTGCCGGAAAATATTCTCTTGGAAAATACATCAACAATGTTTCCTGAAATTTTCATGGTGCAGATTTTTATTTAAAAATAATCAAAACTATTTAACTACCTCAAACCCTCATTGCCATCAACATAAGAAATTAATCTTAGTTTATAACATCCACCCCTACCCCCGCCAGCGTGGGACAGGTCGTATTTATTTTCTTCTAAACTACATTACATGCAATAAACGATTGTTGTTTCCATAAAATTGTTGATAAATACTATCCGCCGCAGGCTGAGGCAAAAATAGGGGGGGTGGATGTTGAATGCTGAAACTTTATTCATCCTCATAGCTTGACAGTTATGCCCAAAGAAATACTACCTCAACACTAAGCCTCAATCAAGCATTTTTTGAAAAATTGGAAAAACATTCGTTCATGTTCCACGTGGAACAAAATCACAACTTACTATTTATCAACAGTTTCAAAGTTACCAATTGAACAAATTTCTATCTTCAGCCCCAATGTTCCACGTGGAACATTTACCTGCCAATATGAATAAGGATTACATTGATGTCGGATGGAGAGATGCCAGGGATGCGAGAAGCTTGTCCAATGGTCTGCGGTGCATACTTTTTAAATTTTTGACGAGCTTCAATAGTAATGTTCAATCGTTCAAAATCAAAATTAGCAGGGATCTTTATTCCTTCTAATTTTTTTATTTTGTTGGCAATATTTTGCTCACGGTCGATATATCCCTGATACCTCAAAGCAATTTCTATTTCAAAAAGAAATTGCTCGTCAAGGCTAAAATTGTATTTCCCGAGATGATGAAGATGCTGAAATAAGCTTAATAACGTAAATTGCGGACGCATAGCAATTTCTCGTATTTTAACAGATTGCAAAATTGTAGTACATCCGTATTGCAAAAGAAAGGGATTGATCTCGTCAGGAAGAACAGAGTTTGAAGCTATATATTTCAAAACTATTTCTTTTTGTTCACTTTTATTAAGCCAATCTTTATACCTTTTTTCTGAGGCCAAACCAATTTTAAAACCTTTTTTTGTCAAACGATCATCAGCATTATCCTGACGTAGTAAAATACGAAATTCGGCACGTGAAGTAAACATGCGGTAAGGTTCATCAACACCTTTAGTAACCAAATCATCTATTAGCACCCCAATATAAGCTTCATCTCGGCTTAATATAAACGGTTCTTTCCCATTAATTTTTAAATGGGCATTAATCCCGGCCATTAAACCCTGACCTGCGGCTTCTTCATATCCTGTAGTACCATTGATTTGACCCGCAAAATATAAGTTTTCAATATATTTAGTTTCTAAAGTGTTTTTCAATTGAGTTGGAGGATAATAATCATACTCTATGGCATATCCCGGACGAAATATTTTAACATTTTCCAGTCCGACCATTTTTCGTAATGCCATATATTGAATATCCCAAGGCAGTGAAGAAGAAAAACCATTTAAATAATATTCATGAGTGTCTTCACCTTCTGGTTCCAAAAACAATTGATGCGCGTTTTTTTCAGCAAAAGTCACAATTTTATCTTCAATACTAGGGCAATAACGAGGGCCACGCCCTTTTATGATACCCCCGAAAAGAGGAGAATCATGAAAACCTGTCCGCAAAATATTGTGCACCTCCTCATTGGTATTGACAATATAACAAGGTAATTTTTTTAAAGCAGGTTTAACTTCATGTAAATAACTAAATTTACCTTCTTCAGATTCCTGAATTTGAAGTTTTGAAAAGTCAACAGTACGGCCATCAATACGAGCAGGTGTCCCGGTTTTCATTCGGCCAACTTCAAAACCTGCTAACTTTAAACATTCAGAAATACCCATACTGGCCGGTTCAGAAACACGACCTCCTGGAACGTGATTGCGACCCACATGAATAAGCCCGTTTTCAAAAGTACCAATAGTTAAAATAATAGCCTTGGCAAAAAATTTAACCCCAATAGTTGTTGTAACCCCAATAGCAACCCCATTTTCAATAATCAGGCCATTCACAGAATCTTGCCAAAAAAACAAATTAGGAATTGCTTCCAATGCTTTACGCCATTCGACCGAAAAAGCCACACGGTCGCATTGTGCACGAGGACTCCACATAGCAGGGCCTTTAGACCTGTTGAGCATACGAAACTGAATGGTACTTTTGTCAGTAATGATACCAGTTAAACCTCCGAGGGCATCAATTTCGCGAACAATCTGTCCTTTGGCTATGCCACCAATGGCAGGATTGCAAGACATTTGACCAAATTTGGTCATATCCATAGATATAAGCAACGTACTGGAACCCATATTGGCAGCAGCAGCAGCAGCTTCACAACCAGCATGGCCGGCACCAACAACTATTACATCATAACTTTCAATCATAAAGCTTTCTTAAATAAAAGTCTTCTTTCCTTCTCATCAAATTTCTTTCCCTGATACTTTTATCTTTATATCCGGCTAAATGTAAAACCCCATGAACCATAACCCTGTAAATTTCTTTTTGATAAGGGATAGCATTTTTATGGGCATAATATTTTACTGTATGTAACCCAATAAAAATATCCCCACCAATTTCATTCATTTGAGAATAATCAAACGTAATAACATCAGTAGGATAATGATGGTTCAAATATTTAATATTAAGAAGCCTGATATTTCTATCAGGCATAAATATGAAATTTATATTTTCAATTTTACAATGTTCAATACGTTCAATCATTCTGAATGTAGAGAACAATGCTTGGAAGGAAATGTGAAACCCAGGTAAATCCTTGTAAAAAAAATTAATGGACACTCAATTAATCTTAAATTTAAGGACCACTAAAGCCCCATTATTAAAAAATTCAATGTTATCGGATAAACGGGTCATAAGAAAAACACCACGCCCACTTACATTTTCAATATTTTCGGGAGCAGTTGGGTCAGGAATATTTTTATAATCAAAACCCTTGCCCTGATCTTTTATAGAAATTTCAAGAATGTTATTCTCACATTTGGCATTAATATTTACCATAAGTTGTTCATTCAGCTTATTGCCATGTATAATAGCATTATTTGCCCCTTCAAGGGTAGCAATAAGTAAATTTCCATATAACTCAGAATTTAATTTGCATTCTGATGAAATTTCATCTACAAATTTTTCTACCTGACGGAGATTTTCAATTTTTGAACTAATATCTATATTCTTTTCCATCTATACTCATTTTAAATGGATTATACTCAACAAAGTTAATAAAGGTTACCAAAATTATAATATTTATCATTAATACCAAATTTTATTTAACGAGAATATGACCAGCTAATTACAGATTTGATGTAAATTTTAAATATACAGTTACAACGCAGGTTTTGAAATATTATTGGTTCTTTAGCCAATAAATAGGGTTTTCTTTAGTAAATTCTTTCCAAATTTCAAAATGCAGGTTAGCAGCACCATTTCCGGCCTCAACACAACTACAAAAACCAATCTTTTGATTAGTATCAACATTATCACCAACTTTAACAACCACCGAACTCAAATTTTGATACACCGAAAGATAATCACCATGCCTGATAATAATAGCAGTATTAGCTCCTTTAATAGCAAAAATTTTAGATACCACACCTTTAAAAATACATTTTACAGGTTGGTTACAATCAAACGAAATATCAATACCAAAATTATTGATTTTGACCCCGCTCAAATAAGGATGTTTATGTTCTCCAAAATAAGAATAAACAGTACCATTTGCGACAGGCCAAGGCAATTTGTTTTTGTTTTTTGAAAATTCATTTGACAACAAAACAACTTCCTCTGTTTGTTTTTTATCCATGTTGGCTTTTTTTCGGGCTTCTTCTTCGATAATGCGATAAATTTCAGCCTCAATTTTTTTCTTAACAAGGTTTAATGTTTCTAATTCTTTTTTGAACTTGTTAATTTTCTTTTTATTTTCAACAATTGTGGCAGATAATAAGCTTTTATCCTTTTCAAGTTTTCGTTTTTCGTCCTCTCGTAAAGCCAAAACATTGGCTTTATCTTTTCGTACCGACAACAAATAAGAAACAGAACGTTTCAGGGTATCAACCTCAGTAACAATTTCTTTTAACAAAATACGGCGATGCTCCGTAAACTGGCGAAAGTAATATAAGCGACGATAAGCCTGGTTAAAAGACTGAGAAGATAATAAAAACATCAAAAAATTATAATCTTTGAAATGAAAATAGATTTGATAGATAGTTTTTGCATATTCAGCTTTAAGGCTTGATATTTCATTTTTTCGGAAATCAATATTACCATTTAAATAAACAATTTGTGAATCTAAAGACTCAACCTGATAGTTGAGGTTTTCAATAATTTCATTACGCAAAACAATTTTACGGTCAATTAACTCAATAGCATTCATATTGCTTTGGGTAGCTTCATTAGTTTTACTAATCAGCTTTTCTATCCGGTCAATTTCTTCAATTTTTTTTAAACGTTCTTTCTCAAGGTCTTTCTGACGCTGACCGCTAACAAATAAAGAAAAGAGACTGAACAATATTATTAAGAAATTCTTCATCTTTTAATCAATAGAAACCTTAATTTCATCAGAAATAGTAAATTGTTTCACTTTAATTCTTCCGTTGAGCAATACATACTTGTTAACTAATAGTTGTGTAAATTTACTATTTACCTCACACAATAAACTAACAGAATACTTAAAGTTGTCAGGATTAACAATTTTATCAACTTTATACGGCACATTGGCGCTTACACTCAGTCCATTAATCAGTAAATCATCCAGTAAATAATATAAAAAGCAATCATCAAAAAGTTTTTGGTAAACCGGGGAAATGTCCACAAACGAACTTTTAATATGAACTGAATCTTTATAAGCAATAATATCAGCAACTTTAACTGCCCCATCGATATAAACCTTTAAATAAAGAACAGAATCACTTTTGCGAAAAGCAACTGAATAAAGCTCTTTATTAAAATTCACGGTAACAGTGCCAGAATTAGTCGTCGAACCAACAGACTTTTTGGACACAGAACATGAAAACAAACAAATACAGCAGGACAATATGCAAAATACCTTGTTCAAAGCTATTTACATTTAATATCTGAAACTAATTTATCCTGAAATTTCTGTCCTAAATTTTTTTTCAAAGCTTTTAAAGCTTTGGCAGCCAAACCCTTTTCATTAGTACAAACCGAAATAGCATACAAATGCAGATAAACATCTTTAGAAAAATACTTCGAATACTTTATTGTTTCTTTAATATAAAAAAGGGCATCTGTATAATTACCGAGTTTAAAACAAATCCAGGCATAAGTATCAAGGAAAGTCGGGTTTTTAGGTTCAGCAGTAATAGTCAAACGCGACATTTCAGCAGCTTTGATCAAATCAACTCCTTTTTCAGCCAAATAATAAGCCAAGTTGTTATAAAGCAAATTATCAGGTTTGTATTTTTTGAAAACTTCAGCATAAACAACAATAGCCGAGTCAAGGTTGCCAGACATATAATATGAATCGCCTAAACCCAATAAGAAATTGCGCTGTAACTGGTCATTATCAAACTTCGTATTTTGTAAACCATTAAGATAAATATTTACAGCCAATTTATAATTTTCTTTACTATAAGCAGCAATAGCAGCCATATACACCATAAAAGCACTCACACCTACTGTAGCTTCGGCATTTTTATAATACCATAAAGTACTGTCAAATTGGGACGAATTATTGAAATAATAAAGCAAGCGCTCCCAGGTACGGAGTTCATTTTTATTTCCATTGTACAAGGCCTTAGTACACATCAAAGCTGATTTAAAATTGCGGTTTAATTCATAAAAATCGGCAAAAACATCAGCAAAACCAACATACAAGTTTACATTGACAGACTGTAAAACCTTTTCAATAAAAAAATACAATTTAGGTTCACGCTGAGATATAAAAGAAAGTTTAGAAAATACATCTTTCCTAAACTCAATACTTAACGAGTCATTAGTGATAGTTGAATATAATTTCTGCTGAAAAGCCTGAGAATTTTTGGTTTGAAACAAAAAATAAATATATCGGTACAAAATGTATGAATTTAAAGAATCTAACATCAAAGCCTCAGCATAGTATTTTTCGGCCAAAGACTTAGACTTCATCGAAAAATACAAATCACCATACTTAACCGCTATTTGTGCGTCAAAAGAATCAATTTTGACAAGTTTGTTTAAAATAGCTATCCCCTCTTTAGGTTTATCCATCTCATTAAATATATCAGCCAACATCAAACCTAGCTCACGTGTAAGACCATATTTTTGGTACAACTCGAAAAAAACATTGTTAGCCTCTTTAGTATTGCCAGAAAATTTAAGCATCAAGCCATAATCAAACATAATATCAGGGTCTTCTCCAAATTTATCAAGCAAATATTTATATTTTGCAGCGGCATGAATAAAATATCCATTCTCTTTCAATACATCAGCAAACAACAAGGCATACCAATAATTGCTACTATCTTTTTCAAAAGCTTTGCTGGCGTAAAAAATGGCATTACGTTGATCTTTACTTTTCATCATAATATCAGCCATCTCATAATAGCAGGCTAAACAAGTAGAATCAGCCCTAATTAACTTATCAAGCGTAACGGCAGCATTGTAATAATTACCAAGTTTTTTATTAGCAATAGCTTCAATAAAAAGAAATTGAACATCTTTTTTATTCGCCTGAGAAAAAGCAGTTGCACAAATACCAAAAGTGAAAATACTTATTAAAAGAAAAGTTATTTTTTTCATTTACAGTTATTTACCAGTATGACCAAATCCACCATGTCCACGTTCCGAATCAGCAATTTCTTCCACATCAACCCACTGAACAGTTTCATGTTTAGCAATAACCATCTGACAGATGCGATCACCATCAAAAATTTCAAATTCAGTATTTGATAGGTTTACCAATATAACTTTAATTTCGCCACGATAATCAGCATCAATAGTCCCGGGAGTATTAAGTACTGTAACCCCATGTTTAAAGGCTAAACCACTACGCGGACGTATTTGAGCCTCATAACCAACAGGCAACTCAATAAACAAACCAGTAGGGACCAAAACACGTTCCAACGGTTTCAACTTCAAAGGCGTATCAATGTTTGCACACAAATCCAAGCCGGCGCTATGAGCCGTTTGATATTGTGGCAAAGCATGTTTTGATTTATTAATCACTTTAACCTTCATATTATTTAATTATTAATTTTTTCAAGTTTTTAACGTAATTCCAAGTAACAAGCCATAAGTTTTCGGATTTCAATATCCAATAAACAAAAATGACCAGCAATAAATTATTTACTACAATTAAAAATGATAAATGTAAACTATTTAAAAACAAAATTATAAACAATCCTACTAAAAAGATTATCAAATATTTACCTATTCGTTTTACATCATAAGGAATAGAGTAATTTTTTGTTCCAAACCAATAACACAATAAAACCATGAGTAAATAAGAAATAAAGCGATTATAAGCAGCTGCCTGATATCCATACACAGGAACAAGGAAATAGTTCAAAATTATTGTTAATAAGCAACCAAAAACAATGAAATAAACGCCATACATGGTTTTCCCCGAAAGCTTATACCAAATAGAAAGATTGACATAAACACCCACCAAAACATTTGCACCAAGCACAACAGGGACAATAGAAAGACCAGACCAATATTTTTCACCAATGTAATATTTAAAAATAGAAATATTAGCCATAGTGAAAAGCACTACAACTAAGCAAACCAGGATGAAAAATTTCATTACCTGAGCCAACGTATCTTTTGACGATTTATCTTCCTGACGTTTAAAGAAAAAAGGCTCAGCAGCGAAACGAAAAGTTTGGGTAAAAACAACTAAAATAACCGCTATTTTGAGGTTTGCAAAGTAAATTCCCAAATCAGACATCGCATCATGCCCCACTGGAGAAAGATATTTAATAAACTGCCTGTCGATATTATCATTGATCATACCAGCCAAACCCGCAATTAACAATGGAAATGCATAAACCATCATTTTTTTCCATAGTCGAAAGTCAAATTTAAACTTGATTGGAAAATCCTTAATAAGAGTAAGAAATACAAATAAACTAGAAATAAGGTTAGCAATAAAAACATATTTTACATTCAACTCAAAATGAAAAACATGAAATTTACCAGACATCCACGGAAGAATTATTAGCAAAACAACATTTAATGCAACATTTACAACAACATTTAAAATTTTAAGAGTAGCAAATTTTAAAGCCTTATTATCATTCCGCAGTTTTACAAAAGGTATAGCACAAATAGCATCAAAAAATATAATCAAAATAAAATAAACAATATATTCAGGATTACCAGAATAATCAATAAATGCAGCAATATTTTTATTAAAAATTAAACCTAAAAATAAAAACAACGAAGAACTAAACAGTAAGGAAAAGAAAGCCGTGGAATAAACATTCCTAAATTCAGACTGGTTGCTGAATTTAAAAAAAGCAGTCTCCATACCATAAGTAACAATGATATTTAAAATTGCAACAATAGCATAAAGATCAGCAATAACACCATATTCATTAGGAAGAAAAATACGTGCATAAATAGGAACAAGCAAATAACTAAGGAAACGGGGAATAATACTACTTAACCCATAAACAAAAGCTTGACCTGCGAATTTCTTTATCTGGCTCAATCTTGTAAAAATTAGATGGCAAAAATATAATTACACAAAAGTATCAGAAAATAAAATATGTTAAATACTTATAACAACCATAAACAAGAAAATAAATAACTTTGTCATGCATTTTGATTAAAGAATTCAATAACCATTATAAGATGAAAGAAGCTATTTACCAACATTTGAAAGATGTAGATTCATACACAATCAATAATAGTGCGGAACTTGAAGAATTTCGTTTGAAATATTTGAGTAAAAAAGGCATCTTACAACAGTTATTTGAATCATTCAGGACAATACCAAACGAAGAAAAAAAAGAAATTGGAAAACTTATCAACGAACTGAAACAAAAAGTTGAAGGTAAATTTTCTGAAATCCAATCAAAACTTGAAGCAGATTCAACTGAAAATACAGCAATTGATTATACTCTTACACCCGTTTCAATGAAATTGGGCACCAGACACCCTTTGTCACAAGTACGTAATGAAATTACCTCAATATTCAAAACCCTGGGATTTACCATTTCAGAAGGTCCTGAAATAGAAGATGACTGGCATGTATTTTCGGCTTTAAACTTTGCAGAAGAACATCCGGCACGCGATATGCAAGATACTTTTTTTATAGAAAAGAACCCTGACATACTGCTTAGAACTCATACATCATCTGTACAAATCAGGGCAATGGAAACACAAAAACCACCATTGCGAATCATCATGCCAGGCAGGGTTTTCAGAAATGAAGCTATTTCGTACCGTGCACACTGTATCTTCCATCAAATAGAAGGCTTATATATCGATAAAAACGTTTCATTTGCAGACCTTAAGCAAACACTTCTCTACTTTGCCAAAGAACTGTTTGGTGCAGATACCAAGATACGTTTAAGGCCATCATACTTTCCATTTACCGAACCATCAGCAGAAATGGATGTTTCATGCTCTATTTGTAAAGGAAAAGGATGTAATGTTTGTAAACATTCAGGTTGGTTAGAAATACTTGGTTGTGGTATGGTTGACCCTAATGTTTTGGCCAATTGTGGAATTGACCCTAATGTTTACACTGGCTATGCTTTTGGTATGGGCATAGAACGCATTACAATGCTTAAATACGCTGTCAAAGACTTAAGGATGTACTTCGAGAACGACCTGAGGTTTTTGAATCAATTTTAAGCTCTTTCTAAGTCACATTTAAACTCCGCTCAATGTGACTTAAACTTCACTGAACAAATCGCTTTCGCCAAAGTATTTTCTCTTTATTCCTAACGCTTTGTAAGCTAATGGCGTAACCTCACGCCCACGGGGAGTACGCATCAAAAATCCTTCCTGGATAAGAAAAGGTTCATAAACTTCTTCAATAGTACCAGCATCTTCACCTATAGCAGTAGCAATAGTATTAAGCCCAACAGGCCCACCATTAAATTTTTCAATAATGGCAAGCAACAATTTATGGTCTATAAAATCAAGGCCATTAGAGTCAATATTCAATGCAGCCAGCGCATATTTGGCAATATCAAGGTCTATCCTGCCCTTTCCTTTAATTTGCGCAAAATCCCTGACACGTTTTAATAAAGCATTGGCAATACGAGGTGTCCCACGACTACGGCAAGCAATTTCGCCGGCTGATTCATGATCTATTTCAATATCCAAAATTTTAGCCGAACGAAGAACAATATTGGTCAATACATCTTTTGTATAATAATCTAAATGACAGGAAATACCAAACCTTGCCCTTAAAGGACTGGTAAGCAATCCGGCACGAGTAGTAGCCCCAATTAAAGTAAAAGGGTTCAGGTTAATCTGTACAGACCTGGCACTGGCACCTTTATCAATCATAATATCAATTACATAATCCTCCATAGCAGAATATAAATATTCCTCTACTACAGGAGACAAACGGTGGATTTCATCGATAAAAAGAACATCCCCCGTTTCAAGACTGGTAAGGATACCAGCCAAATCACCTGGTTTATCCAACACTGGGCCGGAAGTAATTTTCAGATTGACATTTAATTCATGGGCAATAATATTGGCCAAAGTAGTTTTACCCAAACCCGGAGGCCCATGAAACAATACATGGTCAAGTGTTTCTTTACGCAACAAAGCAGCCTGAACAAAGACTTTCAGGTTCTCAATAATTTTATCCTGTCCCTGAAACTTACTAAAATGATCAGGACGGATTTTTTTATCAAAATCTTTATCCGTTACAAACTTTTCTTTATTATACTCGAAATTATTATCCACTTATTTTGAAAGGTTTAACATCCGTTCAATACTCATTCTGGCTTTGTCAGCCAATTCATTATCAATATTCACTTCAAATATATCTTCTTTTAACGAACGATAAATCTTTTCGAGCGTAATTAACTTCATAAATTTACAATCGTTGCACCCACAGGTTGAATCTATAGGCGGGGCAGGAATAAGCACCTTATCCGGGCAACTCTTTTGCATCTGGTGTAAAATACCCGGTTCAGTGGCAACAATAAACTTCTTATGACTTGACTTTTGAACATAATCCAACATAGCTGCTGTCGAACCTATAAAATCTGATAAAATCTGAATTGGCTTTTTACATTCAGGATGACAAATCAGCCGGGCATCTTCATTTTCATCTTTGAGCTTTACAATCTTTTCCAACGAAAACTCTTCGTGCACGTGACAAGCGCCATCCCAAATAATCATTTCGCGGCCAGTGACATTGCTCAGATAATTTCCCAGATTGCGATCCGGGGCAAAAATAATTTGCTTGCCTTTTGGAATTGAATTAACCACCTTCACTGCATTGGACGAAGTACAAACAATATCGGTCAAAGCTTTGATTTCGGCAGAAGTATTGACATACGAAACTACAACTGCCTCAGGATATTTTTTCTTGAACCCGGCAAAATCTTTTGGATTGCAAGAATCAGCCAATGAACAACCAGCTTCAGGGTCAGGGATCAACACTTTCTTTTTTGGATTGATAATTTTTGCCGTTTCGGCCATAAAATAAACCCCGGCCAACACTATAACATCTGCTTCGGTTTTTTCAGCATATTGGGCCAAAGCCAGACTATCGCCAATAAAATCAGCAATATCCTGAACTTCAGGTACCTGGTAATAATGAGCAAGGATAACAGCATTTTTCTGTCTTTTCAACACATTAATCTGACTTATTAACTCATTATTATCCATATTTATTTTTTTTAATTTTTTAAACTTTAATGATGTTGATATTAATTAGCTGTTAACAATGTTTGAAAGTATTTTGCAAAAATATTGCATTTTACAAAATGAACCTTTTAAAAACATCTATTAACAAGAAACAAGAATACTAACCTTCTCGAAATCAGTACTGAAACAAAGTAATTAACAACTGTTAAGAGCTTTTGTTTGTTAAAATTTAGTGGCTTATTAACATGGTGAAAATGTTTAATAAACCTGCTCATAGCAGTTTGATAGAATACAATAACTATATTTTGAAAATGGAATTTAATGGTTAATAGATAGCCGAAAACAAAAAAACAAGCAAAATGGAAGAATTTTCTAAAAAGCTATTAACAATAGTTTCAACATGGAGTTAACAAGAAAATAACAGAGAATTAAAAAAA
Organism: Bacteroidota bacterium; assembly: GCA_029572965.1. Classification (GTDB taxonomy): domain Bacteria; phylum Bacteroidota; class Bacteroidia; order Bacteroidales; family DTGW01; genus JAKPQD01. The sequence goes on along the minus strand of JAKPQD010000263.1, from coordinate 162 downwards.
ACGCCGATACCTTCCGGTACCGAGGTAGTATAAAAAAGATTGTGTAAACACTCATAAAAGTAACCAGATAATGCTGCCCTGCGAAATGAAGCGCAGGCGTAGCCGGAGCGAAATGTAGCAGGGCAGCATTATCTTTGTAATAATTTAAAAACCAATATTATG
>JAKPQD010000261.1 GCA_029572965.1 Bacteroidota bacterium | reverse complement strand
TAGGCATTTTATTGCACCTGGTCAAGGCTTTGGCCTGTATTGGCTACTCTTGGCTACAGGCTGCAGCCTTAAGATGTAATACGGCCGGAGGCCGAATACAATGCGACGTAGCAGGATGCTACGCCGGACCGCTTTTATTGGTAAGCTACGATGAACGGGGAAATGAATATATTTTAGCTAAATAATATAAAATTCAACACCCCAGTTACAAACGTGCGCTAACTGGGTATTAAATTTCCATAACAACCAATTTGAGATTTCCTTTTTTATCAACTATTTGTTATTAATGGTCATTTTGCCTAATTTTGATGCAAAACAAAACAGTTATGAACGTAGGCGACAACATAAAGGAAAAGGGATTACAGCAAAAGCAAGTTGCAATTGAACTTGTATTGACCAGTCTAATTATAACAAGATTGAATATGACAAGCGTGAACTTTCTGTTGAAGTGCTTAACGAGTTTCAGGTCTTTTCGGTGTTACAGTTGACGATATTTTAAACCCAAATAAAGGGATGCCAAAGGAAGTAACTGTAGAAGAGAAAACAACCCTTGAACAGGTTCGGTTAATTCAACAATTGGACGACGAGGACAAGCATGTTATTTTTAAAATGAATGATACCATGCTTACCAAAAAGAAATTCAAAGATTTTTTTCAAAAGAACGTTGCATTATTATAAAAATTAAGGATATGATACGAACAGTAATTACCGCAGATAAAAACACGCTCATTTTGCCTTTGCCTGATAACTATATAGGCAGACAACTTGAGATTATTGCGTTTGCAATAGATGAGCCTGTAAAGCAGACCAAAAGGGCTTCAGCTAAAGACGTGTTTAAGGCTTTAAAATTCGATACCCGTGGGTTTAAATTTAACCGTGATGAAGCAAACAGCCGATAATGTTTTCCTTGACAGTAATATACTGATTTATTGCTATACCAATACCGAACTGGATAAACAACAAAAAGTTTTTCAGGTTATAGACAACAATATTGATACTGTAAGAAAAGCCAATGCTGTTAAAAACAAATATGGTTATTCATTTTATGATTCGCTTATTGTTGCTGCGGCCTTAGAATGTGGTTGTGTTACACTATTCTCCGAAGACATGCAGCATGGTCAAACCATAGAGGTAGTATAAAAAAGATTGTGTAAACACTCATAAAAGTAACCAGATAATGCTGCCCTGCGAAATGAAGCGCAGGCGTAGCCGGAGCGAAATGTAGCAGGGCAGCATTATCTTTGTAATAATTTAAAAACCAATATTATG
>JAKPQD010000246.1 GCA_029572965.1 Bacteroidota bacterium | reverse complement strand
ACCACATTTAGGTACACACACTTGGCCATCCATGAACTCCGGCATGCTAACCATAGTTGACGATGATAAAGTGGATAAACTCCTATCGTATATAAATCAAATAAACAAAGTTGCTGAGGAGCAAGGTATCCATGCCTTTGTATGGAATATCGAGAAGATGGTTTAAGTTGAAAACCAGTCCAACTCTAAAAAAACGAGCCGAATATTTTCTTTCGGCTCGTTTTTTATATGAATTGTTCAACCGTACTCTCAACGGCATGTATTTTTGCCCTTAGTTCGCCTTCTATTCCAAAATCCTTAAAGCCACGTTTTTGAACCAACTCCTTAACGCCGTAAAACTTTTTATTATAGGTGCTTAGTTGCTGACCAATTTGGTCTAGCTGATTATAATTGTAATGATTTCCAATTTGTTTGAGCGTTTCTTTACATACCCTGATCAGACTATCGTGCTTTAGGGTAGAGTTTGAGTACCCCAACTTGTAAAGCTGTTCCGATCGGGTATCTCTATAAATAAAGTTATCCTTAATCTGCTTTAATGATATATTTTGTTGGTAAAGGTGCTCAAGTGAAATTAGTGCTTCTCTTTGACGTTGTGAGTTACGTTGCTGGCTCAAAAATATCAAGGTAAAAACAAGCAGCGTAAAGATTACCACAAATGCCGTTACCTTCAAGAGTGTTCGAATGGTGTAGTTTCTCAGATTCATTCCTTCGGTGTTTTGCCACAAAATTAGAATTCAACTATCGCAAGGGGGTTAATGCTGAGCTATCAGTATGTAAATAGTTGGTAAAATAATAGTATATTTTTTCCCCATAATGAGTATCTACCTTATACTGATTTTTTGGTAGGGTATTTTAAGTTTAGGTTTTATTATATCCAGAAACTAAACACTTACACATATGAAAAGGATAGCTAAAATTTTGACCTTAACCGCAGTTGCCTTTATTTTGGCATCGTATGCAGCCAATGCACAAAATGTGGTTAGAGTAAAACCAGGCCACAAGACTGTAGTGGTTAAGCATAAAGGGCCACGAGCCAAAAAGGTTGTGGTTTATCATCCGCGTTGGGCACCTAAAAAGGTGTATTATCGCCGTTGGGTTTACTTCCCTAAGTATAATTTTTACTGGGATAATGTTCACGAGGTTTATGTTTACCGGAATGGAAATGTTTGGGTTACATCGGTAAAAGTACCTGCCATTGTGGTGAATATCGACCTATCGAACGAAAAGCAGGTTGAACTCCCTGAGGAGAACGATAGCGTTGATGAGATTTACAAGAATAATGAGCAGCATTTGAAAATCGATGAAAACGAGCGTTAACTAAAAAGGCTGCCCATCGGGCAGCCTTTTTTATACTCTTTTAGGAGTTTATCATCTTATTATGAATCTTACAGTTTCCTTACGGGTGTTGTTCAACGCATCGGTAGCAAAAATGGCTAACTCATTAATGCCCACCTTGAGGTTTGTTATGGGTGTGTTGTAATTTTGATTTTTTGATCCATTAATGGAATACTGAATAGTATTTGTGGCTGTGAGGTTATCGGACTCGCCAATATATATTCTAACATTATCCGGATAAACCGGAAGGGTTTGGCTTTCAACCTGCTCAAAACCAATGGGTTTAACGCTGAAATGCCAGTAAATTTCAGGGGCCTGGGTATCAACCGCAAAGGTAAAGCCCGATACGTTTACGTTTTCCACGTTGTCGTAACCGGTAAACTCAAGTTTATAGAATCCATCGTCGGTTAAAACGAATGGCTCAAGGTATTGTTTATTTTGTCCTTGATTCAGGGCATATTCAATGCGGTTAACACCAGCTTCCCTATCGGTTGCAAGGAGCTCAATTTTGGTCTCAGGCCCTATCCAAAGCGTGTCGCGCAATACAAGTTTAGGGCCATTTAGGCGATAGCCAAGTTCGGGCCCTGTTATATCGATTGTGGGCATGGTGAAGCTC
>JAKPQD010000244.1 GCA_029572965.1 Bacteroidota bacterium | reverse complement strand
ATGAAGGCTATCTGCAAGTGCCTCCCACGCTACTCGCTCTAACAACGACGCCCTAACAAGTCGGTAAATGCCATGCGGTAATTTTAACAAAAGAAAAATTTGAATTTTTAACAAAACCATCAAATAAAAACAAACAAATCTCTTTAAGCCGCACGGCATTTACCGCAGAACGTTAGGGTCGCATTGTCCGCCCTTTTAGCTTGCAAGGTTTATTTGCCTGGACAGTGTTAATATTGAACATCATAGAAGCTTATAAAACACGAGAAAAATAAAAGGGCTTACGCTCGGCCATCGCTCACGGCACTTGCATATAGCCTTCCCGGTTTTGCGGGAAGACAATATGCAAAACCGGCCCATGAATGCTATCAGCAAGAGCCTTCCAACGCTGCCAGAGCTATCAACGACGCCCTAACAAGACGGTAAATGCCATGCGGTAATTTTAACAAAAAGAAAAATTTGTATTTTTAATAAAAACATCAAATAAAAACAAACATATCTTTTTAAGCGCACGGCACTTACCGCAGAACGTTATGCGCAAAAACCAAACATAGATGATCAATTCAAATTATAACCACAAAATGATGAATAAGAGAATCCGATCTGTTTTAATTCTTTTGGCTCCATTTTCATTGATAGTTCTAACACAAAGTTGCCGAATAGAGAGTGATGTCAATAGCTATCTGGAAACAGTACTAAAGAGTATATCAAAAATTGAATCTGCCGTATATTCCTCGACTATATCTGGCAGTATACCTGGGGATACTTTAAAGTATGTCACATATTCAACACAAACTGAAGAATATTTTAATCCATCAGATACGACAATCGGCTCAATTTTCACGGTAGTACAACAAGATGCTACACACAAAGCCAGTTGGGTTTATGACGGTTACGCCAGAATATTCATGGATTGGAACGAAAAAACAATTTCCATTGACAGTTTTAAAATCGCAAGGTACCCTTTCCGACCTGTAAGACCACCATTCTACAATTATACAAAGAGCATAATTCAATATGCTCTAAACACAAAAGACAGTATTGAGGTTGAACTGATTGACCTCACTGACACTATTTTGATCCGGTTGGCAGTTTACGGCAAGTCCGTTGAATTTTTCGGAAAACCATTTTATAACGACACCAAGTACACCGAAGAACCTTTATCAAAATATGATATCTGGATAAAAAAAATTGACAATTTGCCATGCAAATATAAGAGAAACCTTGTGTACACTAGAAATTGGGAATCAATAGAAACTGTCGTTTTTAATCATAAAAAAATTGTAGAATTTGAGGTATCAAAATATGTACCTGAAGGTTTCACACTGCAGACCAAGAAAAGCCAGAGTGAGAGAACCGTAGACCTAACAGATAAGAAAGCCCCTGAATTAGAACTGATTGACTCTGATAACAACTCTTTTAGGCTGAAAGATCTCAAAAGCAAAGTCATATTGATCCAGTTTACCGGAATCGGATGCGGCTTCTGTCATCTTTCAGTAGAGTTCTTGAATAGCCTCATCAAGGAATATAAACAAAGTGATCTGGGCCTTATTGCTATCGAGACGTGGAACAATGATCCCGAAATAATAAAGAGGTATATCTCAAACAACCATATCTCTTATCACTACTTGAGGGCCACAGAAGAGAACATCAGGCAATATCAAATCTCTGGGGTTCCGGTCTTTTATATTCTTGATGAAAACAGAATCATCCGCAAAGTGATCAAAGGATACAGTAAGGATTCAACAGATAAAGAAATTAGAGATGCAATTAATGCATTAATATGAATTGTTTCTGCGCATAACAAGTCGGTAAATACCATGCTCACATTGGAACAAAATGCAAATTTATACCTTTAACAAAATTATAAATCAAACGAAACCTTATACTCTTTAAACCGCACAGCACTTACCGCCGAACGTTGGCTGTAATACACGAAAAGACACCGAAACATATGAAAATTAGCATTTTAATAATAGGACTTGTAATATCTTTCAATCTTTTTGGACAAAATCTGACTAAAAAGGAATTAAGATATATTCCAAAGGATTTTAATGAATCATTGACACAGTTGAATAAAGTAATTCCTGACTCAACAAAAACAAGGATTAAATCAATGACTGAAAGTGATTTCTTGACGCAAACCCATTTTTCAACGGGCATGTGGATAAGGAATTATTGGCTATATAACAGATATTTGTTTGGTTTGATTGTGACAAAATCAGATTTGCGAAAGGATTTAACAACAAAAGGACTTTATAGCAATGATGATATGTCTGGAGTAATTTTGCGTTCTTTTCATAGGCAACTTAACAATGTAGATATAAACCTTGACCAACAAATCAAAGACATTCATCAATGGTATGTAAATATGAATAATCTTGAATGGAGAGCAAAACAGGATTCGATTTCATGGGCAAATTATATGGCTAAATATGAGATCGGTGATACTTTGACAAACCATGTTTATTACGACAGAAATTGGCTCGGAGAACCAAGAAAAAATGCTGTGATACTTGCGACAATAGTTGATAAATCTGACAGACAATTAAAAATCAATATAATTTCTTTCGGTGGAGAGACTGATGAAAAGGTGATTTACCAAGAGATAAAATGTGAATCATCCGATTGTTGGATAAATCCTCACTGGTGGAAAAAGAAAAATGACAAGGATGAATAAAAATGTACTACAGCCAACATCGTATATAAAACATTTGGCATTTAGTGGGTTATCAAGCGTTTCAGCCCGTATCAAAGGTACTTGTAACCTGACAAGGAAGTGCTTCGAAATGCCAAACGTTTCATATACGTAACCGTTAGAGGCAATGCGGAACAGAAATGTTAAATGATGATGTCGCGGTGATTACTTATTTGATATCTTTGTGATAGATGGAGACAAATCGTGATATATTAGAACTTATTAAAGCAACAGCATGCAAATACCTGCCTGATGCCGAGGTTATGCTATTCGGTTCTCACGCAAGAAAAG
>JAKPQD010000235.1 GCA_029572965.1 Bacteroidota bacterium | reverse complement strand
CATTTAGACAGAGGAAAAGATAAACGAACTGCTGCAATGGATGGTCGTATGGAAATTGGCTTTGCGGCATTGTCAATTACATTAGTTGACGTAGTGGTATTTTTACCAATTCTGTTTTTACAAGTATTTGTTGCCGATATGCTCAAACAGTTTTCGGTAGTTGTAGTAACTTCAACACTCACCAGTTTATTAGTTGGTTTTACACTCACTCCTTGGTTAGCTTCACGCATTGGAAAGAAAGAAGATTTACAACCAACTAATTTTTTCAATCGTTTCTTGCTTTGGTTTGAGCATCAGTTAGAAAATTTTACCAATTGGTATGGCAGACAATTAGAATGGGTTTTGAGCCATAAATTAATTTTCACAGGAATTGTTTTGTTGCTCTTTGTAATGACTGTAGGCATTATGAAACAAGGAATTATTGGTAAAGAACTAATTTCAACAGGCGACCAAGGGAAATTCAGATTGGCATTGGAATTTGACAAATCTACTTCCATTCAGCAGAACAACCTCATTGCTCAACAAATTGAAACCTACATTATTCAACAACCCGAAGTGGCAACAGTGTTCAGCAACATTGGCGGACCAAGCACAGGCATTGGGAGTTTAGGTGTTGGTTCTGCAAACAAAACAGAATTTACCATTCAATTAAAATCTAAAAAGGAGTTGAATAATTTACATACCGAAACATTTATGAAAAATCTTCGGGAAGACCTGAAGTCCAAATTTCCGAGTATAAATTATTCAATGGCAGCATTGGGTTTAATACCTCGTTCGGCACCTATTGAAATTACGTTAAGTGGCAGCAACTTAAATCAAGTGATGAAAAACGGAAACGAATTAAAAGCGATTATTGAAAAAATGCCCGGTGCGGATAATGTTCGCTTATCGGTTGAAACAGGAAGCCCTGAATACAAAATAATTCCTGACAAAGATAAAATGCAACGGTTAGGTTTAACAAGCGCTTATGTTGGATTGAACCTAAGAACAGCGTTTACAGGAAATGACGATGCCACACTAACCGAAAATGGAACAGAATATCCTGTGCGAATTTGGTTAGATGAATTTAACCGACAAAATTATGAAGATGTTCAACGACTTTCCATTATCAACCCAATGGGAATACCAATTGAAGTTTCACAATTCGCAAGTGTTGAACAAGCTAATTCCCCTTCACTTCTGGAGCGAAAAGACCGACAACCAGCAGTTACTTTAACGGCAGATGCTTTAGGCAGACCATCAGGAACTGTGGCAGACGATGTAGTAGCTTATCTAAAAGAAAATCCGCTACCAAAAGGAATACAAATGACTTGGGGTAGCGACATTAAAAGACAGAATGATAGTTTTGGAGCATTAGGCTCAGTATTGCTGATTTCGTTTTTGCTGATTTACCTGATTATGGTAGCACTCTATGACAATTTTGTTTATCCATTTGTAGTTTTGTTTTCTATTCCGGTAGCAGCAATTGGGGCATTTTTCGCATTGAATTTGTCGTTAAGCAATTTGAGTTTGTTCGCCTTATTGGGTTTAATTATGTTAATGGGGTTAGTGGTGAAAAACGCTATTCTAATTGTGGATTTTACCAATCAATTAAAAGCAGAAGGCAAACATTTCAAAGAAGCATTAATCATTGCAGGAAAAGGTCGTATGCGACCAATCCTAATGACAACGCTTTCAATGGTTGTCGGTATGCTCCCTATCGCAATGGCAACAGGAACAGCCGCAGAATGGAAAAACGGTCTTGCTTGGGTAATCATTGGTGGA
>JAKPQD010000200.1 GCA_029572965.1 Bacteroidota bacterium | reverse complement strand
ATAACTAACAGCCTGTGGCAATACCTTTTGAAGGTCTTGTGCTATAAAGCCTACTTTGTTTTTGCCCAGTTTGCTTTGCAGGCTTTTGTCATTATTGTACATCTTTGCATTATAATCAAACTTTACCCCTTTCATGGCTTTGACGGTTTGCAGGGCATTGGTTATATCTTGTATGTTTTCCTTAAAGTTCCCGTCGGACATGGTATAAAAATTGCCCGAATAAACTGAACAAAAATAACTATTTGATTTGCCCAAGAACATACTGCAACCGGTATAGCTTGGGTATAATGCAGGGCCATTGCCACAATATCCGGTATAGTCGTAAATCAAATGGCCTGCTGAGGTATTGCCAAGGCGCAAAGCCCCTGTGGATAGTACCTTTATTTGTGAATAACCTGAAATACATGCTAATATTAAAGTCATCGACATTATTATCTTTTTCATATTTTTTTATTTTAAACTGTTTAAAATTACTTTGCTTCAAAAGTTGCCCCTAACTGCACTTCAAATCCCGGGGCCAGGATGATATCGCCTGTTACGTCAAATGTAACAGATTGGCCATTTACAACTACTACATTCCCGTCATTTTGAGCCGGATCGACACTATAACCGGCCGAAAGGGATGTACAATTCAAATAAGTTGAAGTAAGGTTTTTATTTTCAATTAATACAGCCCCCGGATTTTTCAAATAAGGGATATAGTTTGTTTTTGTAATGGTTACATAATATGGCTTAGGTACATTAAGAAATGTATAATAACCTGATACAGGTTGCGTATTGAAGTATGTTGCTCCGTTATCCAATGCACTCATTACAGTAACTTTGACATCATTACATAATGGAAATACCGTTACTTCACTCCCACTTTCATAAAATGTGGGCGAGAAAGTAGATGGTGTAGCTGTCCAAACTGGCATTTCAGGGCAACCTAAAATATTATGCCCCAAGCATAATTTATGCTTAGCACCTTTGTTATACTCATAATCCTTTTTAGAAAATGACTCAGCAATCCCCAAAGTATTATTAACGCTTATTTTTTGCACAAAATCTTGATATAACAAATAAGAATAACCTTGCCAAGTATCTCTCGTATAGCCTAAATATGCAGGCCCTCCTCCAGATTTGTACATACCCAAAAAAGCTTCGCCTAAATTGCGCCATCCTGCAGGAGTTCCATCTCCATCAAAAGGTATATTTTGACAACTTGTAGAGTAAATTATAGTCGGATAATTTATATTCGTGAGCTTATCAAAGCCATTATTACTTTCAGGAATTACTGTACGAGCCGGGCCAGTAGCATCATAAGGCAGATTTGATATAAAATTTACATTATAATTCGCCTTATTTAAAAGTTTTGGATTTGCCAAACCCTCTGTTGCAACGCCATAACCAAATGGCCCACCATGGTTAAAATTGCTATATATTCCCCAATGTTCATTTATTTTGGCAATTACATCTGCTCCTTTAGGATAATATGGCGAAGGCCAATTGTAGTCAGGTAATTCCTTTATAATTGTTTTTGTTGTAAAAAAACTTGGCAAATATTTCATTACAGTATCAGCTTCGTACGCCTTTTGCATGTCATCAGCAGTAGTTGCCAGCCATTTTGAAAGGAAGGCATAGTCCCCATTTCCCGGATTTTGTTCGTATTTTTTTAATTTTTCAATCCAGTTACTTACTTCATCTGTGCTTGTACACATAACCCTACCAACATATATTTCAGGGCCTAATTCAACCTGATCTCCAATGACTCTTCCATTATATACTTCAGACT
>JAKPQD010000185.1 GCA_029572965.1 Bacteroidota bacterium | reverse complement strand
ATATGCTTCTCTGTTAACTTTACTATCTGCTGTTCCATTTTATTATTTGGGTTGGGGGTGGTTAATTAATTTAAAACTTCGTCAATGGATGCGTAATGTGTCGCTTCATAGTTAACGTATTTTGTACTACTTAATCGTTCTTTTGGCAGTTCTATACCTATAACAAACCACAACCAAAATAATTGAATAAAAGGCGTTACAAAATAATGTGTGGCAACGTAGGTTTCATCCTTATCATAAGATAGCGATGCCATGCTTTCTCTGTGTGGGCATGGTAATATTTTCCAATGAAATGGCTCACCTTTACCAGACTTAGAAATAGATAATTTAATAAATTTGTGGTTCAATATTTTCATTGTTAACATTTTTAAGTTTTTTTTGTAAAATTTCCAATTCTCCCGAAAGAAGATAAATTAATACTCTTGCCCATTCTGGTAATTGTTCCTGCTGTTTTTTCATACGTTTTTCTTTTGTGGGTTTCCCCGGTTATAGATTTTTTAATTAATTTCTTCACTTGATTATAGCTTACAAACTTTCTTTTTACATACCAGCCCAGGGTAGAACCTTTTACTTTCTTACCCAGTGGCAAAAACTGATCTGCAACAAATAATTCCATTGGCATAAATATGCAATCAGTACCGTTTATATTTATGCAGAATTTTTTAACTTGTATTTCAGATAGTTGTGTCATTTAGTTGCGCCAATTTAGGAGTTAAATGCAATGTTTTTCCCTTTCCACACTTTTCGTTCCTTTTTCAGCATTTCGTTCTGACAATTTAGCTTCCCAAAAAGGACACCCTACTATTGGATAAATATGAAAATTCTCTGGCTTTTCATAAGGTCTGTAATGCTTCATATTCATCATTTTATCAAACAGGCTACTTTCTACTTTTTTGCAACTTCTATTCATCCATTCTTCCGAAGGGCATCCTGCTAATTCTGGGTGGTCGCATCCATCATGTTCATAAATTTCATGCTTACAAGTGCTACAGCTTTTTACAGATGGATTTTTCCAGCAGGTGCTTTCATGTGTTTCCATAGCCTTTTTATTAGACACACATTTTTTGCCGCATTTAAACTGACACAAATATTTAGTTGTTTCTACTGGCATCTTTTATAATTTAAAGTTTCTAATGCTCCGCAGCTAAAAACACTGCATTTAACATGGGGTTTGGCAGCAATGGCCGGACGCAGTATTATCGTTGAATAGCTTTCCGGGCCACTGCGCCAAGCCCTGAAACGTTATGCCTCATGCCTACCATTAAGCAATTCGGGGTTTTCAAATACGTTGCCTATAATTTCTACATTATCATCACAAAACTCTCCCAGATTGCTTGACATGGCTAAAAAGTCATAATAAGTAACCGTGTATGTTCCATCTTCATCAAGTTCTTCATCATAAAAAGGCAAGTCTTTTGCTCTTATATTTATCCACTCTGATTTGCTGCCATCAAATTTCAAGTATTTGTGAATTGTAAAAATAAATTTACCGTTTTCTTTACCAATAACACCCCTAAAGTGTTGGTCATTGTCAGGGTTTGACGGACTTACAAGAAATATGCAAACATCTGCTATGTCGCCTTGAAATCCTTTTAAGCCAGAATGCTGCATAAAACTGCTCCCATTCCCTATATGGTCAAAACCAAGTTTATGGTACTTGTGTTCTTTATCATCAAATAACATCTGTTGTTTAAGGCACTCCATTACTTGTTCTGTATCATAAAACATTTTGCTTTTATCACCAGCATTATTCCAAAGTCTAAATTTTTCTATCATAATTTTATTTTTTAGTTTGACAAATCTTTTCTTTTCACCCGGCACGAAGGCATAACAAAGTGTTTTGCGTCAGTCGGGCAGACGGAACTTTACTCAGCAGCGGTTTTTCAAATTCCCGCCCGAACGCAAAGCACCACCGTTAAATGCAAGTGCTACCAGACGTTAAGCAAAACCTGCATTTTCTTCGACAAGAACCCATTTGCCACGCTGCCGTTGAAACACTTCGCCATACAACGGGGTATCACATACGGCTCTCCAATCAGCCTTAGTATCTTTCTTTGCCGCTTTTTCAATATCAGCAAGGGTTTTGAATTGCTCCCATTCCAAATTGCTATCAGCCATATAAAACAATTCACCATTCTTAGTAATCATCCATCCACCAAAACCCATATATAAAACTGTGTCCATTGGCAAATGTGTTTCAACGTTGCTTCCGCAGCAAAGACAGCCGACACGCTTTGGTTTTATAGCGGGTAAGTAATTAACCGCACCTGCATTTAACACTGCATTGCCATCATGCGGCTTGACGTTCTTAATTTCATCTTTGTACATATAATCAGCTTTTAATTGTTATTTGAACTTTAGTAATTCTATTGCCGCACGAACGGCAATGCTTCTACGTTAGCGGCAAGGCTTAAAGACAACCACCATAGACGGAAATGGGGCTGAATTTTCACCGTTACCGAATTTTAGCCTACCCTTAATAAAATCTACTTCGACACCATACATCATATAAATGTAATCGTGAAACCATCTTGTATCGGTTCGGGCAGGCAACAAAGCCACCACAATACAATTTTTCTTTTCTACTGCTTCCTCATAAGCCTTTGCAACCCATTTGCCAATTTCTCTACCGTATGGCGGGTTCATCCAGCAAACACCATCCCAAGTTTGTTTTAATCCATCTATTTCAGGGGTAAAAAATCTTTCACACTTTGCATTTTCTTGAATAGCACATACATCTAAAGAAAAATTGTATTGCTCATTCATCTTATCAAAAAAGTCCTGTGGAGTAGCCCACATTTCCGTTTTACTGCTAAACATTAAATCTGTATTCATTTTATGATCCGTTAAAAGCCCAGCCGCTAACATCGGTTTTGCAATATGGCGGCTTGACTGCTGTTATTGAACATTATTACTACTATTTGGCTTCGGTGGTGTATTGAATATTTGTGCATCTAATACCGCCACATCGCCAAGCCCGTAAACGTTGTAGGCAATTTGACGGCTACCAGTCAATATCATAACTATCTTCAAGCTGTTCTCTATACCTTTCTTCAATATCTTCATAATGGCTATCAAGTTCATCCCATCGTTCTTTTCCTTGTTTATCGTAATAATTTGCTCTACAATTTGAGTTTGGACAGTAATAATGTGGGTAGCTGCATTCTTCATCATCGCCTTCATAATATTGCAACTCAACCAGTGTATTGCATTTTTGACAAGTACATAACTCGTAAGGCTTTTTTATGTTTGCGTAACGCCTTATTGTACTTGCAACCTCATCAACTCTTTCTTCTGGGTAAGACAAGTAGCCACAAAGAAATAACGCTGCATTTTTAAACCTGTCGTGTGGATTGACTAAACTGCCTACAACATGAGGTTTACTGCTATTTTGGGCGGACGAATCCGCAATTTGCTTTTTGTTCATTATTGTACTTTTTTTATATTTTGCTAATCGGCTGACGGAATGCTATTTCCCAAACAGCAGTAAGCCCTGTACGTTATAGATTTTTTATTTGTTCGATTAGTTGGGTGTAGTGGTCTATTCTTTCGTCTTGATGCTTATGATTTCTAAGTTCAGAATATTTGCAATACTCATTAATCATCAATTCACAATGTGTGATAGCAGATAAAGTAGCAGAAAATAATCGCTCTTGCTGGTATCCTGATGAAGTTTTATAAAACTGCTCTACCAAAAATCTTGCCTCCGCTTCCATATCCTTTACCTCCGGTACGGGGGCGGGTGATTGTCCATAAACAGGAATCCAGTCGTTGCAAATACAATCAGAATAATTCATTCCACAATTACCACATACAACAGTATCATCCACTTTATCAAGAATTTTTGCAACAATTTGGCTTTTTCTATCTTTTTCTCCAGAATAAAACTCACTTGGAATCCAGTAGCCATTTCCCCAATACTCTTTTGATAACTTGTATTGACCTGTAACATCCTGCCCGTCTGTGAAGTTGTGAGGGCCGGTAACGGGGTATTTATGTTCATACTGGAATGATGCGTTTGGTATCGTTATCCCACCAACTACTCCACCTAATTTATGGGCCGTATAAATAAACCCATTTTTGTAAATGTCTTTTTTATCTGCCATTGTATTTAGTTTTTATGATTTGATCAACGGAACCTGGCGGCGGCTATGTTTATAGCCTTTTGCGCTTTTTCTTTAAACTTCAGCGGAACCATAACATATATAGCAACCTTTTTTTCGCTTGGCG
>JAKPQD010000180.1 GCA_029572965.1 Bacteroidota bacterium | reverse complement strand
GAAATATCGAGGAAAAGTGGAATATGCCAATCCAAAATTGGGGTATGATCCTTCATCAATTTTTGACTATTTTTGAAACCAGATGTAAAATAAATTAAAAATCAAATTATTGTGTTTACACAAAATATTTTATACTCTCGGTACCGACGTTTTCATAAAAACCATGAAACTTGTTATTTTTTTTCAGGAGTAGCAGCTTCTTTTTTTTCAGCTTTTTTTTCAGCTTTCTTATCGTCTTTACCCTCTTTCTTGGTCTTAGAACATTCTTTTTTTGCCGGTTCAGACTTTGTTTGGGTTGTTTGTGCTGATACTACTGCCAAACTTGCTACTAACATCATAGCGACTGATAACAATGCAATTTTTTTCATAACTTTTATTTTTAAAGATTAATAACGATTCAAAAGTACAGCTGCTATAAGTGCTAAAACTTTTATTTTAACAAAAGATATGTTAAAAGAAGTGTTAAGAAGCGTTAATTTAAATTCAAACTAACTTCATTCCGACATAAGAAAAATGCTTAGGTATTTGATATTTGCAGGCATTGCAAACTCTTAAAGCAACGAATGGATAAAATTTGGATGATCCATCTGATAATGCACAATTTAAAATTTTACTCTCATAAAAACACCCATAATTGCTCAATCGCAAACACGAAAATAGTTATTCTTATATCAGATTCGGGCTATTTTGCAACTTGACAGAAGTGAATAATCATTTTTGGATGTTATCAAGAAAGTATGTTATGTATGGAAATCTTTGTTTATTCTACCACAAACAGCTTATTGCGGATTGCATAGATAACAAGGCTGGCCGTATTGTTGCAGTTGGTCTTTTTGAGGAGATTTGCACGGTGCGATTTTACAGTGGCAACACTGATATTGAGTTTATTTGCTATTTCATCATTAGATAGCCCTGCTGCAATAAGTTTTAAAACTTCAACTTCACGATTACTCAACAAGTCTTTATCTTTAGCCGATTCAATTTTTGCTTTGTCAGTTTTTATGTTGGTAATTATTTGCTTAACCAGTTCGGCCGAGAAGTAAATTTCTCCTTTGGCTACTTCTGTAATGGCATTTTCCAGCTCGGCTATGCCCGATGATTTAAGCACAAAACCTTTTACGCCAGCCTGTATCATTTTAAAATAGTATTCTTCGTCGCCAAACATCGAAAGGGTAAGTATTTTGCTGTCGGGGTCAATGGCCATTCTTTTTCGTGTAGCTTCAATGCCATCCATAACAGGCATATTAATATCCATCAGGGTAACATCAGGCGAATATTTATCTACTTTATCAAGGTACTCCTGGCCATTTTCTGCTTCGCCAACAATTTCTATTACTTTACTTTTGTTTAGTAAAACCTTAACTCCTTCGCGGAACATATCATGGTCGTCAACAATAAATACTTTGAGTTTTTTCATTTGTGTAAATATTTTTTTTAATTAAGCCTGGATGGGCCCCGAAGGGTTCTCCGAAGGAAAACTCGCATGATGAATTTTCCTCCTTGTTTGTGTTTAACGAATCATGCTCGTTTCATTGTCATAGCTTTTAGCTTATTTTAATGGTTGCTTTTATTTTAATACCTTTGCCTGTTTCTGTTTTTATTTCACTATTTCCTCCTAAGGATTGTATCCTGTTCTGGATATTGTACAAGCCCATGCCCATGCTGTTTTTTTTCACTGTATCGTAATCAAAACCAACACCATTATCAGCATAATCAAAATAAAGCAAATCGTTTTTTAAGTATAAAGATATAAAACTCTCTTTAGCTTTAGAATGTTTTTGGGTGTTATTTATACATTCTTTGATAACCCAAAACAAGGCCGATTCGCAATTGTGGGGCAACCTTTCGCATAGGTTTGATTGGAAACGGAAATTTATTTCTCCTTTTTCGTTCATTGTATCTATTAATGATTGTACTGCAGCGTTTAGCCCAAATTTTTCGAGCAAATGCGGGCTCAGGTTGTACGAGATACTGCGCAGCTGGGTTATTGCTTCTTTTATTGTTTGCCTTGAAAGCCGCAGTATTTCTTCGCTGTCTTCTTTACGTGTTTTATCGGCAAGCCATTCTATGTACATGTTGAGGGTTGAAAGTGTAGGGCCCAGCCCATCGTGCAAGTCGGTGGCAAGCCGCTTGCGCTCGCGGTCTTCGGCTTGTACTACTTCGTTTAATATTCGCTGGGCCATCAGTTTACGTTCGGTAATATCACGCAAAATGCTAAGTACAACCTTTTCGCCATAATAGTTGATGGTAGTGCTGTTTGCTTCAATAAACCTAATTTCACCATTTGGGGCTGGAAGCTGATATTCGAATATTGGCGTGGGGTTAGTAAATATTTCCTGAAAACGTTGTTCGAAAATTTCTAATAGTTTGTCCGAAAGTAAATCGGTGATTTTTAACCGTGTACCTTTTTTGGCCTGTACAAAATTGTAAAATACAGGGTTGGCCATCAATATTTCTTTATTGGCATTGTATATGATAATAGCGTCATTGCTGGCCTCAAATATCTTTAAAAACTGTGTTTCTCTTTCTTTTAGCTGTGTCAGGGCTTTTTCGAGAAGGGTATTTTTGTCTTTCAACTCATTAAAAAGCCTTTTATTTTCAATGCTCAGGTTGTACGAAAAAATAGCACTGTTTATGCTTGCGCGCATTTCGTTGGTGTCCCAGGGCTTTAAAAGATAGCGGTAAGTGTTCCCTTTGTTTATCGCGTTTAAAGCAGCATCGAGGTCGTAATGCGAAGTCAGGATAATATAAAACACATCAGGGTACGACTTTGAAACGTCTTCAATAAAGTCCGTACCGCTTTCCTGCGGCATAAATAAGTCAACAATGGCCACTTTTATTTCATTGTTGCCCATCATTTGACGAGCTTCGGTAGTATCCGAAGTGGTTAATACCTGGTAATCGTTTTCAAAAATAGCTGTAAACAATGTCAGGTTTGTTTCGTCATCATCTATATACAGTACAATTTCTTTTTCCAAGCTGTCAATATTTATTTTTGAAATTAATGAAAAAAATCAGGTTTTCAAAGGCAAAATTAAATAGCAGTAAACTTTGTTTAAAATTCATTGAGTTGATAGTTTTTTGACCTTAAAAATGCATTTTATTCAGGTCCACTTTTTTTATATATATTTACGCGACAAAAATTTACATTATCATGGAACGTAACCGTAGTATTATTATCAGGTTTTTATTTGCGCTGATAAGTATTTCTTATTCGTTTTTTTTTATATTTAAATTTATCCGACCCGAATTATATTTTCATTTTCAACAACCTCCATTTTTATTGACCTCTGGCTTTTTTTACGGCTATTTGTCTTATCCCGGCGGATTTTCTTATTATTTGTCAGATTTTTTATCGCATCTTTTTTATTTCAATTTCTTAGGGGGGCTGATCATTTTTGTTTTAGGCCTGCTTATTTATTTTTTATTTTATTGGACTTTACGGCTTAAGGCAAAATTTTTCATGGCAACTATTCCTGTGGCCATGTTTTTTGCTTTGTTATGCAATGTTTATTTCCCATTCTCAACAATAATTAGTTTTATCATCACATTGTCGCTGATTCTTTTAACACGCAATTTTTCAAAAAATACTTCTTTTGCCTTTATACTAATCATTGTAGGCTTTTTGACTACTTATTATCTGGCTGGTATAGGATATACCTATGTTTATGCCATTTCATCTATTTTGGCCTTACTTTCAAACAAAGCCTTAAAGAAGAGATTTTTGGCAGGGGCTGTTTTGGTTTTTATTATATCGGCTTTGTTGTATCTGCTGGCCAATTACATGTTCTTGCTTTCCCCATCTGAAATGTATTGGACTTTTTTCAGAAAGCTGGCTCTATTTATGTCTTATAAACCAACAAAATTTTACTATTTGTTTGTTTTTTCTCCATTAATATTGATGGCTGTTGATATTTTGGCAGAATGGAAAAAATCCCATTGGACATTGGAATATTTAGATAAAGTAAAGATAATTGCTGTAGCATCAGTATTTTTTGCTATTTTCATTTCAATTTCTCTTTATTTTCCTTATAAATGGGACTTAAGCAAAAAAAGAAATTTTGTACTTTGCGATTATTATAACGAACAGGGCAAATGGGAAAAAACCATAGAAGTGGCAAAACAAAGCACAGAGTATGATTATTTGACAAATTTAAATTTTAGCAGGGCTATTTTCAACTCAGGCAATTCATTAAACCAACTGTTTGACTATCCGCAGGTTGTTGGTAAAGATGGTATCCATCCAGATTATTCCTATTCGGGCGAAATAGTTTTTTTGTCGCAAGATGCATATTATGACCTGGGGTTAATAAGCGAATCCAGACATTGGGCTTACGAATCTTTTATTGGGTTTCCTTATAACACAAGGGCTTTAAAGGCTCTTGTAAAAATACATTTTATTAACCGCCAATTTGATGCTGCTGCCAATTGTCTTGATATTTTAGAAAAAGGGCTTATTAGCAGTGATTTTGTAAAAAAATACAGGCCTTATTTAAAAGATACCAACCTTGTTAACAATGACCCTGAATTAGCAGAGAAACGAAAAAATATGCCAACCGGCTTTGAAATTTCTGAATCTTTAGAATTGAAGTTGAATATCTTGCTTGAAAAAGATTCAAGCAACAAAAAAGCACTAGAATATCTCTTGGCTTTTTATATGTTAGACTCTCAACTGGATAAATTCATGTCTTTAGTAGATTATGCTTCTCAATATTATAATCAATGGCCTGAAATTGTCCAAGAGGCTATTGTTGTTTATGGTGCTGTAAGAGGCAAAAAAGTCATTAAAGAGTATGGCATCAGCCCAAATACTGTTGAACGCTTTAAATATTTCAGCCTCACCTTGCGAAACTGTGGCAAAGACATGGATTTAGCCAAGGATTTGTTATATCCAGATTTTAAAAACTCCTATTTTTACTTTTTCAAATTTCTTAACCCTAAAGTGACAAACGCCAAGATTGTAGTAAACCTTGATAATAACTCATCAATTTAAAGTAAAATGAACAAGTATATTTGGGCCATCTATATTGTATTACTTCTTGCTGTAAGTTGTAAACCTGATGTTGCTGATTTTATAGACGAGAAAAAAGAAGCTTCAATATTTCCAGACTACTCTGGCCTTGTTTTGCCTGCTAATATAGCCCCTCTTAATTTTGTTGTTAAAGAAAAAGCAGACAAATACTTCATCCGGATTAAATCAAGCCGGGGAAACACTTATGATATATGCCAAACTTCCCCCAAAATTGACATTTCTGAAAGAAAATGGAAAAAATTACTTTCGGAATCAGTTAATGCGAACCTTTACATCTCAATATTTGCAAAAAAAGATGGTAAATGGTATAAGTATAATGATATAAAGGACAGCGTAGTTGACAAAAAAATTGATAATTACTTAGTATATCGCGTTGTATATGCCAACTATCTATTTTGGCGAAAAATGGAAGTTATTCAAAGAGATTTAGAGTCGTTTAATGAATATACTGTGTATGACAATGCTTCGGGCGACGATGGATGTGTTAACTGCCATTCTTTTCCCAAAAACAACCCAAACAAAATGATGATGCACTTTAGGGTTATCCATCCCGGTATGTTGCTAAACCTTAATGGCCAAATAAAAAAAATTGATACCCGTACCCAATATACCTTGTCTGGTGCTGTTTATCCAGCCTGGCACCCGGATGGAAAGCTCATTGCTTTTTCTACAATTAAACTATCGCCCCATATTACAACCGATATCCATAAGATTATTGATGCCTCTGATAAAGCTTCAGATTTGATTGTTTATAATACCGAAACAAACATTATTACCACTTCTCCAAAAATTTCTACCAAAAGCAGGGAGAATATGCCTGCCTGGTCCCCTGATGGTAAATATCTTTATTTCATTGTTGCCCCTCAAGTTGAAAATCAGGATATTAAGTCTTTGAGAAAAGTAAAATATAGCATTGCGCGCATTGAATACAATGTAAATACTAATACATGGGGAAATGTGGACACCGTATTATCTGCTTCACAAACTGGAATCAGTATGTCTTTCCCACTAATTTCGCCCGATGGGAGATATTTGCTTTTTACGGGGACTGATTATGGCTATTTTACCGCTTTTCACAATCAGGCTGACTTGTATTGCTATGACCTTCAGGCAAAGACACTTTCAAAACCTGCTCTGAACAGTTCAAGTTGCGAAAGCTATCATACCTGGTCAAGTAATGGTCGCTGGATTGTTTTTAGCAGCAAACGTATGGATGATGTTTATACCAGGCCTTTTATAGCATTTTTTGATGAAAAAGGCAATACAAGTAAGCCTTTTGTTATGCCAATAAAAGACCCCGATGAATATTCAACCCTTCTGGCCAATTACAACCGGCCAGAGCTTGTAACCGGCAAAATAGAGCTTAGTAACCGGCAAATCAGAGATGCTGTTTTCGCTGAACCTGTTCCTGCAAAATTTGATACCTCTGTTGAGGTAGATGCTTTGTCGGGGGCTACAGCCAAAAAGTGAGAAATATATGGGACTATGTCATCACATTCTTAAATTTTACAGAAAATAACGCATATCAAATTTAGCGCTTCAGCAAGACGTTATATTTGTTATACTCTTGTTGTGGCGCGCAACATAAATGTAAATAATAACTCTTCGGGTGTGTGGTATTAAAGCTAATGAAACACCCATGTTCTTGCGAACGCAACTAAGCGAAGCGCCCTCATGAACGAAGTGAATAAACACGATAGTAAAGTACAATATGGGTGTTCGCCCGCCAAAGACGGGACAAGCTATCATTCCTTAAAAATTTATTCTCATGAAAATACCAAAAGAAAACGCTTATTTCACCTCAACTACCTGCCCGGTAGAATAAATGCCCTGCCTTTGGATACTGAGGTTTTGTGGCATTTTTTTACAAAAAACATTGCCCGATGAGCAAAACAATACTGACAACTGCTCAGGTTCGTTGAGATATACCTCTGAAATGCTATTTTGCCTTACATAGCACGATTGCATTTGAAGGTTTTCGGCCCTAAAAAGCGTTGACCCGCTGGCATAAAATGCAGCATGGTCACATTTCCCATTGATCACAAAATTGCCAAAGCTGTCATAAGGGGCAAAAATGGCACATTCTGATACATTTACAGTAACATTTATTTCGCAAAACGATTTAAAATCCATATAAAAACGGGCTGAACAGAAAGTATCGATGGTAGAAACCCTCACAGGGGCTGCAAAATAAAACTTAGGAGAGGAAGAAACATGTATTTCGAGCTCCATAGGGTCATCCAGTTTATACCAATGGCCTCCTATATGGTGGGAGATAAAAAGTGAATCGTGGTAAAGATTAACAGACACCTCTTGTATCAGTTTTTCGCCTCCCTTAAAAACCAGATAATTTGCCGAATCACTTATCAGTATGATATGGAAAGCTTTGCCCACTTCAACGTATGTAAAATTGCTTTCTAAAAGTACTTTTTTGCTTTTTTCGGGACCAGCATCAAAAAACATTTCCTTTTTGCACGAACAGCAAATAGCCAAAACCAAAAGAACTAAAATTCTGAAATACTTCACAACACAATGTTTTAATTTTTAAACCTGTAACCAATGCCCCACTCCACAACATCAGCTTTTGTCGCCCAATGCGCATTGAGCGTAAGTGCAGCCACAAGCCCCCAATTGGTATAATACCGCATACCAAGACGGTTACAAATGTTATTGGCCACATCAATCTTATTTTTTAAATATATCCCCGGCTGAAAAACAAAAGAAAGGTTGCCCATTCGTATCTCGTACGAAGCGTTGATGGCCACACGCAATTGGTCATTGCCCGTCACAACCGAATCGGCTTTGACAAGGTGTATTTTTTCAACAATAGAAGGATCGTAAGATAAGTAAAGGTTGAGCCCTACATATCGGCTAATATAGAGTTTTCTGTTGTAAGCCAGGTTAACCGAATAAAGCGGAAAAATTTTGTTGTCAAACCTCGAAATATTTTTCCTTCCAATGGATGTAAGCACAATAAACTCATTCTTTGCCGAATCGGTATCTACAAATGTTTGCCTAGGGCGTTTGGGCATTTCTCTAAAATGATATTGTACGCTTGCAGAGGTAGTAAAATAATTCATGCCGGCATTGGGCTTTCTGAAAGAACCATTGGAAGTATGCGAAAATCCGGCACCAGCCAGTATCCTGACTTGTGAAGTTGCCCAATACGATGCCTCAAAACAAAGACGGGCATAAACATTGTAACGCGAACCTAAGGCCAAATTATAAGGGTTTGTGTACTGGTCGTAAAAACGCGTGGCATACGCCAATCCCAAGTCGAGCCGGTTGCCTATATTGAAACGGCCGTTTACATCAAAATAGTAACGGTCTACAAAGAAATACAGCGAGTGCAAATGTCCGTATATCTGGTCATTGCCCAGCGAACCCTGATAGTAGCCCATTCCAAATGAAGGATAATTAAAAACCTGGTGCCACGCCTTATTGCCCGAAACCACCTTGCCAAAAGCTACCTGGAACGATTGCACAGGCTCGTGTATAAAAAAGGCAAGGTAATCCTTATGGGACAGCAAATAGCCGTACTGGTAAGAGCCTTCCATGAAAAAGTCTTTTTCTAAGGCCGAAACCTGTCCTATACCCTTTTGGGCTAAAATCAAAAACAACGTCAATAATATATATTTGGGGTGTTTCATCATTAAAAAACCAAGCTGCAAAATTATATTAAAAAATCAAGCTGCAAAATTATACTAATATATTCAACTTGCGTTTGTCAGGCGATTTTTTTTATAAAACTATACCTTTGTACTCCTTACTTGAAATGCTTTAGCCATGGACAACACATTCAATAACGACAAAAAACAGCTTATCACCGCCATTCCATACAAAGTAACCACTGCAAATGCCGATATGCACCTGCGTTTGCGTTGGGGGGCTTTGACAGACCTTTTGATACAATCGGCCATTGCATCGGCAGACAGGTTACAAGCCGGATTTGGTCAGCTTAAGCAGCAAAAGCTATTTTGGGTGCTCAGCCGCATGACCATAGAAATTTCGAACCCCCTTACTTTGGGCCAAACAGGAGAAGTAGAAACCTGGCCTAAAGATGTCGAAAAAATACTCTATCTCAGGGATTTTGTGGTCAAAACCCACGAGCAGCAAATAGTTGCCAAAGCTACCTCTGGCTGGCTGGCTGTGGACATGGAAAACAGGCGCCCCCGAACGCTGGAAGGCGACTATTCTGCTATTTTCAGTAAACTGAAAGACTTTCATGCCCTGCAATCTCAGCCCGAAAAGCTTTTCGCGGTGAAGGAAGGCGAAGCATCTGAAGTAAAAGCCACATACTTTGATATCGACCTCAATGGCCATGTTACTGCAAGCCGCTATATCGACTGGATGATGGATACCTTCCCGGCTGACTTTCACCGCAACCATTACCCCAAAACGCTTTCCATCAACTACCTCAACGAAACCCTTATCAACGAAACCATCCGGCTTACCAAAGCTACCAACGACAATAAAAACTTTCTGTTCGAAGGCTTGAACAAAGACAGAAACATCACGGCTTTCAGGGGAAAAATTGGCTTTTGAAATAGTTTTTATGAATTAGGCCCTTAACTAATAGTGCTGGTCTATCTTATTTTACCACAGAGAACGCTAATTTTTTTTACCACAGAGAACTGCAAAGTTGAAATACCTACTTTGCGGTTCTTCGCGTTAATCTTTGTGTCCTCAGCGGTTTTAAATATTGTTTATGAGCCTAAAACAACAAAAATGATGAAAATAAAATTCTAGATATTTGTTATGACATTGTTGTATGCAAGGCTGAAACCCGTCCGAACTATAGGTAAAGCTTGTTTGAAAAGAGAAAAAACAGATTTGATAAACCCACCGCTCGTTGCAGTACATTTGTAAACCAAAAGCTTGAAAAAGAGCTACAATCTTGCCTATGCACCGTCTTGTAGATAACTGATTACCTTGTTTACACATCCATCAAAATCTTTTTTTAATTCGTTTTCCCAAAAACGGATTACATGCCAACCATTATCTTTGAGAAGTTGATTATTCTGTTTGTCCCTTTGGATATTACGTTCAATTTTTGGGATCCAAAATTCCCGGTTTGTTTTAATTTTCGTTTTCTTTTCTGACCAGTTATAACCATGCCAAAATTCACCATCGACAAATATTGCCAATTTGTGCTTAGAATATACAATATCAGGACTGCCAGGAAGTTTCTTAAAATTTTTCCTGTATCTGTACCCAAGGTTCCATAGCGCTTTTTTGAGTTTAAGTTCTGGCTTTGTATTTTGGGATTTTATTTTGCCCATAAGTTCAGACCTTTGCTTGGTCGTATAAAAACCATTAACTTCGTTAAACCTTGGCACAACAATATGATTTTCAGTATATTTCTTCAATGCAAAAAATGTTAATAATTATCTGCAAATTAAATAATAGTAGGTTAAAATTAAAATTATATTTGTAACCATGTATAATGTTGATTAATGTGGTTATAAAATGGAAAAATATTACTCAATAGCAGAGGTTGCGGATTTATTGTCGGTTAGCAAAGAAACCTTACGGCGTTGGGATAGAAATGGAAAGCTTACAGCAATCCGTGAACCGATGAGTAATTACAGGGTTTATCACAAAGACCAATTAAAAATATTTGACAGCCTTGACTTTTTATTTATGCCTACCGAAAGCGTAAATGAAACAAAACCAACCCGTGATTTTTACTCAATTGAATTATTTGCAGGAGCCGGAGGATTGGCGATTGGATTGGAAGAGGCAGGAATAAAATGTTTAGCACTTAATGAGTTTGACCATTGGGCTTGTGAAACCTTAAGAAAAAACCGTCCTGACTGGAACGTTATTGAAGACGATGTTAGGAATGTGTCATTTTCAAATTTTAAAGGTAAAGTTGATATTGTAACGGGTGGATTTCCTTGTCAAGCTTTTAGTTATGCCGGTAAAAAACTCGGGCTTAATGATGCAAGGGGAACATTGTTTTATGAATTTGCAAGAGTTGTTCAAGAAACGATGCCTGCAATTTGCATTGGAGAAAATGTCAGGGGGTTATTGACCCATGAAAATGGCAGGACAATTGAAGGTATGATTTCTATTCTTGATGAAATAGGTTATAATGTTATTACACCAAGGATTTTTAAAACAATTTTTTATAAAGTCCCGCAAAAAAGGGAAAGGGTCTTGATTGTAGGGATTAGAAAAGACTTAAACCCACACCTTTATGAATTTCCTAAACCATTTAAAAAAGTTTATACACTTAAAGATGCTTTAAAGAAAGGGGAATTATATAATTGTGATGTGCCAGAGTCTGCAGGTTGTAAATACCCCAAAAGTAAAAAAGAGGTTTTAGATTTAGTGCCGGAAGGTGGTTATTGGCGGGATTTACCAATTGATGTACAGAAAAAATATATGGGCGGGAGTTTTTATTTAGGAGGGGGAAAAACAGGTATGGCAAGGCGTATGAGTTGGTCTGAACCCAGTTTGACTTTGACATGCAGCCCTGCCCAAAAACAAACCGAACGTTGCCATCCTGATGAAACCAGGCCATTTACTGTTAGGGAATATGCAAGGATCCAAACATTTCCTGATGATTGGAGTTTTTCCGGCTCAATATCCCAGCAATACAAACAAATTGGCAACGCTGTACCTGTAAACTTTGCAAAAGAGATTGGCTATTCAATTATAAGGTTTTTAAATAAAATTTATCCAAAGCAGTATTAAGCTTATTGCTTGTGGTACAAAATATTTATTTTTATGGCTTAAAATATTAAAGTTAATGCCATGCCTTATCTCAAATGGATTTCTGATACTGACCTTGAAAAAGAAGTGGATCAATTACTTTCTATTGCAAAAGATGCAAAAAAGGCTGCAATTGAAGAATTTGGTAAAAATGTAATTGACCCATTTGCGGCCCTTTTCGAAATGGCTGGATTTGAGATTGATTACGATACTTGGTTAAAAAGTGAAACTACCAGACAGGCTCAAAAAACTTTGCAGAACCATATAGGTAATTTTCACCAAAACATTCTTGGGTATTGTAAGGGCTGGAGCAATAAAGGTGTTGGCAATATAATTGACTTGGTTTCTTTGGACAACAAAATTATTGCGGAAATAAAAAATAAGTACAATACAATTTCAGGTGGGAAATTATCTGATTTATATTATTCATTAGAAAAACAAGTTAGCCCCAAGTCTAGTATTTACAAAGGTTATACTGCTTATTATGTTGCAATAATCCCTAAAAAAGGAGAAAGGTTTAATAAACCATTTACTCCTTCAGACAAAGACAAAGGGGAGAAATGTCCTATAAATGAGCATATCCGTGAAATTGATGGGGCAAGTTTTTATAGTTTAGTAACTGGTTCGGAAAATGCTTTAGAGGATTTATTTGATATTTTGCCGGAAGTAATAAAGCTTTGCTCAGAAGGCAAATATCAAATAAAAGACAAGAAAAAACTCAAAGAATTCTTTAATTT
Organism: Bacteroidota bacterium; assembly: GCA_029572965.1. Taxonomy (GTDB): domain Bacteria; phylum Bacteroidota; class Bacteroidia; order Bacteroidales; family DTGW01; genus JAKPQD01. Next base: position 10,607 of record JAKPQD010000180.1, on the reverse strand, counting down.
GGCTTTCAAATAGCCTTATCGCAAGGTCAAGCTCTTTTGCAATTTTAAGTCGGTGTGGCCGCTTTGTGCGAATTGCAAAAGAGCTTGAAACCAAAAGAGGTAAACAACCAATATTTGTCAACGCCCTAAAAATATGGTATTTACGCATGGGTATTGATAATCAGGATAGATTAGACTTAACTTCTCAGCTATTGGCCTGGCGTAAATGGTGTTAAGAAAAAAACTTTATCGGCGAAGCGAAGGCCACTGTTTGGACAAAGCGGGTTGTTGCCCGGAGCCGTCGATAAAGCTTTTTTTAGCCAATTTACGGCAAGCCTTGAATTTTTGTTACTTTTGCTTCAAGGCAAAAGGAAGCAATGTTCAGTTAAAGCCTGTAAATATCAGACAAGTAAGCATTCTTCTTATGTCGAACAGACGTTAAATTATCTTTATAAACAAAGCAAACTGAACAAGGATGAAAATACTGATTATCCAAACTGCTTTTATTGGCGATGTAGTACTTGCTACCCCTGTTGTTGAGAAACTCAGGGAAAAATACCCCGATAGTACCATTGACTTCTTATTGCGAAAGGGGAACGAATCGTTGCTCATTGGAAACCCTCATATTCGCAAGGTTTGGGTTTTTGACAAAAAAAACGGCAAATATAAAAACCTGTTAAAAATGGCCAAAGAGCTGAGAACAGAGGCTTACGATTATGTTATCAACCTGCAACGCTTTTTTACTACAGGTTTGATGACAGTACTATCCGGAGGCAAAGTAAAGATAGGCTTTGACAAGAACCCGCTCTCCTTTTTGTTTACACATGTTGTAAAGCATCATATATCACATGACGACATCAATGTTCACGAAGTGGACAGAAACCTTTCGCTCATCGAGCCAATAGTTGGTGATACTGCGTTCAAAAAGCCACGGCTATACCCATCTTCAACTGATTATGCCGTTGTCCCTACGGGTGAAGAATACATTTGCATTGCCCCTTCATCGGTGTGGTTTACCAAGCAGTTTGCCGAACATAAATGGATAGAACTGATAAATAATATCCCCGCAAAATATAAGGTTTACCTCATTGGGGCCAAAAGTGACATGCCTCTTTGCGGGCGCATACAAAAAGCTACCAGCCATCAGTCAGTTGAAATCCTGGCTGGCCAGTTGACTTTTCTTCAATCATGCGCCCTTATTGACAAAGCCCGTATGACATTTGTGAATGATTCAGCCCCGCTGCATTTTGCATCGGCCATGAATGCCCCGGTAACAGCTTTCTTTTGTTCAACAGTGCCAGCTTTTGGATTTGGCCCTTTGTCAGATTTTTCGATTGTTGCAGAAGTTGAAGACAAGCTTGATTGCAGGCCTTGCGGTTTGCATGGCAAAAAACAATGCCCGCAGCAGCATTTTAAATGTTCGGAAATGGATGTGAAGAAGGTTTTGGCAAAGACCAAAATTTTATAAACCCATTTTTTTTAAACTTTTCGTAACAAAAAAAATGTGGCAAATGTATTTGAATTACTCTTGTTTTTTCGAAAGCACCCTTTTTATCATGTCCAACAATATTTCTTTACGGATAGGTTTTGAGATGTAATCGTCGAAGCCGACAGCCCTGATATTTTGTTCTTCTTCGTGCCGGGCAAAAGCCGTTTGTGCTATTACAGGCAGCTCGGGCTTTTCAGCCCTTATGATTTTAAAAGCTTCGATGCCATCCATGTCAGGCATTTTTATGTCCATCAAAACCAGGTCATACTTGTTTTTTCGGCACATATCCACAGCTTCAATGCCATTTTTTGCCCAGTGGACAATTGCTCCCTGTTGGCCAAGCAGTTTACTTAAATATAAATAATTGCCTTTTTCGTCTTCAGCCAATAAAATAACTTTGTCCGTAAAAACGGGGTTAATGACAGAGATAGTTTGCATCTCCTTTTGATCAGCTGTAAAAGGTTTTTGTACCGACAATTGAGAGGAAAGCTTTACATAAAATGTAGAACCTTCACCTAATTTTGATTGCACTTCAAGGCTTCCGCCAAGCAGCTCCATCAGGCTTTTTGAGATAGCAAGCCCAAGGCCTGCGCCCCTGAATACTTTTTTGTTATCATCGTGCCCTTTTACAAAGCGGTCAAATATAATGGCCTGAGATGCCTCATCAATTCCAATACCGGTGTCTTTAACAGCAAAAATATACTCGCCATTGCTTTCTTCTACCTTTAGTTCAATACTTCCGGCAGGGGTAAATTTAAAGGCATTGTCGATGAGGTTGAGCAAAACCTGCCTCAGCCTGTGCCTGTCGGTTTCGATGAGCTTTTCTCCACTAATGTTGAGATTTAGGTAAAAATCTACTGATTCTTTGGGTTTTTTAATCTTTCTGTAACTCAGTATCAAATCATGGATAAAAGTTGAAACATTGAACACTTCTTTTTTGATTTCAATCTGGTTGGCTTCAATTCTCGAAAGGTCAAGAATATCGTCTATCAAAACCAGCAAAGCTTCGCTATTGGCGTTAATCAACCTGATAAAGTCTTCTTTTTCTTTTTCGGTAATATCAGGGGCATTTAGTAATGACGAAAAACCAATGATGGCATTCATCGGGGTCCTGATTTCGTGCGACATATTAGACAAAAAGGCCATCTTCAGCCTGTCTGATTCTTCTGCCTTTTGTTTTGCCACTTCCAACTCGGCTGTCCGTTGCGCAACAAGCTCTTCAAGATGGTTGCGGTGCTTTTCGAGTTCAATGTTTTGCTGTTGTATTTGGTTTTGTTTTTCTTCCAGGGCTTTATTTACCATTTCGAGGTTTTCTTTTTGTGCCAATACCTCAGCCCGCTGATAATCAATCTCTTGGTTCTGGATTTCTAACATCTCGTTGAGCTCGACCAATTCTTTGGTACGAGTGTCCACCATTATTTTCAGGCTTCTTTGCTGCTTTTCAAATTTGGTAAGCCTTTCTTTAACAACAAAATAAGTTAACACAACAAACCCCGTGATAAGAATTACCCAAAACGTCCAGGTTTTATAAAAAGGAGGCCTGATAACCAACAAAACCGAAGCGCCGTCTTCGTTCCAAACATTATCGTTATTCGAACCTTTTACCCTGAATACATATTTCCCGGGGTTCAGGTTGGTATAAGTGGCTGTACGCTGGTTGCCAACGTCGTTCCAGTTTTGTTCAAAACCTTCAAGCTTATATTGGTACCTGTTTTTTGAAGGCATCACATAATCTAAAGCAGCAAATTCAAAGGTTATAACCGATTGTGAATAGTCTATCTCAATAATTTTGCTTTTTATAATTGAAACTTTCAGTGGCGAACCCGGCTCGTCAACTGCTACAGACTTATTGAATATGCGAAAATCAGTTAGTACAACAGGAGGTACATTAGTGTTTATTTTCAGGCTTTCGGGCATAAAATAATTGATGCCATTGATACCTCCAAAATATAACAAACCCGATCTGGCCATCATGGCCGATTGTGGCGAAAACTCATTGCTTAGCAGGCCGTCATTCAGGTCATAATTTTGAAAAAAAGGGTATTGTATGTTGTTTTCAGAATATTTAAGTTTTGAAAGGCCGTTGTTTGTGCTAATCCAGATATTTCCTTCTTTATCTTCAAGAAATGCGTAAACTAAGTTACTGGCAAGTCCATCTTTAACGGTTAACTTATAAAATTTCTCAACGTCTTCATCGTACACGTTAATGCCCCCGCCCAGGGTTCCTACCCAAATCCTGCCTTTTGAATCTTCAAATATGGAACATATCTGGTTACTGGTAAGTGCACTGTTATTATTATCTGAGCGGACAAAATTCTGAAACTTGCCCCACTCGCCTTTTTTCATTACCGAAATGCCGCCAAATTCGGTTCCAACCCAAAGATTGCCATTTTTATCAAACTCGATGACCGAAACACCATAATCTGAAAGACTGGAAGAATCTTTTGGATTGTGCAAAAAATGGGTAAACTTCCTGGTTTTAGGGTCAAAACAATCGAGGCCCTGATTGAGTGTAGCAATCCAAATCATGCCATCCTCATCCTGGTCTATGTCCCATACATGGTTTGAGGCAGGGCTGTTGGGATTGGCCGGGTCGTGGTAATAACGGGTAAATTTCCTGGTTTTAGGGTTATAGGCATTGAGCCCTTCGTTGAAAGTACCAATCCAAAGGATGCTGTCTTTATCAAACATTAATGATTTTACAACAGTACCACTGAGTGAATTGGGATTATTGGGGTTATTTCTGAAATGCTCAAACTTGTTTTCACGGGGATTATATTTGTCCATTCCTCCTCCATCAGTCCCAATCCAAATGTTTCCGCTTTTATCTTCAAGCATGGTAAGGACAGAGTTGGCCGAAAGGCTGTTCTCTTCACCAAAACTACGGATATGGCCAAACTTGTCTTTTACTTCAAAAACAACATCCACCCCGGCATTGTACGTCCCTATCCATAAATTGTGCATTTCGTCCATCAAAAAGCAGTAAATGACATCAGAACCCAGGCTAAACTGGTTGTTCAGCTGATTTTTAATACTTTGGCACACATGCTTGTTTTCATCCAGAATATTTAAGCCACTTCCGCCTGTTCCAATTATTACATTTTTGTTTTTGTCTTCAGTAAAAGCCCTGACTATGTTATGCCCAATGCGGTATGGCCCCGGGGAGGAGGTAGTGTATTGCAACATCTTTTTGTTTGAGGGGGTATATGCAAAAGCTCCTTTTCCGTATGTCCCAAACCACATGGTCCCATCAGAAGCCCTGTATATACTTATAATATTAATGTTTTTCAATAGCCCAAAAGGCTCCGATTTAATGTTGGCGTAATAACCATTTTTGGCATTTCTGATTATCTCAACGCCTGAGGTTGTGCCTATATACAGGTTGCTGTCATTGTCATAACAAATGGCCGTAACATTGTTTTTGTTGCTCAATGGTACCGACCTGAAAGATTTATCTTTAGGGTCAAACAAGCTAATACTCCCTTCATAACAACCCAGCCACAGGCGGTTATCGGCAGTCTCTAAAATACCCCTGATATCGTTGGTGGCAGCAGCAACAACATGCTCAATGCCACTTTTAAAATGAACAAATCGTTCGGTATTTTCATCGTAAAGGTCAAGGCCTCCCTGGTCTGTACCCACCCACATTTGGCCCGATTTGCTGATATAAATGCAGTGTACCCGGCCTAACCCAATGGTGGTGTAATCGTTTTCGTCGTGCTTAAAATGCTGGACAGTATAACCGTTGTAACGGTTTAGGCCGTCATCTGTGCCAAACCAGATAAAACCAGTCCTGTCTTTAACAATTGTATTGATGGTACTTTGCGAAAGCCCCGAATTGCGGGTAATATGATAAAATTTTTTGAAAGTCTTTTGGGCATGAAGGCTGTTAACAAACAAGACAATGACAAATAATTGGATACAATATTGTAGTTTAAATTTCATCAGTTTTGTTTTGCTTTACTTTTTTATTGAATAAAAATTATATATCAACAAACCTCCTAAAGAATTGAATTAAAGATAATAAAAAAGCTCAAATTTTGTATATTCCTAATATCAAAGTTTATTTTTTGCACAACTACACGTTTGACTTTTTTTTAAACTTAAAAAAATAACTTATTTCATTATTAATCAATTTTTTACAACGAAATATTTTTTTATTTTTTTAATTACTATTATCTCAATTGCTATATAACTTGCAGGAAAAATTACTTTCTGGTAACAAACTAAATTCTATTCTGATGAAAAAAATATTCCTTTTGCTTATTGCTTATGCCTGGACACAGCTGAATGCAGCCGAGCTGAAATCGCCTAATGGTCAGTTATCATTGAATGTAACAGTGATAGATAGTGTGGCTACTTACCGTCTTGATTATAAAAGCCGTCCGGTAATTAAACAAAGCCGCCTGGGCCTTGAACTAAAAAAAGATAAAGACCTTATTCACGGTTTTGTAATTTCTAAGGTTGATACCTCTACTTTTGACGAAACCTGGCAGCCTGTATGGGGCGAAGTAAAAAACATCCGCAACTATTACAAAGAATTGGCCGTTACATTGTCTCAACCAAGTACAAAGCGCAGTATAATAGTTCGTTTCAGGTTGTTTAATGACGGATTGGGCTTCAGATATGAATTTCCACAACAAGATAACCTCAATTACTTTATTATCAAAGAAGAAAGGACACAGTTTGCTATGACAGGCGACCACAAGGCATTTTGGCTTCCTGGCGATTTTGATACCCAGGAATATAGCACGGTTACCTCTAAACTGTCTGAAATTCGCAGCCTGATGAAAAGCGCTATAACCAGTAATGCCTCTCAAACCCAGTTTTCTCCTACAGGAGTACAAACTTCACTGATGCTAAAAAGCGATGATGGCTTGTATATCAACATTCACGAAGCCGCTTTAGTTGATTATTCGTGTATGTCACTCAACCTCGATGATAAAAACTTCATTTTTGAGTCGTTCCTGACCCCCGATGCCATTGGAGACAAAGGATATATGCAGACTCCATGCAAATCGCCCTGGCGGACCATTATAGTCAGCGATAAAGCTACCGAGATACTGGAGTCGAAGCTTATCCTCAACCTCAACGAGCCTTGCCAATACAGCGATGTATCATGGATAAAACCTGTCAAATACGTCGGCGTATGGTGGGAAATGATTACCGGCAAAAGCAGTTGGGCATATACCGATGTAAATAGCGTAAAACTCGGCGAATTTGATTACAACAAAGCCAAACCTAACGGTAAACATGCTGCTAACACAGCTCATGTAAAAGAATATATTGATTTTGCAGCTTTGCACGGGTTCGATGCAGTGCTTGTCGAAGGCTGGAACATTGGCTGGGAAGACTGGTTTGGCAAATGGAAAGACTATGTTTTTGATTTTGTAACGCCTTATCCTGATTTTGACATAAAAGAAATCAGCCAATATGCGGCCAGCAAAGGGGTAAAAATAATAATGCACCACGAAACCTCAGGCGCAGTTCGTAATTACGAACGGCACCTCGATACTGCCTATAAATTTATGGTTGCCAACGGATACAACGCTGTAAAAAGCGGCTACGTGGGTGATATCGTCCCTCGCGGCGAATATCATTACGGCCAATGGATGGTCAATCATTACTTGTATGCCATTAAAAAGGCTGCCGATTACAAAATCATGGTTAATGCCCACGAGGCAGTACGCCCAACTGGCTTGTGCCGGACATATCCCAACCTCATTGGTAACGAATCGGCCCGTGGCACCGAATACGAAGCTTTTGGAGGCAGCAACCCCGACCATACCACTATTCTGCCTTTTACCAGGCTTATGGGAGGCCCTATGGACTATACCCCGGGTATTTTCGAGACCCATATTTGGAAACTCAACCCCGATAACAAATCTTATGCCCGAACCACCCTGGCACGCCAGCTTGCATTGTATGTTACCATGTACAGCCCGCTGCAAATGGCTGCTGACCTGCCCGAGAATTACAACCGCTTCCTCGATGCTTTTCAATTCATCAAAGATGTTGCTGTTGATTGGGACGATACCAGGGTTATTGAAGCCGAGCCTGGCGACTATATTACTATTGCCCGCAAAGCTAAAGGAACAAACAACTGGTTTGTAGGCAATACCAGCGATGAAAATGGCCATTTATCGAAGTTTAAACTCAGCTTCCTCGATGCCGGCAAGAAATACAAGGCTACCATTTATGCCGATGCCAAAGATGCCCATTACGAAAAAAACCCACAGGCATATACCATCAAAACAATAGATGTTACCAACAAAACAGAGCTAAGCCTTCAAGCTGCACCAGGCGGAGGTTTTGCCATTAGCATTGTTGAAGTGCCTGCGAAAAAGTAAAAAGTCTGAAAAGGCTTCGACTTCGCTCAGCCTGACGATTGATAATCAGCAATTTGTCATTTTGAGCGGAGTCGAAAAATGAACAAATTTGACCTTTTTACTAATCCTCTTTTTTTCAAAAATCAGTTAAAAAAATGTTAGCATGTAACCGAAAAAAGCTCCGCTCACATTATTATGTATAACTTTACATAATAGTCCATAACCTTCTAAAAATTTTGTTATGAAAATATTTTCTGCAACAATATTTCTCGCTTTTGTAATGTTCTTTACAAGTTTTGGCCAGACAACAACAGCTACTGACACTTGCAAAAATGACGTGCCTGACCAACGAGGGATAATGAAACCATGGGAAAAAGGGGCTTATGAAACCGGCAAATACCGTAACGTCTTTTTAGAAGCTGGCTATAAACAAGCTGATATTGATGCAAAACTTGCAAAAGCCTATTACGATGTTTTTGAAGGCCCTAAAAGAGTGTATTTTCAAGTGGGCGACTCGATGGGGTACGTCTCAGACGTAAAAAACAATGATGCCCGCACTGAAGGCCTGTCTTACGGAATGATGGTAGCCGTCCAACTCAATAAAAAAGATGTTTTCGACCGCATTTGGCGTTGGTCTAAAAAATATGCACAGCACCAGGGTGGCCCTCGTGATGCTTATTTTGCCTGGAGCCTAGATACCGCTACCGGCAACAAAAAATTTGCCGGGTCTGCCTCTGATGGAGAACTGTACTTCGTTACAGCCCTTTTATTTGCCTCAAACCGCTGGGGAAACAACACAGGCATTAACTATTATGCCGAAGCACGCCGGATACTCGATGCCATGTGGAGCAAAAACGGCAAAGACGGAATAACAAACCTTATCAACGTTGAACATAAACAAATAACCTTTGTCCCGGATACAGCGGGATACAAATGGACCGACCCTTCATATCATTTACCTGCCTTTTTTGAAGTGTGGGCCATGTATGCCAAAGATGGACACGAACAGTTTTACCGCGATTGTGCAGATACTGCCAGGGCATTCTTGCACAGGGCATGCCATCCGGTTACAGGGCTAAATCCCGACTATGCCAATTTTGATGGTTCGCCTAAACGGGTATGGAAGGTAATGGGAGATGCTTTTCGTTACGACTCATGGAGAGTACCTATGAACATTGCCATGGATTATTCATGGTTTGCTAAAGACAAGGAATGGCAAAAAGACTATGCTGTACGTTTTCAGAACTTTCTTTTCTGCAAAGGCATTGACACATTCGAAGACCAGTTCAACCTTGATGGTTCGCGCCCAAACTGGATTCTGGGGGCCGGAACTGCCAGGATCCAAAAACTTCGTCATTCACTAGGCCTGGTATCAACATCTGCTGCTGCCTCTATCATGGGAACACAGGCTAAAAGCTGGAAATTTGTTGACGCCCTTTGGAACGCCAAGTTGGAACCCTATGAAGACGGCTATTTCGACCCTTATTACGATGGCTTGTTATACTTGTTTAGCCTTATGCACTTAAGCGGAAACTATAGGATTATTACCCCGGTGGGAACAAAATAAAATCATTGACTCTATTGCCTGTAATTAGTCAATGCCGTTTAGTTAAGTAAAAAAATGCCGACAGGTCTGAAAGACGCTGTCGGGTTAGTTTCACATCTGACCTGACAGCGTCTGCGAACGCTGTCAGAGTTTTAACTAAACGACAGTGTAATATTAGTTTGCAATCGATTGAGGGCTACGTTTATTAACTAAATATTTATACCATTTCTCCTACATACATGAGTAGGGAAAGCGTCAGGCAGTCAAATTAAGGTTTTTGTGATAAGAAAATTACAAATAAGCCCTGTAAGGGCTTAACCTTCTTTTTTCTTATTGTAAAAATCAGGTTATCAACGATGGAGGTATGTTTATAAACCTCACTTCATCAACCCGGCAATAATACTGTCCGACACAAACCATCCTTCCAAATTCATGGCAATCCTTTCTTCGTTTATGCTTTCAAAATATTGCGAATAACGGTTTTTTATTTCATTTAATATATCGTTCGTAAAAATTGGCTGATATTTTTGCTTCATCTCTGCAATAGAAATACCGTCACTAGTTCGCAACCTGGTCATCAGGTATTCATTAAACTGGTCGCTTTCCGAAAGGTTTTCTTCTTCCCGACAGATTTTATTTTCACGTATTAAATCAATATATTGCCCAATATCAGCAATATTCCAGCTTCTGGCATGGCCATTGAATGAATGAGCTGCAGGGCCAAGCCCTAAATACGAAACACCCTGCCAATACGAGCTGTTGTGCTTCGACTTGTATCCAGGTTTCGACAAGTTAGAAATTTCGTAATGCTCAAAGCCATTGTTCATAGATATTTCGTGAAGCAACTGGTATTGTTTCCATTGCATTTCTTCAGGTATCTGTTGTATCTTGTTTCGCTGGTACCAGTTATAAAAAACTGTTCCTTCTTCATAACTCAGGCAATAAGCCGAAAGATGCACCATAGGCAGTTTAAAGGCTTCCAATAGTGTATTTTCCCAGTATATCTCATCCGTTCCCGGTAAACCATATATCAAATCAACTGAAATATTGTTTATTCCGGCATTATAAAATTCATACACCGCCTTTATTGCATCCTCCTTGCTGTGCCTGCGGTTCATCAGCTTTAGTAACCCATTGTCAAATGACTGGATGCCAATGCTTACCCTGTTAAAACCGATTGATTTGAGGCCTTTAACGTATTCGGCATTGATGTCATCCGGATTTACTTCAATGGTACATTCAACAACCTCTGAAATATCAAAAA
>JAKPQD010000164.1 GCA_029572965.1 Bacteroidota bacterium | reverse complement strand
TATTTCTTTAACAGATAAAACTCATCTTCGAGACCTATTTGATAGAACTAAATTTCAAAATGACAAAGAACGTTTTAGGCTTAATGAGCCAAATTTGTTTAATTTTTAATAACGTCCCGATTTTAATGGGACACTAGTGACGAAATCTATGAAATCAGGGGGAACAAAATGCCCATAGGCGTTTACATCAATGACAACAAACCTTTTACGTCAAAAAAAATTGAGTTGCAGCCCGCTGACAGGTTTTACATCACCACCGATGGCTATGCCGACCAGTTTGGCGGCGAAAAAGATTCAAAATTTATGATGAAAAGGTTAAAAAAGCTATTGCTTGACAATCACAAACTGCCATTTAACAAGCAATGTGAAATTCTTGAACATACTTCAAATAATTGGCGGGGCGAATGCTACCAGGTGGACGATATGTGTGTGTTGGGGTTTGAATTTTAAAAAGGCACAGCCTCTGCCTTTTTTGGCAGAAACCGTGCCCAACTTTTTAGCACAAAAGCTTACAGCTCAGCCTTTACTAACTAATTGGCGATCTGCTTCTTCCAGCTCTTTTCTTTTCTTTTCCTGAAAATCAACTACCTTCTTTTGAATAGCAGGATTTGACAACCCAAATATTTTAGCAGCAGCCAAAGCAGCATTTTCAGGACTAAGTATCGTCATAGGCGCTACACCCGAAGGCATACGGATACTTGAAAACACATCGGCCCCACCAAACTTGTCACTATAAGGCGGACAAGCTATAACCGGGCAACATGTCTGGGCATCGGCAAAACCACTCAGGGCGTTGCTCATCCCAGCAATGGTGATAAATACTACATTTTCCTTTTCATATTCTTTAATGAGGTCATAGCATTTCAACGGCACCTTGTGAGCCGAAGCAATACGGCAAACACTGGCAACATCAAAACTATCAAGCACCTTTACAATCTGGTTTGCCCAGTCGAGGTCTGCCTTGGACCCCATGATAATAACAACTTTACTCATTTTCACTGTTTTTAAAGAATGAATATTGATAGTCCATTGGAATAATAGACAGGTATTCTTCAACGCTTGCACCAGCCAGGCAAGCTTCAATTATCTTTCGGCCGGTATTGGACAATTCCGGGGTCAAGTATTGTTGCAACTCCTTTCGGAAAAAGTCATACAAGATTTCGGCCCCGGCATCGTACCCCGAAGTTTCAACCTCAACCTGCTTGTGTACCTGTAAGAACCTTGAAGGAATCTTGGCTCCTTCAATAGTCAGGTAATTCAGTTCAAAGCCTAACAATGGACAGCGAGCATACTGGTATTGGTCACTTCTTAACTTAGCATTACCACGTCGGGTAAGGTATTCGCGCATAAGCAGCTGAGGCTTGAAACCCACCTTCCAGGCTCCGATATGTTGGTTAGGGACAAGGGTATAACGCATACGTGGAGTATTGATAATCTGTTCGAGCAGCAAATTGGCATGAGTTATCATTTTTCCTGTTGCAAAAGGCCAATACGAGCCAACACCTTCACTACCCATACCTGAAGCATCTACGATACTTGGATTGGCATGTCCCCTTGGGGCTACTAACCTCCACAACCAAGCCAAAGCAGGGGGCAATATATGAAACAACCCAATAATACCATAAGTAGGGTTTTCTTTGGTACAGGGCGGGGTACGCACCCCAAAACTTCTCACATCAACAGTTACAGGCTTACCCACAACATTGGGAACAATGTTCCTGGGAACAATAACCCTTGGGTTAGGACATTTTTTACCAGGGCTGTCTTCTGTATGGTCCCAAATAAGCGCAGTACATTCGGGATTCGACTTAATATTGAGGAACAACAATGGTTCTTTAGGCTTGATAGTTAGTTTTTCAAGAAAAGGGTCATCTCCATAATCATTGATACTGTCCACCCTTATAAACCAAGCATTCTCGGCATCGAGCACTGTTAGTTTACCATTATTCTTTTGTATTGAAGGGTGACAAAGTGCCATATCATCCGTAACCGGGTTGAACGAGCAGAATAACGGAAAGTTAATCAGCCTCTTTTCGCCAGTGACGGTATTTTCACCAATCAACACCTGACCATTCTCTTCCCTGACAATATTTTGGAGCATTTCACTTTTGCCCCCACCGCTGGCACCCTCATGCATAAACGTGGTAATATTGTCATAAGGACTAACCACCTGCACCGTAGAACAGTGAGCTGTTACCCAGCCTTCTCTTTCGCCTTTTGTCAGCAAGGCTCCGTACAAACCCTTCTTGGCACTGGGCCCGGGGTAGAGGTTGTAAGAAAATATTTCGTGCAACCCTTCCGACCTCTTGTGTACAACAATTTGCTTACCGGCAAAATGGGTATGTCTAAAAGTTGGAGCAATATAAATGGCTGATTCTATTGCAAATTCTTCCGGAAGATCATTCACAGGGATAATGCTTTGAAGCATAGCAAGGCCCATGGCAAAAAAACCGGCATTAGCTGGAGCTATGGCAATACCACCCGAACCTATTTTTTCGCGACCAGCAAAATAAAAAAACACTGCCAAATCTTGCTTTTGAAGCCATTCTATAGTCTCTTTCCGCAAAACATCAAAACTATAACCAAAGCGGTCAGCGAAACGCTCTTTATCACTGGGATAATCATCAGCAATAACCATTGTATCAGGGTCACGGCGACGCATGTACGCCTCGGTATAATTGACCGATATCCCGTTGGTTACCCTGTGAACAATCGCCTCCGTCATCTCTCCTTTCCCTTCTATCTGGTACTTGACTTCGTAACTGGCCTGGTCGCCCCCAACAGCAGCAGAAGCCAACTCTTTAACTGTATCAAAGGTTTTATAAGATTTGCAACCACTCAGCATAATAAGTGCATCGTCAGGTAAGCTAATCCTTTTCTTTTCCAGTTTTTTAAACAAATCTTCCATAATATTTGAATTTAGCAACGATTATTAACAATTGTAAGTTTTTCAAAGATATATATTTTTACTTAACAAATGAAGTAATACTTAATTTATTTGACAAAAAATTTTTAAAAATTTGGAGGCGATTGGACCCACAGTAATTCACTAAGCCCATCATTACTATTAATAGCATTAAAAGATATTTTTGCATTAAAATAAATATTATCGCCCTGTTTGAGGTTATAGCTTTTATCTGCCAGGTCAAACCTGATTTCACCCGAAAGGACATGACAAAAAACCTGTCCATGCTTAGTTTTAAACAAGCCATCAATGCCAGAAGCTTTGGCAAACCGCACAAGATAAGTATCCATAAGCTTGTTGGGATCATGGTTTGATAACAAAAAAACGATAGTGCCAGTGTTATTCTGGTCAACAAACTTAATTTCACTTTTTGAAACCACAGGATGATTGGCCATTGAATCATTCTCGCCGACCAAATCGCCAATAGTAGTATGCAACGCATCGGCAATGGCTTTCAGCGTCATAATAGACGGAAACGACTTTGATTTCTCAATTTGCGAAAGAGCACTGGGACTAATATCAACTTTTTCGGCCAGTTCGTTAAGGTGCAGCTTCAAAAGCTCCCTTTTTTTCTTTATTCTTTCTCCTATTAAGTTCATACACAATAAGTTTTTGGCAAATATACAAAATAATTTTATAAATTAAGTAATACTTAATTTATAAACAATACCCATTACAGCTTTACGTTTATATCAAAATCAATATCCCCAAAAGCCGAGTCGGTATGTATCCCTTTATCTTCTTACAACGAATATATGTTATTGGGACAAAAAGCACATCAAACAAAGTAATTTGGTCAAAGCAAAAAAGTTTTTATCAAAAAAAATTAAGTTTTTTACATTTATAAACAACATTTCTGCAACAAAAGTGCTTATTTATTTAAAAATATAGCAACCATTATTATTCCAATCAAAGAAAAAGTGCTAAAAATTATTATTATCTACACTTTACAAAAAATTAACCAGTCAGTTAAGAAAAATATTTTTGCTATCACTAAATTTATTTAGTATTTTTGTGCAATATAAGTTAAAATACAACAGTATAAAATATGAAAATTGTCGATAATTTAAATTTAGACCAGGCAACTAAAGAAAAGCTTTTCCAGAGCGAGGAGGCTTGCTTTGCCATGTTAGCCGGGATGAAATGGACCGAAGGTTACATCTGCAAGAAATGCGGCCACGACAATTTTTGTGATGGCAAAACGCCTCATTCAAGGCGTTGTACACGCTGTAAAAACGAAGAGTCTGCTACTGCTCACACGTTATTTCATAATATAAAATTTCCCATCACCAAGGCATTTTATATTCTTTTTGAAGTAGCCAACAACCACAAATACTCGATATTTGACATTGCTACCCAAATAAACGTCAGACAACTTGTTTGCTGGAACTTTAAAAATAAGATTGAAGAAAAATACAACAGGCTTGTGCGGTTCAACAATATTGAAGCAGTAACATTTAACGATTTGATTATCAAAGAAGCAAATTCACCTTTTGCTTGAGCCATCCCTCATTAAAAAAGGGATGGCTCAATAGGTTTCCCGCTGCTTGTATTTTTAAAAATGTCTTCTTCTTTAATATCTGCAATTCCGCTTTGTAATTCTTGCGATTCATCGGGTTTTACAGGTATTTCTTTCTGCAGAGGTTCAATTTCGGCGACAGTTTTTACTTCAAAAGTTGTAAGCCTTCGTCCTTTGGCCCTAAAGCTTTTTACTCCTATAAACTGTTCCACATCGATAATTTCGGCAGGACGATTTTTGTGTTTGCCCCCAAAATCAATCTTAAACTGAGGAAAAAACTCTGTACTCAGCAATATCAGTTTTGATTTTGGATTATCATCGATAAAATTCTGAGGTCTTTCAGACATTTCAAAGGTGCATCGTTTTACATAATAAAATTGTTGCTCTGCATCAAAATATACTATTGAAAAAACCTTATCTGGTGTATATTTTTCGATAAAAACAATATCATCGTCAAAATGGTTGGTCAACTCATACGAGGTGGTATAAAACTCGCCTTTTTGGTTTAGGACCAAAATCTTGTCATTTCCGATAAATTGGCCCAAATAAGTGCCACGTTCATCGGTATTGAGCCTGAAAGTATCATTATCAAACCAGATGGCAGTTCCTCCTATTGTAGAAATACCTTTTTCTTTCAGTTCAATTTTATGGATAGCATGTTTGGTAAGGATATTACCAATAGCTCCACGTCCTTTAACAGCTAATTCGGCAAAATTAAAAATCAAATCGAGCACCTTAAGGCGCGGACGGGGCTTTAGCTTCACCTTAACAGTTTCAGCCTCACCATTAGGGTTTACCGTGAGGTATAATATTTTTGAATAAGGTGTCCCCTGGGTCAGGTTATATTCTTTGTCGCGGGTGAGACCATTGATAGCACAGCGTTTTACATACGAAAAACCCGATTCGCCATCAAAATATATGATGTTAAAAATGGTGCGGGTATCATTTTTTTTAAATACCGAAACGTGCAAAATATCTTTACCCACAAAAGTTTTTTCAGCCACTTTAGTAGTCAGGTAAGTTCCATCACGGCGAATAACCAGTATATCGTCAATATCAGAACAATCGCAAACGAACTCGTCTTTTTTGAGGTTTGTACCAATGAAACCGTCTGCCCTGTTGATGTAAAGTTTTTCATTATTGGCAATAACAGCAGTAGCTTCAATACTTTCAAAGCTACGCAACTCGGTAAGCCTTTGTTTGTCGGCTCCGTACTTTTTTTTAAGGTTCTTAAACCAATTAATGGTATATGTTACAATATTATCAAGATCATACTGCACCTGTTCCATTTCTTTTTCAAGGCCTTTAATCAGCTCATCGGCCTTCTTTATGTCGAAACGCGAAATGCGCCTTACAGGTTTCTCGGTCAATTTAAGCAAGTCTTCACGGGTAATCTCACGTTTAAAGCGGGGCCTGAAAGGGTTAAAGGCCTTATCTATTGCATCTATAGTAAGTTCCCATGATTCGGTTTCTTTTTCGAGCTCTCGATAGATCTTTTCTTCAAAGAAAATCTTTTCGAGTGAAGAAAGATGCCAATCTTCGAGCAATTCGGCCATTCGGATATTGAGTTCCTGACGAAGAAGCTCTAAAGTCCGGTATGTATTGGCCCTTAATATTTCACTTACGCCAATAAAGCGGGGTTTATCATTATCAATGACGCAAGAGTTTGGCGAAATAGAGATTTCACAATCGGTAAATGCATATAATGCATCAATGGTAACATCTGGCGAAACTCCAGGCTGTAAATGAACAATAATCTCAACTTTTTCAGCGGTATTATCATCAATCTTACGTATTTTTATCTTTCCTTTATCATTTGCCTTGAGGATGCTATCAATAAGGGTTGAGGTGGTTTTCCCGAAAGGGATGTCATTAATGACAAGGGTTTTCTTGTCGAGCTTATTGATTTTTGCCCTAACTTTAACAACTCCACCACGAAGGCCGTCATTATACTTTGAAATATCAGCCAATCCTCCTGTGGGGAAGTCCGGGTACAAGGTAAATGGTTCATTTTTCAATACAGCAATAGAAGCGTCAAGCAATTCATTGAAGTTGTGAGGAAGGATTTTTGAAGCCAGGCCTACGGCAATACCTTCAACACCCTGAGCCAGTAATAAAGGGAATTTTACTGGCAAAGTGACAGGTTCTTTATTTCGGCCATCGTACGAAAGCTTCCATTCTGTTGTTTTAGGGTTAAAAATAACTTCCATGGCAAACTTTGAGAGCCGAGCCTCAATGTAACGCGGAGCTGCAGCCGAGTCGCCGGTAAAAATATTCCCCCAGTTTCCCTGACATTCGACAGCCAGTTCTTTCTGGCCCAGCTGAACAAGGGCTTCGCCAATAGATGCGTCACCGTGTGGGTGAAACTGCATAGTATGGCCAATAATATTAGCTACTTTGTTGAAACGTCCGTCATCTAAACGGCGCATAGAGTGGAATATACGTCGTTGTACCGGTTTTAAACCATCATTAATGTGTGGTACAGCCCTTTCGAGGATTACATAAGATGCATAATCTAAAAACCAATCCTTGTACATTCCGCCAAGAACTGTAGTATGAATTACCTTGTCCTGAAAGTGCGAACCAGGGGCAGCCTCAGCAGAAGTTTCGTCTGGCAGGTTTTCGAGCTCCTCTGGATCCGGTATATTATCTAAATCGTCTGACATGGGTCAATTACTAATTACGAATGACTAATGAATATTAAGTGCTTTCTCATTTTCAAATTGGCTAATTGGCTAATTCTAAAAGGTCTTCTTCAAACCTTAGGTTGTCAATGATAAAGTCCTGGCGCTCCTGGGTATTCTTGCCCATATAAAACTCAAGTAAACCATGAATTACATCGTCTTTACGTAAACGTACAGGGTCAAGCCTAATATCTTTACCAATGAAATGCTTAAATTCGTCGGGAGAAATTTCACCAAGGCCTTTAAACCTGGTTATCTCAGGATTTGCCCCAAGAGACTTGACAGCCTTTTCCTTTTCTTTTTCATCATAGCAATAGAAAGTCTTTTGTTTGTTACGCACTCTAAAAAGCGGTGTTTGCAATATATACAAGTGGCCTTTACGTATTAAATCAGGGAAAAACTGCAAAAAGAACGTAATAAGCAACAGACGGATATGCATTCCGTCCACATCAGCATCAGTGGCAACTACAATATTGTTATAACGCAGGTTTTCGTAATCTTCTTCAATATTTAGGGCAGCCTGGAGCAGGTTAAACTCTTCGTTTTCGTAAACAATTTTTTTTGTCAGCCCGTAAGTATTCAGGGGCTTTCCCCTAAGGCTAAATACTGCCTGGGTGTTAACATCCCGGCTTTTGGTAATAGAACCGCTGGCTGAATCACCTTCGGTGATAAACAAGGTAGTTTCAAGCCTGCGTTCGTCTTTATCGGTAAGATGGATACGGCAATCGCGCAACTTTTTATTGTGGAGGTTGGCTTTTTTGGCCCTTTCTTTGGCCAACTTTTGTACTCCGCTGATAGCTTTACGTTCTTTTTCATTTTCGACAATCTTTTTTTGCAACGCTTCAGCTATGCTGGCATTTTTATGCAAGAAGTTGTCCAAATCGCGTTTGAGAAAGTCTGTAATGTATTTGTTTACCGAAACTCCTCCTTCAACCATATCTTTAGAGCCAAGCTTAGTTTTAGTCTGCGACTCAAATACGGGTTCCTGGATACGAATAGCAATTGCGGCCACAATAGACCCGCGTATATCAGATGGTTCGTATTCTTTTTTATAAAACTCACGGATTGTTTTTACATACGCTTCTTTAAAAGCCTGAAGGTGTGTTCCTCCCTGGGTGGTATGCTGTCCGTTTACAAAGCTGAAATAATCTTCGCCATATTCATTGTTGTGCGTAATAGCCACCTCTATATCTTCAGCTTTTAAGTGAATAACAGGGTACAAGCCT
The DNA here is from genome assembly GCA_029572965.1 of Bacteroidota bacterium. GTDB lineage: Bacteria > Bacteroidota > Bacteroidia > Bacteroidales > DTGW01 > JAKPQD01. The sequence continues at coordinate 118,192 of JAKPQD010000164.1, read as the reverse complement.
TCTTCAGACATGTTATCGGTAAGCAGGTCAAGTAACCCGTTTTTCGATGTAAATACTTGTCCGTTAAACTTAATTACCAATCCGGCATTGAGATATGTATAATTGCGCAACATAGTCTCAATGTATTCTTGAATAAAATGATAATTGCCAAACAATGCAGGATCGGGCTTAAACGTAACGCGGGTGCCATTTTTCTCGCTGGTGGTTGTTTCAGGAAATTCCTCTACTTTGTTACCAGCGTTGAATACAACTTTTTTAGAAATATTTTCGCGAAAAGACTCAATAGTAAAGCTTTCAGAAAGTGCATTAACAGCCTTAACCCCTACTCCGTTCAAACCAACAGATTTTTGGAATGTTTTAGAATCGTACTTAGCGCCGGTGTTCATACGCGAAACTACTTCTACAAGTTTGCCCAACGGAATACCACGCCCAAAGTCACGAACAACAACTTCATTGTCGATAACATCAATCACAATCTCTTTTCCATAGCCCATCATATACTCATCGATAGAATTATCAATGACTTCTTTGATAAGAATATATATCCCATCATCTGGAGAAGAGCCATCGCCAAGTTTACCAATGTACATACCCGGACGGCGGCGGATGTGCTCGTTCCACTCAAGGGTTTTAATGCTATCTTCAGAATAATTAACTTGTTCCATGGTGGCAGTTTAGTATTGTATTATGCTTCAAGGCCTTGCAATGCAAGTGTTAACCTCGTCTCAAAGCACACAAATATAGGGAAAAGGTTTCAGGAAAAAGTCAATTTTTTATCAACTATATTGTTAGAGCCCTTACCAAACAATAAAAATAATTTATCAACAAATGAAAAGCTACTTTTGAAGGGCAATTACGTTATAGACCACGTTCTTATCCTTGTAATAATCATCACGGTCAAATTTCCATTGCCAAGATTCAGCAACTGGCAGCGAATTGAATGACACCTGCAGTAAAGGCCTTTGTTTTTCAAGAATATTATCTTTTGAATACACCAACTCCTCGTAATCTGTAATAAGAAAAGTTTTACCAACCGGAAGTGATTGCAAATGGCTTTCTTCAACTTTACGACTGAGTAAGGCCAATTCTTCGTCAGAATATAGGCCATACGGAGTGATATATTCTACCAGTAAAGTAGCCAGCTGGCTAATAATATTGGCAGAAATAACAAAATCAAACTCTTCGGGATATTGAAAACCTTCAAATTGGTATGTATCAATATTTTTAACGTATTTGGTACTTTTGTAATACTGTACAGCTTCAAACATCTGAGTTATCACGCTACCGGTAATATCCAACTCAACAAAAACAACCTTTGGATTGTGTGCATACTTATGTTTAACCTGCGTAGGATGTATGATATCAAAAAGATACACTTTTTCAAAATGCTCTAACAATGCATCAATAGGGATATCTAAAAGCCAACCACTACCTAAAACAGCACATTTGCCCCTTCCTCTTCCTGATAAATCCTTTTTTATAGCTGCTTTACAATGCTCAAGATGGCTGCCCCAATTTTCAGACTCTTTTAAAAATCTTTTTATTATCCCTTGCTGATCAGCTACATAATGCATTTTTTTGAGAATACGGTATTTTTTATTGAAAAACATTGGTTGAAGAATTTAGAGTCAAAATTCAAAAATCAAGACGAGAATCAAATATTAATTTTCTGAGCGCAAAGCAGCCAATTCTTTGGCTATCATATCCCTGAAGTATTCTTTCAGTTCGGCCGGGTTGTAAGTTGGAAATTTATCGTATGGTACTTCATCAAGCACTTTTACAATAATCCTATCACCCTTATTTACGGCTATACCTTCTTTAGGAATAGCATTACCAGTACCATCCAACACAATTGGAACAATAGAGGCCTTATTTTCAATAGCTGCCCTGAATGCTCCATCTTTAAAACGGCCAATTTCACAGTTTTTCGAACGTGTCCCTTCAGGAAACATCATAATGGTGAAATTCTTAGCCAATTTTTCGGAGATCTTTTTGTACATTTTTGGGAAAGTCTTAGGATCGTTTCTATCAAGGCTTATATAACCATTAAGGTACATAACCCATCCAAGAATAGGCGCTTGAAAATTTTCTTTCTTTGAAACCCATATATAATAAGGGAATACAGCAAATAGCACAAGTATATCTGCCATAGACTGATGGTTTGATATAGCTACAGCTTTCATACAAGGCTTTAACTTATGTTTGCCAATTACTTCTACACGCTTAATGGGCAGAATCTTCAAATAAAGCATAGCCCACAAACTGGTATAATACATATTACAACGGTGCCGCTGATCAAAAGGCCAGCTTATAATCCAAAGAACAAAAAATGGAATAAACAACACCACTAATGACACAACGCCAAAAAACCATATCCAGGCAGTAGTCAATAACTTACGCATAGCGACTCCTTTAGTTTTTAAAGCGCTAAAATTAGGTTTTTAAACCCAAAGAAGGGGTGTAAAAAAGCAAAAAAAAAGCAAACCGCAAAGGTCACAAAGTTTTTTGCAAAGAATTCAAAGTGATAATAATCAACACTTTAAATAATTACATATTTTATTCTTTGTTCGTGTACTTTGTGGTTAATATTTTTTTACACACCTTCATAAATTGGCCTGATAGATAAAAGGTCCAGGTCTTTCCCAGACTTTATGGGGTATATCAACAAGGTATCACTTAGCTTCTACTTCAATAACCTTAATCTGTTTCCACCTTCCACCTTGAAAACGCAAGTACAGCACCCCGCAAAAAACCATAAAAATAATTACCATCAAAAACCAGCTTAATACAACAGAAATATTGAAAACATGAAGCGAAAGGTATAAAATAGGCACTAACACCCAGTGGGCAGTAACAGAAGCAATCATGGTAAACATGGTATCTCCTGCACCTCGCAACGCCCCAATGATAGCAACCATTATAGCTTCTGCAAGTACATATATGGCAGCTATCCTTATCATAGCAACTGCAATTGGCACAGTTTCTTCAAAACCTGAAGACAGCCCCTCGGGACTAAAGACCCTTACCAGCGATTCGGGGATAAGCAAAAACAAGAACAATATGACAATGGAATAAAAAAAACCGCTTTTGACACCTGACAACGCTGCACGATGCGCAACCTGAGGCCTGCCTGCACCCATATATCTTCCAACGAGGCTGGTAACAGCTATTTCAATTCCCAGCAGCGGAATAAACGACACCAAATCCCAGTTAAACATGATGGTAGATGCAGTAGCAATAACTTCTCCTTTTGAATGAAAAACCGTAACCAGCATTGTCATGGCGCAGAAAAGAAGAAACAACTCAAGCCCGGCAGGATAGCCAAATTTAATGAGCTTCTTCATGATATCCCAATCGAAATGAAAAGATTTAAAAACAGAAAACTCAACAACATTTTTCTTTTGGAAATAAGTTAGCACCAGTATTATCAAAGCCCCCAGAGCTCCACAAACAGTTGCTATAGCAGCGCCTTGGATCCCCAAAGAAGGAAAGCCAAACTTCCCGAATATCAACAGGTAATCCAGAATGACATTGATAACTAAAGCAGCTAAGGTAGCCTTCATCACTATCTGAGTTTTACCAATACCACTAAAATAGCACCCTAAGGTATAACGCAACAAGCCAAACAAACCTCCCCAGGCCAAAATATTTAAATACTGGACCTGATACCCCAACTGCACCTGAGAAATATCAGAAAAGTGATAAAACGAAACCACCAAAGGCTTCAAAATAAGAATAACAGGCCAAGCCAGGACAGTAATCAAAATAGCCTGAAAAGCAGCTTTTGAAGAATTATGTTTTTCGCCGGCCCCAAAATACTGAGCAACAAGAGCAGTAGAATACCCGGTAAGCCCAACAAAGAAAAACATCAACATTTGCATTGTCACTCCGCCTCCCAGAGCGGCATTCATCTGCTCAGAACCAACTTTAGCAAGAAACAAGCGGTCGGTAAAAGTCATAGCCCCGTCGCAGGCTGTAGAGACAATCATAGGAAGGGCAATAGCCAACAGTTCCTTTATTCCTCCTAGTTTGTGATAACCCGAGAAATAATTTTTAAAAAAATTAGGCATAACTATGTAAAAATTAAAAAAGTAAGAGATTAGATAAACAATAACACCAATGCAGCCTTTATTTGAAAAAGCCACATTAGAAAATGTATAAAAACAAACATGGAATTTTGGATTAAGCTTTCATGCAGCAAAATTAGGCTTAAGCAGATTAACAACAAACTTTTTTACAAAAAAAATGACATTTCTGCTCACAGATATTGAATTGAAACAAAGCAAATAAAAAAGCCCTAATGGCTATGACCGGTTGACATCGCCATCATCAAAACAATACCGGCAGAAATAGCGATAAGCTGCAAAACAAATGTACGAAAAGGTTGTTTGTGAAGCTCAGGAATAAGGTCGCTACATGCAAGGTAAATAAAACCGCCTGCTGCAAAAGGTAAGATATATGGAATAATATCACGTGCAGATTGTCCAACAAGCAAAGTAATAACAGCCCCAACAATAGCAGTACATGCCGAAAACAAGTTAAACATCAAGGCCTTACGTTTTTTGAACCCTGCATGTATAAGAATGCTAAAGTTGCTAATTTCCTGTGGGATTTCATGAAGCATAACAGCAATGGTTGTAGCCATACCAATTTCATTGCTTGTCAACCACGATGCCGCTATAAGCACACCATCGGTAAAGTTATGAATACTTTCGGCAATTAGTGTCACATACCCAAACGAATGCTCATGGCCACAGGGATTTTCTTCAAGGTTATGCTGATGGTGCCAGTGAAAAACCCTTTCGGTAATAAAAAAGAGCAATAAACCAGCTGCTAAAGCCAAGCCCATAATGTTTTCAGAAGCATGCTCTTCAAATATCTCTGGCAACAAGTGAAAAATAACATTGCCCAATAATGCTCCAACAGCAAAACTAACCATTATAAACATTATCTGTTTCAAAACATCATGTTTTAAAACAAAAAACACAATGCCAATACCTGCTATTGCACTAACTGCAAAAGTTGCCACCAATGCATTTACCCAGACTCCATTCATGACTATTTATTAATTAGGTTAAAAGTCAAAGAAACGGCAAACTTACAGAAAAAGTAACATTCTGCTACAAAAGAATATTCTTGACCAAAATATTAGACTCAGATTTCTCCATGGCCTTATTCATTTTCAGTACAATATATTCGTATGGTTTAGATTTTAAGGCCTCTGCTACAATATCGTTTTTCACTCCTTTAGTATTAACAGCCTCAATTACAAAACCTATCGTAATAAGCATAGGATCAACAGCAGGTTGATATGCCTGTTCTTCGTCTAAATCAGTATAAACTTGGATTAGCACCCCCGAATCAACCAACTCGGTAATTAAATCGGCAATAAGAAAGTTAGGCAGCTTTGTTTTTATTGCTATTTCGGCAATAGATGGAGCTTTTTCACCTTTAGCATATTTATCAACAATAACATGCGTTATCATAAGGTACAGGGCCCTTTTGGTGTTTGTACTAAGCTCTGTAAGACGTATATTGGTATATTCCTGCTCAATATTGTGAGCAATATAACAAAATTCAGCGCCAAAAAGTACTATAAGCCAACCTGTCTGTACCCAAACCATAAACAAGGGCAAAGCAGCCAAGCTCCCATACAAAGCGTTATAACCCGATACGCCAATCTGAAACTTGACATAAGCCCACTGAGTAAGCTGAAACATGGTACCTGAAAGTATCCCCGCAACAATTGCCGGGCCAAACCTGACTTTGGTATTGGGCACTGTCATAAACACCATAGTAAACAAGGCCCAGACAAGGATATAAGGGATTAGAGAAATAAAAAACTTGATAAATGGGGCAAAAAAACCCAAAAATGCAATACTTGAAATGATAGTTTTTATGTGGGTGGTAAGATAGACAGTTGCAGAGCTGGAGAGGATTATAAAAATTGGGGCAAAGAAAATAAGCGCAAAATAGCCCGAAAGTTTGCGGGTAAATTTCCGGCCTTTTTTTATGTGCCAAATGTCGTTAAAAGCATTTTCAATATTATTGAGCATACGTATTACAGCCCAAAACAAAATAATAAAACCCACGCCGGCAATCCACTCTCCACGGGCCTTGGAAAATATAGACTTAGCAAGGTTAATTACCCACAAGGCCACTTCCTGCTGAGCTGCAAGTTTGTTCATAATTTCGCGCTGCAGCATCCGCTCCATACCAAACCCTTTGGCAATACCAAACACCAAGGCCAAAATTGGCACCATGGACAATAAGGTAAAATAAGTCAGCGAAGCAGCCCTCATGGTAGATTTATAGGCAAAGAAACCTCGCGAAGCAAGCATTGCAACACGGCCGTTTTGTTTTAAAAAAACAGCTACTTTTCTTACAGTATTAGAAATCTTAGTATTTTTCAATGTTAAAATTTTCATGTTGAAGTTAAAGTAAAACTATCACAAAAACAAACTTTCAATATCTTCACGTTGCATGGCTTTGAAGGGATTGTTAGAATTTATGAAAGCTTTGGCCATACCAGACTTGTGTTCCTGAAGTTTAAGGATCTTTTCTTCTACCGATTTTGTTGTAATGAAGCGGTAAACAAACACCTTCTTGTCCTGCCCGATGCGATGGGCGCGGCTTATAGCCTGATTTTCGGCTGCCGGGTTCCACCAAGGATCGATAATGAAAACATAATCGGCTGAGGTAAGGTTGAGCCCCACCCCACCGGCTTTCAGACTTATGAGAAAAATATTATTTTCTTCATCACCCTGAAAACGGTCAATTACCTGCTTACGGTCGTGCGTAGCCCCGGTCAGCATGGAATATTTATAACCGTTATGCTCAAGATATCCGGCAATAAGGTTAAGGTGCTTTACATACGATGAAAAGATAAGTACCTTATGGTTTTCCACAATTACATTCTCTATACTGCGGATAATTTCGTCATATTTACCAGAACCACCTTGGTAAGACGCATCAACAAGGCAGGGATGGTTTGACATAAGCCTCAAACGGTTCAATGCTTTGAGAATGACAATGGCCGACTTTTCAAAGCCATGCTGGTCAATGTTGTTCATAATCATGTTACGCACCGATGACTTTTCCTGCTCGTAAAGCTGAGCTTGCTCCTCATCCATCTCGCAAAAAATTGTTTGTTCGGTAAGCGGGGGGAGCTCTTTTACCACTTCTTCTTTCTTGCGGCGCAGAATAAACGGGTTAATGAGCATTTTCAGCTTTTGTTGTTTGGCTTGGTTGCCATATTTTTCGATAGGAATAACAAATTCCTCGCGAAAATAATTTTGACTTTTGAGTAATTCGCGGTTTAGGAAGTTAAGCTGCGACCAAAGGTCGGTGAGGCTATTCTCTATTGGCGTACCAGTAAGTACCAACCTGTATTCTGATTGAAGTCTAAGGATAGCCTTGTATATCTTCGAATCTGGATTTTTAATCATCTGGCTTTCGTCCAGGATAACGTATTTGAACATCAGCTTAGACAAGTGGTCAATATCGTTTCGCACTACGCCATAGGACATTAGTACAATATCTGCACGCAAAAGTTCTTCATAAGCCTTCATCCGCTGCGAGCCAAAAAACTTGACCACATGCAACGATGGGGCAAACTTTTTAAACTCTGTTTCCCAGTTGTGAAGCAACGAAACTGGCATAACAATCAACGAAGCCCCGATACACCTGCTTCCTGTAAAGTCGGGATTATCAAACAAGCTTAACTGTCTTGGCCCTGTCCGGGTAATTGTTTGAGCTATTGCCGGATTGCGCAACTCCTCTTCCCTAACCTTCAAAAGCAGCGCTATGGTTTGCAAAGTCTTTCCAAGACCCATATCATCGGCCAAGCATCCGCCAAGCTTATTTTTATAAAGCTGAAACATCCATTTTACACCGGTCTTTTGATATTGTCGCAGTTTAGCCTGCAATCCTTGTGGCTCTTTAAGATATTTATTTTCCGAAAGGCTCAGTTTTTCTTGGATACCCATTATCATTTGCCTGGTTTCAACACCCATTGATTCTTTCAGGATGTTGAAATGGTGTTTTTTTAGCCTGATGCGTTCATCATCGTCTTCTCCAAATACAAACAACTCGCGATACCTGGAAAACCAGGCTAACGGTAAAATTACTATCTGATTGTTAGGCAAAGTAAACTCTCTGATATTATGCACAATATGTTTGCGAAAACGAGAAAAAGGAAAAACATATTCGCCAATAGTAACCACGGCATTGATATCAAACCAATCGTGTGCCTCGTTGACATTGAGCTTCAGCAGCACCTCATGCAGGTAATAATTCTTATCGAACTTCATTTGATCCAGCTCAAAGCCTTCATCCTGAAGCATGCGGGTATTACTGTTAATCCAACAAACCATCTCGTAAAACTGCCATTCAGGCTCACCTTCAAGCGCATGAAGCACAAAAGCCCCTCTGTCAATATACCTGAAGCCAAAAGAAACCAGTTTATCTTTCATCGACTCTTCCCAAGCCAAGTCGCGCAAGGTCTTGTAAAAGCAAACCTTATCATCGGCATCTGTAAGCCCGACATGCCCGATAACATCCGAGCCATATTCAAATTTCACCTCACCGTAAAAGAATTGCAGCATAAATACAGGCTGACCGGACAATCCAGAATCGAGCACCAGCATAGCTTTCTTTTTGTAGTCTGTTGTTTCAACCCTGAAACCGACTACTTTTACGGGGTGATGCAAAATGGCATTTCGTACAAAAGTTTCGAGATAGCTCTTTTCGCTCGTCTTTGGCACCTTAATGAAGTCTTTGCTGAAAAACGGGATAAGCTTCTTAGAATCTATCTGACTAACCTGGTAAAGTACATTTTCGACCACCACAATAGCCGGTTGGTTGGACAAAACAAAGTACGATTTTCCAAAAAGCTTGATATCTTTATCTTCACAGCGGAGACTAAGGAAATATTTAAAGTCAACATCGGTCCTGACAAAATTAAAAACCGGATGTACCAATGAAGACGTAAGTTTTATCTGTTCATCATCATGAACAACGTTGTATTTTTGGTCTTTCTTATATACCTTCTTACCAAAAGCAACCATTAACTCAACGCAAGAAATGATACGCTTTTCAATATAAGGCCTGATATGTTCTTCAACTAAATTCTGATCCAATGTATCGAAAAACTCTTTAAGGCTGTTACGCTTAGCAAAGTTTTTATGGATATTTTTTTCAGAATAACCTGAGGTAATTTTTACAAGCTGGAGGTCGGTTTCATCCAGGATATTTTTGTAAGGCTCAATATTATCAACAGTTAAATACTCAACTAATTGAAAAAAAGATTGTTGTGCTTTACGTTCGATAATATAAGGCACAACAAGGTATCCAAGTTTTCTGTGTAAAGTTAATATGTAAACTACTTCGAGCTTCATCAGGAAAAAATTAGGCAATTGTACAAAAATTTTGCCCTAAAACGGTTCTGCTAAGCCCCAAAGTTGTTAACAATACATTTTAAAACACAAAGACACAACAACACAAAGACATTGTTTTCTTAAGACCTTTGTGTTTTTCAATTTGTTCTGTATTTGAATTTTAGCACTAATTGTACAATTCCTATTCCTAAAGCAATAATATTACAAAGAATTACAGGCATAGCATGAATGAGCAGCCCATAAACCTCCCATAAAGTACAATTGATAACATAAACGACAAGCATACTCATAGAAATATCGTCCACACGCTTTGTTTTTATTGACTTATACACTTGAGGCAACATCAACGCTGTTCCAAACACTGCGGCCAAGTATCCAACAATTTCTGTAAAAAGCTCCATTTTTTATTTAATTAAAATTTAACCACCCCTACCCTCCCGCCTGAGGCGGGACAAGCTCTCCTTATAAAGGAGGAGAAATACTTCCTATTTTTGAGAACGTTAGTAACTAAATACACGCATAATACAACTCTATCTATCAATTCCTGATTCTTGGCTCTTGACTCTTGCTTCTAAAATCTACTTATGACAAATCTGCTTATAATCGCAGTATTCACAAGTCTTTTTAGCAGTAGTCTGCACAAAAGGTTTCTCCACATTCCAAATATCTTTTAAAAGGCCAAGAAGATTCTCTTCAAAAGTAGCCAATAATGGCTGAAAATCAGTAATGGTCTGTCGGTTCATGCTGAAGTATGTTTGCCCGCTAGTATCAAACTTACTTCGAAGGGCATAAAGACATGGCACAGGAACAGCAGGCAAACCGCCTTGTTTAGAAGCAATCAAAGCGTAAAGCCCGGTCTGAAAAATCTCTTTCTTACTATTTTCGGTCACTCCGGCTGCAAAAATATCTTTCACTTCCGTGAAAGACTTAGCCACATTGCCCGTTTTATAATCGACAATACGGATGATATGCTGAACCTCGTCAATACGGTCTATTTTGCCGCCTATCTTTATTTCCTTCTTTTCCGGGCCAATGTTTACAATAAATGGCTGAACAACTTCCTGCTCTAATGCCATGATATGTACCGGAGCAATTTCCTTGTCCATTTCCAGCACCCGTATTACATAGCGTTGGATTACCTCTTTAATAATAACGACCTTTCCATCCATCATGCGCTCTTCATCTTTCAATTCTTCCAAAAGGGCAGCATGAATAAGCTCCTGAATCCTTTTCTTATCAGCTATCAGCAGGTCTATTATTTCAGCCGAAAGCAATTGACCAATATATGGTTTGTATAAATGTTGCATTACAGCATGCACAACCAATCCAATCAAAGCCCCTTCTACATCCTCAGTCACTTCTTCTTCTGGCTTTAAGCGCTTAATGTATTTATAGCAAAACTTGAGGGGACAATCAATATAAGTACTTAAAGCACTTGGTGAAAAATACTTTTTCTGGACAATATCATCTAAAGCTGCAATTACAGCAGTATCTTTAGCAACTTGAATTGGCTCTACCCGGCCAGGAGTGATAGCAAAAGACTGGCTTTTATACTGCAAATCCATTTTATGTAAATACTGCAATTGCAAGGCATAGCGGCTAATCTCTGAAGCACTTCGACTATCCGGTGCGCTATTGTACAGCAAAGTAACATTCTTTGCCCTATGCAGCAAACGATAGAAATAGTAGGCATACATGGCATCCCTGTATTTCATGGTAGGCAGCTTAAAACCCCTTCGTAAGCTGTATGGGATAAACGACACAGGGAAATTATTCTTAGGCAGCTTACCTTCATTGAAACCCAGGATGACAACATTCTCAAAGTCAAGTGCACGGGATTCCAGAAAACCCATCACCTGCAATCCTCTCAGAGGTTCGCCTTCAAAAGGTATCTGCACAGAACGTAATGCTTTCATCGTAGCCCTGATGGCTACTTCCAGACTTATCAACTCCTCCCCTATCAACGTCAACTGTTGCTGCAAAAGGTCAACCACCGGAAGAATAGACGCAATTGATTGTTGCTCAATACCGGCAGGTTCTTCCTGAGTCAAATCAATATTTTTTATAAACTCATTAGCAAAAAACACCGATAAATCGCTTAATGTTTTTATAAACTCTTTAGCTTCCTTTAAGGGCGAGAAAATTAAACTCAACAATTCATCTTTTCTCAACTGTACCGAGGATATATACGTCAGATTTTTCTCCACTATCTGTTTTCTAAGGCCAACAGCAACTTCTGCTGAAGTCTGCATAACCAAAGGATGCATGAGTACTTCAAAAACATCTTTATGGTTGAAAAAGTTTTGACCGCCCTCGCCGGGCTTATTTTTAAGGTGAATACGGGCAAATACCTCTATAAGTGAAAAAAAAGCAGAGTTGGCTGCCGGATACCCCATGGTAATATTGATATCAGGAATGTCTGAAGGAATCGCGCTCAACAATGCTGGCAATAACTGTTCGTCTGTAAGCAAAATAGCTGTTTCTTCAGGCACAGCATCCTTCCCCAAGTATTTTTTGACCAGATTACCGGCAAGTTTGGCTTGTCCCACTTCAGAAGGAACGCCAATGCATTCTATTTTCTTATCATTAGAAAGTTGTGGAAAGTTAAAATTAATGGCAGGGTTGAAATTTCTGAGGTTCTCTGAAATAAAGAAGCCCGATTCATGGCCTTCCTGGAGCATTTCGGCATAATAGTCCCAATAAAAAAGTGTTTTACCATTTGCGGCAAAATGCTTATAAACAATATTTTCCGCTTCGGTCAACGCATTAAACCCAATAAATGCAGTATATTCAAAATCATTACTTTGAAATTTACCAGCCATAACAGACTCTGCCACATCCCTGTATATCATCCCTTCATAAGCAAAGCCTTGCTGACGCAGCCTTTCTTTAAACAAGGAATAAATCTCTTCCAAATTAAGCCATAAGTTTGAGAAGTCATGCTGGTGCTTGCTTACATTATCCTTCTCGAAATGTTGCCAGAAACGACGGATGGTTTCAAGCTGTTCCTCCGTCAAAGCCTCGAAAGTTTCGTTTATATTTTTATAGGCAGCAAGGTTCCTGAACAAAAGATGGGTATTTACCAGATATTTGTCAATGTCGTCAAAGTCTGACAGCATCACCTCGCCCCAATAGTAGAAATTGTCAAAGCTTTCACCTGTTTGACGAACATCGGTATAAGCTTTGTATAGCGTAAAATTGAGCAACAGGTCGTTTGCTTTGCTCAAGTTAGTATATTGGCCAAAAAAGTCGGACACCGTAAAATAACCCGGTGCCCACACTGGTTTCTGGACTATCTCCGATAAATATTTCTTAAAAAACAGGATAGAACGCCTGTTGGGAAAAACAAGCCTTACCGTGTTGAGTTTTTCACCAAAACGCTTGTATAAATCGTCTGCAACAAGGTAAAGAAAAGGCTTCATATTACAATATGTTGAAATTAATAAAATTCAACATCAAAACTATTGCAACAACAAATCTTATAGATGTTTTTACGTTTCTTTTTTTCGTCAAAAAAAGAAACCAAAAAAGACTGGCTGTGAAAACTCGCTCCGTGAAGAAGTGGCAAACAGCCATTATACACAAAAAGTCAGAATATTTCGCTTCTTCACTTCGCTCGGACAGTTCACTGCCAAATAAGGAATCTCTTTTTGTCTGCTTCGCAGCCATTGATTCAAAACATCTTCCTTTACAACTTTTCATTATGAATTTACTTGAATATAAAAGTAGTTAGCTGCTACTAGCGCTGCGGTTTCAGTACGTAAGCGACTTTCACCCAGCGATACTGGTTTATATCCTGCATTTACAGCCTTTCGAACTTCGTCTGGAGTAAAATCCCCTTCAGGCCCAATTAACACGGTCATATTTTCTCCTAAAGCAGGTTTTATGGTAAATAAACTCTCTGTCTTATAATTTTCCCCAATAGCATCAGCTTCTATACAATGAGCTATGTATAAAGAGCCAGATTTATTGGCAGTAATGAACTTATCAAAAGCTACAGCCTCATTTATTACTGGCTTAAATAAGTTCAACGATTGCTTCATAGCAGAAAGGGCAATTCTTTCGAGCCTTTCGATATTGATATTGCGACGTTCACTGCGTGAACAGACAATCGGGGTAAATGCAGAAAGCCCCAATTCAACAGCTTTTTCAAGCATCCATTCAATGCGGTCTGCATTTTTGGTGGGCGCTACAGCAAGATGCAACTCTTGCGCTTTACGCCGTTGCCTTTTCAGCTCTTCCTCGATCCAAATAATGCATTTGCCGGAGTTAATCTCAGCCATTGAGCCTTTATACAAAACGCCGTTGCCATCTGTAACACAAACCTCATCGCCTTTGCGCAAACGCAGCACTTTTGAGGCATGTTTCGACTCTTCTTCCGAAAGAAAACAATGCTTTCCGTCTATCTCGTTTGAATAAAAAACCTGCATGTATTATTCCCTTTTCTTTTCCCAAATTTCCAAATCCTTTGGCTGGCCATCCTCAACAGTGAACCTCACGGCAGTTTGCACATGATGAAAACCGCTAATGCCCGCTGCTCCCGGATTGATATGCAGCAACCCCAATTGCTTATCATTGATTACTTTTAAAATATGCGAATGACCGCTAATGAAAAGCCCCGGTTTTAATTTCAGCAATAATTCTTTGATTCCATATTCGTATCGTCCGGGATACCCGCCAATGTGGGTAATAAAAACCCCCAGCCCTTCACAATCAAAATGCAACCATTCCTTGCACTCATGACGCACTTCAAAACCATCTATATTGCCATAAACCGCCCGAACTGGCTTGTACATCTTAATATAATCAAGCGTTTCAACATTGCCAATATCGCCGGCATGCCATATTTCGTCACAATCAGCAAAAAAATTTGCTATATCCCCGTCAAAATAGCCATGCGTATCTGATATCAAACCTATGCGTTTCAATTTTTTTGTGGGTAAAGATAGTAATCAATGACGAATTACGAATTACGAATGCCTAATGACAAATGCTTAAAAATACATAAAATTTCCTTTGTTCAGTTTGCAACAAAAAAAAAGGCCTGCATTGCTGCAAGCCTTTATATTATTTATGTTGACTTTTTAAAAAGTATCATAATGTTTGTCAACATCATCTTCATGGCCCATCTTAATATCAGCTTTTATAGCAGGAGATTTGACTTCTGGTTTATTGGTTTTATGCGGCTGTTGCACCGGTTTTACGATTTTTTCTTTTTTCACAAACCTTGAAGCAGCATGATCTTCAACTTCAGTTTTGTAAAATGCAATCAACTGGCGCAACTGTTCGGCCTGGCTATTAAGTTCTTCTGCACTGGCCGACATTTCTTCGGCAGCAGCAGCATTCTTCTGTGTTACGGCATTTAACTGCATGATAGCATTGTTAATTTGTGCCGCACCTGAATTTTGTTCCATACTGGAGGCCGAAATTTCCTGTACCAGCAAAGCCGTTTTTTGGATATCCGGCACAATCTTTTGTAACAAAGTCCCCGACTCATCAGCAATCTTAACGCTTGACTTGGACAACTCATCGATTTGTTTTGCAGCATTTTGGCTATTTTCGGCCAGTTTTCTCACTTCGGCAGCAACCACAGCAAAACCTTTACCTTGTTCGCCTGCACGAGCAGCTTCGATGGCGGCATTTATAGCCAGCAAGTCAGTTTTTTCGGCTATTTCGCCAATGATAGAAATCTTGTCTGCAATTTGTTTCATGGCATCTACCGTAGTGGTTACCGCCTTACTGCCGTCGAGGATATCGGTAGAAGCACGGACAGCAATATTTTCGGTTTGTTTAGCATTATCGGCATTCTGGTTAATGTTTGAAACCATTTGTTCCATACTACTTGAAACTTCTTCAGTTGACGCAGCCTGTTCTGTAGAGCCTTGTGAAATCTGCATAGCAACAGCCATAAGCTGTTCGCCAGCCTGAACAATATTTTCGATAGCTGTTTTGAACTCGTTAATCATAGAAGCGTTAGATTTTACCATATCATTGAGGGCTTCCATCAGTTCGTCATTTTTTGAACGCATTTCGAGCGATATGGTGAGGTTGCCACTTGCTACTTCTTTTGCCTTATCAATAATGGTATTTTGCGAAACAATAAGGTCGTTAAGATTGGCCATGAGGGCTTTAAAATCGCCATTGTACTCTTTGGTGTTCAATTCAGGCATGTCGCCTTTTGAAATCCGGTCAATATACTCGGCAGCAATAGTCAGCGGGGCTATTACAGTATCTAATATTTTGTTAATACCTTCTACTATTGGGACAAATTCGACACTGAGGTTTTTAGCGTGCGAACGCTTTTTCAAGTCTCCATCAAGAGCGCTATCAATAAGCATCTTGGTTTCATTCTCCAACCTTTCAATATTTCTTCGGATAACTAATGACATGACATATACAATTACAGAAAGCACTGCAAGCAGGAGTATTCCAAACCCAATAAGATAAGCCCTTTGTTCTTTGGCAGCCTTCAAAAAATCATCATCGTAAACCCCCAGTGCAAGTATCCATTGCAATGGCCTGTAATGTTTAAAATAAGCAGTTTTAGTCCTTGCTACAGGCTCTCCCGGATTTTTCCAATCATACTTTATTTTCCCATTTTTAAGGCGACAAATATCCTGCATAAACAAATATCCATTTTCATCTGCTGTATTATAAAGATTTTCGCCTTCGAGCTTTGGATGCACAATTTCTGTTGCAGTAGTATCAATTATAAAGAAATAGCTACCTTCTCCCACAATAATTTTACTAAGCTTAGCTTTCATGTCATTGTAAATATTATCTGACAAGCCAACATAAATAGCCCCTATTACTTTTTTGTTGTCATCAAAAACAGGACGATACGAAGACAACACCCATTTGTTAAGCACTTTTGCCAGGCCTGTATATTCTCTGCCTTGCGATATTGCCTGATAAACAGGTGAAGTTTCAGGAATATAAGTAAAAACAGCCCTTTTACCTGTTTCATCTTTCAATGTTGTAGATATACGTACCATTCCTTCAGGAATTACGGCAAATACGGTTGAAGAACAACCCATCAACCCTGAAATATAATCAACATGAGCTGTATTATTGACAAGTCCCACTCCGTTGAACATCAAATTGCCAAGCCTGACCATCTTGGTTTCATTGTTTTCCTGATTTTTTATCTCTACAAAGTTTTGATTATTGGCGTTATAAGTAAACTTCCCCTTAAACTCCTGCATTGCCAACTTCATACTTGTATTGACAATTTCCAAATGATTTTTGTAAGAAATATCCATATCTTCAAAAACAGCATCAACAAGCAGTTGAATATTTTTATCCATCAGGTCTGTGGTCATTTTGGTAGTGTCTCGTGAAAGGAAGATAACAAACACGGTAAGGGTAACCACCAACGACACTGCAATAGACAAGAACAACCTTGTGCCCAGCCTAAGTTTGTTTAACGATAGTTTCATAGCTTTAAATTTTATAAATTAGTAACTTCTTTTTCTTGTACATTTTGAATATCCGGCGTTTCGGCATTTGAAAACACCTTATCGACATTGAGGAGCAGGATGAACGAATCGTCAATTTTGAAAATCCCTTGCAGAAATTCGGTATTAAACTTTTCGCTCATTTGGGGCACAGGTTTTATGGCATTATCATCTATAGTTATCACATCTTTCACCTTGTCGGCAATGGCGCCTATCCTGAAAGACCCATTTTGACCGGACAAGTCGAGGACAATGATAACAAACGAAGACTTAGCATCATTTTCGGGAAAGTTAAACTTGGAACGCAAATCAAAAACTGGTACTATCTCGCCCCGAAAATTGATAATGCCTTTTACATAAGCAGGTGCATTGGGTACTTGTACAATATTCTGTTTTTGCAGTACTTCAAGCACCTTTACTACATCTACGGCAAAATATTGGCCGTAAACCAGAAAAGACAAATACGTACGGTTCATACATCAAGGTTTTTATAGTTTTTCACTTACAATATTTATACTTTCTGGGCTACATTAATTAATGAAGCTATATCCAGCATAAAAGCAATACCTCCATCGCCCAACTGACTTGCAGACGAAACGTAGTTTTGATTTTCAAAGGTCTGGCCTAATGGTTTCAGTACTGCCTGGTGTTCGCCAATAATCTTATCGGCAAGCAAGGCTATATTTTTCCCGTTTTGGTTCAGGACAATAAGCTTCACTTTTTTATTGTAAGCCCCTCCAAGGTTAAAGCTTTCGCGAAGGTCAACAAAGCGTATCAGCGTGTCGTTATATGGGATTGTCCCGGTATTACGGCAGCTATCAAGTTCAACAAGCGCCATCTGCTGACAAATCACAATTTCGGAAATAGGCACAATGAAATATGACTTTTCTACCTTGAAAAGCAGAGTATCGATAATGGCCAGCGACTGCTGCAACTTGAGCGTAAAGGTTGTACCCTTGCCCGGTACCGAATTGACGATTATTTCGCCCCTGAGGTCGCGGATGCGTTGTTTTACAACATCCATCCCCACTCCACGGCCCGAAACCTCAGTCAGACTTTGTGCTGTTGAAAAACCCGGCAAAAAAACCAAGTCGTATATTTCCTTATCGGAGAGCTTATCATTTGCCTTAAGAATGCCTTTGTCCACAGCTTTCTGCCGAACTTTTTCCAAATCAATCCCGGTACCGTCATCTTCAATATTGATATACACAAAGTTGCCCGACTGAAAGGCCGAAAGTTTTATCATCCCGGTTTCGGGTTTCCCTTTGCTTTTGCGGACTTCTGGCAACTCAATGCCATGGTCGATACAATTGCGAATCAGGTGCATTAGCGGTTCTGTGAGGCTATCAATGGTATTTTTGTCCAACTCGGTTTCAGTACCCTGGGTACGGAACTCGATTTTTTTGTTCAACTGTTTGGACAAATCCCGAATAAGCCTTTGAAAACGCAGCACCGTGTCATTGAGCGGAATAAGACGGATATCAAGTGCATTGTTCCTGAAAAGCTTTGACAGGCTGTCGATCTTTTCAAACTGCGCACGCATAGCGCTGTAACGGTCATCGTTTAGGTTGACCTGTATTTGTGAGTTTACCGTAATAAGCTCGCTGACTAAGTACATAAGATTATCGAGCTTGCGTGAGTCAACCGATATGCGTACAAAATTTTGCAGCTCCTGCTTTTCTTCTTTTTTAACAGGCTTTTCAGCAATAATATCGGGTTCTGTAACCTCTTTCTTGGGGAATTTTGCATCCTCAACAAAACGAAGGATTGATTTTTCGCCTTCGTTCATAACATTGTTAGTTTTTTTTTCTTTATCCAAAAGGTTTCCTTTAGAAAGGTTTTGAATAATGCAATCATCCTCGATGAACATAAACACCTCGCGAATGTCATCTTCGCTGGCACTGGAAATAAGGAAAATATTCCAGTAATCATTCTCTTCATCACTAAGGGATTCTATCCTGGCCACCTGAAATTTTCCAAGAGTAGCAAGCTCTTCAAAAATATTCATAATATTAATCCCCCTGAAATACATCATTTCGGTGGTACGGACAATAATATTCCAGGTTGACTCAATGCCTTCGTCCCCAGCTGGGATTGGCTCCGGGTCAGCATGCCCAGAGGCAGCATCATTTTTATTATCCAGGATGGAAGATATCTCGGACAACAGTTTATTATGGTTGGCTTGATTTTGTTTATCTTCCAACCTTTCGTCAGACAAAAGTTTGCGGATATGGTCAACAGAAGCGAAAGTAACATCAAACACCGCTTTGTCGAACTTTAGCTTAGCGTCACGGATAGCCTGATATACGCTTTCCATGTGGTGGGTGTACTCACTGATAAAATCAAAGCCATACATGCCGCTCACCCCTTTGATGGTGTGCATGGCACGAAAGGCTGACTCTATCAGTTCTTTGTCTTGCGGATTTGCTTCAAGCTCGAGTAAATCCTTTTCAAGCCTGTCGAGCAAGCCAATGGCCTCCTCAATAAACTTATCTCTGAATTTGCTTAAAATAGGATCCATGAGTAACAGGTTTTGGGCAAAATTACCTTCCCTGCCACCCTCAAAACATCGTACAGCTGTTGAATTTTGTAGTTAAAACAATGATTTGCGTGTAGTACATTTGTACTACAAAAGTTTATTATGGCACTTTCACAAAGTCATTCTTAATGGCATAAAATATAAGGCTTGCGGTGTTGTTACACCCTGTTTTGGCCATCACCCTTGACCTGTGCGTGCGGATAGTTGTGGTACTAATATTAAGTTTTTCGGCAATTTCTTCGTTTGAAAGGCCAGAGGCTATATGCCTTAACACTTCTACTTCCCTGGCCGACAAATGTTGCATATTATTGACAGCCACTTTAGAATCTTTGCTCAATTGGGCCTTAAAACCTTCCACAAGGTTCATCAACAGTTCGTTTGAGAAATAACTTTTATTATTGTACACATCTACAATGGCATTGAGCAACTCACTAATACCAGAAGACTTCAACACAAAGCCTTTTACGCCTGCCTGGAGCATTTTGAAATAATACTTTTCTTCACCAAACATTGTCAAGGCAATTATTTTCAAATCGGGATGCTTTTCATGGGCTTTTTTTGATGCCTCAATACCATCCATAACAGGCATGGCAATATCCATCAATACAATATCTACTTTCAGGCTATCAAGTTTTTCCAGAAAGTCTTCCCCATTTACAGCCTCGCCAACCACTTCGGCCTTTGAGCTGCCATTGATAAGCAGGTTGACCCCTTCGCGGAACAAATCGTGGTCATCAACAACAAAAACCTTGATTTTCTTTGCATCCATAGCTAACAATTAATTAATGAAGTTAAAATAAACCCCTGATTGGGTTTGGATATCATTTTGTATTTCCCATTCAAATGCCTGATGCGGTTTATAATATTATAAAGCCCCATTCCATTGTTACTTTCGCGCACTTTAGCAATATCAAAACCTTTGCCATTGTCCATAAAGCCAAGAAACAAGGAATGTTCATATTTTTTAAGTTTTATCAGAACAGATGAGCATTTAGCATGTTTCAACGAATTGTTTAAACACTCCAGCACAATCCTGTACAAATCAGTCTCGATAGTTTCATTGACCTGTTCTTTTAAGTTGGTATGAAAAGAAATTTCAACATTGGGGTTTAGCCCAATTTTATTGATGTAAGTAGAGATGGCATAAGCAAGCCCAAACTTTTGCAGCACGTGAGGGCTGAGGTTATTGGCTATTTCTTTTACGGTATTGACCGCCTCGTTTACTGTTTTTATTGAATGCTGAATGATTTTATCTTTATTAACAGGCTGTTCAGGGTTATTCATCCATTCGAGGTGCATCTTCAGGGTAGAAAGAATAGGGCCCAGGCCATCGTGCAATTCGCGGGCATAGCGTTTTTGGTCTTCTTCCTGCGTATGAATGATAGCATCCAGAAGCTTTTTATCTACAAGTTTTTTTTCAGTGAAATCTTTAACCAATGACACGATAATATCTTTATTCTCAGCATCAGCATAAGAGCTGCTAATTTCAAAATATTTCACTTTGGCACCGTCATTAAACTCTATTTCTTTGTATCGTTCCACTTCACGTGAAGCTATTTCTTTGGGCAAGTTTAACAATACAGGTATTCTGTTTTCTATTTCACGCGTAAGTAAACTAAACTGGCCGTTAAGAGCCTCCATTCCCAACATTTTGAAAAAAGCCGGATTTGCATCAATTATTTGCTTTTCATCATTGATAAAAAAAATCCCTTCATCAGCATTCTCAATTACTTTTCTTATTTTCCCTTCACTTTGTTTTAAGGATTGAAGCGTATCGTACAATTCACTATTTTTTACCCGGAGCTCTTCAAAAAGATATTGATTTTCGTGTTTCAAATCATATTCTCTGATGGCGCTGTCAATAGCCAGTCTTATTTCATTGGCATTCCAGGGCTTTGTAATATACCTGTAAACACTGGCTTTGTTCAAAGCCCCAAGTATAATCTCGCGGTCAACAAATGCCGAGAACATAATTTTGACAACATCCGGGTATAACGGGTTTATACGTTGGATAAAGTCAATACCTGATTCGCCGGGCATATAATAATCTGATATCAGTACTTTTACAGGGACAGTCCTTAAAAGCTCTTCGGCTTCTTTGGTATTCTGGGCAACATAGACATTGTAAGTATTTTCGAAGTACAACCTGAACACATCCAGGCTATTGACCTCATCGTCCACGTACAATATACTATTGTTGCTATTTTTCGACATATTATGTTTAAACAATTGTTTAACATATAAATATACGAAATTGAAACAACATTCGCTATTGCCAGCAAGGACAAAATAACCCCTTCGATGGCTAAAAATTTACTATAACGCCAGGGCCTGACTTTTACTTTGAAACGGGCATGATTAGTTAAACCCAAACAAGTATGATTCCCGATTAGTCGGGAGGAGGTTTTCTTCGGACTTGCGGTATATTGTCTATAAGTGTTGGGATATCCAATACATATTTTTTAGCGCCTTTTTTGAAAAAAGTTGATTTTTTGCTTCTTAAACAGCAATTTAACCTACATCAAAGACAATTAAGCAAATTTCAACCTTTTCCATAATCGGCTGCAAACTCCGAAGGCGTTTTGCCAAAATGGTCGTGAAAACAGCGCGTAAAGTACGAAGGTGAAGAAAAACCGGTTTCATAGGCAATTTCAGTATAGCTCAGACGTTTTTCAAGCACCAGCTTCACAGCTTTTTTCAACCTAACTGTCCTTACAAACTCAACTATTGAAAGGCCTGTAATAGCCTTTACTTTTCTGTATGTCTGTACTTTACTTAGGGCAACACAATCGGCCAACTGGTCAACATTTAAATTTGTATCGGTAAGGTTGTCTTCAATAAAAGTCGTTAACTTTTTCAAAAACTCATCATCAAGCTTAGAAGTTACAGCCCCTTCGGGAATTAGTGCAGTTTCTTTCAGATATCGCGAATAGATGGACTCTTTAAAGCCAATGAGCCTCAACACTTGTATCTTCAGGTGGTCAACACTAAAGGGCTTTACCATGTAAACATCTGCACCCATTTCCAAGCCTTCAATTTGTTGATTTATATTAGCTTTGGCCGAAAGGATGATAATAGGGATATGAGAAGTCCCAAGCTGGTTTTTCAATGTTTTACACAATTCAATGCCAGAAATTTTAGGCATCATCACGTCGGTAATAATAAGGTCGGGCATCATCTCGTTAGCTATTCTCAACCCTTCTTCGCCATCAGCAGCAACAGAAATACTAAAATCTGTCTTTAATTCATCAACAATATAATTTCGTATTTCTTCTTCATCCTCAACAATTAGCAGATGGTAATGATAAGTAGGCTTAGGTTCTAAATTCTTTCCTTGTTCATGATTGATAGCAAAAGAGGTATTTTTGTCTTTATTTACTGTAAAAGCTGCTTGTTCAAAAGGCAAATAAAACTCAAATGTAGTCTCAACATTAGGCTCGCTTTTTACATCCACCATGCCATTGTGAAGTTCAACATAACTTTTTACAAGAGAAAGCCCTATTCCTGTCCCGGCTATATTTCGGTTTTGCACATTATTGACCTGATAAAACCTGTCAAAAACCTTTGAAAGGTGTTCTTTGACAATTCCTTCTCCAGTATTGACAACCGAAACCTTTACAAAATCTTTATTAAAATTATTCACATTCTCAATATTAACTAATATTGTACCCTTAGCAGGGGTATATTTGAAAGCATTTGACAAAAGGTTGAAAATGACTTTTTCAATCATCATCTTGTCCATAGGTACTTCAATAGCCTCTTGAGGGTTATTGACTTTAAAATCAATATTCATCGACTCGGCCAGGCTGTTGAATAATTGACAAACTTCTTTTGTCAATGCAACAATGTCACACAAATAAAACTCAGGCACTAAAAGATTTTTCTCAATTTTGCTATAATCCATCAACTCGTTAGTCAGTTTCAACAAGCGGTTGCTGCTTTTTAACACGATATTGATTTTTTCTTTATTTTTTTCAGAGAGCTCGTTACTTTTTGCCAACTTCTCTAACGGGCTAATAATCAAACTTAAAGGGGTACGGAACTCGTGCGAGATATTAGAAAAAAACTCGGTTTTCATTTTATCCAGTTCTTCGAGCTTTTTCCTTTCGTAGCGTTCTTTTTCTATAACACTTTGTTGTAAAACTTTTTGAATGGTAAGCCTCCTGTATATCAAAAATAAAATCAAGATAACAAAAAAGTAAATCACAAAAGCTGTTTTGGTTTGCCAGAAAGGAGGTAAAAACCTTACCTTCAACAATTTAGAATTAGTTTTTTTTGCCATTCCGGTTTCTTGTACTTCAAGGAAGTACAAACCTGGCTTCATACTGGAAAATGAAATATTCCTTTGGTTAGGGCCAAGCATAATCCATTCTTTACTTTTCTCAATTTTATACCTGTAAAGAATTTGCCCGGCTGCTTTAAAATTTAATGTAGCAAATTCAACACTCAGGGTATGGTTGTATGGTACATTTATTTCATTGCATTCATTGATATCACACCTGATGATAGTATGCCCATCAACTTTCTGCATTGGTACAACGGTTTGGTTATCAATTTTTATATCGGTAAAATAAAACGGAAGATTAGCCCCACTACTATATGTCGAATCAGTATTGAGCGAAGCCAACGCCCCGGGAGTAGAAAACCAAACATTGCCCAAAGCATCATAACACCCGGCATTTAAGATATACTGGTTAAAATCATCGTTGTGGGCTGACAAAAAATTTTGGACAGAGAAGTTTTCGGGGTTTATTTTGATTATGCCAAAATTTGTGGCCGCCCACAAAGCCCCTTTTTTATCTTCAACAATATTGCCAATGTCATCAGATGACAACCCGTCACTTTTACTTAATACTTTTAGTTTTGCCCAAGGAGTTTTCAGGTAACACAAACCTGCTCCGGTACCAATCCATATACCCTGTTTGCTGTCTTTGCAAATGCTCCTAACATTCAACTGGGGTAAATCTTTGTTTATATACGTCAATGGTTCGACAGAAAACTTAAAACCCGGCAATTCTTTAACAGAACATACCCCTCCGCCAGAGGTACCCACCCAAATTTCGTTTTTTTGTACTTCACACATTGTAATGGCAGGAAAAATGGGGAAATCAAATTCATCTTTTTGTTCATCAGAGAAAATGCTCTTAACAGTGCAGTTTTGTGCCAGTTCATCCGGAGTTGAAGCGTTTTGAAAACCTTCTTTCATCCGTAAAACATATAAAGTACCCCAAGAGCCAACCCAAATATAACCTTTAGAATCTTCATAAAACTTGGTAATATATGAATTGGCACGGCTATCAGACGAAAACAGCAAATTGGCATCTAAAGGCAAAACGCCCCCTCCTTTTCCATTAAACAACTGAAGGGCTTTTTTGCCAGGAACAACGTAAATGCCTTTTCTTCCGGACACTATCCACAAGTTGCCTTTGCTATCCTGAAAGCAATAAGAAGCCCCGTTACTCTGCAACCTAAGACGAGAGCCTGCAGTATTATTGAACTGTAAAAAGCTTTTTTCTTTAGTGTCAAACAAATATATCCCATCTCCATTGGTGGCTACCCAAAGCTTGTTTTTATCAATTGACTGCTGAACAGATAAAAACTCGTTTACCAGATCGCTGCTTTTTTTTGTAGAAAAATAAGAGATGAAACTTTCCTGGCTATACAATTTAGCCAGTCCGGGCTGGTTCATACTCAGCCACAAAATACCGGAATTGTCGATGTATGCCTGGTTTATAATATTTGACCTGATGTTTTCTTTGCTGTTTTTATCGTTTCGGTAATTTATGTACGAAAAAGAAGCATTGGCATTATTAAAAGCATACAGCCCGCTACCATAGGTTGCCACAAAAAGGTTCCCGTTATTGTCTGGCAAGGCTGCTTTTACTCTTTTTTCTCCAACAATCTTATTGACATAGTCAATAAATGGAGTACTTGTTTTTTTTAGCGTTAATGTATCAACTAAAAAAACGCCTCCATCCCAGCTTCCGGCAAGAATTTTATTGTCAAGCACCGACAAACACCTGATTGAGTTTTGAGGGAAAGAAATGATTTCAGAAAACTCATCAATCTCAACATTATACGCATACAACTGAGCATTTGTACCTACCCACAAAATTTTGCTCCCTGCTTTGTGATACAAACAATTGATGACTTTATCCTGGCTTGTCCTGTTGGCCAAATCGGGTATCAGGCGTTTATAGCTGATCGGGGTACCATCCGACAGGTTTATATTTTTATTTATTTCTAAAAGTCCAATATTTGAAGCTACCCAAACCTTTCCTTTCAGAAATAGAATCTGGTTTACTACCACCTCTTCGCTCAATTTTAGGTTTAAGTGCACCAGCTCAAAAGTCTTGTTGAGCAAAACAAAAATCCCTTTACCTTTAGTGCCTATCCAAATGTTTTGCAGGTTATCTTCAGCAACTGAATATACTTCGCAATTCAAATCTGCATTAGTAATAGTACTAAGGTTTCTAAAGCTATACCCATCGTACCTGAAAAGGCCATTTCCTGAGCACAGCCACAAAAAACCTTTTGAATCTTTAAAAACAGCATTTACCGAAGAGGTTGTTAAACCATCTTTATACGAATAAATGTCTATTTTCAATACTTTTTCACTGGCAAACAAACTAATGTTTACGAATAGAAAAAAAGCAAGTGCAGAATACAGTTTTTTCTTCATCCTTTTTATAATAAAACAATCCAAAGAAAAAGCAAGATACACATACACAAAAATAGCAGGACTAAATACTCAGCCAGAGTTTCTTTCATATATTTTTTCAACATCCAAAAATCAGGTTATAACTTTATGGGATTTAATCAACAGACACAATTTTTGTCCCCTTTGTGATGCCATTTTCATTAAAAGCATCAATAGTAAAATAATATTTTTCAAAACGGTTCAGGCTTCGAATAATCAACGAATCGGAGCCCAGAACCTGGTAAAAATGATACAGTTTGTCTTGCTTACTGCCATATCTGATGGTGTAACCAACATCTTCGGGGTTTATTTGCCATTTTAGCTTAACAATGCAACGGTCAGTATCTGACCGGGTAATACTGAACTTATCTACCGCCTTTGGCAAAGCTCCTGCAGCATTACCAAACACCCGCAAACCTGACAAAGCAAAGGTTCCATCCGGGACATGCCTGTTGGTAAGCTTTATATATCGAGCCTTAATTGGCTTCTTGAGCTCGATATAATCATGGGGCAAATCTTTTTTGCTCCCCTTGCGGCTTTTGATTGTTTCCCAGTCCTTTTTGTCAAGCGAGGCCTCCAAGTCGTACTGGCAATAAATATCTGTATTGCGGCCGGTGATAGTGGTATTATTCTCGGCATAATTAAGCTGCACAGCATTGACAATACAAACTTTCTGAAGGTCAACGATTATCCATTCCCCTCTTTCACCAGAGCTTGCACTCCAATAGGTCCGAACATCCTCATCAACTGCATTTTCTTTAGGATAATCAGGCAATTCAGAAGATACCATTACTGGCTTACCATAAGAAAGTAACATCCATTTAGGAGACAAATCTTCTGGAGAAGAAACCTTTTTGCGGGGCAAAATCATAGGAAAATCGCCATAAGCCGTATAAGTATAGAGCTCATTGTCTTTGTCAAAAAACATGGGGAATAAGCCTATACGACGCTCAAAAATATGCTTACGCGAAATGGTCATGGTCGAAATATGCCAATAATTGCCATACCTGTCCTGAAAGGTAGAACTATGGCCAGCCCCGGCAATAAAGCCCCCCGGTTTGTACGAAATTGGGTTATTAGGGGCAAGTTTAAAATTGCCCAAAGGGCTATCTGAAACATAAACCCCATCGCAATAACCTTTGTACTGAGTTCCCGGAGCTGCATATTGCAGATAATATCTGCCATTATGCTTTGTCATCCAGGCTCCTTCCATCCAGGGGTTTTCTTTCAGCTCGTTATTATCGCCCTTTCTTTCCCATCCATAATCATCTTTATGGCTATCAATAAGCTCCTTAGGCTTTCCAATAGGATTGAAATTTTTCGTATTGATTTCTATCCCATAAATTGGGCTTTTATCTGAACATCCGTAATAGAGGTACATCCTTTTGTTGTCATCAACAAATAAGCAAGGGTCCATTTGCCCGTAAGGAAAATTATCCCTAATCTCTTCCCATTTGCCCGACTTAGGATCGGCAGACCTATATATTGAAGGGCTCCCGAACGAGGCCATGAAATACATGGTATCATTCAGCACTACGGCGGTAGGTGAACGGTCTTCTATGGGCAAATCTTCGGTAGTAATAAGTTCCCACTTTGCTAAATCTTTTGAGTACCAGTACCCTCCAGATCTTGTCAAAAACAAAAAATATTCATTTTTAAACAGCACTACTGTTGGGCTGGCAGCTTCACGAAAAGAAGGCCCGCTAAGGGTAAACCTGTAGCTAATGTTTATGGGGTTACAAATTGTAGTTTGGTCATATTCATATAGCTCCAACTTGTAATAACAAAGGACTGCCAATACCAGAAATACTATTAGTAAAAGAAATACTTTGACAAACTTCATCGAAAAAAACTTTTTCCAAAATAAAACCAATTGTCTAAAATTTCCTTATCTCTTTGCATTATTCTTTAAGCAAATGGATAATATATTTCTGACCAGCCTTTGTTTCGAAATCATACAGTAAAGTTGGTTTAAGCTCAACTGCTGAAAGTTTTGCCACATCCGAAATTATAGGGCTTTTTATTTGAGGCACAGCAAAAAAAGGATTGGGGTTAACGCCTTCAGCTACTTTCAACTTTAAACCTCCTGCTAATTGAACCTTATTTGGCACACGTATGCGACAATTGCCACCAAGATTAGATTTTATAACAATTTCCTTTACCTTGCCATTTTCCCAGCTAAAGCTGACCTCAAACCCTCCATAAGCACGCAGGCCTTTTATTTCGCCGGTTTTCCAATCATCGGGCAAAGCAGGCAGTATATGAATTGCGCCATCATGAGTTTGCATCAGCATTTCGGTTATGCCAGAAGTACAACCAAAGTTGCCATCAATTTGAAATGGCGGATGGGCATCAAAAAGGTTAGGATAAGTACCTCCAGATGCGGGCCTTACAGGGTCAACCAATGTAAGCTGGTCTGTTATAAGTTTTTTGGCGTGGTTACCATCGAGCAAACGTGCCCAGAAGTTGACCTTCCAACCCATAGACCACCCGGTAGATACATCACCACGGTATTTGAGGGTATTGCGGGCAGCATCAAAAAGTTGTGGCGAAGAATAAGGCGAAATCTGGTTGCTTGGAAACAAGCCATATAAATGCGATACATGACGATGCTCATCTTTAGGATTGTCAAGGTCTTGCATCCATTCCTGCAATTGCCCGTACTGTCCTATTTGCATAGGGGGTAAACGGTCTAGCGTCTTTTGTAAATCAGCAATTAAAGCATTGTCTTTGTTCAACAGCCTGGCAGCTTTGATAGTTTTAGAGAACAAGTCAAACAATATCTGGTTATCCATAGTATTTCCGGCATTGACAGAAGCCGAACGCCCGGCCGGGGCGTTTTCGGGCGAGATAGAAGGGCTTACAACAAGCCACTTGTGAACAGGCTCTTCTATGAGAAAATCCTGATAAAACTCGCAAGCTGACTTTAGTACAGGATATACCGATTCAAGATACTTCAAATCACCATTGTAAAGATACCTTTCCCAAAGGTGTTGCGAAAGCCACGCCCCGCCCATAGGCCACATACCCCAGAAAGAGCCGTCAACAACACCACATATGCGCCAAATATCGGTATTATGATGGGCTACCCAACCCTTGCAACCATACATGGTTTTGGCAGTATTTTGCCCGGACTCAGAAAGCTCCCTGACCATCTGAATTAAAGGTTCATGCATTTCAGTCATGTTGCACTTTTCGGCAGGCCAGTAGTTCATCTCGGTATTAATGTTGATGGTGTATTTACTGTCCCAGGCAGGATGTACCTGGTCGTTCCAAATCCCTTGCAAATTAGCGGCTTGTCCGCCGGGTTGCGATGACGAAATAAGCAAATAGCGGCCAAACTGATAATACAAGGCCACAAGCTCAGGGTCGTTGGTTTGAGAAAAATTTCTGACACGTTCATCGGTGGGTAAAGCCCGAGCTGCAGATGAACCCAGGTCAATGCTTACACGGTTGAAATACTGCTGATAAGCAGCCACATGTTTTTTATATAATTCTGCAAACGTTTTCTTTTCAGCCTTTGACAAATAGTTGGCAGATTTTTCGGTTTCGTTGGCTGTCAAGGTTTTATAATCAACAAAATTGGTAGCAACAGAAATCAGGATGAGCGCTTCATTGGCATTGCTGACTTTTATACCATCAGGTAAAGCCTCGGCTGCACCACCTGTAAGCTGCAGTTTTACCCGGGCATTGAATTTCACCTGCCCGGTTACGCCTTCGTGGTCGCTGGAGAGCCCTGTCAGTTCGAGGGTAGTATTGTCCAACACGGTCATTGTTTTTTGCAAAGGCCCGTTGATACCGGCTACAAAAGACAATTTGCCGGGTTTGTCGGCTGTCAACCTAAGGACAATAACCTGGTCAGGGGCAGAAGCAAACACTTCGCGTTTGTAGATCACTCCGTCCACTTTGTAAGATGCAGTAAATACAGCCTTTTCAATATCCAGCTCGCGGTAATAATCAGTAAAATTGGTATGTCCAAAAGTAAGCAACAGGTTGCCTACAGGTTGAAACATTGAGCCATGCAACTGTTTGGCGGTCAACTTTTGATTAACCAGATTTTGGGCTTCGTCGTACTTTCCCTCAAAAATCAGCTGCCTGACAACAGGCAATGCTTCTAAAGCATCAGGATTGTCATTATTGGAAGGGCCTCCGGACCAGAACGTTGCTTCATTGAGCTGTACCAACTCTTTTTCGGGTCCGCCAAACACCATTGCCCCAAGACGGCCATTTCCAAGAGGCAGCGCCTCGTTCCACACCTTTGCTGGCTTGTTGTACCATAGCTTCAGCTTTCCACCTTGCTGAGCTAAAGCATTTTGCGCTACAAGTATGAAGCTAAAAAAAAGTGCATGACATAAAATCTTCTTTATCATCGTTTTATCCTATTAGAAATTATTGCTAATTTTCACTATTTAGTATTTATCCTTAAAGTCGTTTTTGCGATGGGAATATTCATCCATTACAATTTCAAATCCTGCTTCGTCACTAAATCAAATGCCATCAGATTACCCTGATGTAAATTTTGAGCTACAACTTTTTGAAAACGGGTTGGAACTATTGAGAAACCTTCCAGGTTTTTGAAACCTGGAAGGTTTAAGCTGCAAAACCAACAACTATAACCCAAGACCAAATATTAAATCCCTTTCGGATTTTCGACAGGCTCTATTTAAAAAGCAGTTGGGCAAAGTTGTACAGGTTGTTACGCCAAACAGGCCAGGTGTGGCCGCCGGGATACTCGCTGTAGGTATATTTAATCTTTAGCTCATCAAATTTCTTAATCATTACCTGACAATTATTCCAGGCTATATCTTCTTTTCCTCCCTGCGAAACCCAGAATTGCTTAACATTGCTATTAATAGCATCTGCATTGGCTTTCATAAAATCATATTGTTTGTTGGCCAAATCGGCCTGCATAGGCACAATCCAACCTGAGCTGAACACACCAAGGTAAGCGAAAAGGCTATAATTGTTGACCCCTGCATATAGTGTCTGAAGCCCGCCCATAGACAATCCGGCCAAAGCACGATGTTGTGCATCGGTTTCGGCACGGTAGTTTTTTTCTACAAAAGGAATAACGCTTAACTTCAATTCAGCTTCAAAAGTTTTCAGCACCTCTTCACCAAATGCTTGAGAATTGAAGTTTCCATCCATCATCACAACAAGCATAGGTTTTGCTTTCTTTTCGGCAATCAGGTTGTCAAGTATCAAATCTGTCTTGCCTTGTGTAGCCCAACCACGTTCATCTTCGCCACCACCGTGAAGAAGATAAAGCACAGGATATTTCTCGCTTGTATTTTGGTCATATCCGGCAGGTTTGTAGATGTATAAGTTACGCCAGCTCCTTGTCACATTTGAAAAATAGCGTTTGATACTAATTTCGCCATGAGGTACATTTTTGATAGCATAATAGCCATCGCCTTTAAAAGGCACTTCTATACCACTGGCCATGCGCCCCATTCCATAAAATGTTTCGCTGGCGGGGTCTGCAACGCTTACTCCATCAATAATCAAAGTATAATAATGAAAACCTTCGCTAAGCGAGTCGGTAGTAACTTCCCACACGCCATCTTCACCTTTTACCATATCATATTTTCTAAACAAATCAACCTGTACCTTTTGTGCTTCAGGTGCTTTTATGCGAAAAACGGCACGTCCATCGGGCAACACTTGTGGATATTTTGCCCCACGTACATTGTATGAAGAAGGTGAGCCCAATACACTGTATTTGTTAAAATTAGCAACATTAACTGGTTTGAAAAGCAACTGAGAAAACATATACAATGAGTTTTTCCAAACCTTAAAATCATGAACACCGGGTTCTATATAATAAATATGAGGCACATCATTCTTAACCATGTAATCGTGGGTACGTTGGCTAAAAGTAATCAGTCCGTCGTTGTCGCCACAAGATATCCAGAGGAGTTTCAGTTTCTTTTTAGCGTCAGCCGGGTTAGGCATCAGCTGTTCGGGTTCTCTGGTATTGGGAGCAGAAGAAAACCCTCCCACCCATGAAAATACATCGAGGTTGCCAAGCCCAAAATTCAAAGACTGCCCGCCACCCATAGACAATCCGGCAATAGCACGATGGCCCTTGTCTTTAATCACAGGGTATTTCTTTTCGATAAAAGGGATAAGGTCGTTCAGCAGGTCCTTCTCGAAAGTAGCAAAAGCCTGGACTTTTTCAGGTTCGAAAATATTACCAACAGCACGGTCATCTTTCATAGCACGGCCATTGGGCAATACCACAATCATAGGCTCAAGTTTTTTATCAGCATAAAGGTTGTCGAGGATTACATGAGGCTGCCCTTGGGTGAACCATTCCTTTTCATCGCCACCTATTCCATGCAAAAGATACAACACAGGGTATTTTTTACTTTTCGAAAATCCCGGAGGGGTGTAAATCAAAGCTTTACGGGCTACCCCGACTGTTTTCGACTGATACGTAATAGTGTCAATTTTTCCGTGGGCTATATTAGTACGGACAACATCAAAGCCTTGTGGGGCATGTTTCTCAGCCACTTGGGCTATAGAAACAATACCTAATGCAAGTATTGCAGAAAGTGAGAGAATAAGTTTTTTCATGAATATTAGTATTTAGTGTATAGCAATTAGGAGATAGATGGTTAATGGTTAATGGTTAATGGTTAATGGTTAATGGTTAATGGTTAATGGTTAATGGTTAATTCGTAATTTTTAATTTTTAATTGATCCCCGAGTCTTTCATCCATCTGAACAATGGCTCCATCCAACCTTGGTGTTTGAAGATGAAACCGTGGTCACCTTTTTGATAAATGTGCATTTCTACAGGTACTTTGAGATGCCTTAGCTTTTCAAAATAGACAATACTGTTGTCCACATCTACCAGCTTATCATCACCTGCATGAGTGAGGTATGCAGGAGGGGTATTGGCAGTCACCTGCAACTCATTAGAGTATAAATCTATCATTTGCTTCGAAGGATTTTTACCCAGCAAACAATTCCTTGAATCGCGATGCGTCAGGCTGTCTTGCATGCTTATCACAGGGTAAACCAATATCTGGAAATCAGGGCGCAAATTGGTATTATTGGTATTTTCAATTACCGGTTTGTCAAAATGAGTTGCCACGGTAGATGCTAAATGTCCACCTGCCGAAAAACCCATAATACCTACCTTATGAACATCTACACCCCAATTTGCAGCATTTTCTCTAACTACTTTTATGGCTTGCTGGGCATCCTGCAAAGGAGCAATGGTTTTATCCATTTCTAACGAGTCATCCGGGAGCCTGTATTTGAGTACAAAGGCTGCAATGCCATTTTTGGCAAGTTCTTTGGCTGTCAATACCCCTTCGCCATCATAAACAACAACATAGTAGCCACCTCCGGGACAGATAACCACAGCAGCCCCTGTCCCTTTGCCTTTTTCGGGCAGAAATACCTGAAGAGTAGGGGTAATCACTCCTCGGTACATACCTGAATTATATGTTTCTTTTATTCCTGAAACCTTTGCATTAGGCACTTTATCTGAGTACAAGTTTACTATTTCCTGAGCCTGAGAAGAACCCAAGATTACAAAGACAAAGACGAATAATATTTTCAACGTTTTCATTTTTTAACAGCTTTATGTTTAGCAGATTCTGCTACAAAAAAGTCGGCCATCATTTTCATATACTTATCAACATGCACCTCCGGACCATGCTGTCCGCCAGGCACAAGAAAAAACTGGCTGGGCACATTAGCTTTTTGCAATGCTGCATAAAGCAACTGGCTTTGACAATAAGGCACTACGCGGTCTTTTTCGCCATGAAAGATAAGAAATGGAGGGTCGCTTGGGTCGATATACGTCATAGGACTGGCAAGCAAAGTCTTTTCCTTATTTTCCTGAATAGGGCCACCAATATAAAGCGATGCAGGCGACCTGGCATCGTTGTGGATAAAGTCAGTACCACCGCATGAATCCATTACCAGCATATTGGTTGGGCCAAACCAGTCAACAACTGCATCAACAGAGCTACTGGAAGCGGTATTATTGCCAACATTTCCTTCAATGTCTATAGATATGCCGCCCTGGGTATAATGTTTCACATTGCGGGTTGTCCCTGCCATAGCAGCAAGGTTTCCGCCGGATGAGCTACCAGTTATGCCTACAAACGCAGTATCTACCTGATATTTGGCAGCATTGGCACGGATAAAGCGGATAGCGGCTTTTATATCCTGCACCTGGGCAGGGAATTTAGCATCAAAGCTCGAACGATGGTTGGGCATTACTACTGCAAAACCAGCCTCGAGTAACACTTTGCCTAAAGTATTTAAGTCGGCTCCTTTAGATTTATTAGAAAGCCAGGCACTTCCATAAATCGTGATTACTACCGGATAAGATGGTTTCTGTACTTCAGGCAGATAAATATCGAGGTTATGATACCCCATTGTATCGCCGGCATAATTAACATCTTTCCAGCATTTGGAATATTTCTGCCCAAAACAGGAAACAGAAAACAATAGCGCAAGAATGATTGAAAATTTCTTCATTTTATTTTATATCAACGTTTTACAACAATATTTTGATTCATTTCAAAAGAAGCATTGCTTATTTTTACCTTGTAAAAGCCTTCAGGCAAGGCTTCAACATTTATGGTACCATTGGGGGCTTTGAGTTTTTCAGTGACCATTAGCTTTCCATCTATACCAAAGATAGCAACAGAAGCATCTGAATGCAGATTATTTATTTGTAGCACTGATTTGACAGGGTTTGGGAACACAGCAATTTTCATCATATTTACTTTGTCAACAGATACAGAAGCGATATCTACCCATTTAGCTACAAGTGTAATGTCTGTATTAGGCACTCTGTCTTTGCTAAAATCCCATTTTTTGGTAAATGCCCCGTTTGTGTACCAGCCATCAAACACATATCCAGATTTTACAGGAGCAATAGGAGCTGTAATTAAGGTATTATAGTTGGCAACAATAGTATCATTAATAGCACTGCCCCCGTTTGAGTTAAAACTAATTTTATAAGAATTGATACTCCATTTGGCATATAGTGTAATGTTTTTCTTGATGGTATCATGAGCAAAATCAAAACTATCAAGGCATGCAGCATCTTTGTACCATCCGGCAAAAGTATAGCCATATCTTACAGGTTTAACGGGCTCTGCTATAACCGAGTCGAGGTGGGTCATGATAGTAGAGTTAGTAATTATTCCACCCTGAAATGCAAGAGAAACATATTTAGTTGCTGTATCGCGGAAAAGAAAAGGCGCAAATGACCTGAAATCTTCTCGCCAGGCCGACCATTGGTGACCACCAGGATGTTCCCAATAATGGACTGTTAAACCAGAATCTCTAAGCACTTTGAGGGTTGCCATACCATTGTTGTATGCAATATCAGTAGATGTACCCTCACTGAAATACAAATAACGGATACTTTTTTCCATGTCTTTGCCATGTGCTGACAAAAAGGCCTTTGCCCTGTTATAGGTAGCTGTTTCGTTTGTAAACCACCCGGAGCTGAGGACAGACAAATAACCAAACATTTCATAATGATAAATACCAGCTTCCATAGCTTGCAATCCACCCCAGGAAAGCCCTCCTACCCCACGATGGTCTTTGTCAGCTTTTACCCTATAGTTTTTTTCTATGTATGGAATAATATCGTTAATAAGTTCCTTAGCAAAAACGTCAGCAGCAAGATTTTTCGCATCAGGCATCACCAGTATCATTGGCACGGCTTTTCCTGCAGCAATAAATTCATCGAGGGTACCTTTGGCATTCCCCGAATTGACCCAATGAGTATAATTTTCGCCCCCACCATGGATTAAGTAAAATACAGGATAAGAATTTACAGTATCAGCTTCCTGATCGTACCCATAAGGCACATAAACATTCATTTTACAGTCAACTTTTTGTGTAGTTGAATAGTAAGTTATTGTTGTTACAGTTCCTGTGTTTATCCCTTTTAAAAATGGGACAAACAGCAAAGCAACAATACCTGTTAGCACTGTTTTCAAAAAATAATTAGTTCTCATAGCTTATCAGTTATATAGTTAGGTTTCTTTAAAAAAATTATTTAAAACTTATCCAATCCACTTCAACGGGATTATCTCCGACTTGTGAAACAACAATATTGTGAACACCTTTGACAGATAGCGATACAGGCAACTTTATCTCAATCCAGTCTTTATTTGCCGGAATTTTGACTTTAGCAATTATCTTTTCGCCGGCATTACTGGTTTTTACCAGCAAGTCCCCTCCTTTTTCTGACAAAGCTTTAATCACTATTATCTTGGGTTTTTCTTTTCCAAAGTCAACACTATTGTATTGAATCCA
Source organism: Bacteroidota bacterium (assembly GCA_029572965.1). Classification (GTDB taxonomy): domain Bacteria; phylum Bacteroidota; class Bacteroidia; order Bacteroidales; family DTGW01; genus JAKPQD01. Next base: position 81,793 of record JAKPQD010000164.1, on the reverse strand, counting down.
GGAATCTTTATTTTCAAAAACAGTTTTCCAGCCTTTGAAAGTATTGGCAGTATCAAGTAAAGTAACAGATACTCCACTTTTGCTTATCGCACTATACCTGTCGATTTGAATTTCTGACGAAGCAGAAGTAAGGCCCACTCCACGAAATGTAGGGATTACCTTCCTGATAGTCCCGTCTTCATTAAAGAAAAGGCTATCTACCCTTATTGACCTGTTTTTGTCAAACTTAGGGGACAAATCGTTGTTGTGATAAAACAAATACCACTGGCCTTTAAAGTTGATAAAAGAATGATGGTTGGTCCAACATCCAGACTCAGACTCATCCATAACAACGCCTGTCATTGAAAAAGGCCCCATAGGGCTCTTGCCCATAGCATATTCCAGGCGTTCGGTTTTATTTTCGACATGCGGGAAGGTCATGTAATAAATCCCATTTCGTTCGAACAACCAGGGGCCTTCTTTCAGGCCATTTTCAGGGAGATTAGCTATAACCTGGGGTTCGCCCTCTATTTCAAGCATGTTATCCTTAAGTTTGGCCACATAAATATTGCGCATAGACCAATAAAGGTAGGCTTGCCCGTCTTTATCGATAAACACGTTAGGGTCAATTCCATGTACTTTTTTTATAGGTTTTTCTTCAGGGACGAATGGCCCATAAGGGCTATCAGACACAGCAACGCCAATACCAAAGCCCCTTCCGTCAAAGGTATCTTTTTTTATGGCAGGGAAATAGAAATAATACTTACCATTACGCTCTATACAATCAGGTGCCCACATGGCATAAGCAGCAGAATCAACCCATTTCACTTTGTTCTGGCTTACAATAACGCCATGATCTGTCCAATCAGTGAGATTTGAAGTCGAAAATACATGATAATCGGCCATACAGAACCATCCGGGACGGCCTTGTCCATCTTTAGCAAGTATATCATGCGAAGGATACACGTAAACCTTGTCGCCAAAAACCCTTGCCGAAGGATCGGCCGTGAATTGGTCTCTAACAATAGGGTTTTGGGCATTAATTGCTGTAAAAGACAGCACAAATAATAGATTTATACAAATCCTCTTCATCTCAATCCCTTTAAAATCATTATTTTAAACTATACTTATTCATTAACTATTTTCCAGACCAACACTGTACCATCCTTGCGGTTAGGAAGAGCCCCGGGACGATCGGCTGCATAAGGCTCGCCTGTTCCGGGTGTTAAGCCTACATAACGGTTGGTTTTTAGCGACAAAAGCATACATTGGTTGTGCAACATGTCCTGCCACTGGAAAAGACTGCCTTCAGATTCTTCTTTAAGCAACCTTACATCGCCAGAAATACCAATCCCGACAACAGTAAGAAAACCAGCACCACTCAATGCTTCAAGGGCAACACGTCCTTTACCCCTGTCGTGAACCCTGAATTGACAACCCTTACCTTCAAATTCTTTAGAATCTACGGGGACAGAATGTAACATTCCATGAGGGTTTGCCCACACAGCATCATGATTGGCCATATTGACCAACGTAATTACCTTGCCTGCAGGGATATTTTTTGAACGATCGGCCAAAGGCTCAACAAGCTTGAAATCTTCAAAATCGGCATAGCCACCTTCTTTGCCTGTAGTGTTATAAGCAAAAAGTGCATAACGCGAACCCTGAAAAGTCTTGAGTTGATAAGGCAAACGAACCGAATCGCCAATATTTGCAAAGGTATTCCCATCAATGCTGTAACTAAACCGGGCAATATCTTTTTCATAATTGCCCCAGGCTCGCAAGCTAATTTTGCCTGAAGTAAGTTTTTCTTCAATGGTTTTATTGGTATATTGGTCATAAAAACGCAACACAAAACCCTCTTTAGTGCGAGCTACCCCTAGGCAGGCATAAGGCATATTCAAATAAGCCAACCCGGCAATATCGCCAACCTTAAGAAAGGTAGCATCCAAAACAACCGTAGCATATGACTCAGGGCCTACAACACGTTGAGTAAGCGTGTTTTTTGCCCACAAAAAATCTTTGGCAGGCAAAGTATGCAGCCGCAACGAACCTTTTTTCTTATTGAGTTCCCATTTTCGCAAAACCGGATTATGGTTCCACTGCCACACAGGCTGCAGCTTTGGCCCAGAGAAATCGTCATTTCTCTGATAAGGAGCCGAAGGGGAGGTAACCGCAGCAACATTGGGTTTCACCCAGGTACGTGGCGAACGGCCAAGGTTTCCGGGCAGGCCAAAATATGGCCAGCCGTCATGCCATGTAACAGGCGACAAACAGGTTGTTCGGCCCACCGACATGAAGTCCATCATGGAAAAGCCCCACCAATCGCCATTGGGCAAATCAACAATACCGCCCTGATGAAGCGGAACGGCGCCAAAGTCGTTTTCACCAGGCTCGTCGAGTTTAAACTTGAAACCAGGTTCGGGCACAGGTTTGCCAAGCCCCACACTCCAGGTCACCCAGCCTCTTTTAAAGCCCATAGTTTCTTCAGCACTAATAACAGCCGTTTCGTAAGGCCCGTAAGGCTTGTCGGCACGGGCACATTGCATACGGCCTACAGGAGCATAATTGGCGCTGATGATATAATATTTTCCTTTAATTTTATAGATATGATGCCCTTCCCCCATATTGTTTCCTGCAGGGATAATGACTTTTTCAGTACCCTCTACAATGCCGCTCATATCAGGTTTTAGTTCTACCATCCTGACTTCATTGTAGTTATACACGGCATAAATTTTCCCATCGTCATCAAAAAGCACTGACAAATCATAAATTTTTGTATTCAAAGGTTTATGAACCCAAGGGCCTTTAGGGTCTTTGGAAATAAATACCTGCATACCGTGCCCGTTGACATTGGTGAATATGTAAAACATATTGTTGTGGTAGCGGATACATGGGGCCCAAATACCTTGTCCATAAGCCTCTTTACCATCTTCAAGGTTAAATTCCTTACCCAGATTTAAAGAATCGAGACAATAGCTCATAAACTCCCAGTTGACAAGGTCTTTTGAATGCAACACCACCAAACCGGGCATGGCGTGCATGGTTGTCCCTGCCAGATAAAAATCTTCGCCAACCCTGATAATATCCGGGTCAGAAAATTCATCGAAAAACAGCGGATTAGAGTAAGTCCCATTGCCATTATCGGCAGTCCACGACTGGGCATTTACTTTTATTAAGGCAAAAGAACAAATAGCCAGTATTGAAAGAAATATCTTCATTTTAAACATATTTTAAAGTTTAAAGCAACTTGTAAACCCCGATAATAACATAAGGTTCTTCGCCTTGTTTCAAAGGAGGGACATTCAGGGTACCAATAAAGATGGCATGATTGAGATACTCGTAAGGGCTGTTTGTTGGAGCTTCTAAGTCCAATACTGATTTGCAATAAAACTCTTTACCAGCATGGATTAACGCGCGATTAATCACCTGAATAACATATCCATCATCGGTTTTCAGCAGATAACGTGCGTAAAGCTCGGTATCGCCATCGGGGCGAACCAATTGCCAATCTTCTCCGCCAGGCAGCACTTCGCCTTTAATCTTCGGGCCTTTAAATGTCCCACCGGTAATAGGTATAACGCGACGTTCGCCACGTTTACTTTGGCCTACATTTATCATGCCGGCAATTTTCACTTTTGCTTCCCATACAAATTCAGTCTTAAAATCCTTATAAAGACTGTCTTTCTTATCAGTATTTACATTCTGGGCATTGATTTTTTGCGCAAAAATGACTACAAAAACCAATAATGCCAATATTTTAAATGTCTTCATTTTAAAAATCGTTAGATTAATGGCTACTTTACTTATTCCTTACCAAACGAATGCCATACACACCGCCGGCCGCATTACCATTAATTGCCTGAAACTTAACCCTGACAAACTTTTTACCACTCAACATAGCATCAGGTATAGTATAAACAACGTCTTTAAACATAGACTGGTTCCAACGACCGGTATTGTCTTCTGTCAACAACTTTTCATTATCAATGTAAATATCAAATTTTCGGTTGCCCCATTCGGCTCCCCAGTATCGAACAACCAGACTAAGGTTGGATTCTGAATTTGTTGCCAATTCATAGCTAAAATATCCATTATCACGTGCATCGCGAAAAAATACGCCATTGGTATTGCCAGTTCCAGAGTTTTCCTTTTGTATAGCATGATCTACCTCAGGTTGTTGTTCACCGGGAGCCACTTTGTCTATTGTACGGTCCTCAAGGGCAATCTTTTCTTTTTCAATATTTGAAAGCGAGTCAAGGTATGACTTGTAGCCATTATTTGTCAAAGCCAGCCAGTACATCATATACCGGGCATCGTGAATTTGATAAAAAGGCTGAAACTGCACCTGAATGGGGTTTATCATTTTTACATTCAGGCTAAAATTCAATGGTTTGTCCTTTATCGGAACAAGCTTTTCAGCAATGTGCTGAATATCATCCTCGATAAGAATTGGGGCCTTATCAACAGGCAACTTTTCTCCAACTGCCAATTGTCCCCATCGCCCATCATCAGCTATCAGGCCTTTCAAATCTTCTGTACCAGTTTTGGCGCATAACAAAATTGGCCCATGCATAAAAGCAATGTAATTGGGTACATTAGGCAAATGTTCAATAGTATTGTGCATTGGTAATGTAACCTCAACAACATCTCCTTTGTTCCATTTCCTGTCAATGCAGACATAAGAAGAAGGAAGGGCGTTGTAAGAAAACACTTTACCGTTGACCTTAATTTTCAAGCTGTTTTTATTTACCCAGGCAGGATACCTCAGCATCAGCTTGAAACTGGCTGTGCCATCAACAACAGAAAGTTTTGTTTTTTCTTCATTCGGGAAGTTTGTCTCCTGCCTGATTTTTATCTTTTTCTCTTTCCAATTTAATTCCGAAGCAATAAAAAGGTTCAAAAACAATGAATCGTGTGAATGGGAATAGATAAACTGGTTGTATTTGCCATGGTTTTCCATACCTGTCCCGACACAACACCACATAGCCTGGTTAGGAGCAGAATAAACCCTGTAATGACGCGGACGGGCCGGGGTAAAATAAACATATCCGCCATGTTCAGGATGTTGTGATGATAAAATATGGTTAAATACCGTACGTTCGTAATAATCGGCGTACTTAGCGGAAGGTTGCACCCTGAACAAATCTTCAGTTAGCTTTAGCATATTGTATGAATTGCAGGATTCAGGCCCATCAATATCACTAACAAAATCGATACACGAAGCAGGACTTGGGAAATGCTCCCTGCGGCTGTTTCCGCCAAATGCCAGCGAGCGATTGGTTGTAACCGTTTCCCAGAAAAAGCTGCCAGCTTTTCCATATTTGTCATCGCCACTAAGTTGGAAGATACGTTCAAAACCAATAAATTTAGGTATTTGAGTATTGGCATGTTTATTATCCAGCATATCTATCCCTTGCGACAAGGGTTCTAAAAATGCCTTATGTGAATATCGCTTTGCTGCCTCTAAATACTTCTTATCTCCTGTCATCTGGTAAGCATCAGCGTACATTTCGTTCATGCCTCCATGTTCATTGGCCAGCATATCTTCCATTTGCTTGTCGTCCAAACCGGCAATAAGGGTTATTCCCCAGTCGCAAAATTTCAGAAAGATGTTTTTTGCCTCTTCATTGCCAGTATATAACCATGCATCGCGCAAACCTGCATACATCTTATGTATATTATAAAATGGGGCCCATGCAGACCAGATTGCACCAACCTCTCCAGCTTTGATTTTTGACCAAAGGGCAGCGCTGTTGGGTACACCACCAAGATACCCAACACCCCAATCGGGATATTTCAGGCCATTAGCATCCTGACAAGCTTTGAGCTCAGCAATCATATAATCCATACGCTTTTTACACTCAGTATTACCTGTTTCGGCATAATTTATAGCCATTGCCGATAAATAATGCCCGCCAACATGGCCATCGAGCCCTTCCCAATTGGGATAACTCTTTGCTTTTTCTGGCAAACCAGCTTCTTTGCGGTAAGGGGCCAATAACCTGTCAACATCATATTGCAAGAGGGTTTTAATGTTCAAATCGCGGGCATGTTTAAATGGGCCATCTAGTAAAACCACATCTCCCAGCGGAAAAGTATTAGGATAAAGTTTATCCTGAGCATTGATGTTGCTCAAAAACAACGATACACCGATTATAGCAATTATATACTTTTTCATTTCTACACTAATTTAATCTTATCAAAATGGCTTTCATCATCATGCCTGCAAAGATTATTTACTCAGGCTTAGCATCATTGGCCGATGTAGCATACAAGCCTATAAGGCAGCCTGTAAAGCCTCCGGCTACATTGGTCGAAAGGATGTCGCCAGAAACAGTGCCACCCAACGTCTGAAATGTAGTGCCATCGAGCGAATAGCTGAACTCGTAATTATCGCCTTTGGCTTCCACTTTCAACCTTACAGGGCTTTTGAGGTCTATTTTGGCACTGCCCATGATTTTCGACTCCAAAGCGGCATCTCTCCTCCTTTGTTTCTCATTTCTTTCCAACAAAATGTAATAATCTGATCCTTTTTTGGTGATGCCAAACACGTAATTGAAGTTTTCGCTCTGCAAAGCAGTTATCCCGGCAAGGTCTTTTTCTGAACCAGGCTTATAGTCGAGTGTTACCGCGTACGAAAAGTTGTTGTGCTGCTGGCGTAAGAAAAGTGTTGATGTTGGTTTTACTTCCTTAATGTTGGTAGCAAATGGCGTAATCTGTAAGCCTTTTTTAGTAACCGAAATAAAGTTTTCGCGGGGGCCTCGTAAGCCAATCCAACGATAATCGAGCTTTTCAGTTGTAAAATTGTCGGTAAAAGTGAAATTTCCGTTAGGGAAAAATCCATCTTTACCAGTTTTGTTTTCAACGCCTTTAGGCATTTTCAGCTTTGGTTCAATAGGCACCAGGCCATTTTCAAAAACAGGAAACTCTCCAGACCAGTCAACCGGCAAAATAAAAGTTTCGCGGCCTATATTAACACGGTCAGCCTCATTGGGGCGGATGGCCAGGAACACCCCGTAATATTTATTGTCTGGGCCTAAAACCAAGTCGGCATGGCCTGCCCAGTCCACTTTATTCACGCGGTCTTTAGGAAAATACCTTTGGGTAAGTATCGGGTTGCTTGGGGCAGGTTTGTAAGGGCCTTTAGGATTATCGCTAACGAAAATCACTTCGCTGTGCCATCCACCTGTGCCTCCTTCTGCGCACATCAAGTAATACTTGCCATTCTTTTTGTAAATATGAGGAGCTTCAATCCAGATAGGCTTTTTGTTGATATCAACGCCGCCATCAACAATAATTACATCTGTTCCGGGTATCACTTTGTCATTTTGCACATCATATTCCCATATTTTGATAACACGATGGCCGCTATAAAGCTCCTTACCTGGATCCGGGGCATCATTATGCACAACATACCCCTTGCCATTATCATCAAAGAACAGTGATGGGTCAATGCCATTAAAATCAAGCTTAATGGGGTCGCTCCAACCTTTCAATGGGTCTTTGGTTTTTACTACAATATTGCCAAAACCTCCCGAAAACTGGGTGGTAATCATATAAAACATATCGTTGTTGGGGTTGTACAATATCTGGGGGGCATAAACGCCGGCGCTGATACCACAATCCTCAACCTTTAGCTGTGAAGTACGGTCGAGTACATGGCCTATTTGTGTCCAGTTGACCAAATCCTTGGAATGAAAAATAGGTACCCCTGGAAACATAGCAAATGATGAACATACAAGATAATAATCATCGCCTTTGCGCGTAAAACTAGGGTCGGGGTAGCATCCTTGAAGGATGGGGTTGTAAAACTCATCAGCTTTCAGCGGGTTGTCGGTATAAACCTTGTCGTTGCCCTGGTACACAAAATTGCTGAACACCGGGGCATTTTTGGCTACTTTGCCTTTATCTTTGCCACTCAAGGCAACAAAAGAAAATAACGCTACAAAAACAGACAAAAGCATAAGTTGTCTGTTTTTCCTCATTTTTAAATTCTCCTTTTTCATATTCATTATTTTTAATTATTACTATCTTATTAAGTTACAAAACATTATTCAATTTTCAAGGTCGTTTACGTTTACAATTGAAAAAGATTTCAAAAACAGATTTTAGTTATTCTTCAAAGCTTCACTAATAATTTTCCCCACTACAGGTTTGACCTGATATTTCCTGTCAAACAACAAAGGATAATCTGTCCTTCCGGGGATTGGCCAATTATTTTTCCACGAATTAGCATCAGTAACCCCCCACAGCGTCACGCGGGTAATAACATCTTTGTGTTTCAGGAAGAGCTTAAACAGGTCTAAATACCTTTTTTCAAAAACAGTATTAACGGAGTCTGGCAAGCCATTAACGTATAAATCTGATTTTTTCTTGTATTCAACACGAGCCGACACATCAGCGCCAAGGCTCCAATCCATAGGCAATACAACCACATCCATCTCGGTAATCATCACTTTCACGCCCAAAGCAGCAAATTCGGTAATGGTTTTTTCCAATTCATCAATGGTAGGGTAATCAAGGCCTACATGGCACTGCTCTCCAACAGCATCAATCCTCACGCCTTGTTCTTTGAGCTTTTTGACTATTTCAATTGCCCCTTTTCGTTTCTTAGGATCGGAAAGAGAATAGTCGTTGTAATACAATTCAGCCTGAGGGTCGGCTTCATGGGCAAACTGAAATGCCAGCTTGATAAAGTCTTCACCAATAATCTGGTAATATTTGCTTTTACGAAGCGAGCCATCTCTGTCGTCAATAGCTTCGTTTACCACATCCCATCCTTTAACGCGCCCTTTGTAGCGGCCTACGACAGTGTAAATATGCTTTTTCATCCGTTCAATAAGCACCTCACGAGAAACATCATTGCCCAGGCTGTCTTTAAAAAACCACCTTGGAGCCTGCGAATGCCATACAAGGCAATGCCCGGTAATAAATTTATTGTTTTTCTCGCCGAATTCGACAAATTTGTCGGCCAACGAAAAGTCAAACTCTCCTTCTTTTGGTTGAATAGGACCAGCTTTCATACAATTTTCGGCAACAATAGCGCCAAAATTTTCTTTGATAAGGCGAACAGCAGCAGTGTCTTTTTCGAGAATCTGTTCAGCATTCATCGCTGTCCCGATAAAAAATTTCCCCGCAAACGCATCTTTCAACTTTTGGTTTTTATCTGCACCTCTTGCCGGACTAATAGCAACGGCAGCTAAACATGTCAATGCAACTAAAATTTTTAACTTATTACCCATCTAATTATCAATATTTTATAGTTTTAAATTTATTTTCTTTCCTGAATACAGCACCTGCTTTGATGCAACTCCAGACAATATGCCTGTTCCATTGTTTTCGTTTACCAGCACAACGTTAAACACCCGGTTTTTCAAACAACCGGAAAAATCGCCATATCTTTGGCCTATCGTTAAAGTTTGCTTTTTCTCATTCCATTCAAATGAAATGGTTGAATAACCGCCTTTTTCATAGTTGTAATTATCGCCTTCGTCTTCGTACAATCCAAATGTGCCATCGGCACCGGCATAAACACGTATCTCCAGGGTATCGGCACTTTTTTGCCCGGCATATTGAATAAACTTACCCATTGGAACAATAGCGCCAGCCTTGACAAACAATGGCACCTTATCTAACGGGATTTCTGTTTTAACTGTCTGGCCGCCATTTAGGCGTTTACCTGTCCAGAAGTCATACCATGTAGCAGTTTTAGGCAAATAAACTGCCTGTTCTTTCAAATTGGGTTCGGTTACAGGAGCCACCAAAAACGCTTTGCCAAACATAAACTCATAAGGTTGTCCAACAGCAACAGTATCTCCATTAAAATCCATCACCAAAGGCCGCATCAATGTTGAACCGTTGTGGCTAACTTGCCATGCCTCCGAGTATATATAAGGCAATAAGCGATAACGCAAATCGAGCATTTTGCGCATGTTGTTTTCTACCTGGCTTCCAAATTTCCATGGCTCTGTTTCGCTCATAAAACCATGAATGCGGAATATTGGGTTTAAAGCGCCCCATTGAAACCAACGTGTAAGGACTTCGTGGTATTTTTCATCGGTATATTGTCCATTGCCAGGACGAAAAAAGCCGCCTATATCCGTTGTCCAGTAAGGGAAACCGGTAATGGTATAATTCAATCCGGCAACAATCTGCCGACGGTAAGTATCCCAGTCGCTGCCAATGTCGCCCGACCAGTTGATAACGCCGTATCGCTGCTGTCCAAGGAATGCCGAGCGGGTAAGGATACAAACACGCTTTTCGGATGTAAGCTTGCGCTGTCCTTCATACACAGCCTGGCTGACAAACATAGGATAGGTAAGACGGTAAAAATCTCCAAGTCCATAGAACGTCTTCGCTCCTTTCAACGCATCGTTCTCGGGTTCGGTGGCATCCATCCACCAAGAATCAACACCGTGTGTAAAAAGATTGTCATTCAAGCTTTTCCAATAGGTTTCGCGGGTTACAGGGTTGAAATAGTCAAGCCACTTGCTGTTTTGAACATACAAGTTCTTTGCTACATAGTCTTTTCCAAGCGTTGAGTTCCTATCGGGGTTCGACCAGATGGAAATATTGAAATGTGCATGCTGGTCGTGAATTTCTTTAATAAAACCAGCCGGATTGGCGTAGTTGACATCGTCAAACACAGGTACACCCCAGCCTTTATTGCCCCAGTATTGCCAATCCTGAACAATGACATCCATTGGCAAGTTCCTTTTTCTGAATTCCTTGACGGTCGCGACCAAATGAGAACCCGAGGTGTAGCGTTCGCGACATTGCCAAAAGCCATAAGCCCATTGCGGAAACATGGGTACGTTTCCCGAAAGGTTGCGGTAAGCAGAAATTACGCTATCGGCCGAAGGCCCATAAAACACAACATAATCAAGCATTGTTGCATTAGGCGAACGGAATGTAGTAAGATTATCGTTTCTTTTCCATGAAAGCTCAGGGTTGTTGGACGATTTGCAAACCAGCTGAACGTGATGCTCTCCGGCTTTTAATTTTACCAAAGCACTTATTGATGGCGGGAGCCAGAGGTTACTCTGGTCAATACACGGAATCCCGTCAATGACAACAAACTGGCGATTGCCCATATCGCCCAAATCAAGAAAAATAGAATATTCGCCATCTACAGGGACTGTAAATTTGCCTTTATAGGCTGTTTGATCTTGCGACACTTTCTGCATCCCAGACGTTGTAGTAACTTCAGCTACCTGATTATTGGCCGAAGCAGAAGCTTCTTGTTTTTCAAGAGAAATGAAATTGTCGGCAGGATTAAAATCGGTAAGCCCGTATTGATGCCATAACAAACCATACCCCTTGCCCGAATATATAAAAGGCAAAGCTATTTGCGAATTGACTTGTATCAAACGCCTTGTTACCCCACGCAAATTGTAATGCCCATCCTGAAACTGGCCTAAGCCAAAGAGCGCTTCGCCGGAAGGCGAAACAAAGCTTTGCTCTGCCTTATAACAAGGCTCGCCATGAACCGAATCGGGCACCAACCAACGGCTGTTTTCTTTTTCGCTTAAAAATACTTTTCCCGATTTATCGCTAAAAGCCAAACTACCGTTAGCTTTATGAAGTTTTACAATCATTTTATCAGTTGAAAAAATCAACGCCGACTCGGCATCCGAAACCTTAAACTTAACAGCAGAAGACGCATTGGTAAAAATCAGTTCAGGTAGTTCTTTTAAAAGTTCTTTCTTGTATTGTACCCGTACAGCGCCATCAGCAAGAGGGATTATATCCAATACCCCTTCTGTAAGTTGAACCGAAAGACGGTCTTTTTGAATTGCATGAGATTTATATGCCTGACCATAAACCATTGCCGGGAACAGGCTTATTAAAACCAACAGGGCCTTCAAGATAAAATATTTCAACACTTTCATTATTGAATTGGTATTAATTGTGCAACAAACCCGCCTCTGCGGAGCATTTTAACATCCACTAAACTTGTTTTTTCGACCACCATATATTGCGCTTTCAATTCCTTATCATGCTCACCATCAGCTATTAGCGTAAGTTTATATTTAGCACCTTCCGGCAAAAAGTCAAATTTCAGTATTTTGTTTTTCTCTACGTTTTCGCCATTAATACCACCTATATACCACTGACTGCCTTTATTTCTGGCCATAATAACCTCATGCCCAGGATATCCATCCAACAGTTTGATATCATCCCAGGTGTTGGGCACGTTCATCAGGAATGTTTTAGCGGCATCGGGCAAACTATAATAACCCGAAGGCCTGTCAGCCATGTGTTGTATGCCCGACTCAAACACTACGCTCAAAGCCAGTTCGTGCCCATACGAGGTAATATGCGGAAACTGTGAATTGGTAAATGTTACAGGGGTATAATCCATTGAACCTACAACATTTCGGGTAAAAGGGATGATAGAGTTATGACTTGGGGCAGCGCTTGTAAATTCGGGGCCATTGTTGTACCACTCGGCTCCGCGTATGCCCTCATAAGTCATCAGGTGTGGATATGTCCTGGCCCAGCCACGCGGGACAAGGCACCCGTGAAAATAAACCATAATATTGAACTTTGCCGCATCATCGAGGATATCAAGATAATACTTCATCATTTCCTGCTTTTCGTTCAGGAAAAAATCGATTTTTACACCTACTATCCCAAGCTTTTTGAGCTTTGCAAACTCTTCCATACGTTTTTCATGCGTGAGCATCCTGTCCACAGGGGTGGCAGTAATCCACTTAAAGGCCCCCGAATTGTACCAAATTAATGGTTTTACGCCTTTTGAATAAATATATTTTACAGCATCTTCAAGGTTCCCGCCATTGCCCATCTGGTCCCATTCCCAGTCGAGGAGCGTGTAAGGCCAGCCCATAGCAGCCGCCAAATCGGCAAATTCGCACACTGTCTTATAATCCTTGGTCCCGTGGTTATTTGACCAATAGTTCCACGAGGCAATACCAGGTTTAATCCAATCGGTATTAACAATGACCGACGAAGGGCATACATCGTCCACCAGGGTTGATGCAGTAATATCTGCCAAAGAGCCCATGATAACTACCCTCCAGGGCGATTTCCATGGAAGAGTAATGATGGGCAGCACTTCGCCATTACCTTCCCAATCTTCGGGAAAAGTAATCTTGTAAGCCTGTTTATCAGCCTTATTGTTAAGCCGCGATGCACAGTAACTTCGGTTCACGTCAGCTTCGTGCAACAGAAACCAGCAAGCGCTGTCGGCCGAGTTGAAAAGCGCCGGATAGCCCCAGATGGCCTGCACACTATCATTTTTATAATATTTAAAAAGCCATTCGTTGGATAGGTCGAACATCTGTATCCAACGTTTGTAGGCAGAATTGATATGGTAAGAAGTAAGTTCGTCTTTTATCACATAAGAGCCTCCTTTGCCGGGAAACTCATATCGGAAAGTAACCCCATCATTATAAGCCCTAAGAATGAGGTTCATCTTTTCTTTGTTGCTATTTTCAAAATATACAACAACCTCGTTGGCCGAGTTAGTGCATTTTTGCTTCTTTCCGTGCAGCATCGAATATTGTTCATCAATAATCAAAGGCTTAGAGGCTTTTATAAACTTTAGGTTATTTGAAAAGTCCTGATCATTGCGCAACAGTCCAATATCCACCCGGGAAACAGCCTCAACATTGCTTCCCGCGCGACTATAGGATATTTTCAAAAACCAGCGGTTTTCATTTCCATCTTGATGGTTGAACAACTCAATAATATTTTTTTGATTGGGCGAAACAACCTTTACAGGTTGAGAAAAGGCCAGCATGGTTAAAGAGATTAAACAACTTAACGCTATCCACCTTTTTACTGAAGAATTCATACGTTTTACGCACTCAGCCATATCCTTATGTTTGATATTGTTTATACTTTTTAACATATCTGTTTCAACTAATTGTCTTTCAAATAAAACAGCCCTTTCGTTTCAAAAAAGTGTTTTTAAAAACTATGGGGCCGAAACAGTTGATGCCTGAATGAACCAATAATATTCATTTTTCATCCACTGATTCGCCCCATAGACTTAGATTAACAAGTTTTTAAATTATTTCACCACATTAACTTTTTGAGTAAATGAAGATTTGCTATTGCTAATCTTCAAGAAATAAGTACCCTTGTTAAGATTGAGTGGCAAAACGAGCTCAGGTGCATAAGTCAAAGATTTGACCAACACTGTTCTGCCCATCATATCAGAAATTTCAATTTTATCATACTGAAAACCAGCAGATTTAATCACTATTTTATCAGAAGCAGGATTTGGGAAAATGCTAATATCATCTTTATTTGTTTGGCTTACACTTACAAAATCTTTCTGTATTACAAAATAGTTGATATTAAAATTACCAGTAACATCAACTATTTTAAAGTAATGCTTTCCTTTAGGGACAATAATGTCTTTTATTACAGAAGTAAATTTTTGCCATGCGCCAGTATTTGGAACATCTATTTGTCCAATTTTCACATCATCAATGAAATATTCAAATTTTGAACCCGAAGCCTGGGTGGCCAAACGGAACTTAATCTGGTAAACACTATCTTCTGTGTTGTTTTCAATGGCATAAACCATCCAATCGCCGGCATCAATCCAACCAACATTTAATCCACCACCTGCATCGCTTGTAGTTTCGGTATCAGTACCAAATTGCATAGCATAATTTTCAGCTTCAATTTTGCCAGGTATTGCTGTATAAGTTGGTGCTGCTATTGGATTTTCAACTACAAAATCGGTAAAAGCCTCTAAATATCCGCTATCTGCAGCTGTAATAGTACCCGGTGTATATGTTATCACAATAGAATCGCGATAATACAAGCTGTTAAACAAATTAAGCCTGATGGTATTGTTTACGTTGAATACTTCTTTAATTTTAGTTACTTTCCCGTTTACTTTCAACAAAAGCTGCGAAATTTGGGCATCTTTCATCGACATAGGCTTGTTAAACTCTAATGAAATGGCTATTGCGCTATCATCAATAATTGCAGAAACAATATGAGCAGGCAAACCACGAGACTTATTAATTATAACATAAGCTGTATCATTTTTAAACATTCCGCTATCTGAAGATGCAACAACATTGCCGGTATAACTAAGCCTCAATTTGTAATCGGCATAAACTGTATCTGCAAGAGGGAAAACCAACGTGGTAGAATCATTGTTTAAAAAAGAACAATTGATCAATGAAACGCTCTTTTCGCCGTTGTATTTGGCCTTCAACACAATTGATGAAAGATCAGCAGGCAAAAGCATTTTTTTGGTAAACTTAGCAATAAGGCTATCGCCTTTTTCGTTTACAAAAAGCTGAACCAATTTAGGGGCAGAACCTAAAAGTTGATTATCTACTGCAGTATCTTTAATAGTTACCAAAGGTTTTTCATACACAGAAACCACGTTGCCCCCATTGTAAGATAAAGTTATTTCATTGGTTTTTAAAATATTAGCAACAAGGTTTATTGCTAAGTGGAGAGAATCGGTAAACAACACTGTATCGATGGCAGCATCCTGCCCGTCAACCTTCACTGAAAAACCTTCAAATTTATTTAAGGCTTTTAAAGGTTTCGAAAAAGTAACCTGGATTTGTTTTGGATTAACATCTGATACTGTTGCAGCTTTAAATTTAGGGACTCCAAAACCAAGGGCAAACTTTTTGCAAAAATCCCATATTTCCTGACTGGTATTAACACCGCTTGCTTCTATCGAATGCCAGTGTCCTTTGCCACTAAGACTAATTAGTACAACTTCTACCGAATCAATCCCGGGCCCCCAATATTTTTTTTCATCAGAAGTAGATTTACCCACCGGGTATGGCTTGGTAACCACAGGGGTTGTTGGACAACCATTTCTGGCGACCCAGGCATTCATACTGGCAGCAACCCCGCTATATGCAACTACATCATCGGCAGTACCATGCACATGAATAAGGGGTATAGGCCTTGAGCTCTTCGTATTGGGGCCTCCCATATTATAACCACTCACCGGGGCAAAAGCAGCAATTTTGTCAGCTATTTTAGTTGCAGCATAATAAGTCATCATACCCCCCATTGAAAAACCTGAAAGATAAACCCTGTCGCGGTCAATGCTGTAACGTTTAACCATTTCGTCTATAATGGCCAGGATGAATTTAATGTCTTTATCCCCGGCCAAATCCCAAGAATTGCCTTCACCGCCAGGATAAACCACTACAAAGTTTTCTTTCTTTGCAATCGTCTCCCACTGTGCCTGGCCTTTTTGATAGTTGATATCCTGGTTCATCCCGTGCATTGAGATAAGCAACGGGCGCCCCGGAACAATAGTAGATGGAGCATAAACAAGCATTTTGCGGGTTGTTGAACCAACCTGAAAATTTTCGATCTGTGCATTCAATATGGTAGAAAGGCTAAAAAGCGCAAATACCATAATGAAAAAAGAAGACTTGACCCATGAACACTTATGTTCAAGCCCATTTGTGTGTTTAGAAATAATAGTTTGTCTCATAAAGTTGTTATTTATAGTTATTTAAGCATGTGTGTTATTCTTTTTTTTGGTCTTGGGTTAAAGTTATTGACTTTGCTGCTTAAACCTTCGAGGTTTTTGAAAGCTGGAAGGTCCTCCAACTATTTCGACCCATTATCTTTTTTGGGGAGTGAACTTATACAACAAAGCTCCATGAACTGGCACCTTAACAGGCAGTTGCCCTGTTTGAGAATCAATAGTGCTTATATCTTTTTGTCTCCACAAATCGCGCACTTTAAATTTGCCATTAACCCCTATTTTGCTAAAATCTTTATATGAAAGCTCAGCAATATCAAGTCCAAAATTGCAGAAACCTACAGCAAAACTTCCGTCTTCAAGCTCTTTGACATAAATCCTGAGCTCTCCGATTGTCTGTTTGCAAGTAGCTTGTTTGCCAAGAGGGTCTTGGTTAATTTCAATCACCTCGTCGTTAGTAAGCAGGTTGAGCGTGAAATCATCAAGTTTTTCCATATCGCAACCAATAAGCAACGGAGCCGAAAAGAGGCTCCAAAGGCTGATATGGAGATATTGCTCATCAGGTTTGAGTTTGCTTGGATGTGGATTGCCCCATCCTACATGCCCGACGACAAGCATATCGGGGTCGTTCCAGTTGCCGGGTTTAGCATACGCAGCAGACTTGTCCTGATCTAAAGCAATACTTTTTACACTTACCCAGGTATCAGTGATATCGTTAGTGGTACGCCAACAATTGCCCCCAACAGAGTCGCCCCATTTCCAAACATCTGACATGCCGTATTGGCATAAACTGTAAACAATATCGCGCGGCTGTTGCCTGATATATTCGCCCATAAGTTTGAAAGGCTTAATAGCTGTGGCAAGCTCGCCACCTCCATTGTAAGACAATGATGAAACCTTGTATGGGTCATTGTCGGGCAAGCCATTAATTACATTGCCATAGCTGCACCAGTCGTATTTTAGGTAATCAAAGCCCCATTTGGCATAGCTTTCAGCATCCTGTTTTTCAAAACCATAGCTTCCGGCACAGCCTCCGCATGTCCATGGCCCGGGACTTGAATACAACCCTATTTTTAAACCAAGTGAATGAACATAATCAGCCAGGGCTTTCATATCTCCAAACCTTGAATTAGTAACGATATAGCCAGCATCATCACGAAATTTACCCTGCAACGACGGGTCTTTGGAATCGCGATGGTTTTCCCAGAAATCGTCAATATTGATATAAGTCCAGCCGTGATTGATAAGCCCGCTTTTGACCATAGCTTCAGCAGCTTTTTTTACTTTCTCAGCCGATACCTCGTGGGCAAAACAGTTCCAACTGTTCCATCCCATAGGCGGAGTAAGGGCTATACGGTTGCCACACTCGATGCGCAACTGTTTCTCGGCCCTGCCTTTTGCATTCTTTGCCTCAAGGGTAACCATATAAGTCCCGGCATTAGAGAGCACCCCGGTAATCAAACCTGTATTTTGGTCTATTTTCAGGCCTTCAGGTAAACCCTTAGCTGAAAAAACCATTGGGCGGTCGCCGGTAGCAGCCACAAGATATTGAAACGGCGACCCCGGGCGAACTCCAAAAACTTTTGCACTATTGATGCGAGGTTTATCCGAAGGTTTGGGAGTGAGAATATAAGGCTCACTGGCTACGGGGTTGTATGTTTTAAAGGTTGTAACACCTTTGGCTTCAAACCTGGCATCAACCCAGTCGGCATGGTCGTAATAATTACCATTGCCGCCATCTGCTACTACCAACTCGAATTTCTTAATACCTGTAAGGTTTACAGAACATACCCTGGCAGTATCGCCAACACGCATAAGCCCGCTCGACCACAACTTTTTACCATCGCCATACAATTCAAATTCGGCAGCAGCATCATGCCCTTTAACTTCATCGTCAATACCAACTTTGGCAGAAAAAGAAACGGCTTTTCCTTCAAGCAAAATCAACAATGAGCTTACCGAGTGTGTTGCAAAGCCCCTTTCAAAGGTTTTACCAGCAATGGTAAGCGTTTTATTGTCAATAGATCTATTTTTCATCGGAACGCCCCACCCTTGCGTGGCTGCACTCAAATCAAGCTCATCGAGCCAAACGGTTTGGGCTGAAAAAGTATTCGTTCCCGCCATACTTAAAGCAATCATAAGGATTGCTACCATCATCAACTTTCCAATGCGTCCCATTTTATCTATATTTTATTTTTTACCTCCAATGTATTTTCTATCTCTATTATTTTGAAAATTTCCACCAGTCGAAGTTGAACAAATCGCCTTCTCCGCCTTTGAAAACCAAATACAAATCATGAATACCTTTTGCAGCCTTCACTTTACAAGATTGAACAGCCCAGTTATTCGCTCCCTTTGTATTTTTTACGTCTAAAGTACCCAACAGTTCACCATCGGTGCTATTCAAGCGAATTTCGATTTGTCCGCCTTTTGCAGCCGAAGCAAGGCTTGCTTCAAATGTTGTTGCCCCTTTTCCAAAATCTACACTACTCACCTTGATATAATCACCATTGTTGATTTTAGTAACATAAATACCTTTACTGTTGTCTTTTGCTGTTTTCAAGCCTTCTGACCAAGCCATAGTTTCTGCTTCTACACGTTTATATGGGTTTAAAGCCGACAAGCTTTCTTTCACGCCTTCTGCAGTAGGCACAATAAGAGGTATAGAACCATCAGCATTGTACTTAAACTGCTCCAAACAAACCGAACGCCTGAAACCACCACCACCAGTCAATGATTCGCTGTGGTAGAAGAAATAAGAGTTCCCTTTATAATCAATTATACCAGAATGGTTGGTAAAAGCAAGCTTTGGAGCCCTTTCCATAATAAATCCCTTGTAAGTCCAAGGGCCTACCGGCGATGTTGCAGTTGAATATGCAATATATTCGGGTATTCCGGCAGCAGCATAAACCATGTAGTAAATGCCATTTCGTTTGTAAAACCAAGGGCCTTCGACATATTTTGTGCGAGGTTTCCCATCACGGTCAACAGCCTCTCCAAAAGCTTCACCAGTCATTTCTAATGAAACAATGCCATTTTTCCCAATGCTTTTATCATAAGAAATCATATCATTATTGAGCTTTACATAGCGAAGCACAGGATTTCCCCAATATAAATAGGCTTGGCCATCATCATCAACAAATATGGTAGGGTCAATATCGTTCCAAATATGCTCGCTATCTATCAGGCGCTTACCAAGCACATCACGAAAAGGGCCTGTCGGCGAATCACCTACCAATACTGATATTCCACCACCATGAATAGGTACATATAAGTAAAACTTGCCATTACGGGCAATGCATTGGGGAGCCCATGCCCCATTGTTTTTATCAAACCAGGCAATGTTTTTCAGCGAAGCTACTGCCCCATGATCTGTCCAGTTAACCATATCGGTCGAGGAATAGCAACGCCAATCGTACATTGTAAAAAAATTATTCACCGTAGAATCTTCATCATGCGAGGTATATAAATAGACTGTGTCGTTGTAAACCATTGGCGCCGGGTCGGCGGTAAAATATGTTTGTACAATAGGCTTTTGAGCCCCAACAAAACCACACAAACCAACAAAAGCAAAAGACAATAACAATTTCTTCATTTTTCTTTATTTTTATTAAAAACCCTTTATTGAACTTTATCAAGCAGTAACGAAAGCATTTTTACTCCATAACGTTTGCCCAGCATTCGGTAGCCTTCTGCTGTGAAATGCAGGTTATCCCCCCGCTGAGGGCATCCTGTTGAAGGTATTACATAAGAGTTGGGAATAACCTTGGGCAACTGCGCTATGATAGCATTCATACTTGCACATGCCCCTTTTTGGTCAGCAGCAACAACCTCTCCGGCCAACAAAGGCACTGAATTAGCTGTAAGGTTAAGGTCTTTTAAAAGATTATCATATACGCCTTTAACTTTTGCAGGCCAAAGCGAATCGTTGGTATTGGATTCGCCCTGGTGTAGCAATATCCCTTTGATAACGCCATCCTTTTGAGCCAGTTTGGCCATTTCCACCAAACGGGCATACGGGTTGCCATCGTACTCTTTTACCATATTCTGTAGCCAATCAGGAGCAGAAGCTACGTAGGTTTGATAGTTATCTTTGTCAAAAAGCTCAATTTTACAACCACCTACCGCTACATTAATAACCCCTATCCTAACATTTTTGGGGAGATTAACCAACAACGTGCGCCCAAAATAGTCAGCAGGAGTTAAGCCTGTGTAACAACGGCATAAAGGAGGGACAGCAGCATACCATTTCCCTTTATCTCTTTTTAAATTAGGGCAATTAACCGTTTCCATCACCTGAAAACGACTATCTACAATAGTATCCTGAGGTTCAACTTTTGCATTACCCTCCATATTGGACTGTCCAAAACAGAGGAAAATATAAAAATTAGGATCTTGTGCAGAAATACCTGCGTTTAATCCCAACATTACGGTGATTATCAGTATGATTTTTTTCACTTTACTATATTATTATTTAACGTTTAACACTTATTTAGCCCAGGCCACTCCTTCAGGAGACCTTCTCCATGCAAAATAGCCATCCAACACCTGTAAGGCCTTTTCATCAGGCACTTTACCTATGAAAGTATTGGGGCCTAAATACATAACCTGAGGATTGTTAGCCGAAAATGCAGGCCATTGGGCAACTCCATCTCCATTTGGGTCGCCATATTTGGCAAAATTGGTCCAATAAGTACCCATAATCTGGGATATCTCAATGTCAGACTTGGTAACACCCTGATTGGCTGTATCTAAATTCATAAATACGTAAGGAACGTCCACTCCGTGTGGTGTGCCATGGTCGGCCTGAGGCGAACCTTCGGGACGTACAGGATGTTGGTCAAAATAGTAATAGAAAACCTTTGACTTTCCTGTTTGAGACTGAAGCCTTGCCCAGCTCCAGGTATGCCAGCCAAAGGCAGCATCGCGCATCAGGTTGCGGGCGCTCCGGGCAATTGCATTCTTTTCAAGCGGATAAGCTTGTAAAAGGCTGTCGGCAAAAGGCCCAAAACGCATTTTTACATTAGAGACAAACTCTTCAGGTGTGCGTCCGGTCGGAAAGCTCAACCCTTCATCAGAATTGTAACCAATTAATACTGCAACATCATTGTATTTGCCACTTTCATAAAGTTTATATTGGTCGTCGGGAATTACATAGCCGTCAACAATAGGCCATGCTCCGGGCATCCCCCATCCTGCAGGCAATTTATCTGCTTCTATCTTTCGTAACTCAGCGATGGTTTTAACCCCGGCCATTTGAAGATAGCTTTCAGCTTCTTTTTCAGCCTGTTTAAGGGTTTTCATATTCTCGCCCGGGTAAGTTGTAGGCCTTGTAGGGCCAAAAGAGCCACCGCTTTGCGAAATAGCCCCCCTAAACAATCCTTTTGCTAAAGGCGAAGCACAAAGCATACTTACCGAGATAGCTCCGGCAGACTCCCCAAAGATGGTCACTTTTTCGGGGTCACCTCCAAAAGCAGCAATATTGCGTTGTATCCATTGCAAACCGGCTATTTGGTCAAGCAAACCATAGTTTCCCGAAACTTTTTCAGGATTTTCGGCACTCAACTCGGGATGAGCTAAAAAACCCAACTGCCCTACCCTGTATGCTATGCTTACGACTACAACTCCTTTTCGTGCCAAATGTTCTCCATTATGTACCGGATCTGAGGTAGAGCCAAAACTGAAACCTCCGCCGTAAATCCATACCAAAACAGGCAATTTTTCATCGACAGATTTGGCCGGAGTCCATATATTCAAATACAGACAGTCTTCACTTTTGCCCGAAACAGGGTTACCACCTTGCATTGGAGCCGGGGCAAATTCGGTAGTTTGTTTTACGCCTTCCCATTTTACAACAGGCTGTGGAGCTTTCCAACGCAAATCGCCAACCGGGGGAGCTGCAAAAGGTACCCCTTTAAAGATGGTCAAATCCTCAGTAACTATACCCTGGATAATCCCGCCTTCCACTTCCACCTGCCCGGTGATTTGTTTTTTACAGGCTACAATACCAAACAAGACAAATGCAGCCACTAACAAGTTTATTTGCTTCATGATTATTTTTTTATATTGTTAATTTTTTTCCAAAGATTGGGAAGAAACCTATAATACAAGAGATGACGCCAGGTAGCCCAATCATGGCCACCGTATCCGCCTACATAATATTCATGTTCAATATTATGTCTGGCCAATGCCTCATGCAAAGCAATGCAGCGTTGGCCCATAAAGCCATTTGCTTCTTCAGTGCCTTGTCCGACAAAAAGGTAATCAACTTTGTTATTTACTTTAGGGTCATTTAAAAATTGAGCTAAAGACTTTTCGGCTTCGACATCGCCAGCGCTAAGAATACCAAAATTGGCAAACAAATCAAGCGAACGAAAGCCAATATACATACTGTGGCGGCCTCCCATCGAAAGTCCAGACAAAGCACGCCCTTTAGGTTCTTTAATAGTACTGTAGTTTTGATCAATCAAAGGAACAACATGGTTTCTAAGTTCCTTTTCAAAAATATCAAAGGTCAATTCGGCATGTTTCGGATGATTGCGATGAACAACCTGATTATTAGGGATAACTATAATCATTGGCACTGCTTTTCCTTCTGCCAGCAAGTTGTCCATGATAAAATTGACCCTGCCATCGTACACCCAGTTTGAAGGAAGCTCTCCACTTCCACCCAGAAGGTACAACACTGGATATTTTTTATCAGGTTTATATCCGGGAGGAGTGTAAACGTAAAGTTCGCGCTCACCATTAGTAACTTCTGAATGATAAATATGACGGGTTACTGTCCCGTGCGGGACATTTTGTGCATCGTAATAAGCAGGCCCGCTACCATGAACAATTAACTGGCTATATGGCGGCATAGCGGTAAAAGCCGCGTAAGTATTGGAAGGGTCGGTTATCTGCACTCCGTCAACATTGAAATGATATGCATACATATCGGGTTTAAGCGGGCCCACAGTTAATGTCCAAACTCCATCATCGCCTTTGGTAAACGGCACCATCTCTTTTCCCTTACCAAGAGCAGTGAGGATAGCCACACCTGCCAATTTTACTTCCTGCGCCTTTGGGGCTTTTAACCGAAAAGTAACCGTCTGGTCATCATGTACCTCAGGCGAATTTAACGGGGCGCTAAACGGAATAAGGCCTTCGGTGTTTTTTTGAGGGTTATAGTCAAGGTTGACATTAGCCTGTTGCCCTCTTACAAGCGCCGGAAATATTATCAGCAAAAAGCTTAAAGTGTGAAATAATATTTTCCTGATATTCATTGTATTTGTTTGTTATTATATTTAAATAATGCTATTTAAAAACTCTGGAAGCAAAATCATGTAAGGATTTTCTCCATACTTGCCATTCATGATCACCAGGAAAAGAATTGAATTCAACTTCTAATCCATTTTTTTTCATAACATCCACCGCTTTCTTTGTAAATTCAATTCTGGGGTCTTGTTCTCCACAGGATATATAAAACAAATCAAGCTTTGCGTTGAATTCATCCGATTTTGACAACAAACCGGGTATTTCCGTTTCAGCATTAAACTCTTTGCCTGAAGGATTACGAATACCCCCAAAAATTCCCGAACTGAATATCCCAACCGAACTAAAATATTCAAGGCTTTGAAGTCCAACATAAAACGATTGTCCACCTCCCATAGATAATCCACAAATAGCACGATTTTTAGCATCAGCCAATGTTCTGTAGTTTTCATCTACAAACGGGACAATATTTTGAGTCATCTCCTTTTTAAACCTTGCCATTGCTTCACTTGTATAGCCTCCAATTCCTGCCCTTGAGTTTCCGTTAGCCATTACAATTATCATAGGTTTAGCTTTTTTACCGGCAATTAAGTTATCAAGAATAAGGTCGGTTTTGCCCTGTATTGCCCAACCGGTTTCATCTTCCCCACCACCGTGCTGAATATATATTACCGGATACTTCATATTGGTATTTTGGTCATATCCGGGAGGGGTATAAACAAAAAGCCTCTTCCAGCAATTATCTACTTTAGAATAATAGTATTTTGAACTAATTGAACCATGTGGGACATCCTTTATGTCATAAAAATCTATACCTTTTTCAGGAATATCAATTGCACTCGTCATCTTCCCTGTTCCATAGAACGATTGGCTTGCAGGGTCAGCAACAGGGACATCATCAATCACCAAAAAATAGTAGTGAAAACCAGGTACCACAGGCTCTGTACGAACAGACCAAACGCCATTAGTAGCTTTCACCATATCATACTTTTTCCCCAAATCAATCTGTACTTTTTGGGCGTTGGGAGCTTTTACCTGAAAAAAAACACTGTTATCGGGCATAATACAAGGACACAGGTTTTGAGCAATGTTTGTTGTTGCCGCAACTGAGTTTTCTTTCAACTGAGCTTTGGCAATGCCCATCGAACAAAGCAACAAAGTCAAAATAGTAAAAGCTAAGTAATTCCTGATGGCTAAAAATTTCATAAACTTCAACTGTTCAAAATTTTGAAAATCTATTTAAACAATAACTGGGCAAACTGATACAAAGATCTCCGCCAGGTCTGCCATTCATGGGCTGTACCAGGCGACTCGTAAAAGCTATATTTGATGCCCTGTTTGTCAAGCATTTTGCGAAAGGCCCCTACTGAACCCGGAAATGGATTAGGCTCTTTTGTACCTAAACTGAGAAAAAAGACAGGCAATTGTTGATTTACAGCCTTACCTTCAGCAAATTTTCCATCAAGAAAGGTTACAGGGTCAATTTCATCGGCACTTGGATAATTGGCAGTGCCACTAAATCCGCCATAAGCAGAAAAAGCTGCAAGATTGTTCATGGCAATGCGCAAGGTTTGGTTGGCCCCCATTGACAAACCGGCAATAGCACGGTGCCTTTTATCAGCAATAGTCCTAAAGCGGGAATCTATCATGGGGATAATTTCTTGCATCATTACCTCTTCAAAAACCAATAAAGGTTTCTTATTTTCTCCTTCCTGTGGTTTAAAAGCATAACCATTGTCCATTACAATAATCATCGGAACAGCTTTTTTATCAGCAATAAGGTTGTCGAGTATCAGGTTAGCTTTTCCCTGGCTTGACCAACCAGTCTCATCTTCAAAACTTCCATGCTGAAGATAAAGCACCGGATAGCGAACATTGGCGTTTGTTTCATATCCGGCAGGAGTGTAAACAATACAGCAACGCCATGCCTGAGTGATTTTTGAGAAATAAACCACCTCGCTTACCAAGCCATGAGGGACATCTTTTAAAGCATAGATATCCTGGTCTGGCGCAGGTATTTCTATCCCGCTACCCCAGCGTCCGGCACCATAATAGTATTTGGTTCCCGGATCAGGAACAGATGCCCCGTCAATATTGAGCTGATAATAATGAAACCCTTCATCTTGCGGGGCAGATTCGCCAGTCCATACACCATTTGCGTCCTTAACCAGGTCATATTTCACCCCGCCAATATCAAGTTGAACTTTGTTGGCTTCAGGCGCAGTAATGCTTGTACGCACCCGGCCTTCAGAGTTTACTTGCGGATATTGCTTCCCGGGCTGATTGACCGATGAAGGTCTGAAATCTTCCTTTACGACAGAAGGGGTATTTTGAGCAAAGCTTATTTGACTTGCAAGTAATACCGTCAACAAAGCATGGATAGGTTTAATATTCATTGATTTTTGTATAATTTAAAAAAATGGTCTTGGGTCAAAATTGCTGATTTAGCAGCTTAGGCTTTCCAGGTTTTTGAAAACTGGAAAGCCTTCGGCTCATTACCAAAAAATTAATACTCTCAATCCTTATTTGAATAATAGTGGGGCCATTTCGCGTAAACTACGGCGCCAGCTAAGAAATTCGTGGGCTGTTCCGGGTGAAACATAGAAAACACTGTTTATACCAGCTTGTTTTAGGGCCTCTGCATTCTCTTTTGGATCGCCTCCGCCAAAACCAGGCCAGCGGTGCTCTAACTCGCGGCTACCGAAACTAACGAAAGCCAGCTTCACTTTTTCTTTAAAACCAGGAGTATTGTTAACATCTTCCATTGAGAATGTCCCTCCGCTAAACAACCCGATATAAGCAAATTTATCAAGATTGGCAAGGGTTATCATTTTCGTTTCCATGCCTCCCATAGACAATCCGGCCATAGCACGATTGTTTCTGTCTGAAAGTGTCAGAAAGTTAGCATCTACATAAGGTATCAGTTCATTTACAAGTACTGTCTGAAATGGTTTTATATCAAAGCTTTTCAAAGTTCCAAACTTGATTTCGTTGGTCATTCCGTACGTCATCACTATAATGAAAGGTTTAACCTTACCTTCGGCAATGAGGTTGTCCATAATCAGGTTTGCATGTCCCTGGTTGCTCCAGGCTGTTTCATCTTCGCCCCATCCATGTTGCAGGTACAACACAGGATACCTTTTATTTTTATCTTTACCATATCCGGGAGGGGTATAAATAAAAGCCCTGCGCACGCTGTTGGTACTTGGGGATGGAAACAATACCTGTTGGACATTACCATGAGGTACATCTTTCAATGCATAAAAATCTTTATCATGGGCTGGTATTTCAATTCCACTTTCCCAGCGAGTCGAACCAAAAAAGTTCAAAGTTCCGGGATCATTAAAGATACCGCCATCAATAGTCAAATGATAGTAGTGAAAGCCTTCGTCCATAGGGCCTTCTGTTGTCCCTGTCCAAACACTATCTGCCCCTTTGACAAGCTTAGTTCCTCCTTTGCCCCCTAATCCAAGGCTAACAATAACACTTTGAGCTTCAGGAGCTATGACACGAAAACGGGCATACCCCTGCGAGTTTACCATAGGGTATTCTTTCCCGGGCTGATTGAGCGTTGATGGTTTAAAATCTTCAATAACCGTTGGCTGCTGGGCAACACCAAACAGGCTAAATACAGATAATAGCGCTACTAATGTATGTTTAAGCATGATTAAAATATTTTATAAGTTTTTATTGAACAGTAATTTTTACAGTTTTCAAATCCTTTTTATCAGAGCTGTTTCCGTAGAAAACTTCATACTCACCAGCAGCAACAGTCATTTTGCCAGTTGTACGGTCGTAAAACTCAAATGAATTGTATGGCAGGCAAATAACAGCCTGAGCAGTCTTCCCGGCAGATACATTCAATCTTTTAAAGCCTTTCAGTGTTTTTAAGGGGCCATCTGTATCATTTACCTTGCGAACATATACCTGGACAATCTCAGTCCCGTTTCTTTTTCCGGCATTGATAACAGGAATATTAAGAACAAGTGAATCACCTTTATTTAAAGATGTTTTGTTAAGCTTTGCGTTTCCAATCGAGAATGTGGTATAGCTCAGCCCATAGCCAAAAGGGAACAATGCATCGTCCATAAATCGGTACGTGCGGCCTTTCATCGAATAGTCTTCAAAATCCTTTAATTGATCAGAGCTTTTATAAAATGTAATAGGCAACTTCCCGGAGGGGTTGTAATCTCCAAATAAGACATCGGCAACAGCCATTCCTCCTAACTCTCCGGCATACCATGCCTGCAAAATCGCATCACAGCTTTCGGTTTCAGGGGTCAACGCTATGGCCGAACCGGAACAATTGACAAAAACAACTTTTTTACCAGCCTGTTTCAAGGCTTTCAAGCAGTTGCGTTGTACCAAAGGCAGCTCAATATTGGTACGGTCGCCCCCTTTGAAACCCGGATAAGACACAGGCATTTCTTCACCTTCGAGATTACCAGAGAGGCCTCCAACAAACACAACAGTTTCTATTCCCTTAAGTTTATTGATAAGTCCAGTATAGTCAACATCTACTTCTTTGCCAAAGTCAAGCTCAATATTGGCCTGCCAATTGTTGAGCTGGGCATAGCTAATTTTAATATTGTATTTTTTCCCGGCTTCAACCTTCAATGGGATCCGTGAAGGTAAAGTTCTCCAGTTGTGGTATCTCTTGAGAGTATCGCCATTTACAACCAGTTCAAAAAAACCGGTTGCCCCACCTTTAAAAATCAACTCTTCAGATACTTTGGGCACAAATTCAGCTTCAAATAAAGCCGAAAAACCTTCAAGTTTTACCCCCGAAGCAAATTCGTGCTGCCCTGCAGTTGTTTTTTTTATCGGATCGGTGATATACTGAGTTATAACAGCATCACCCTTCATTTCAGGGTTGTTCCAATATGTTACTTTAAAGCCTTTTTTACCCTCAAACGATAGTTGTCCAAAATAGCTGTCTGTTACTTTATCTTCTACAAGGTCACAACCTTTATCATAAAAAACCTTTTTATCCGAAAGCTTTGTTTTTATACCATCAAGGATAGTAACTGTTTCAATTGGCGTACCATTATAATTTCCCCACAGCATTACTTTATCATTTGCATTAGGGCCAATAACAGCTATTCTCCCTGACGTTTTTGACAATGGCAGGATGTTCTTTTTATTTTGCAACAATGTCATTGACTGCTGTGCCATTTCATAAGCAAGCTTTTTATGCTTTTCGCAGTTAAGAACAGAAGCAGGGATTTGCGCCCAAGGCACTAACTTGTCATCATCAAAATCACCCAGTTCAAACCGACCAACCAATACACACATCAAGCTTTTATCAACATCCTCTTCTTTAAGTAACCCTCGTTTAACTCCATCGGGAAGGGTTTTGTACGGGTAATTTTCCCACACGCATTCAACATCTGTTCCTGCCAATACCCCTTTAGATGCAGCATGTACAGGAGTTGATGACACTTTGTGACTGGTAAAAAAGTCGGTTATAGCACCACAATCAGAAACTACAATATGCTTAAAGCCCCACTCTTCGCGCAAAATACGTTGCAAAAGCCTTGTATTTCCGCAGCAAGGTTCATCATCCAAACGTTGATAAGCACACATTACCTGACGGACATCAGCGTCCTGCACCAATGCTTTAAATGCAGGCAAATAGGTTTCATACAAATCGCGAGGATCAACATTATTAAGGTTTAGTTGATGACGGCTCCATTCAGGACCCGAATGCACTGCATAATGCTTGGCACAAGCAAGGAGTTTTTTATACTTAGCATCAGCAGGCCCCTGTAGCCCTTTAACTACCTGAACGCCCATACGGGAAGTAAGATAAGGGTCTTCTCCATAGGTCTCCTGGCCACGACCCCAACGCGGATCACGAAATATATTTACATTCGGTGTCCATACCGAAAGGCTCAAAAAACGCTTATTTTCATTGCCCCTGCGCAACCATTGGTGATACTTGGCACGTCCTTCGTCTGATACAGCATCATAAATCTTAAAAAGCAACTCATCATTGAATGAGGCTGCCATACCAATTGGTTCAGGAAACACAGTTACACTATCGTTGTTGGCATACCCATGTAAAGCTTCACTCCACCAGTTGAATTTTTTGATGTCCAAACGAGGTATTGCATCGCTCTGGTCGCACATCAGCGTAACTTTTTCTTCAATTGTAAGACGAGATATTAAGTCCTGAGCCCGTTCTTGTGAACTTAACTCCGGATTCTGAAAAGGCATCATCTGGCCCCACACCCCCATACAAATTCCTAAAGCTAATAATGTGCATGTTTTTCTTTTCATCCGCATTTCGTATTAATATGTTACTATATTTCTAATTAGACCCTATATTTTGACTGCCCGGACAATGCCTATTTGCTAAGCATTTGCCCAAACAAGGATATTTCATTTGCAATGTTTTTATTTCGGGGAAAAGACAACGAATATGAATTATTCATGCTTTGTGTCTGATATGTTGTTTTATTATCCTTCATGGATATTTAATCAATTATGAAAAATGCCTTCTGTCGATATTTTTATCTGTAAGCCAAACTTTGGTATCTTTTTTATAAACCGGGCAATAGCATTTGCCATCACCCGGTTTGTTATGAATGTTTATTTTTTTACCACTTTTGAAACAAGTTGTTTTTTATTGTTAGAAAGGACAATGAAATAAATACCACTTTTTAAATTCGAAGTATTAAGTTCTGTAATACCTCCCATGTTGATTTTTGAACGAAGCAACACCTTGCCCGAAAGGTCAGTAACCTTAGCCATAGTATATTCTGAAGTATTGGCCAAATACAATCTATCCTCCACAGGGTTGGGATAATACTTTGCATTGGCGCTTTCTAAGCTTTCTACAGACACTATCTTGCTTCGGTTAGTAGCAGTAATAGAAAATTTAGCCACTACAACTTCATCTACAGACATTAAAGTTCCAGGTTCATAACTTACAGCAAGCTCATCTCCTTTATAAAAAGTTGAAGAAAGTGTAAATATCAGGATACGGCTGTCATTACTTTTCAGTTCAGCTTTTTCAATGGCAACTTCTACACCGTTTACTTTTATTTTAAAATTGTTTTCAACTCCGGCCGGAAGTGTCATATATTGGTTGAATGAGAGTAAGACCTGTGTTCCGTTATAATCAGTAACAGCAGCAACACATTTTGCTTCCAATATAGCATTAGTCACAGATTTAGCAGAAAAAGCAGCAACATACATGCTATCCGAAGTAATTAAAGAACCAGGCGTATATGTAACTGTAACTACATCAGATTTATTTACAACCTGATTTGCAATAGTAAGATATACGGTATCTTTTGTTGGACAAAGGGCTATTGCTGTAATAGCATTGTTTACATTGTTCACTTTTACAGCAAAATTAGCAGCATTAAGTGAGGTATCAGCCAATTTGCCGTTGAATGCAACTAACACCTTTTTCCCATTTTTGCTTGTTGAAGAAGAAAGATATGCCGAAACAAGGTTGTTGTCAAGCACCGGCCCAAATGCTTCGAGTTTTCCGCCATCAGCAGACTCAACATTGCCAGGATAATAAGAAACTGGCATGAATTGTCTTTCTTTAAATGCAGTATTCATTGTCAAAACAATGGTAGTAGAATCTCCATTTTTCAAGGCTGCACTTTTAACATAATTGGTAGAGTTGTCAAAAACCTTAAAACTATAAGCATCAGCAGATGGGTCTTTCATTTTTTTATTAAAAGTAATTTCAATGGTTGAGGGGGCATTGACCTTTACTTTTTCAACTTCAGGGCTTGTAGCCACGCCCATGATTTCGTTCAGGACAAAAACACTATCCTTAAACGCTTTTTTATAAGGTATTGAATATTTCTTCCAGGTATCTCCAACTTTGACAAGGATGTCATAATCTCCGTAGTAGCCTTTGAAAGTAAACATACCGGAAGCATTGGTTTTATCGGTTATTTTTGTAGTCCAAACATTGTGAATAAGGTGATAGACCGTATCAGCAACAATCTTAGGAGTTCTGTCTTCGTTTAAAAGGTTAGCTACACCATCGGCCCAACCCGGGTCCATAATACCCCAAAAAATAAAACCTTCAATAGCAGGATGAGAAAAACAAAGGCGCATCATTTTAGCAGCTTCAATAGCATGTTGTTGCTGACTAACCTTTAACGCGTTCATATCAAACTCGGTAACCTTAATAGGAAGGCCAAACTGGCTAAGCTGGTCAAAACGTTTTTTAAAGTTATCAATATCTGTAGTGGCCCCAATATGGCATTGAGCACCAATACCAGTAACAGGAGCTCCTTTTTCAAGCATTTTCTTAACCAGCTTAATGAAATTATCTGTCTGATCCTGATACTCAATAATATTGTAATCGTTCACAAAAAACCTGGCAGTAGGATCGGCCTCGTAAGCCCATTTGAAGCAGTTCCAATTGATTGAGTCCCCGGCTTTCGATTGTAAATAAGTTGCATGGGTAGGCTCGTTCATCACATCATACTCACGAACAATACCTTTATAGCGTGTAACTTCACGTTTAACGCGCATTTTACAAGTATCATACATGGCTTTGCCCGGTAATTCGCCAACCCACTTAGGCAATTCATGATAATCGGTACTACTGGTACCACCCCAAAGCAGCGTGTGGGCACGCATATCCCAGCCTACCTTTTTGAACCAGCCTAAAGTATTTTCAAAAGGGGCATAATTAAGCTGTCCCCTGTTAGGTTCAATGCCGCTCCACTTAAACTGGTTGCCACAAACACCATAGTTAAAATATTTCAACATAACAGCCTTGTACCAGTCATCCGAAGTGGTAGAAGGAGATTTTGCATTCAAATCTATATATGCCAAATCGCTGACATAACTGTTGCCACTTTTGGTGGTCATGGCTTCTCCGCCACAATTGATACGAAGGATAGCATTGCCAACACTGTCTGCCAAAACAATACCCATTACGGCAGCATTATCTAAACTTGACTGAAATGTAAGGTGAATAACAGAGTCTGTAGCAACTACATTGATTGAGGTGTCAAAAGGTTTATATTTTCCTCCTCCCAAAATATATTTATCAATATTTTCAATCTTTTTTTGTCCATCTACATAGGTGTCAAAAATTCTTTTTCCTGCGGCATCAAACCAGTTCTCAGAAAGTTTGACAGTAATTTTATACTTCTTCCCTTTTTCGGCCGGAAGCAAATAAGCCAAATATGCAGCCCACCTTTCGGTTCGATATACTTCAGAGTCTGCAGGAGCAATAATAGCAGAAGATGCAGTATAGGTATTAGGCACAGTAGCGTTATAAGGCAAATCAATTGATATCCCCCAGGGAAACTCATGTTTTCGATGAATAACTTTTACGCTGTCCTGAACAGCATTGCCATCTTTATCGACAATTTTAAAGGTAAAATTACCTTTGCGTAAGCTGTCTATACGCACTTGAGCACTATCGTACCAAGTATTTGCAAAGGACTTTGGATAACATAAAAATGCCACCAAAACCATAACTGTAATAAATAATCTTCTTTTCATAATTTGTTTGTATTTAGTTAGTATAAAATTAGTGTATGTATTACGTTATAAACTGAAAAGAGATTTTATTTTTTTAATTTCTAAAGTTAAACCTGCTTTTATAGCATGCTTTTTATCCCATTTAAAGTTTCTTAGCAGATAGGTTACAGCCCCAATAGATAGTTGAAAAATAAAAGTAGCTTATTAATGCAAACTATTTTTTTAATTAATAGTTAAAAGAAAGGGCATGCCAAACAAGCAAAACCCTTCCTTTAATTACAATCAACCAACTAAAATCATTAAAAAAGTAAACTCAAATATACCCTTCCCCAAATTCTGAAGAGGAAGAGTATATTTATAAAGAACACTTTTTACCAACCCGGATTTTGTTTCAGATTAGGATTTGTGTTTATCTCTTTCTGAGGGAAAGGCATAAAGTCATGCTTTGGAGACTCGTAAATAACCTGATATCCATCTTCAGTAAAGTGGTTCAGATATTTTTTGGCAAGGTTCCAACGGACCAAATCAAAATAACGATGCCCTTCAAGGTATAGTTCAACCCTGCGCTCATGAATAATATCATTCAGGGTAACTGTGCCTGTCAAGTTGGCCGGAACAGTATTTCCATCAGGGCCACACAACCTTGCCCGTGTCCTAACCTGATTGATATAGTTAAGCGCTTTATCGTTTTGGCCAAGCATAACGGCAGCTTCAGCAGCCATCAACAACACATCGGCATAACGCATCAATCTGATATTCATAGGGGCACTGTGCCAAGGGCCACCAACATCTTTAAATTCTTTTCCGGAGCTTTCATATTTAGTCATATAAGTCTTAGTTACAGACTTTTCAAAGCTGATGAGATATCTCTTGCCCCCTTGGACTTCAATAGAATCGCCATTTCCTTCAATAGCAATACCGGCACGTAAGCGGGGATCGCCAGGTTCAAATTCGTTTACCAAACCATCGGCAGGCAAATCAAGCCCCCAGTATCCTGAGTTGTCGGTAGATCCGTCTGCTTTTACTATTCTACGGGCAGAACCAAATTGACAAATCGCATTGCCTCGGGCTTCAGCCCAGCCTTTACCATCTATAATGTTCTGTATTTCATATATTCCTTCAGAAGAATTATCTCCATCAGAAGTAAACAGGAACCTGTACGCATTGGCTTTAGGGCTTCTCCAGCATTTGAACCTGCCGCCATCTTTGCCCACTAAAGCATACTGACCTGAATTAATAACCTGTTCGGCATAATCCAAGGCTTCAGCCCAGCGTTCTTTCATCCCTGCAAAACGTTCGTCCCCAGGATAATATTTTGCATAAGAAGACTCAAAAAGAAGGTTCTTGGCCATCAAGGTTTTTGCTGCACCTTTTGATGCCCTTCCAATTTCAGTCATAGCACTTCTTTCAGGCAACACAGCAATTGCTTCTTTAAGATCTTTTTCCATAAAATCATACAATTGCTTCAAAGTTGCATTTTTCTGAAA
The DNA here is from genome assembly GCA_029572965.1 of Bacteroidota bacterium. Taxonomy (GTDB): domain Bacteria; phylum Bacteroidota; class Bacteroidia; order Bacteroidales; family DTGW01; genus JAKPQD01. The sequence continues at coordinate 47,140 of JAKPQD010000164.1, read as the reverse complement.
ATATTCGTCTGCACCAAGAGGATGATCAACTAATGCAACAGGACCAAAATATCTTACCAGGTATGAATAATCTAAAGCCCTGATAAACTTACATTCTGCCATCAAACGATTGATAACAGCAGGATCAGCTTCCTTATCTACGGTCAAAATCCCTGGTAAATATTGCAATGCAACATTAGCAAAGTAAATACTTTTAAACAAAGAACCGTAAACAGTTTCAAATTCGCCAGCTGTAGGCAGCATAATAAGCCTGTTAAGATTTTCATAACTAGGAACCTCATTTACATACTCTCCACCAGCCTCAGCATCATCAGAAATAACATCAGGTGCCATAACCAAGTGCATATCTAATTGTACATTGTTATACTGAGCATAAGCTGTAATTACAGCTTGCTCCCCTGCCTGCTGAGTCAAATAAAATGTACTACCCATTTGTTGGGCCACAGGCTTCGTATCAAGGTAACTTTCTTTGCAGCTTAATGCCGAAATAGCAAGCAAAGCAACCGATATATATTTTAAATTTTTATTTATCATAAATGTTAATTTTTTTTAAATTTTACCTATATTAAAATTCAAGGTTAATACCAGCTAAGTAAGTTTTTGTTGCTGGATAACCTCCAATATCAATACCTTGTGCCATAACATTGGTACCACCTGAAACTACAGGATCTACGCCACTATAATTTGTAATAGTAAACAAATTCTTGGCCCCTACATAAACTTTGAACCTGCCAATACCCATCTTTTGGGTAATAGATTTAGGTACAGTAAACCCTAACTGAATACTTCTCAACCTGATATATGAACCATCTTCTACATAAAAGTCTGATGGTTTAGCATAGTTGTCTGAGTTGAAACGGGGAATATCAGTATCTTTATTTGCATGAACCACAACAACTCCATCTTTTACAACTTCATTCTTGTACCTGTTAGCAAAAGCAGCAGCCCTGTTGCCATAACCTTGTGCATAATACAAATATTGTTTTGTACCATTAAATACTTTATTGCCATAAGAGCCGTTGAAGAAAGCATTTAAATCAAACATCTTGTATTCAAGGTTAACCATAAACCCGAAAGTGAACTTAGGAAGCGGACTACCAAGAGATACTTTATCTTTATTATCCATAATACCATCACCATTTACATCCACATACCTAACATCTCCAGGTTGTGCAATTGGTTGAAAATATGCTGTATCGCCATTGGCTTTAATAAAAAATGTCTGATTTGCCATAATATAAGTAGTTTTTGTACCTTTTACTTTAGCAATCATAGGATCTGTCTCACGGAAAAGACCATTTGTCTTGTATCCATAATACTCAGACACAGCCCCACCTTCACGGGTCAATGTAATAGGAGATACAACGTGTACCCCGCCATTCAACAAAGAGTCTGTGGCAAGGTCAATAATTTTATTCTTTATGAAAGAAATATTAAAATCCATTGAATACTTCAAATCGCCAATTGTATTTTTATGACCAACAGTCAATTCAAAACCTCTGTTTTCAATACTTCCAATATTAACTTCAGGCAAAGTCATATCGTATGCACCAACAGTAAAAGGTACTTGTTGTTGCATAATCATACCATCATTGGTTTTGATAAAGTATTCAGCAGAGAGGGTCAGTTTGTTGTCCCAGAAACCAAGATCCAAACCAACATTGGTCATGTTGATAGATTCCCATTTAATAGCAGGGTTGGCTATTTGCTCAGGTCCTGCACCAATACTAGCTGTAGTACCATTAACCGCATACATATATTTAGCAGGGGTCTTTACTGTTGTCAGGTAAGGATAACCAGTTTTGGCATTAGCCCCGGTTTGTCCATAACCATACCTGATTTTACCAAAATTCAGCACACTGATATTATTTTTTACAAATTCTTCTTCTGTAAATTTCCATCCAACAGAGAATGAAGGGAATGTACCGCCCCTGTTTGCAGGGCCAAAGCTGTAATGATAGTCACGGCTGACATTGACAGTCAAAAGATATTTTCCCTTGTAGTCATAGTTTAAACGTCCAAAATAGCGGTAGCTCCTTCCTTCGTACCCACTACCTTCAACAACCTGTTTTGCAAGTGTATCATTTGTTGACATTGACAAGTAAAGAAGTTCGTCCATATCACTTGGCATATCTACACGCTGGCCACTAATATCATAGCCCCACCATTTGCCGGCTTCATGTCCAGCCATGACAGAAAAATTGTGGCTATCAAATAACGTATTAGTATAAGTTAAAATATTTTGAACATTCCAGCTCAATCCCCTGTTCATGCTTTGAATCAAAGCATTTTGGTCTCTTCTGTTTGTAGCAGAAGCAAAATATTTAGCCTGATATTCCTTATTATCCCCAAAATTCAAGCCTTGTGTAAACCTTGAAGTATAAGTCAGGCCTTTAAGAGGGGTAATATTTACACTAAAGTTACCCTCAAAGTTATTGCTGCGCATAGTATTGTTTTTCATATCAATGCCTACCATAGGGTTTGTCACACCTCCATAAGGTTCTGTCCAGGTACCATCTTCTTTATATGCAGGCTGATAAGGGATCATCTGATATGCAGCCATTACAGGGTTTTGATAATAACCAGAATATTCCCAATCTGCAAAACCCTTTGTTACATTATTTACATAAGATATCTTTTCTTCAAAAGTAACATACTTGTTAATTTTGTGTTCTGAGTTTAAACGCAAAGTAAACCGTTGGTGGTCAGTGTTTTTAATAATACCTTCTTCTTTACTATAGCTTGAGCTTAACAAAAATGTTGACTTGTCGCTACCACCAGAAATTGAAAGGTCATGATTTTGCGAGATAGCTTCTCTAAAAAAGATATCTTGCCAATCATAAGTTTTAAAGGTATCCGGATTGGTAGTAAAAGGTTTTTTTGAGGTTGACATTTCTTCAACAAGTTCAACCCATTGTTGTGAGTTCATCAGGTCAAGTTTTTTGATAACATTATCAATACCCATATAAGCATTATAGTTCACCCTGATATCTCCAGATTTACCTTTCTTGGTTGTCACAATAATAACACCATTACCACCCGAAGCTCCATAAATTGCAGCTGAAGATGCATCTTTCAAGACCTCAATAGACTCAACATCATCCGGGTTAATACGGTTCAATGCATCATCGTCCTGAGCCACACCATCCAAAATAATCTTAGGTTTTGTACCATTGATAGAGCTAATCCCTCTCACCTGGATATTAACTCCACTACCAGGCCTTCCGGTAACAGGAATGATATTAACCCCAGCAGCCATACCTTGTAAAGCCTGGTCTAACCCGGTAACAGGAGTTTTGGCAAGTTTTTCACTTGAAACAGAAGCTACGGCCCCGGTCAAATCGCTTTTTTTCTGAACACCATAACCTACTACAACAATTTGGTCAATTTCTTTAACATTCTCAGTTAAAACAACAGAAAACGTAGTTTGGTCATTTACTTTAATCTCCTGATTCTCATAACCAACAAATGAAATTAATAATTCAGCATTATTATCAGGAACTCTCAAAGAAAACTTACCGTCAAGGTCGGTTACAGTCCCTTTTGTAGTCCCTTTAATAATAACATTTACACCTGGCAGCACCATACCTGATTTATCTGCCACAGTACCGGTAATGGTTTTTTCTTGCGCAAATATTGAATTTGCAAGCACAAGAAATAGCAATAAGGCTACTCCCCGGAAAAGGCTAACCCTACGCTTGGTTGTGTAATTTTTTCCAATCATAAACATTTAATTAATAGTTAGTATAAAATTTGTTAACGAAACCAAAAGTATAGACTGCCTATTGCGAAACCTTTCAATCTTTATGCTGATATTATTAATATTAGTTCATTTAACCCCCTATTTATCCACTCTTTCAATTTTTAAACAAAAAATGAAAGATTTTTAACAAACAACCACTGCTCAAACTCAAACTTTAAGAAATAGTTAAAAAAACACTTTTCTTTATTTATCAGGGATTTTAAATAATTAAAACTTTTAAAGATTCTTTATTCATTATCGTTTGGTAGAGGCTTTATATTTCACAAACCCACCCAATATAAGAGAGTAATCTTTCCCTTTTAAGGAAAAAATAGGTTGGTTTTAATAAGGTTAGCTAAACTAAAATATTGAATTTTCATTAAAGTCCTGAAACGCATCAAAATATCCTAAAAAGAAAAGGGACTTGAAAAAATTTCAACCAGCCCTTTCCCATACTCATACAACTAACTAAATATAAACAAATTACAAACCATTATTTAATGGTAGATTTGTTAACACCTATTATCTACTCAAAAAATTGACATTCTATCAAATATATTATTGTAATTTAATTATGTTCAAATATACATACCTAACCCTTTAAACCCTTTCAAAAGCGCTTTCAATATTTCTTCATTATTAAAAAAAATGTAATACTTTCATTTTTTTACTTAAAAATGAAAGATTTTTAAAATACAAAACAATTTTTCCTCTTATAAAATTTATACCATTACTCGTTATAGACAATAAATTTATTTACGAAGTACCATATTAGACAAACTCAATTTAAAATCAATGGGAAGCTATTTCTTACCGAACTATATGATTTAGTTGGGTTAACCTTCATGTTATAAACTTTGACAAGTTGATTAAAAAATTGTTCAAAAAATTTTGTTAAATCATTGAATTACAATTTCTTAACCGATTAAGCGCTTTTAATGCTCAATTTGGGATAAAACAATAAAAAAAAGAATGCAAAGCTTTAACATTGATTACTAAAACTTTGCATTCTTTTTATTCAACCCCGGCATTAAAACAGGGTAACAAACACTAACATACTGAAGGTCTAAAATATTGAATTAATTTTACCTCTATAAATTCTACCAGTCAGTAGTCATATCCTGGTCATAAATATTAAAAGTTGACTTTTCGCCAACCACAGAGCGATATTGAATATTGCCGTTTATAGTAGCTTTGGCAGAAGCGCTACATTTGGCTTTATCAATAGCTTGAGGCAGGTCAAAAACCAGTTCATGTTCGCCTTTGCCTTGGATTTGTTTATTAAAGTTATCAATTACCAGTGGTGGATAATTGTTCCATACAAGGGTTATTTTATCAATAGTAACAGGGCTATTGAACTTAGAAATGACCGTCATACGGCATTTTGCATTTACTGTACTACCCTGATCACTTATTTTGGTAAGGATTACATTGCCTTTGAGGAAAATTTGAGCCTTGTTGGCATTCACATCAAAAGGAAAATTGTTTTTCATACTTGGGCTCATGCTGTAAGAAACAACGATAGCGTTGGCCGGGTCGTCAAAACAACCATCATAATTGTATTTAATCACCCATTCGGTTTGGTTGTTCAACACCTCGGTAATTTTAGCGCAGTTGTTTACCGAAGTAACCTTAGGTTTGGCAGCAGTAGTAACCACTTTATCGCCAATCTTGAGCGAATATCTGACTTCGCCAAGGGTATTGGAAATAGGATAAAGCACCACAGATTTGAGCATTTCGTTCAACCTGGCAATATTCACATCAGCCTTTTCTTTTCTCTGGTCTATAAAAGCTTTTGACATTTTTTGTAAGGCCAATGAGAAATATGAGATTTGCTCAAGAGAAGTAATATTTTGCGAGCTGTCAATAATCTGCTCAAGCTCAAGCGTTAGCTGTTTGTCAGCCATGTCAAAGTCCACAATGAGGCTTTTAAGCTCCATTTCGCTAAAAGGATATTTCAAATGATAGTAAAAACGGGTTTTATTATTTTCACTTACCTTTTCCCAGTAAAATTCCTCTGCCTTACTTAAAGATATACCTTTCAAATATGGGATATCAGCAGACTTTGTGCGGGTTGATGTTTCAAAATTTTCGATAAATGTTGAAATCCCGTTCTCTGTTTTGTCGCCACGATAGTAATCGCTGCTGGTTTGAACATTTTCGGCCACAGCAGAGATGATTCGTTCTTTTACTTTCAGCAAAGCATTGGATTGGGCAGATTCAGCTGTTTCGCCTGATGCCGTAACGATGATATAATCTTTCACAACACCATTTACCCAATTGGGCCGTTTGCCACTTTTATCAAGCACTTTCTGGCCGATCAAAAATGAGCTGCAGAAAAATGCTATTAACACTGTTATATAAACTTTTAAATTCTTCATGACCTTTATTTTATTAATTTTCTAATTTTTTCATTTCACTATCAAATATTTCCTCAAATTTCTTTTTATCAAAATCGACTTTGAGCTTATCATTGCCATCCACAGCTTTTACAATTTCTTCTACCAATACAACCTTTGGCATCTCAACTGCGATAAAGCACTCATAATTGCCATCCTTGCCCTTGTCGGTTTTTTCACAGGCAATAGCAACGCTTTTCAATTGCTGGTTGACAACTTCACGAGAGATAGACTGCATAGATTGCTTAAACTCAGTACTTGAGCTACTGGCAAAATTATCGTTTACAGCTTGCAAAGTACTACCAATAAGCGATGCAAGCATCTGCTTTGTAACCATCAAAGCCTTATCTTTGGCCCTGGCCATATCGTTACTTTTAGCTGAGTTTGATGCCCTGAAATACATAGCATCACTTCTTCCCTTGTCTGCACAAGGAATTTTAACTTCTTTGGGTTTATTTCCTGCTAATACAATTAAAGACGGTAAAACAAACAAACCAACGAGAAACAATAAGGTTTTTGTAATGTTTTTCATCATTTTTTGATTTAAAGTTTAGTATAAACAAATGTAATAAAAATAACTTTAGGTTGACAGAAAAAAGAAAGCCCTGCCAGAAAAGCTCCTGACAGGGCAGTATAATTAAGTTGGTTGTTTGTTTTTACCTAACAGTAAAAGGCTTTGACACAACCCCGTTTGTGGTTGTTACCATTAAAAAGTAATTGCCAGCCTCAAAACGCTCAGTATTAATAGTAGCAATACAAGCATTTTGCAAAATATCGATAACCTCGTATTTACGGCCAGTTACATCAAACACAGCAAATTTAGCATTATTCAAAGGCTTATCACTTTGAATAGTCAAAATGTTGGAACATGGATTGGGGTATAATTTAACTTCTTCATTTTTAATCATTTTACTAATACCAGTAACCGTTCCAATGCTAAACCAATTGATATTGAACTCAGGACTTTTAATGTAAAACCTTAACAAATGGCTCCCCTGAGTTAAAGTAACAGTACCTGAAATAGTCTGCCAATTTTGCCATCCATTGGTTTGAGGGACATTAAAAGTTCCCAACACGGTTTTATTTGAGCCATTGATTATTTGTAATTCAATTATTCCACCAGGATTCAGAGCAGAAACCCGAAAAGAAACCGGGTATTGTCCGGCATTTTTGACCATAATATAATAATCCATATAATCTCCGGCATTAGTGTAGCCCAAATTTAGCCCACCTTCAGTACAGCTCTCAGTCTGAAGGCCACTTTGAAAATAATAGCTTTCAGCCTCAATTTTTGCAGGAATAACAACACAAACAGGTAAATTGTTGGTCACAGGAAATTTTTCAAATTTATCTAATGTATTTTCAGTAGTGTTTATTATTGAAGTGCCAGAATAATCAACAGTTACAATCTCGTCAAAAGCAATTGTATCAATTAAATTGATATAAACCACACGGTCAGACTCAGCAATACCTATACCTATACTTTCAATAGAAAGTTGACGTTTATTGGTTTGTACAACAAATTCTGCTAAAGAAGCCACAAAAGGCTTTTTACACTCGTGACTTAATACAAGGGTTATACGCTTGCCATCAAATGAAGTACCTGCTGATATTGGTTTAAAAGAAACCGAATTAGCTGCACCTTCAATTTTTAACTGGAAATAATTAAGGTTACACCCTCCTTCATCTGTAAAAAACTTTATAGCATGCACTCCTTTTGTAAGCACAACAACTACAGAGCTATCTGTAGCCCACTTTTGCCAGTCACCAGTAGCTGAAAGGATAATTGCATTAGTTGCATCATAACCATCAACAGTCATGTGCATTTTGGTGGCATTCTGGCCAGCAAAACGAAGATGAAGACGGTATGCAGCAGTACTATCGACAGACACAGTATATTTCATCCATTCGCCAGCTACAGTCCATCCTACATTATAACCATTAGAGAGTGTTGCATCTGTACATTCCTGAATATCCACCCCATCACTGCGATAAGCATAGCCCGAATTCCAGGCAGTAAAGCCGGCATTGGTACTAACCTGGTAATTAGCAGTATCTGTATCAAAATAGGCATAATTGTTGCGACCGAAGTCAAAATCGGAGAAAAATATTACACCTGGCACCTTGTTTGGCTTATAAGGTTTAGTTTCGGTAGATTTAACCTGTCTAAACATAGCATCAATAACAGGATAGTTGGTTACACAATTTTCCAACTTAAGATTATCAGCCATCTTCATCAAGATTGGTTTTGCTGTTTCGGCAGTCAATGTCGTAGTCCCATTTTTAAAATAGCTAATAATCTTATCATAATCAGCTGTTTGCAATACTGAGTTTGTTCCTGAGTAAGAATTAAACTTTTTGTACGACCACCAGGCCCAGCCTATTTTATTTTTCTCAAGTAAAGAGATAGCATTGGTGTACCAGTTGTTAGAGTTTTCGCCAGATTCGCCACACCAAAGAGGTACATTGTAAGTATTTCTGAGGCCCAGCAATCCACTTATAGAACCTTCATCATTGTAATTCCAGTATTTATGAAAGCTAAAGGCAATATTATCATCATACGTAGCCAAAGAATACATGCCATTATATCGATTGCCCCAACAGTTGCCTTCTACAATAACCATGTGGTTTTTATCAACAAGCCTGATAGTATCAATAAGTGCTTTGTACAAATTCAGCAAAGGGACATTTTGATTGCAGTTGCAACCGTTTTTATTTCCACTGTTCTCAAAATCCCAGTTAGGCTCGTTGATAAGGTCGTAAGCCCCAATCCACTCTTTAGAAGCATAGCGCTCTGCCAGTTTTTTCCACAAAGCAATAAGTTTTGCCTTATTCCGATCGCTCTCCCACAATGATTTTAAGGTGTCCACATAATCAGATATAGCAGCATCTTTGCCTTGTCCTCCGGGAGTGGCATGCATGTCGAGGATTAAATAAATTTTATTTGTTTCGCACCAGGAAAGAAGGCTATCTACAAGATTAAAACCCGTTTCAAGCCATGTATCCTGGCCTTCAACCGGTTCTTTCCCTATAGGCAAAGTAAAAAGGTTGTAGTGCATCGGCAACCTGATACTATTGAAGCCCCATGCTGCAAGCGAATCGACATCCTTTTTCTGCATATAATTTGCACGCCAAACGGTATAAAAAGTATCAGTATTCTCCTTTCCCATTAACTTTTCAAAACGGGCACGCATATCGCTTTGATTGGTAGCACTAAGGTTCAACATATAAGGTTCCTGAAGCATCCATCCGCCAAGGCCAATACCTCGTAAGATAACCTCATTGCCCTGTCCATCAACAATAGCCTTTTTATCACGATGCAAAAACCCCTGGGCATTGACTTGTGATATAAATGCAACAACAAGTAACAGTGTTAATAATTTTTTCATATTTAGTCAGATTTGTTAGTCCGACAAAAGTAGAATAGCGCAAAGGGCATAAACAAAAAAGCCACTACCAGAATAATATAACATTACTACGAGTAAAATACTACCAAAAATAACAAGCCATTGTACATCAATGAGTTAAATTTATATAAAAAAGTGGTGATTATTAAACGCAACTCAGACGACTTCAGAAGCAAGAAACAGAGCATTTCAAAAAAGCTCAAATACAATAAAATACACAATTTTTCTTTTGCAAAAGCTTTTAAAACAAGGATTTTTCAAAAGAAATCCTATCCATAAACCTTTTCAAAACATTTGTAACAAGGCATACATAACAAATGGCCACCATAAGCCATATAACTATGATATTAAAATAAAAGGTATCAAGAAACCAATTGCCTATCTTTTTGGCTGGAGCAAAATAATGGGCTCTTCCGAAGTTATTTTTAGGAAAGTTAAAAACTGGCTCAAACTTACGGATCAAGCAATTGTCAACTACTGCAATCTGATCAGATGAAGTTTTGCCGAGAACTTCATCTGCCACAGCCTGGTTAAAATATCTATTTTTAAATTTTACCAATTGTCCTTCATCATTTGAAAACTCTCTTAATATCAATCTTTGAGTATAATCATCCTTTTTCTCAATAGTATTATTAAGTATTTTTACAGAAATATCACGTGCATGTCTTACATAATTTGAAGCCCTGACAAAAGCCAAACTATCAAACCTCGAAGGTATCAACAGAGAATCATATTTGAAAGGAGTAATTTTTAATTCTTTAGAAATAGAAACTAATTCATTAGATATAAGCTTTAAGCTTCTTGTCAATTGGGCAATTTTTAAACTATCATCCCTCAATTGAAAACAGATATCAAGTCTGTTAAGCACTTCGGGGATCCAATAATTATTGCAGTAGGTAGCATTGCTCTCATTCAATTCGAACTGGTAAAACCGGTCCCCATAGCGGTTATAAACAAACTGTTCTACCATCAGGGCTTCATAAGCCCAACGAGAAGTCATAACATCTCCAATAAAAGGTACGTACTTATCTGACCTTATATAAGGGTGCAATTTGTCATATTTTACAATAGTTCCGCTAAGCAAAAGCTGGGGAATCAAAAGCAATGGGATAGCAATGTATATAGTAACAACAGATTTTAGTCCAGACGAAAGGTTTAAGCTTAGCATATTGGCAAAACAAGCCACAGAAAATAATACAAACCAATACTGAAAAAACATCCCATGTATTTCGAGTATCCAATGAGAAATAGCAACAAAAAGCCCCATTTGAATAGCAGACAACATAAAAGCATACACAACTTTAGAATTAAAATAAGCTATGTTACTCAAGTTGATAAAGCTTTCGCGCTTTCGCTGACGGGCATCGTGTATAATTTCTTCAGCACTGCTCATCATTCCTAAGAAAAGAGCAACAACAACGCTCATAAATATAAATGCCGGCACATTAAGGTTTTCAGCAAAAGTATAAATGCCGTTAGAAGGGACAAATCGCGTAAAGAAACTTAGGATAACAGCAAGTAATGGAGCTTCAAAAAGAGTAACCAAAATATATTGGCTATCCCTAAGCTTACAATGAATATTTCTATTCAAGAACAAATAAAACTGTCTAAACACCGATGGCTTCTTACCATTCTTATTTTGTGGCAATTTTTTTGACACAAAGTCGTTTTCGGTAAAAGTTTGATTTTTCAAAAACAATTCGTACCATTTTTCGGGCAAAACCTCTCGCTTACCTGACATAAACCCTTCAACAGTAAGGCTTTCATGTTCTATTATTTCAAGAATCTCTTCCGGATTGATTGTTCCACACCACAGGCATTCATTTTCATCAGCATTAACGCTATGTATAACATTTTTAAAATAAGCAAGAGAGTCTGTGGTATTGCCAAAATACACCGGATAGCCACCTTTATCAAGCACCAACAAACGGTCAAACATCTTAAAAATATCTGAAGAAGGCTGGTGAATGTTGACAATAACAATTTTCCCATGATAGGTCAGGTTTTTCAATAGTTCCATAACCTTAAGCGAGTCTTTTGATGAAAGGCCGGAAGTAGGTTCATCGGCAAAAAGCACAGCTGGCTCCCTCAAAAGCTCAAGGGCTATATTCAAACGCTTTCGCTGCCCACCGCTGATATATTTGTTTAAAGCATTCCCAACTTTAAGGTTGGCAATTTCGTTCAGGTTCAAATCTGTAAGCAAGTGCAATGCTTTATAGGTAGCCTCTTCATCAGTAAGGTTACCAAAACAAAGCTTTACGTTATAGTACAAATTTTCAAACACAGACAATTCTTCAACAAGCAAATCATCCTGAGGCACAAACCCCAGAAAATCAATAGCTTTGTCACGTTGGGCATAAATATCCACATCGCTGACAAACACATTACCCGATTGTGGCTTCATATTCCCGTTAAGGATATTCAAAAGCGTTGATTTGCCAACCCCTGAACCTCCCATTATAGCAATAAGCTGCCCCGATTGGGCCACAAAACTAAATTTATGGATCCCGTTGCTACTATTGCCAAATCTAAACTCAATATCACGGGCTATCAATTTAATCTCAGATTTCGAATGTCGATATAGAAAATTTCCAGCAATGTCGCTAAAATGCACAGTTTGTATCTTTGGACTTCTTATTGCATATCCTTTTTCTAAAATATAAATACAATAAGGCTCAATAGGCCTGCCATTTAAAGTAAGCATATCATTGAACTGCTCATGTCTAAAAAAATACGACTGGGTATTTTCATGGTAAAACACAAGGATGAAACCTTGCAAATTTTCCCGATGAAGGAAATGCCTAAAACTGTAAACCGGATTTTCACCGTAAATAATAAGAAAAGAATTGTTTCTTGCTTTGTTTTTTAACGAACCAAAAACAAAAAAGAAGATTTTATCAAAATCATCTGCAGAAATATGCAGTATTTCAGACATTGTTGCAACCGTATCAAGCAGTTTATCAGAAATAGCCCCCTCTTCATCTTTTAAAATATCGAGTAGCTGCATCAACAGGAGCATCTTCTTTGTATAGTCCAGTTGATCGTTTATTTGTCGGCACACCAATACCAACTTTGTCGAAAGGAGTGAAATCCTCTTTAGAGGCTCCGTCTTACGGCTTTTATAGATATTTTTACAATGAAAGTCAAATATCTGTATATACCTGGCAGTTTTTTCGGGGTTTAACACCTGTGCCAGAAAAGCATTGACAATTTTACGCGAAGAAAAAAAAGCAGTATCCTTATCGGTATCCTGGTATAACAATTTTACATTAGAAAGAATCGCAAAAAGCCTGAGGATTGATTTTAATACCGAATCGGTCATGTAAAAGTCATAAGAAAATTAGTCTATATCTTTAAAAGCCTGTTTTGCAGCTATTGCAGCGCCGATAATACCAGCATTATTGAGCAGTTGCGCAGGTACTATTTTTGTTCTCACATCAAAATGCGAGAAGATTTTATTTTCATGCTTGCTAACCCCTCCACCAATAATAAAAAGATCAGGCCAAAAGAGGTCTTCAATATAATGCAGATATTCATTAAACCTTAACGCCCATTGTTCCCATGAAAGCTCAAGTTTTTTGCGGGTTGCATCACAAGCATAAGGCTCAGCTTCCCTATCGCCTGGCATAATTATATGTCCCAATTCTGTATTAGGAAGTAGTTTTCCATCAGAAAAAATAACCGTCCCAATGCCGGTTCCAACAGTAATAAGAACTACAACACCTGATTTATCTACCCCGGCACCAAATTTCATCTCAGCAAAGCCAGCAGCATCAGCATCATTAACAACTTTTACAGGACAGTTTGTTCTGGCTGTAATCAATTTTTCTACATTTAGCCCTATAAAACTTTTGTCAATATTAGCAGCAGTCTTAGCTACTCCATGTTGAACAACAGCAGGAAACCCTACACCTATGGGCCCTTCCCATGAGAACTTCTGACAAATGGTTTCAATAATACCGGCCACATCATCAGGCTTAGCCCCAACAGGAGTCTCAATACGATAACGGTCCGACTGCATCTCCCCGGTCTTAGTATTGACAACAGCTCCCTTAATACCAGACCCTCCAACGTCAATACCCAGGATTTTTTTCGTTTTCATATTTTTTAATATTTTGTGCGGCAAGGTAATACAAGTTATTAATAAAAAAAATACTTCAAAAATTAAGTTAATATTAAGTTTTATTTAAGTTTTGAAACTACAAAATCCTCAGCATAATATTTGGCACTAAGTTTTTCGCCAGTGGCTTTTTCAATCATATCATTCCAGTAATAACGTGCTCCCGGCCCAAAAACCTTTTTCTTCAGATATTCCCCTACTTCAGGCCTGTTTACATAAGTAGGCCATCCAGAAGCAATGGTATCTTTCAATATTTCAACTTTTATATAGTGGTTCAACTGTGAAGCCAGCAATTCACCCATAAGATAATTGTGATAATAGCATGGATAAGCAGCTATATGTATTTTTGTAGCCCAGTCAGGCATATTCCGTCCTTCAGGTTTGCGTATCAGTTGGTATTTTTCTACCAGCTGCCACCAAAGAGTATTCAAATCCTGATCAGGGTTTTCATACATGGCTTTCTCAAAGCGATACATCACCTGTACCCAACGACTGAATACCAATTGTTCCAATCGGATATTATTGAAAAATTGCTGAGCTATTTCATCAGCTTCAGCTTTTGAGCAAAGTTTCATATCTGCAAGCCAGGCAGGATTGGAATACAAGCGCCCAAACATCATGGCAATAGCCTCTGTTGTAAGAGAATGGGCCGGCTGCCGTAATATAAAAGGCAAATCTCTATCAATATTTTTATAATACACGGCGTGCCCCAATTCGTGCAGCATAGTATTCATCCACATGGCATTTGACTTGAGGTTGCACAATACCCTAACATCGCCCTCGTTATCAATATCAATACAAAAAGCATGTTGATTTTTCCCTGGCTTCTCATACAAATGGCTTCGTTTAATAATATCATTAACGGGCAAACCAATACTTTTGTAAAAACTTTTGGCTATAGTTTCAATATTCTTGCCAGCAAAATATTTATCAGGCTTAATGTTATAAATACCAGGGGCTTGCTGAAAATAACGATTTTGGTAATCCCATGGCATAAGGTCTTTTTTATTTATCTTCAGGCGTAAAGCAAGGATAGAGTCTAACTCATTTTTGACTATTATAAACGACTTGCCGGTAAGCTCGTCAAGCTCATCAAACAATCGTTCAATTTCGTTAGGATCTTGCTCGCTAATACGCAGGCTCATTTCATGAAAATTGCCAAATCCAAGCTGAGAAGCCAGTTTATTGCGCAACTTAACCAATTCAATAATATATGCAGCCACCAATGGGCCTATCTCCTTATGTGCTTTCCATGCAGCTTCAAGTTGTTTTTGGTCAACAGAATTCTTTAAAATATCCTCAATATCATTGTCTGAATAACTTTTTCCATCAATTTTTGCCCTAAAAGCGTTGAATTTTTCTTCAATTATATTTTCTTTATCAATAATTTGTTGTTGAATATCAACATCTGCCTGGTTTGACAAAAACATCAAATACAAAACATCCAGTTCGCGGGCTTTAACAGCATCAGTAATATCTTCAGAACCTTTAAATTCTTCGAGTATTTTAAATCTGTCTTTGCTTGAATGATAAGCCATGTATTTTTTCTTCCATTCTGCAAGCCTGTCAAAATCTATTTTATCGCCACTAATAGCCGCTTCCCAGGCTGCCCTGTTCATTTCTTTATATATAGGTTTCACTACCGAGTCGTACTCTGCAACAAACTTATCAAAGTCACTATTCGTTTTTTGCGGATTTGAGCTACAAGAAAATAACAAGAAGGCCAATAATGCTGCGAAAATACTGCCAATGAACCTACTTTGAAACGAACATTTACACGTCATTTTACACTCAATTTTATGTAAAAATAATATAATTCACCTAAAAACCTGATTAAATTAAATATACGAAAAACCTTAAATATAGCGCAACTCAGCAATCAGAACCTTTAATTTACATAAAAACAAAAGAAAAGAAGATGAAAAATAAATTCATATATTTTATAAAGTCAAATGATATAACTTTGCACAAAAAAAAATATGTGTAGTACTTGTGGCTGTGGCGGTGCAGAAGAAAAGGGATACCGCATGTACAAACCAGGAGAAGTCCATTCTCACCATCATCATGAAGGCGCTCATCATAGCCATGGGCATACGCATCACCATCATGACCACGCTCACAGTCATGACCATGACCACACACACAGCCATAGCCATGACGATCATGAGCACTCCCACCCTTCAATGCCCTCTGTTATCGAGATTGAAAAAGAAATCCTCGATGTTAATGATAAAATGGCCGAACGCAACAGGGGATATTTTGAAGCTAAAGGTATTATAGCTTTAAACATTGTAAGTTCTCCTGGTTCAGGAAAAACAAGTCTTTTGGAACGTACCATAAAAGAATGTTCGGCAAAACGTAAATTTTACGTAATCGAAGGCGACCAGCAAACTGACAATGATGCCCGGCGCATTGCTTCTACAGGAGCCGTTGCCTTACAAATAAACACCGGAAATGCTTGTCATCTGGACGCACCAATGGTACACGATGCCTTGCATGAGTTAAAACCTGAAGAAAACAGCATTGTATTTATTGAAAATGTAGGGAACTTAGTTTGTCCGGCCCTTTTCGACCTTGGCGAACAAAACCGGGTGGTTGTATTTAGTGTCACAGAAGGGGAAGACAAGCCGCTGAAGTACCCAAATATGTTCAATTCGGCCAATATTTGTGTGATAAACAAAACAGACCTGCTTCCATATCTTGATTTCAAAATAGAGTTGGCCCGAGAAAACGTAAAACAGGTAAACCCCAATGCTACTATTATTGAACTGTCTGTAAAATCAGGAGAAGGAATGCAAGAGTGGTATAAATTGTTGAATATTAATGATTAATGATTAATGATTAATGAGTTTTCTATTTATTTTTTCGTTGGTAACTAACAATTTAGCATTAATCATTGACAATTTATAATTAACTATTACTTTTGGCTGACTTAATAATGCTGGTGATAAGTTTTATTATTTCTGTTGTTTCTTCGCAAATGCTCATAAATTCATGTTCAGTCAAATATTGCGTGGCCATTAATAATTCAAGCCAATATAAAGTCTCATTACACTCTTTTTGAGCAATAGCCATTTTATGAACAAAGTCGGCTTTGCTTTCGGCATGTTCGGCTTCACGTACCATCGCTCCAACTGCGGTACCGCTGCGCAATAATTGTTTCGAAATTATGAATTCTTTCTTTTCTGTTTGCAAATACTGAAACAGTCTAACTATCCGAATGGCCAGTTTAAAACTTTTATCTTTTACAATATTTTCTTTCATATCCCATTATTAATCATTAACAATTAATCATTAACAAAAACTTTTCCAGCTCGGTATAAAGCTTTTGAATAGGCAATCCCATGACATTAAAGTACGAACCCTCTATTTTCTCGATACCTACATAGCCTATCCATTCTTGGGCACCATAAGCACCAGCTTTATCTGTAGGCATATAATTGGTAGTATAGTAATCTATTTCTTTTGCTGTGAACTCTCTAAAGAAAACCTTTGTAAAATCAGAAAAACTAACTTGTTTTTTATTCGACAACAAGCATACCCCGGTTATAACAGTATGTTGACGTCCGCTAAGTTTTTGCAGCATATCTTTTGCCTCATCCAGATGCTCAGGTTTGCCAAGTATCTTGTTATCCAGAAGTACAATTGTATCTGCTGCAACAATAATCTGGTTGTCCGTAAGCAGATGTTTGAAATATTCAGCTTTTTCAATAGCCAGAAATTCAGGTACAGCCTCAGGGTTCATTGTATCTGGAAAAGACTCATCAACACCTGATGGTACCATAACTTCAAAATCAAAACCAGCCTCCCGCATCAGAAAATGGCGACGAGGCGATTGGCTTGCCAGGATTAACCTGTAATTCTTAATATCATGAAGGAGCATAAAAACAAGACCTTAACATTAGTAGAATAAAACCACCCCTACCCCTCCTTTTAAAGGAGGGGAAATACAGCGTTTTTCAAAAGAATGCAGAAATAAGAAAATGCCAAATCGTATTAAACATTGCAGCCTGCTTAATCTTTCATACTAACTGGCTGACCTGTGGTTTCGAGAACATTCCACCAAAGCTCACTCTCAAGGTCAATCTTTTTGCGTTTTTCAACAGCCTTAGGTATTGGCAACAAAGTGAAACAATTGTTCCAGTGGCCTACCACAAAATCTGTTTTTCCGGCCATGGCAGCATGTACAGCATTTTGAGCCAAAACACTGCAAAATTTACTATCAATAGCATTTGCCGCAGCACTGCGGATAATATAACTTGGGTCGATATATTTAATGCTAAAATTCATTCCTTTGGCCTCAAATTCTTCAGTTATTTTCTCTTTCAGATATACGCCAATATCCTTGTGCTTAACGTTACCTGAAGCATCAGGGCGCTGGTCGTTATTTTCAAAGAAATATTGGCCTGCACCTTCAGCAACAACAATCATAGCATGATGACGTTCTTCTAAACGTTTACGCAATACTTTAAGGAATCCGTGAGGCCCGTATAAGTCAAATTCCATCTCAGGAACCAACACAAAATTTACTTCTTGTATTGATAATGCGGCATTAGCAGCGATAAAACCCGAATCGCGCCCCATAAGCTTAATAAGAGCTATACCGTTATAGGCCCCTTCAGCTTCATTGTGGGCATTCATAATTATCTCATTAGCAATAGCTGATGCTGTCTCAAAACCAAAAGATTTATCAATCAGGTTAATATCATTATCAATAGTTTTTGGGACACCAGCTACCGAAATTTTCAGGTTACGCTTGGTGATTTCTTCATATATAGCATGAGCGCCACGTAAAGTCCCATCTCCTCCAATGGTAAACAAGATATTTATGTTTAGCATTTCGAGGGTATCAACAATTTTGCTTACATCCTGGTTGCCACGCGATGAGCCAAGGATTGTCCCGCCTGAAAGATGAATATTTTCAACCATCTGAGGAGTAAGGTCTATTACATCATGGTTATAATCAGAAATAAAGCCTTCATACCCATACTTTATACCAACTATACGTTTTACACCATAACGATAAAACAACTGGTTTACAAGGCTACGGATAACATTGTTGAGCCCGGGGCATAAACCACCACAGGTAACAATAGCAACCTTGGTTTTAGCAGGTTCAAAAAAAAGAAACTCGCGAGGCCCTGCTTTTTCAAAAGAGATTGGTTCTTCTCCTGTTTCTTTGCAACGTTTAAAATTTTCTAAAGAAGCATTGTAAAGAACCCGGTCGTCATCATTAACGTAGTCAAATACGCCATCTCCCTTATGATTACTAAGGTGTAACGGTGATTTTACCGTACCTTTTCCCAGAACTTTTACTTCAAACTCAGCGTTCATGCGTTTTTATTTTTTATGTCTTTTTTCAAGAACTTTAATCACATCTTCAATCCTGTAGTTTTTGGCTGTTAGCAGCACCAACATGTGAAATACCAAGTCTGCAGCTTCATTAAGGAACAAATCATCGTTTTGATCTTTTGCTTCAATAACCAGCTCTACAGCTTCTTCTCCTACTTTTTGAGCTACTTTATTAATACCGGCTTTGAAAAGCTTTGTGGTATAAGAGCCATCAGGCATTTCCTTTTTACGGGTATCAATTAAATCCTGCAAATAAGTTAAAAATTTTGCCGCATCAACATTTTTCTCATCAAAACAAGTATCTGCACCGGTATGACAAACAGGACCACGAGGATTAACCTTGATTAACAACGTATCGTTATCGCAATCAATGAGCATATCAATTACATCAAGAAAGTTACCACTCTCTTCGCCTTTTGTCCATAACCTTTTGCGGGTACGGCTATAAAAAGTCACCAATTTTTCATTTTTTGTTTTTTCGTATGCTTCCTGGTTCATAAACCCAAGCATCAATACCTTTTGAGTATTAGCATCCTGAATTACTGCCGGAATAAGTCCGTCGAGCTTTGAAAAATCTGGTTTAGTCATTTTTTTTTGATTTATTTTTAGTTAAAAATGAATTTGGCATAACAAAGTTATAAAACAATCGGATAGCAACCGCCAACCCTAAAAGTAAAACTGCCGGGTTAAATTTCTGCGGGAGCAACGGAGACAATGCAATAACACCAATTGCAAGGATGAATATCGCCATGCAATAATTCTTTTTCCACTTCATATTTTTGACAAATGGCAGAAAAAAGTTTAGCGGAAAAATCAACAATGCCACCATATTGAAATGGAGCTCAGGATGTGTCGAGGCTATACTTAACGTAGCAATGAAAATTCCAAGAAAACCTGTTATTAGAAAGAATATCGTATCAAAAAACTTTACTTTAGAAGGGGAAAACTGAATACCAAGCGTAATAAGCACAATCAACAACATAGCCATAACAGGGGTAAAAGAAAAACCTTCCGAATCGGCACCTTTAGCAACATATAGTCTTTCAGTAACCGGTGCAATAAGCTGTTCATCAACCTTAGCCTTTGAAAGTGCATCCATCAGGTTGTTTGGCAAGAACATGGCATCGTAGCCCGACTTTTCATCTGTCATTTTGCCAAGTACAAGCTCAATGCCAAATCTTTCCCACTTCATATTAAACAGATAAGGCGTAAACAGCATCCGAAAGGTGCTGTCTTTAGCCCTGTTTGCGTTATCAAACATGGAATATTCGCCAGTAGCGGCAACAATCACATCGCGTACTTTTGTAGCACAATTATTGGTAAAGAAGCGATACCTGTATGCCCTGTTTTCGGGCCTGTATGCATCGAGCAAAAGCGACACCAACATTTGCTTGTTTGCTTCAGGCATAACAAGCTTCTGCTCATATACCGAGCGCCTTTCGGCCATACAAGAACCCAAAAAGCCCTGAAATTGCTCAATAGACAGTTGGTAATCCAGCACCCCCAAGGCAAATTTCAGATAAAAGTTGGGGGTCCTGAAATCAAATGTACCATAATTAAACACAATATCATGGCCATTTTTAAAGTCTTTAACACGAATAGCAGTATGCCCAAAGACCGAATAAAGCTCATTACCAGGAGAAACGGTAAGCATGCTCACCTGTAAACTATCGGACAGAACGGCAGCCTTTACCGAAAAAGCAGATACGCTAACCAGCAGTGTTAAAACTATTCTTTTTATAAAATTCATATTTACAAAGAAATCAAGATAACCGAACTGGAATATTATGCTTGTGTAAATAATTCTTTAAATCAGGAATAGCAATTTCCTTGAAATGAAAAATACTTGCAGCCAGGCCGGCATCAGCATTACCTTTGGTAAATACATCTACAAAATGATCCATATTGCCAGCTCCACCAGAAGCTATTACAGGAATATTAAGTGATAGGCTTAACTGGCTTAACGCTTCACAAGCAAATCCCTGCTTTACGCCATCATGATTCATAGAAGTAAATAATATCTCGCCACATCCACGATCCTGGGCTTCTTTAGCCCAGGAGAAAAGCTCTTTATCAGTTGGTATGCGGCCTCCATTAAGGAATACAGTCCATTTGCCATCTTCAAACTTAGCATCAATGGCCACAACAACAAACTGACTTCCAAAGCCTTTTGCTATCTGGTCAATAAGCTGAGGATTACGTACAGCAGCAGAATTGATAGAAATTTTATCAGCACCGGCAGCCAAAAGCCTTTCTGCATCAGACATTTCATTAATTCCTCCTCCAACAGTAAAAGGAATATTGAGGTTCTGGGCAATACGTTTTACTAAGTCAGAGAATAATTTGCGCTTTTCGTGCGATGCAGTAATATCCAAATATACAAGTTCATCTGCTCCCTGACGGCTATATTCAGCCCCTAACTCGACCGGGTCGCCTACATTTCGGATATTTTCAAAATTAATACCTTTTACAGTCTGACCATCCCTGATATCCAAACATGGTATAATACGTTTTGCCAGCATTCAATGACGTTTTTAATTAACCACCTTATCTCTCCTTAGTAAAGGAGAGAAAATACAACTTTTAGTGAAGGATCTTATTTCTTTTATCTTTTGCCTTCTCTCTTTTTTCCCTTATCCTCTGCTTCCGTGAACAATAAAGTTCTCCAGGTCCTCCAGCGTAATACGGCCTTCGTAAAAGGCTTTACCTATAATAATGCCATAAATATGAGCTTTTGAAAGCTCTTCAATCTCATGAAGGTAAGTAATACCGCCACTGGCAATAAAACTCATCTCGCGAAACTGGTGCTTCAACCTTTTATATAAATCTATAGAAGTCCCTTGCAACATTCCATCTTTGCTTATGTCCGTACAAAGAACATACTGAACGCCTTTTTCCTGGTATTTTGTAAGAAAATCATCCAGCTCAATCTGGGTTATTTCCTGCCATCCGCTAATGGCAATTTTATCATCAAGAATGTCGGCTCCAAGAATAATGCGTTCCGGGCCATATTTATCAAGCCACGACACAAACAACTCAGGATTTGAAACGGCTATACTTCCGATTGTAGCTTGATTTGCCCCACAGTCAAAAACCAGCTCAATATCTTCATTAGTTTTTATACCTCCTCCAAAGTCAACCATCAAGTCAGTTTTCGAAGCAATACGTTCTAAAACTTTAGCATTGACAACATGTTTAGCTTTAGCTCCATCTAAATCCACCAGGTGCAAATGGGTTATGCCATGATCCTCAAACATGCGGGCAACTTCAAGAGGGTCTTCGTTGTAAACCTTTTTTTGAGCATAATCACCTTGAGAAAGGCGAACACACTTCCCTTCAATTAAGTCTATGGCCGGAATAATATTGGTCATGATATTTAAAAATGAAAAATTTTCGTAAAAATAAGAAATTCAAACAATTAACAAAATGCCTTTAAACAACCCGTTCTACAAAGTTTTTCAATATAGACAATCCTACATCACTGCTTTTTTCGGGATGAAACTGGGTAGCGTAAAAATTTTTATAGTTCAATGCAGCGCTGAAATCGTTGATATAATTGGTTTTAGCAATGGTATGTTCTCCAACCTGGGCATAAAAACTGTGGACAAAGTACACATAAGAAGCTTCAGAAAGTCCATATAATAAGGGAGATTTGAGTTCTGTTATAGTATTCCATCCCATGTGTGGCACTTTCAACTTAGGCTCAAAACGCAACACCTTTTCCTGAAATATTCCCAAGCATGGAGTATCACCTTCCTCAGAATAGCTGCACATTAGCTGAAGACCAAGACATATACCCAGCACTGGTTGTGTCAAATCTTTAATCAGCAAATCGAGTTTGGCATTTTTCAAAAACCTCATGGTTGTTTCGGCCTCTCCTACCCCAGGAAAAATAACCTTGTCCGCTGATTTGATTTTTTCAAAATCATCAGTAACCTCGCATTCAACACCAAGTCTTTTGAGTGCAAACTCTACAGACATGATGTTTCCAGCATTGTATTTAATAATTGCTACATGCATGTAATATTCAATTAATCAAAAACCACAGTTTTGTTATTATATACAAGTAATTTATGCTGTAAGTGCAATGATATAGCCCTTGACAATACTATTTTTTCCAAATCTTTGCCTTTTTGAATAAAATCATCAATACTATCATCATGGCTAACCCGCGTTACATCCTGTTCAATAATAGGGCCTTCATCAAGGCTCGAAGTTACATAATGACTTGTAGCGCCAATAATTTTAACTCCCCTCTGATAAGCCGAATGATAAGGTTTAGCACCCGGAAACGCAGGCAAAAAGCTGTGATGAATATTAATTATCTTATTAGGAAACTGATTTACAAAGTCTTCTGAGAGCACCTGCATATATCTTGCAAGTACAACAAGGTGTATATCATGTTTGCGCAATAATTCTATCTCTTTTTCTTCCATTTCCCGTTTATTTTCGGCTGTAATCGGGAAATAATAAAACGGGATTTGAAAAGCTTCACAAACAGGTTCCAGTTCCTTATGATTACTAATAATCATAGGTATTTCCACATTCCATTCATTAGCCTTATACCGGGCCAGGATGTCAAAAAGGCAATGAGACATTTTTGAGACAAAAATGGCCATTTTATGCTTATAACCAGAGAAATACAAACTCCAATTCATATTGTACCTTGGTACTATCAGGGTATTGAAATAATCGCCAATTTTATCAGGCGGGATAAGGAATTTCTCAAGTTCCCACTCTATACGCATACAAAACATGCCCTGTGAGTGATCTACATGCTGCTCAAGAGTAACAATATTGCCGTTGTTGCTATTTAAAAACTCTGTAACTGTAGCAACAATTCCCTGTTTGTCTTCACAATGGATTAATAGTATAGCGTTTTGCTTTTTCACAATATGATAATTTTATAAAACTCCTTTTGTTGATGGTATCTCGGCATTGCAAGGGTCGCGGCGAAGCGCCATACGTATGGCCCTGGCAAAAGCTTTAAAAATGGCTTCAATTTTATGGTGTTCATTTTGTCCTTCAGCTTTAATGTTGAGGTTGCAACCTGCAGCATCAGAGAAGGATTTAAAGAAGTGATAAAACATCTCGGTAGGCATGTCGCCCACCATCTCACGTTTAAACTCGGCATCCCACACCAGCCAGCACCTGCCACCAAAATCAATGGCAACCTGTGCCAGACAGTCGTCCATTGGCAGACAAAACCCATAACGTGCCATACCAGCTTTATTGCCAATAGCTTTTTTAATCGCTTCGCCTAAAGCAATTCCGGTATCTTCAATGGAATGATGTTCGTCAACATCAAGATCGCCATTCACTTCAATAGTCATATCAATACCAGAATGCCGTGCTATCTGCATGAGCATGTGGTCAAAAAATTTAAGACCTGACGAAACATCGCCTATACCTCGGCCATCAAGGTTTATCTTAATATTTACGTCAGTTTCAGAGGTTACACGCCTGATATGTACAATTCTTTCGGGCAGGGCAAGAAAGCTATAAATATCCTCCCAATCTTCAGTAACCAGGGCGCAGTAATTTTCTAAACCTGCATTTTTTATATCTTCATATTTATCTTCAGCACCGTAAACAATAGCTTTGCAGCCAAGGTTACGGGCCAACATAACATCAGACATCCGGTCGCCAATTACATAACATTCAGACATATCGTAACTTCCGTTCATATATCCTGTAAGCATTGCTGTCCCGGGCTTACGTGTTGGCTTGTTATCTTCGGGAAAGGACTTATCAATAAATACAGCGTCAAAAAAGATATCTTCACTTTCAAAAACCTGCATCATCTTGCCTTGCACCTTGTCAAAGTTTTCCTGGGGATATAAAGGTGTACCCAAGCCATCCTGATTAGTAACCATGACCATTTCAAAATCAAGGTTTTTTCGGATAAGAGAAAGCGATCGGATAACTTTAGGCATGAATTCTAATTGTTCCAGGGTGTCCACCTGTTTTGTTTCAGGAGGTTCAACAATCATAGTCCCATCGCGGTCGATAAACAAAGCCTTTTTCTTCATTATTTGAAATTATTTAGCAGTCAAATTTAACCCAAATAAATCATATAGTTTGGCAAAACATTGTCTGCTGATGATTAACCTGGGTTTAATGAATATTGTTTCAGTGCCATACATAATTGCTCATTTTCGCCTTTTGAACCAACTGTAATACGGATACAACCAGCACATAAAGCAATCTTTGAGCGATTACGAACAACTATTTTATTATCAATCAAATATTTATACAAACCTTCCGCATCATCTACTTTTACCAAAACAAAATTGGCATCAGAAGGGAAAATTTTTTTAATACAGCTAATATTAGACAATTGGTCAACCAAAAGCTTTCTGTTTGCTAAAATTTCTTTTACCCATTTATTCTTTTGCTCGTCATTATTGAGAATTTTCAAAGCATACTCTTGGGTAAGAGCATTTATATTGTATGGATATTTGATTTTATTGAAAACACTAATGATTTCTTTAGAAGCAAAAGCCATTCCCAAACGGATAGCCGCCAAACCCCAGGCTTTGGAGAATGTCTGCAATATTACCAAATTAGGATACTTTGAAAGTTTTGGCAAAAAGCCCACATGATTAGAAAAATCAATATAAGCCTCATCGAGCACTACAATTCCTTCAAAGCCTTCGATAATTTTCTCCATTTCAGATACATCCAAATAATTGGCACTCGGGTTGTTAGGTGAACAAAGGAAAACAAGACGTGTATTTTTGTCAATAGCAGCAAAAACCGATGTTGATACAAGTTCAAAGTTTTCACTAAGCTTTACTGTGCGATATTCCACATTATTAATATCAGCAGCCACTTTGTACATGCCATAAGTTGGGTCAATGGCCACGATATTGTTCTCGCCAGGCTCACAAAAAGCCCTGATAACAATATCTATGGGCTCATCACTTCCGTTGCCAAGAAAAATATTCCCGGCTGGCACGTTTTTAATCCCGGCAATTTTTTCTTTCAGAAGCTGCTGAAGCGGGTCGGGATACCTGTTATAAGGAGCATTAAACGGGTTCTCGTTTGCATCGAGGAATACACTTGCCTCGCCCTGAAACTCATCGCGTGCACTTGAGTATGGCTTTAGGCTTTTTATATTTTTCCGTAAAAGATTATCCAAGTTTATCATTGCAATATTTATTAACAACACTACCAAGGCGAAGGGTTACAGCATTTTTATGCCCGTCAAGCTGTTCAAGGGCAGCCATTTTTTCAATGGCAGGGCCAATATTGAAAATACCATAATCGGAAATATGCTGATAGGTCACCTTCTTAACAAAACTATCAAGGTTTACCCCGCTGTACATTTTGGCATAGCCATTGGTAGGAAGGGTATGATTTGTCCCCGAAGCATAATCGCCAGCACTTTCGGGGGTAAGATGGCCAAGAAACACAGAACCAGCATTGATTACCTTCATTCCAAGTTCCATAGCATTATCAGTAGCAATAATCAGGTGTTCCGGGGCATACTCGTTGACGATGTCCATCATTTCATCATTGCTCGGGGCAATGATAACACGGCTATTGCCTAATGACACAGTAGCTATATCCTTGCGGGGAAGGGCAGCAAGCTGTTTTTCGACTTCTTTTTCGATAGCAGGGACAATATTTTCATCAGTTGTAAAAAGCAATACCTGACTATCTTTGCCATGTTCGGCCTGAGACAAAAGGTCTGAAGCTACAAAAGCAGGATTGCTTGTAGCATCAGCAATAACTGCAACTTCCGAAGGACCGGCAGGCATATCAATTGCGGTACCTGTACGGTTAACCAATTGCTTGGCAGCAGTAACATATTGGTTTCCCGGGCCAAAAATTTTATATACCTGAGGAATGGAGGCAGTTCCATAAGCCATTGCACCTATAGCCTGCACGCCTCCAACTTTATATATCTTTTTTATTCCTATGAGTGAGGCTGTATAAAGAATTGAGGCTGCTAATTTACCATTTTTCATCGGTGGAGAACACACAATTATCTCTTTACATCCAGCCAGCATTGCCGGAATCCCAAGCATCAACACGGTAGAAAATAAAGGAGCCGTACCCCCCGGGACGTAAAGCCCAACTTTTTCAATAGCAACAGCCCTTTGCCAACAGGTTACCCCGGGAGTCGTTTCAACTTTCTTTTCAACAACTTTTTGCTGGAGGTGAAATTTTTCAATGTTGTTTTTGGCCAAAATAATGGCCTTTTTCAACTTTTCGTCAATCTGGCCGACAGCTTCATCAATCTCTTCAGGAGTAACCTGAAGTGAAGAAATCGACACTCCGTCAAATTTAGCGTTGTATTCCAGCACAGCCTTGTCTCCATTGGCTTTTACATCTGCCAAAATAGAAGAAACAGTATTTTCAAGCAAACTATTGTCAATGGCCGGACGCTTTAGCACATCTTTCCATTTTGACCTGTCGGGATATTTTATTAATTCCATGCTTTTCAATTACTAATTACGAATGACTAATTACCGATTAATAGTTCTCATTAACCATTAACCATTAACAATTTACCATTAACAATTTACCATTAACCATTTGCTTAAACAATCATCTTCTCAATTGGGATAACCAAAATCCCCTGTGCCCCTTTATCCTGAAGCTTTCCAATAATATTCCAGAAATCTTTTTCAGGAACTACCGAATGCAGCGAGACCCATCCTTCGTCAGCCAAAGGCACAATTGACGGGCTTTTCATTCCCGGAATAATGGCAATAATTTCATCTAAGTTCTTTTTGGGAGCATTCAAAAGAATGTATTTATTTTTCTTAGCTTTCTGAACGCTTCTCATTCTGAATATCAAATCTTCAAGAATAGCTTGCTTTGAAGCAGAAAGATTTGGTGTAGAGATAAGCACTGCTTCGGACTTCATTACCACTTCAACCTCTTTCAGATTGTTGCTAAACAAGGTACTTCCAGAACTGACAATATCAAAAATAGCGTCAGCCAGGCCAATACCAGGGGCAATCTCCACAGAACCACTAATTACGTGAATATCTGCAGTAATATTTTTCTCTTTCAGAAATTTTGACAAAATCACAGGATAGGTAGTGGCAATCCTTTTTCCCTGAAAATATTCAAGGCCTTTGTATTCATGGGCCTTAGGTATAGCAAGAGAGATACGGCATTTTGAAAAACCAAGCCGTTCGGTAATAACAACGTCTTTGCCGGTTTCGACATACACATTTTCGCCAACAACGCCTACATCAGCCACTCCATCGGCAACATATTGAGGAATATCGTCATCACGAAGATATAAAACCTCAACAGGAAAATCAGGTGAATCTACCAACAAACGGCCACTACCTCCGGTAAGGCCAATTCCGCATTCGTTAAATAATTCAAGTGTTTTTTCGCTAAGCCGTCCCGACTTTTGTACCGCAATTCTCAATTTTTCCATTTTATCTTGTTTTTCTGTTTGTTAACTTATTAAAACTAAAAAAGGCCTGCAGAACCCCGCAAACCTTTCCATTATATTGATGTCATAGATTTTACTTTTTCTGCATATACAATATCATTGCACAGGATGATGATGCCTGTATGCATGATGAATTGTATATGTGTTTTTCCTCATTGTTTAATTATTATTTCGAGACAAAGGTAATTTTTTTTTAATAAAACATAAAAAGCTGACAAACTTTTTTAATGGCTAAATGGCTCTTTAAACAAGTTTTAGACATTTTTTTTAGGTCTAACCTAATTTTAATTTCATTTTAATACAAAAACGGATTTAGCACCATACTTTTGTATCGTCTTGATTACGCAACACGCAAGACTGATAACATTTAATATATTCACGTTCTGCAAAAAAGAGGAGACCGCAACATCTCCTCTTTTTATTTTTTATTTTGCTTTTCGCAAGGGCAAGGTACAGCTTTATGTTTGGTCAGCCCGCGTTTTGAACATGCAGTAACCATTAACAGACATAGCATAAGCACTACAATTCTACTCAAACATTTTCTTTTAAAAATCATTTTTCAAGTATTTATAAAAGCAAAATTAACTGAATTGGAATTTTTAAGCATAATAAACCTTCATCCTTTCATCAAATCCCATAATTTTCGCAATATAACCTGCATTAGCTTTTGAAGTTAGCATTTCGAGCAATAGCAGCGCTACAAATATTGCCGTAGAAGGATTCCACGAGGTAATAATATTATTATCCACAACTATAGGTTCGTTTATCACATCAGCGCCATAAGTTCCAAGCAATTGCTGTCGTATTGGCTTTTGGTTATAAGTTGTAGCTTTTTTACCTTTCAAAATCCCTGCCTGACCTAACAAAAGTGCGCCAACACAAATAGAAGCTATCGGCTTATTTTGTTTGTAAAACTGTTGTATCAATTCCTGCACATCAACACTATAAGCTTCTCTATAAAAATCATACTCTTCAAATCCCCCGGGAACAGCAAGTGCATCAAAATCTTCTGCTTTCACCTCTTTTATCAAATAATCAACGACAAATTTCTGGTCAAAACTTGAAACAACTTCTTTTGTCAGGCCACAGGTAAATAATTTGGTTGTTTGGTCGCCATCAACAAGGTTCCAACCAATAACATCAATAAAAACACAAGCTTCATAAGTTTCAAAGCCATGAGGCAAAAGGAGAAGGACTTTTTTCATGTTTTTTTTTATTTTTTCAGGTTTAATGCACGCCACATGATTCAAAAAATGTACCAAAGATAAAATGAAATGTTTACTTGAAAATCAACACTTTAACCACAAAACACTAAAACTTTCACTTCAAATTTTACAATGTTACACCCGACTTAAAAATGGCAATTTCCCTATACCCTGACTTTTCGTTATTGACAAGTTTTCCGTTGGCAATGTCCAGAATATAAGCCGTGAATTCTTTGAGTACATCATCAATGTTTCTGCCATCGGCTATTTGTCCGGCGTTGAAGTCAATCCAGTGTGGCTTATTCAGAAATAAAGGAGTATTGGAGGAAATTTTTGTAGTGGGCACAAAGCTGCCAAACGGCGTACCACGGCCTGTTGTAAAAAGTACCATGTGACAACCTGCCGCTCCCAAAGCGGTTGATGAAACGAGGTCGTTGCCCGGGGCGCTCAGCAAGTTCAGGCCTTTAACATTAATCCTGTCGCCATATTTGAGCACATCCGAAACCTTTGCTTTTCCGCACTTTTGTGTGCAACCCAACGATTTTTCTTCAAGTGTAGAAATTCCACCTTCTTTGTTGCCTGGCGAAGGGTTTTCATAGACAGGCTGGTTGTTTTGTATAAAGTATGCTTTGAAATCGTTGATCAGATGGACAATATTTTCAAATGTGGCTTTGTCTTTGGCGCGGTTCATCAGTATTGTTTCGGCACCAAACATTTCGGGCACCTCGGTCAGCACGGTTGTCCCACCCTGGCTGATTAAAAAGTCGCTGAACAAGCCAAGCAATGGATTGGCTGTTATGCCAGACATCCCATCAGAGCCACCGCATTTTAGCCCGACTTTAAGCTCAGAAACAGGCACGTCTGTTCTTTTGTCCTGAATAGCAAGGTGGTACAGTTCTCTGAGAAGCTTGAGCCCTTCTTCGTGCTCATTGCCCACCTTTTGTGTTTCAAGAAACCTGATGCGGTCTGTATCGTAATTGCCCAATAATTCCTTGAATGCTGAAGGCTGGTTGTTTTCACAACCTAAGCCTAAGACCAGGACCCCTCCAGCATTGGGGTGCAAAACGATGTCACGCAGGATGAGGCGAGTATTCTCGTGGTCGTCGCCCAACTGCGAGCAACCATAGTTATGTTTGAATATTTCAATGGCATCCAATGCAGAAGTGCCTATTTCGGCCTTCAGCGCCTGGAGCATTTTTTCGCCAATACCATTTACGCAGCCTACAGTGGGCACAATCCACAGTTCGTTGCGAATACCCACATCTCCGTTTTTCCGTCTGTAACCTTTGAATGTCAGGGCTTCTTTGGGATATACATTTTCTGCTATTTGCTGGTCGTACTGGTATTCGAGGATTCCCTCAAGCTTCGTTTTAATATTATGGGCATGAACATGTTGCCCGGGACGAATTTCAGTTAAAGCTTTGCCAATAGGGTAGCCATATTTGATAATGTCCGAACCTTCAGCAATAACAGACAATGCAAACTTATGGGCCCTTGGAATGGCTTGTTGCAAAGTGATTTCTTTATTGTTTATTACAAACATCTCGCCCGCATTAAGGTCTGTCAATGCAATGGCTACATTATCTGATTTGTCAATGATGGTAAATTTTGACATAGCTACACCATTTGATATTATTATTTTACAAGCTCTTTAACACTTTCAAGCATGCCGTCTTTCAAAATTTTTGAAAGGTATTGGCATACTTTTTCTTCTAATCCTTTGGTTGAAGTAAGGTTCTGTCCCCAGAACGCTTCATTTTTAAGTGTCTCGTGAACGATAGCATCTGTATTGCCAGAAAAATTCTTCCACACGTTTGCGAAAAACTGCATGACAGGTTCATCGTCTTTGACTGCTATTGCCTTGCCTTTGTATTCTCCTTTGTAAAAGGCTATCAGGGCAGCTAAGGAGAAAACAATATTTTCGGGCAGTTTGCCGAACTTATGGTTATAATCGAGCAATGTAGGAAGCAGGCGGGATTTGAATTTCGAAACCGAATTTAACGAAATGCTCATCAAGGCATGGTTTACAAATGGGTTGCGAAACCTGTCCAATACCTCGTCTGCAAAACTTTTCAGTTCTTCTGCCGGAAGGTCAAGCGTTGGAATTATCTCGTTGTTGATTGCTTGAAGGATGAATTTTCCAATCACAGGGTGTTCTACAGCTTCGCGGACATACTCTATGCCAGATAAATAAGCCACTGGCATCATTAAAGTATGCGGGCCATTGAGTAAACGTACTTTGCGGGTACGATATGGTTTAACATCATTGACATACAGCACGTTCAGGTTGGCTTTGTCTGTAGGGAACTCATTTTTAACCCACTGCGGGCCTTCAATCACCCAAAGATGGAACTGCTCTGCATCAACGCACATGTTGTCTTCAATGTTTTTGGTATTGGCCAGCTCTAAAGCGGTGTCTTTATTAAAGCCTGGCACTATGCGGTCAACAAGGGTGTTACAAAATGTACAGCTTTTTTCGAGCCATTCTTTAAATGCATCAGGGAGGCTCCACAATACACAATACTTGTAAATACAGGCTTTTAACTCGTTTGCATTATTTTCTATCAACTCGCAAGGCAGGATGATAAAGCCTTTTGAAATGTCACCCTTGTAAAAAGTGAACCTATGATATAGCAACTGAGTTAGCTTGGCCGGAAAAGAGCTTGGTGGTTGCATCTCCAATTTGTCGTTTTCGTCAAATGCTATCCCGGCTTCGGTTGTATTGGAAATGATAAAACGCATTGTAGGAATTTCGGCTAATTTAATATACCCTTGATAATCAACATAAGGGTTTATACAGCGCGAAATGGCCGAGTTAAGCTTTATGTCTTTTACGCCCTTTCCGTTTTTAATTCCCTTTAGGACAACATGATAAAGACAATTTTGGCTATTAAGTTTATCCACTAACCCATTTTTGATAGGTTGTACAACTACAACGTTACTGTCAAATCCGGCATTATCATTCATCTCTTGTATCATCCAATCGACAAAAGCCCGTAGAAAGTTGCCTTCGCCAAACTGGATAATTCGTTCTTCAGTTTTTAATTGCTTATCCATGTTTATATTATTTGAAATCATTTTTTTTGCTTTTTTATAGAAGAATCACGTACCACTAAGGTTGTTTTCATTACAACCTGCCGTGGTGTACCCGGAGTTTTGCTTTCCAATTGGTTGATAAGCAGGCGTGCCGCTTCCTGTCCCATTTCAAATGTGGGGTGCATAACAGATGTCAGCTCGGGGTCAACAATAGAGGCATGAAATTCATCGGTAAACCCGACAAAGGCAATATCATCGGGAATTTTGTAACCACGCCTTTTTACCTCTTTCATAGCAGAAAAGGCTACAGTGTCATTAATAGAAAGTATGGCATCTGGCTTGACTTTCAAGGCCAGTAGTTTTTGAGTTGCAACCTTTGCCCCTTCAGGGGTCATGTTGCATGAAGCCAGTAAATCATTGCTAATTTTCAGGCCACAATCTTTAAGGCCTTCTATATAGCCTGCCAAACGCTCTTTTGAAATGTTCAGGTGGTTGGGGCCGTTTATAAATGCAATGCGCGTGCAGCCATTTTCGTAAAAATGCCTTGTAACGTTTCGTGCAGCTTCAAAGTTGTCGGCAACCACTGACGAAATCTCGCTTGTACGGCATACCCTGTCAAAAAAGACCAGCGGTGTGTTATCTTCCAGTATCTTATCAAAATGTTTATAATCGGCTGTTTCTTGCGAAAGGCAAACAATAAGCCCGTCAACTCTAAGATTTAGCAAGTTCTCAATAATATTTTGTTCCTTCTGATAAGATTCCTGCGATGAAGAAATGACAATCGAATAACCTTTTTCTTTCGTATAGCTTTCGATGCCACTAATAACAGAAGCGTAGAAATATGTAACAATATCAGGTATTACAATGCCTATCGTCTTTGATTCATGCTTCAGCAGCCTGATGGCATAAGGGTTAGGTTTGTAATTCTTCTGTCTGGCAAGCTCCTGTACCTTTTGAGCCAGTTCGGGACTAATGTCCGGGTGGTTTTTCAAAGCACGCGAAACAGAGGAAATCGATATTTTCAATTCTTTCGCAAGATCTTTTAAAGAAACATGAACTTTTTCCATCAGTTGCTATTTTGCGTAAAAAATGTTGTACAAAAATATGTTTATTATCAATCCAATAAGCCGTTTCAATGTTTTGTTTTTCCGCAAAGGTTTGCGAAAAGCTTTGCGTTGAAATAATTGAAAAATAAGTTTTTAAAGACCATTTACAAATATACATTTGCGATGATAGATTTTTTCAAAAACGATAAAAGCTTATGTTATCAAACCCAGTCAACCTGCCTAAAGTAATATTTGGCACCAGCGCCTTAGGCAATTTATATGTAGAACAACCCGAAAGTGTTAAAACAAAAATAATCAGCGAATGTATTGAAAAGTCAAAACTTCCGGTTGTGTTTGATTCTGCCGGCAAGTATGGGGCTGGATTGGCTCTTGAAACACTAGGTAAAATACTTACAAAACTTGACATTCCCGCTGAGGATGTTTTGATTAGCAACAAACTGGGCTGGTTGCGAACTCCTTTGTTGACCGATGAACCTACTTTTGAGCCAGGCGTGTGGAAAAACCTGAAATATGATGCGGTTCAGCGTATCAGCTATGATGGTATCATCGAATGTTTCGAGCAGGGCAATAGTTTACTGGGACAGAAATATACCCCTCAATTGGTTTCGGTACACGACCCCGATGAATATCTGGCTGTTGCAGATTCTGACGCTTCATACAAAAACCGCTTTAATGATATTATTGAAGCTTATCGGGCTTTGTCTGACCTCAAAAAACAAGGGAAAGCAACAGCTATTGGTGTTGGGGCTAAGGATTGGAAGGTGATTCGCGAATTGTACAATCATATACAGCTCGACTGGGTGATGTTTGCCAATAGCATGACCATCATGAACCACCCCATCGAGCTTATTGAGTTTATGGAGAAATTGCGTAAAGATGGCGTTACCATCATCAATTCTGCAGTATTTCAGGCTGGATTTTTGATTGGTGGCGAGTATTACGATTACCGCAAGATTAAGCCTGACACCCCGGAAAATATCAGAATATTCCGCTGGCGCGAAGACTTCCACCAGCTTTGCAGAAAGTATAATATTTCGCCCATGATAGCTTGTGTAAACTTTGCCCTGAGGGCACCCGGCGTTCATTCAATTTCTTTAAATACCTCAAAACCGGAGCATGTAGAAAAAAATGTAGCTTCTGCCAATGCCATTGTTCCGGACGATTTTTACCAGGACATGAAAAAGGCTGGTTTGATTAATGATTACTGTACCTTTGTTTAAAATACTAACACTAAACGACTGACAAATGAGCACTAAAAAACTAACTACACCCGAATATTTGTTGCCTTTTGCGCTGATTACCGCATTGTTTTTCTTGTGGGGCATGGCACATGGAATGCTTGATGTTTTAAACAAGCATTTTCAGGAGATTTTGCAGATTTCAAAAGCAAAATCAGGTTTGATACAGTTTGCCATGTATATGGCATATTTCTCTATGGCTTTACCTGCTGGTTATTTCATGAAGCGTTTTGGTTATAGAAAAGGTATTATCCTTGGTTTGTCGTTATTTGCTGTTGGAGCTCTTATGATTGCTGCTACTACAGGATTTGAATCTTACTGGATGTTCCTTATTTTCTTGTTTATTTTGGGTTGTGGGCTTGCAACATTAGAAACTGCAGCCAATCCATATACAACAAAACTGGGGCCTTCTGAATCTGGCGAAAGGCGTATCAATTTTTCTCAATCATTCAATGGTTTAGCCTGGACTGTTGGCCCGCTTATTGGAGTATTCATTTATAACAGCAATTCTAGCGGCGACGGGGAGAAGCTTAAATCCCTGATGTTACCGTATTTTGTCATTGGACTTGTTGTATTAGCAGTGGCTTTACTTTTTGTATTTACTAAACTTCCTGAAATCAATGAAGATTACGATGAGCCTGCATCAGATTCCATATCAAAAAAGCCTTTAATAAAAGACAGGCATTTGGTTTTGGGAGTTATCGCCCAGTTTGCTTATTGCGCAGCACAAACAGGCGTGTTTAGTTATCTTATCAACTATTTGACTGACAAAGGCCAGCCAATACATTTTGATACTTCGTATGGCCCGTATTTGTTGTCTGTTGGGTTTGCACTTTTCATGATTGGCCGTATGTCGGGCAGTTTTATGATGCGATATTTCAATCCATCGCGTATGCTGGCTCTGTATGCATTGATGTGCGTACTTTTGTTGCCTGTAGTTTGTGCCAACATTGGATGGTTTTCAATCATCGCATTATATGGCATTTTCTTTTTTATGTCCATCATGTTTCCTACTATTTTTGCCTTGGCTATTAAAGATTTAGGGCCAAAAACCAAAAAAGCCAGCTCGTACATTATTATGTCCATCGTTGGAGGCGCAGTTTTCCCTCCACTCATGGGATATATAGCCGACGTTACCCATTCGATGTCTATTGGTTTTCTTGCTCCCATTCCATTTTTTGCCTACATTTTTTATTATGCACTTTCTGGCCATAAAATACTAACTACCAACTAAATAAAATATGAAACAGATTAAATTATTTTTTTTGTTTTTGGCTATACCATTGTTAAATGGAAGAATCATAGCACAAAGCCCAAAGCAGGTTTATCAACCTACCTTTGAATCCTTGGAAAAAGTAAATCCTGTTCCTGAATGGTTTAAGGATGCTAAGTTTGGCATTTATTTCCATTGGGGAGTCTTCTCTGTACCCGCTTACGCTAATGAGTGGTATCCCCGAAACATGTATTTCAAAGGTTCTAATGAAAACAAGCACCATATTGAAACCTATGGCGACATTACCGAATGGCCTTATTCTAACTTCATCACCGGGGCAAAAGATAAAAAAGGGAACTTTGTTCAATTTGCACCAAAGCTAAAATCAGAAGGCGGAAAATTCGACCCTGAAGAATGGGCTCAATTGTTTGCAAATGCCGGGGCAAAATTTGCCGGGCCCGTAGCTGAACACCACGATGGCTATTCTATGTGGGCAAGCAAGGTAAATCCTTGGAATTCAAAAGATATGGGCCCAAAACTCGATTTGGTTGGC
This sequence comes from Bacteroidota bacterium, assembly GCA_029572965.1. Taxonomy (GTDB): domain Bacteria; phylum Bacteroidota; class Bacteroidia; order Bacteroidales; family DTGW01; genus JAKPQD01. Next base: position 10,381 of record JAKPQD010000164.1, on the reverse strand, counting down.
CTGTTTACTGATGCTATCCGTAAAAGGAACATGAAAGTATTCCTTTCTATGCACCATGCTTATAATATAACCGGCTATTTTGAAGCTGTTCCTGTAACCGATGACCCTAAACTTCAAATGTTATACGGCCAACAGGGAAAAGAGAAAAATGAAGCCTTTTGGCTTGCCAAACATCAAGAAATTATTGATTTTTATAAACCTGATATCATTTATCAGGATTTCAACCTGCATCTGATTTCGCAACCTGTCTTGTTAGGCTTTTTGGCCTATTATTACAATAGCGCTGCCAATCAAAACAAAGAAGTGGTGGCCACTTTCAAAGATGGGTTGAATAAAAAATGTGCCCTTTTGGATTACGAGAGAGGGGGGCCTCAGGATATTACTGACAATTATTGGCTTACAGACGATGCCATCAGCTCGTCAAGCTGGAGTTATACCGAAGGCATTGGTTACTATTCCAAAACTGCACTCTTGCACGCATTTATTGACAGGATTAGCAAAAATGGCAATATGATCCTTAACATTTCGCCTAAGGCCGATGGTACAATACCACAGGAACAAAAGGATGTATTGCTTGCATTTGGTGCTTGGCTCAAGAAATATGGCGAAGCTATTTATGCCACACGTGCATGGGAGAAATATGGCGAAGGCCCAACAAAGATGGGTGCTGCTCATGGCGTTTTTACTACACCTGTGACTGGCACAACTCAAGATATACGTTTTACCCGCTCGAAAGACAATACAACGCTTTATGCTATTTTGCTGGATTGGAAAAAGGGACAAAAAGAAACTGTAATTAAAACCTTATCTTCAAACAGAATTAATCTGAAAAGCCTTAGATCTGTTCAACTTATAAATGGAGAAGCCGGAAAATACCTGACATTGCAGATTAAGCAAGATACATCAGGGCTGAAAGTCTCATTGCCTGAGCATTCTTTTGACGACATGGCTTATGTGCTAAAATTTACTTTTGATGGCACTATCCCAACTCTTGATAAATATACAGATTTAAATACTTCTCCTCATTACTACATTGTTCCGGGCAATAATACCGGCGCATTGGTGCTTGGCGCCGATTTGTCGCTTAGCGGAAAAAGGAAAGATGCAGCCAACCAATGGAAATTGGAAGCTTTGGGAAAAGGTTTTTACATCATTCACAACCGCAACAATGGCAACAAAGTGTTGGAAGTGAAAAATGATAAAAGTATTGCCATTTCTGATATTTCGAGGAAAGACCAACAGGTTTGGAAAATTGAAAATACCTTCAACGGATTGTTAAAAATTTCAAACAAACAATATGCAGAGGTTCTTTTAACTGTAAATATTGATAAAGAGACGGTATCGGGCTGGAAAGTAATGGAAGTATGCGAAACTAAGCAGGAGGCTTTCAGAAACAATAGCATTCCCGGCACAATTGAAGTGGAAGATTTTGACAAAGGCTGTCCTGGCGATGCATATTACGACAGAGATGAAGCTAACGCCGGAGGACAATATCGAACAAGCGAAGGAATTGACATTGAAAACTGTGCTGCCGGTGGTTTCAACATTGGCTGGACCAACAATGGCGAATTTATGGCTTACACTGTCACGGTTAGCAAAGCAGCTACTTATCAAGCCTCGTTTTTTGTTGCAACTCCATCGGATAATACCAAACTTCATCTCGAATGCGATGGAGTTGATGTGTCTGGCGTTATTCTCGTCCCTAATACCGGTGGATACCAGAATTGGCAGGCAGTGCAAAAAAGTGTCAAGCTGGAGGCCGGACAGCATGTACTAAAGCTTGTTGTGGATGAAGCTCCGGTGAATATGGATAAAATGATTTTTGAAGAAATAAAATAGAAATAAACATGGAACTTTGTCACCAGGGGACATTTAAGCGTTATTGTAAAACTATGGAACTACGCAATGATGCCCAGCTAATAGAAGCCTACAAAAAAGCTCATGCCAAAGGTGCCGCCTGGCCTGAAATTACGCAAGGGATGAAAGAGGTTGGTATCATTGACATGGAAATATACCTCTTTGGTACTAAGCTTTTCATGATTATGGATACGGTGGCTGATTTTGACCATGACAAAGCTATGGCCCAATTAGCAACCAAACCTCGCCAAAGCGAGTGGGAAGCTTACATGTCGCAATTTCAGGACACATCGGCCGAAGCTACGGCCGACCAGAAATGGCAGTTGATGGAGCGGATTTATAAAATGGATTTTTAATTTAATATCAAATAGAACCAAGGGGCAAGTTATTCTGAATGATATTTTTTTTGTTCTTTACTCTCCTTGTTTCTTGCTCTTTTTTATTTTTATTATATGAAAGCATTTGCAATTAAAGAAAAAGGTGTTGTAGCAGACATTGAAGTTGCTGAACCACAAGTAAGCACAACTGATGTGTTGATAGAGGTAAATTACATTGGTTTGTGCGGTAGCGACCTTAATTCGTATCGTGGTCTTATGCCATTGGTAACATTACCAAGGGTTCCTGGGCACGAAATAAGCGGAATTGTTATTGATAAAGGAAAAAGTGTACCTACTTCAATTCAAATAGGCGACAAAGCAACAGTTTCGCCATATACCAACTGTGGGACCTGTCCTGCTTGTCGTGCCGGACGTCCTAACACTTGTGAGTTTAACCAAACATTGGGTGTTCAGCGCGAAGGAGCTTTGACCGAGCGCATTTCAGTTCCTTTTGAAAAGGTCTTTGTCAGCAAAAAACTTACCTTGGAAGAATTGGCGTTGATAGAGCCCATGAGTGTTGGCTATCATGGTGCAAACCGTGGAAATGTCTGCGAAACGGACACTGTATTGCTTTTAGGTTGTGGAACCATTGGAATGGGGGCATTGGTTGCTGCTGCCCGCAAAGGAGCTACCGTAATAGCTGTTGATATAGACGATACAAAGTTGGAACAAGCCAAAAAGTTTGGAGCTACTTATACTATCAATTCGCAAAAGCAGGATGCTATTGCTGTCATTAAGCAACTGACCAACAACGAGGGTGCCAGTGTTGTTATTGAGGCTGCCGGAACTCAGGCTACTTACAAATTAGCGCTTGACGCTGTTTGCTTTGCCGGAAGGATTGTTTTTATTGGTTATCCAAAACATGAAGTCAGCTTTGATGCTCCATTATTGGTCAGAAAAGAAGTGAATATCTATGGCTCACGTAATGCACTTCGTGTTTTCCCTTCAGTAATCTCAATGTTTGAAAAAAACGAAAGGCCTTTTACCAACTTGATAACCAAGGTGTTTTCGTTTGAGCAAACCCCCGAAGCTTTTAGGTTCTGGGATGAAAATACAGGCAAAGTCTCTAAAATACTAATAAAAGTAAAATAGTTCGTATGAAACACTCATATTTTGCAAGCACAACTTAAGCGAAACATTTTTATGCACGAAATGATAATAAAATCAATTACATGGGTGTTTCCCCGCCAAAGACGGGACAAGCTATCATACCTTTAAAATTAATTTTATTTATGATTAAACTCGATGCTCATCAGCATTTCTGGCTTTACAACCCGGATGAATATGCCTGGATTGGCGAGAATATGAAGGTTTTGCAAAATGACTTTTTGCCAATGCAACTTCAAAAAGAGTTAGATAGCATGTCATTTGATGGAAGCATTGTGGTACAAGCCAGACAAACTCTTGAAGAAACAGAATGGCTGCTAAAATTAGCTTCTGAATACGATTTTATCAAAGGCGTAGTGGGATGGGTCGATTTGTGCTCCGACGATATTGAAAACCAACTGAAGAAATACTCCGATAACCCTAAGTTTGTTGGTGTTCGTCATGTTGTGCACGACGAACCGGATGACTATTTCATGGCACGGGCAGATTTTCAGCATGGAATCAGCCTGCTGGAAAAATACAACCTCACTTATGATTTGCTTTTGTTCCCTAAACACTTGCCTTTAGCTACAGAATTGGTCCGAAAGTTTCCCAATCAAAGGTTTATCCTTGACCATATTGCAAAACCTCTTATTAAAGGACAAGTTAAAGAACCTTGGGCTTCAGAAATAACCAAATTGGCTCAATGGCCAAATGTTTATTGCAAACTATCAGGAATGGTAACCGAAGCAGATTGGCAAAACTGGAAAGCCCCTGACTTTGCTTATTATTTGGAAACTGTATATCAGGCCTTCGGCTCAAACAGGCTTATGATTGGGAGCGACTGGCCTGTTTGCACTGTTGCCGGGGGGTATCAACAAGTCATGTGTGTTGTAACAGATTTTATAAAGCAGTTTGATGATGATGTGCAAAAGAAAATTTTAGGGATGAATTGCTATCGATTTTATCTCTCTAAAATTCAGTATTAAAATCACTAAACAATACATATTTTATGTAGTCCCAAAAATGCGGCTGCCGTTTATGCATATTGCTTGATTTTTTAGGTTTATATTTGCGTCCATTAATATAAAATATGAAACGAGCATGATTCGTTAAACACAAACAAAGAAGAAAATTCATCATGCGAGTTTTCCTTCGGAGAGCCCTTCGGGGTTCATCCGACCTTATTTATAAAATTATTTACGAATGAAAAAACAAGTTTTGGTTACAGGCGGAACGGGTTATATAGGTTCTCATACGGCTGTAGAGCTAATCAATGAAGGGTTTGATGTTGTTATTGTGGACAATCTTTCCAATTCATCATTGGACGTATTAGATGGCATCGAGAAAATCACGGGGGTTAAGCCTGATTTTGAGCAATTCGACCTTACCGACAAGCTAAAAACTGATGCTTTTTTTAAAAAATATAACAGGATAGAAGCTATCATTCACTTTGCTGCTTCAAAAGCTGTAGGTGAATCTGTTGAAAAACCTACTCTTTATTATCGCAACAACCTGGTTTCGTTGTTGAACCTGATAGATAATATGGCAGCAAACGGAATTAAACATATTGTCTTTTCTTCATCATGTACAGTGTATGGTCAACCTGAAATACTGCCTGTTACAGAAGACGCTCCTATTCAAAAAGCTATGTCTCCTTATGGTAATACCAAACAGATTTGTGAAGAAATATTGCAAGACAGCATTGTGGCCAACAAAGCGCTTAATGTTATTGCACTTCGTTACTTCAACCCAATAGGGGCACACCCTACAGCGTTGATTGGGGAACTTCCGCTTGGCGTACCAGCCAACCTTGTTCCTTTTATTACCCAAACAGCTATTGGGTTGCGCAAAGAACTTAGTGTTTTTGGCAATGACTATAATACCCCTGACGGTTCATGCATACGCGATTATATCAATGTGGTTGATTTAGCCCAAGCCCATGTGGTTGCCATCAACCGTATGATTAAAGGCCTGAACCAAGATGCATTTGAAGTGTTTAATATTGGCACAGGCAATGGAATATCAGTATTTGAAATAATTAATACCTTCGAAAAGGTTACAGGCGTTAAACTTAACTATAAAGTGGTTGGCAGACGTGCCGGCGACATTGAAAAAGTGTGGGCAGACACTTCAAAAGCAAACAATGTTCTTGGTTGGAAAGCAACCCGTACTCTTGACGAAACCCTGGTTTCCGCCTGGAAGTGGGAACAATATATTAGAAACAAAAAATAAACTGATAAAACTCGTTTTTTTAACAAAATTTCACCGCCCAAAATAGGGCTTTCATCGATTTATGTTTTGTTTGGGAGAAAATGAGAAATAACTTTGCACCTAATTTCTAAAACTCCCGATATGGTTGCTTTATTATTACTGTCATTATTGCTTTCTGGTTCTCCGTCTCATAGCAATGCTGTCACAAACTATGAAGCAAGACAGACAATTGACTTGCATGGCACCTCGGTTGAACATAAAGTTTTAGACCAAAAAGGATATAGCATTCATTATTTTATTTCCGGAAATAAAACCGGCGAACTAATCATATTTTTACATCCCGCTTTTGCAGACCACCGAAGCTTTGACAACCAGGTAAGTTTTTTCTCTCACGAATACAGGGTAATCATTTTAGACATGTTAGGGCATGGACTTTCAAAGGTCGGAAAATCAAAAGACAAGATTGATTGCACTGTTGAACATATCGATTCTATTATGAAAATAGAAGGTTACACAAAAGCCCATATAGTTGGTGTTTCAGCAGGCTCTTTGTTAGCCCAATATTTTGCCTTACAATATCCACAAAAAGTCCTTTCACTCACAGTACTTGGAGGGTTCAATATCAACGAAAAAAATAGGGAAATTTCAAAAAGCCAGCACATTGAAAAAGTGGAACTTGCATTTAAAGCTTTATTTTCGATGAATTCATTCAGAAAAGAAGTGTCGAGAACTAATGTAACCAGCCTTGAGGAGCAAAAGAAATATTACGAAATGTCCAGCCTTTTTACTAGAAAATCATTCAAAGCCATGTCTGGAATGGGAAAAATCCTTAAAAACAGGGAAGATGTGAAACATGAATATCCACTGATGATTATGGTTGGCGAAAAAGACATTAACTTGGCCCATAATATCAATAATCAGTGGCACGAAGAAGATCCAGATGCAAAATATTGCATAATTGAAGGTGCAGGACATTGTGCCAACATGGACAACCCTGATGAATTCAATAAAACCTTGCTTAAGTTTTTAAAAAAGGAAAACTAAATTATTGACTTGTTTTGGTTTATGCTGTAACTTCGTAAATCATATATATATTTAATGAAAATAGCTATTTTTCTTTATGAAAAAGTTACAGCCCTTGATTTTGTGGGCCCTTATGAGGTACTAAGCCGCATCCCCAATACTGAAATTTGTTTTGTTGGGGCAGAAAAAGGCCAAATCGCTGATGCCGGAGGACTGAGATTCTACACAGACTTTTCATTACAGGATATTACTCAAGCAGATATTCTTCTAATTCCCGGAGGATTTGGTATAGATGCGTTATTGCACAATACAGCCCTTATTTCATGGATAAAACAAATGGACAAAACCACACTATGGACTACTTCTGTTTGTTCTGGAGTGTTATTGTTGGCCGAAGCCGGTATCATCAAAGGGAAAAGGTGCACTACCCATTGGAGACGTAAAGAACAACTGAAAAATTACGATGTTGAGTTTGTTGACTCCCGTTACGTACAAGATGGGAAATATATAACATCAGCTGGCGTTTCGGCAGGTATAGATATGGCCTTATTTCTGACAGGAAAGATTATCGGGGATAAAGGAGCAATGACGATCCAGCGAAGTATAGAATACAATCCAATGCCCCCATACAGCTATGATTCTATTATTAACCAATCCTAAAATATCGTACTATGGAAACTTCTGAAAAATTTGAACCGATTTGTTGTCCAAAGTTAGACCCTTCTCTTTGGGAAGATAAACTGCTTACCTGGAATGATAAAAAGTTTGTCAAAGCCAGTGTTTTTACTATGTTTTATATGCCTGTGAATTTTGGCCAGGTGATGCGAAAGCTTGACAAGGCTGTTTCGGCCGCCGGGGCAACTATCCCCGATTGGCTTTGCCTCTCTGACCACACTTCAAAGTGGAACATGGATGTTTATCTGGCTGTAGATAAAGAAATTCCTGGTTTGCAAAATGTAACATTATCAGGCAATTTTTTCTGCAAAGTATATGAAGGGCATTTTAGTGATACCAAAAAGTGGTGCGATGATTTTCAGAAATCAACCGATACTAAGGGCTTAAAGATTGACAAATGGTACATGTGGTACACCACTTGCCCTAAATGTGCCAAGAAGTATGGAAAAAATTACGTTGTTATTGTGGCTAAAGTAAACAGCTAATCGTTGGCGAAAACATTATTCGCCAATGATTTTTACCAAAACCCTTTTTCGGCGTTTGCCGTCAAATTCACCATAAAATATTTGTTCCCATGGCCCCAGATCGAGCTGGCCATTGGTGATGGCCACCACTACCTCTCGTCCCATAACTGTGCGTTTGAGGTGAGCATCGGCGTTGTCTTCAAAGCCATTGTGGCGATATTGCGAATAGGGCTTCTCGGGAGCCAGCTTCTCAAGCCACACCTCAAAGTCGTGATGAAGGCCCGGCTCATCATCGTTGATAAACACACTGGCAGTGATATGCATGGCATTTACAAGTGCCAACCCTTCCTTTACCTGACTTTCGGACAGGCATTGTTCTATCTGTCTTGTTATATTTATCAACTGCCTTCTTTGTGGTGTTTCAAACCAAAGTTCTTTGCGGAATGATTTCATCTTTCAAGGTTTTAAAATAAAGCCTTCCGGCGTTTATTCCGGAAGGCTTCAAATTTAATACAATTGTTTTATTGAAACTTTACTTCTTTATTATCAAAATACTTGTAGTGCCAGAACTACTGCTTGCCTTAAGTATATATGAACCAGCAGGCAAATTTGAGCCATTATATGTAACAATTTTATTGGCTGCAGAAATCTTATTGGCGACATTATCAACTCTTCTGCCAGACAAGTCAAACAAATCAAAGCTGTACGTGCCGTCATTTATACCTTCCAGCACAATATTTATCTGGTTGTCAAATGGCATAGGATAAACCTTCAACCCCATAGTACTTGTTGTTTCTATTTCAGAACCTTTTGTCACTATTACTTCTTCGCAATACTGGGTTGAATCTCCCGTTATCGGGTCTTCTACTGTATAGCAGACATTGTATGTCCCAGGAGCAGCATATTCGTGAGTTGGAGAGGTTGTGGTTGAGTCGGTCTGGCCATCGCCAAAGTCCCATTTTAGCTTGGCCTGATCGCCCAATCCTGCCCCAATAAAGTCAACAGGGTAACCACCTGCTTTAAGGGCAATATTTTGTGGTTTGGTTATAAATACCACTCTCATTCCTCCCGGATTTCCTACATTTATGAGTTTGTAAGCTTCATCAGAACAGGTAGAAGACAGACTCGTTACTTTTAGCGATACCAGATAATCGCCTGCTTTACTATATGTGTTTTTCGGATTTAACAGTGTAGAAGAGTTGCCATCTCCAAAACCCCAATAGTATCTGTCGGGAATCCCTGATGAACGGTTGATAAACTGGGTAGTATAGGTTTCATTATCCACAATGTAATTGAAATTAGCCTCACAAATACTTCTCATCGGAAATGAAGATACTTTCTTACACGCAGTATTGGTAATATTTTTATTGTTGATAACAGTCAAACATACATTGAACAACCCTTCAGTTTTATATAAATGTGTTGGGTTTTCTTTTGTACTTTTTGTGTTATCTCCAAAATTCCAGATATACCCTTTGAGGTTTCCTTTAGAACGATTGATAAACACCACGCCGGTATCGGATGGTAAAAAAGTAAAGTTAGCAAAGCAGTCATCATTGCTGGCTCCGGCTTGTATCACTTCTTTTACTTTATCCGCACAAAGGGTTACAGGGTTTAATACGGTGTGCAATATAGTATAATAGCCTTTTGCAGGAACTGTTATAATAGGGTTAGCTTCATTACTAAAGCTCCCATCACTCATTTCCCAAAGATGCTTTAATAATGGCCTGTTGTAATTGCTATAAAGACTTACCGTATTTTTTGAGGTATCGGCAAAATAGCTAAACGCAGCACTGCAACTGTCTCCAATTGTAACAATCTTTGTTACCATATCTTTGCAGCTCATATCTGCATTGGCAGCAATAAGACTTACTTTGTAAACACCATTATTGACGTATGTTTTAACCGGATTGGGTTCTTCGGAATAAGTCCCATCATCAAATGCCCAAAAGTACTTATTACCTTTTGAAGTATTGGTAAATGCCACTTGTTTCAGCAGCGGTTTTACGGTAAATGTAAAAGCTGCTTCACAACTAACCGTCCCTACAGTAACACGTTCCGTGTATGTGTCTAAACATTCTGTTTCGCTGTTATATACGGTAAGGCTAACATTGTATGTACCTGTCTTAAACTTGTGCATTGGATTTTGCATTTGAGTTACCATATTATCACCAAAATTCCAGTAATATATTTCTCCTCCTGTTGATGTATTAACAAAACGAACAGTATCCTTGCTTATAGTGTAAGTAAAACCTGCCATACATGCTTTTTCCATTGGTGACACATGGATTTTCCACAAGTTAGAAGACACTCCGTTAGTTACATTTATCGATACTTCTGAGCTGTAATCAATAACAATATCTGAAGATATTGTAGTGCTGTTCATTATAGCAGAAGCTCCGGGTGTTATTGTAAAATATGTTCGGAGTTGCTTAACATCTACGTAAGGAAGAGTTTTTACTTTAATGGTTTTGTTTGGAAAGTCAATGTTTGGCGAAGTAAACTGACCGTGAATATTAAAGTCGAGTATGCCAACATAAGCCGTCCCTGCATTTTTTACATTTACAGTCCACACCGCAGAATCATTTGTTGTTCGGACTGAATAATAAACAGGATTATTAAAATCATTTTTAGTAAACCCTGCGTATTGTTGTATGCCGTTTACGTATGCGTTAGCGCCACTTG
>JAKPQD010000153.1 GCA_029572965.1 Bacteroidota bacterium | reverse complement strand
CTGTCCGACCGCACGGCAGACAGGAACGAAGTAGCAAATTGATAGAAAAATGACAGGAAAAACAGAACACCAGCACCCAACAACGTGTATAAAACATTTGGCAGACAGTGGTTTATCAAGCGGTACAGCTCGTATCAAAAGCACTTGTAAGTTGACAGGAAAGTGCTTCGAAATGCCAAACGTTTCATATACGTAACCGTTAGCATTCAGTGGAGAAAAAACCAGCAACAGACAGAAACAAAACCAGATAAATAAAAATGAGTATTCACAATTAAAAAAGGAGGTCAAAAATGAGACACAAGCGATTAAAATTAAGTGCTATGCTCTTGTTAGGACTTGGACTGACAAGTTTACAGGCACAAACGATGTATGTAAAAGAAAGTAGCGGGACACAAACCGCATATACTTTGGGTAACATACAAAAAATGAGTTTTTCTTCGGGAAATCTCACAGTAACCAAAACCGACAATAGTAGCGGGGTATATGCCCTGAGCGATTTGCGGTATCTGAATTTTTCAGATATTTCAACAGACTTACAGGCATACTTGTCAGTTCAAAACCAAATGTTAAAAGTTTATCCTAACCCTATTGGTGATATACTGAACATTGATTTAACAGGAATGCCCGCAACACAAGGAACATTGAGCATACTCAACTTTGAAGGCAAAAGCGTGTTAAGCAGGAAAGTAAATAATGAAGGTGTTCTTTCATTAAACATTAGCAGTTTACCGTCAGGTATTTACTTATGCCAATATGCAAGCACAACAGAAATTAAAACAGTAAAAATCATTAAACAATAAACAAGGAGGACAAAACAATGAAATCAATACATACAATAAAAAAAGTAACATTAGCAACGCTTTTAACTTTCATCTTATCATTTTCGTCTGTTTTTGCCCAAAACGACACCATGTATATAATGAAATCAGGTGCTATAGTAGGTAAGTACAATGTAAATACAGAGGTTGATAGCATAATATTTTATAAACCTACAGTTGCTCAAAACAATACAACAGGAACATTTACAGATACCAGAGATGGAAATGTATACAATTGGGTGAAAATAGGCGACCAAGTTTGGATGGCAGAAAATCTAAAATATTTGCCAAGTGTAGTTGGACCAGGCACAGGTTCGCAAACAACACCTTATTATTATGTATATGGTTATGATGGAACAGATGTAACTACAGCCAAAGCCACAAGCAATTACACCACCTACGGCGTATTATACAATTGGACAGCAGCCATGGCAGGTACAGCAAGTAGCACAGCCAATCCTAGCGGAGTGCAGGGTGTATGCCCCACAGGCTGGCACTTACCAAGCGATGCCGAGTGGACAGAATTAACCGATTACTTGGGAGGCGAAAATGTTGCCGGAGGAAAATTAAAAGAAACCGGCACAACACATTGGACAAACCCCAACACAGGTGCAACCAACGAAACCGGCTTTACAGCCCTTCCGGGTGGC
>JAKPQD010000135.1 GCA_029572965.1 Bacteroidota bacterium | reverse complement strand
TCTTCAGCAACTCCTGCATATGCTGATAAAGCAGGAATGATTTACCAGCCCTGCGAATTCCTGTAAATACATAATTGCCATACTCTTCAAACAGGAATTCTCTTGGAATGACTTTATATTTTGTAACCTCTTCGCGTGCATCTGCAAGCACTGTTTTTAATATGTCTTTGCTAATCATTCTGTGTTTTTGTTTTATCTATTGAACAAAAATAAGCATTTTTTATTTAATCCATAAAACAAAATGTTCTTGATCCAAATTTCTAATACATGTTTTATTACGCAAATGAAACGTGGCGCTCAACAAGCCGGATGTTGATACATGGTGTAAATCCAATTCCTATAACTGATTTACAAACTCCTGGAATAGCAGTACCTTTTCTGCATTGGATTGCTTAAATAAAAGGTGCGAAAAATCACGGTATTTCTTTTTGAGGTCGGTTTTTTCAACAACTTGTGATAAAGCGGTTTTTAGTTCTTCTTTTGTGTGAACATTATGCTTAACAGACAGGTACTGATAGTCCGGATCAGTTTGTCCCAAGAGGAACATGGCATCGTAAAAATCACGTCCTTTTTGTCTTGTAAGTAAAGCCGACAGTTTCATGGCGCACAGGATCGAATCGGGAGGGACAGGGGACGGAAAGAAAAAACCGGCACGCCGAATAAAAACAACTTTAGGCGTGTACCTGAAACCCTGATCCTGGCTTTCAACTTTGATCAGAAAACGCTCCTCTTTGTGTCCTGATAATCCAAGATTGTACAACAATTCAGGAAAATAAAAGTTACGCCTGAAAGCTGTTAATTTTTCGAAATCACGATCTCGGGCTTCAATCCGGAAGCCGGAACGTTGCAGGAAAATCAGTATCTCGTCGGTCATTCTAATGAAATCATCTTTTGAGAAACCCTTACAGTCAAAATCCAGATCTTCTGAAAACCGGTCAATTCCTTTTACCAGTCTAAGATTTGACCCTCCTATGAAAACCACCTTTTGTACATAGGCCGATGTGGATAACCAATCCAGGATCATCAACTGTATGTACTCCTTGATCATATATTTTTGACCAGTGATATTTTGCCTTATTTCCTCAGGGAAAAAACCTTTTATCTGCTCAATGTCTATCATAGTTCGTATACTTTTTTCATAATATTCACTCTTTTGATTAATGCCTTGCTCTCAAAACGACAGGCATATTCGTCAAATCGTGTTTTATTAAGGTCATTTGCCAAATAATCATTGTCCAGCCGTAAATTCTCAATTTCGGCCTCAGTATTATAAAATGGACAGAGATACAACAAATCCAGCAATGCCTTTTCCGGAAAGGCTAACTGGATTGAACGATCCTCCATGGGCTTTAAATCATAGCCAAAAAACAATCCTTCATGGATCTTTTTGTAAGAATAGTTTCCAAAATCATTTTGAAACGCAGCTGTCTTAAGTGTTGACACAGCTGTGACTTGTATAACTGCTTCCGGAATAATACCATAAAATGCGAGAGCTGTATGTAAGCTTATATAGGAAGGTTTGTAAATGCGGTTAGATATATACAGTGAGAAACCGGGCTTTTCAAGATATTCCCTAAAAGCATAAAAACCATTACGCAACTTAACCAACAGTCCCTGATTCACCCAGCGGGTCAGATTGTTGCTGTTGAATTCCGGTTGCAGAATATAAAGCTGGTGTGTATTAAAGCATCCGTAATCAAAAAACGCCTGTCGAAATGCGTGAAAATTCATTTCCGTTTCTGTTTTTACACAAATATAGTGATATTTAGAAACAAACAAGAAAACTTTCAATCGTTTAATAAAGATCAAATGAGTATATTTGTTTATTAATGCGAATCCTTGTTAAGCTATTAAGCTTTATACAGCATGAGTAAAGTTTCTATCCGTTTCTTTAACGACCGCGAGGTACGTGCCGTATGAGACGAGGAATATAACAAATGACACGCAACTATTGGAAATACTTGAAATCAAAGCTCAAAAAGGAAGATAGCGAGTTGGTTAGTTCCACTACCCAACTGAAACTTGTCGCAAAAGATGGCAAACAATATTTATCTGATATGTTGGATTACAATGGTATCATTGCCCTGGCCAGACAATTCCCAAGTAAACAAGCAAACCGTTTCATAGATTGGTTTACCTACAGCGACGAAACCATTGACGGAAAAAGCAAACATAAGGCATATGCCTTGTTTGAAAGTTCATTAATTGATAATATCGAAGTGGGGTCCGTGAAAGGATTGCAGCAAATTCACGCTTATCTGTTTGGCGGACTTTACGATTTTGCCGGACAGATAAGGCAGAAAAACATCTCTAAAGGTGGTTTCAAGTTTGCGATGGCGCAGCATCTGGACAACATCTTACAGCAGATTGAACAAATGCCCGAGAATACATTCGACGAAATTGCCGAGAAATACGTTGAAATGAACGTCGCCCATCCATTCATGGAAGGCAATGGGCGAAGCATACGCATTTGGCTCGATCTGATACTGAAAAAACGCCTGAAAAAATGTGTGGATTGGAGCAAAATAGGCAAAAA
>JAKPQD010000125.1 GCA_029572965.1 Bacteroidota bacterium | reverse complement strand
AATTTCTTTTCTTTTATCCGAACTAATTTATTTTTTAAATGTCGGATAGAACTCGTCCCGACTAATCGGGATTCATTCGAGTTTTTGATTGCATCTAAACATGCTCGTTTCATATATATCTATTTATCTTGTTACTTGTTTTCTGTAATTTTATTCAAGTTATGTTCCAATATTTCAAGACCTTTTGCATTTGCAATACCTCTAATATGGTAACTGAATACTTCGTTGAAAAAGTCTGGTGAAGTAAATTCGTTCATGTCAAGAGTGTCATTTTCAAAGGTTTGAAAGGTTAATATGGTGGTATATTTAGCAATTATATCTTCTTTTATTTCGGTACGATATATCCCTTGTTCTTTTCCTTTTTTCAGGTTATTAATGGTGTGTTGAAACATTTTGTCACGCCGTTTTTCCATCATTACCTTGTATAAGTTGGGATAGTACTTTTTCAGGTCATATATGGTTGAAGGGTTGTGGTTTTTCATAATCTTATTGATGTACAGCGTCATTTCAATAAGCTCTTCGATGGCATTGCCGTTTTTTTCAAAAATATTATCAAATTCGCAATGGTCGCGTTCCATAACAAATGTCACCACCTTTTGCACCAGGTCATTTTTGTCGCTGACGTACTGGTACAAGGTCTTTTTCGACATGCCAAGTTCGCGGGCCACATCGTCCATAGTCACACTTTTGATGCCATACTTGAAATACAGCGCTTGTACTTTCTCAATAATCTGTTTTAGCTCTTCATTCATCAAGTCAAAAATTTGGCGCAAAAGTAAATTTCTAAATAAACACCGGAAACTAAAAATATGTTAAAAGTTTTCTGCGTATATTTTGTATTTAGCTGCAAAAAAAAAGGTAAGTTGTAAATTGTGAAATTGTTTTTCGGTGAATGGCGTAAAAAAGGGGTTGAACGGTATAAACAGTGATATGATGTTCCGATTGGTGTATTTACGATTAGTTCAAAATCAGCAAGTTAAATAAATATTGAATTTATTGGGTTCTACAGTAAAATTTATAACCGATTTAGTTTAATATGTTACAACTATTTATAAATTTGTGTGTCCTAAAAAAATTATAATTATTCACACTAATACAAACAGTTCATTATGAAAAAGTTACTATCAATTTTGACAGCTATGGCAATGCCTATGCTGGCAATGGCGAGTGAAGCTGATTTGAAAGTACCCGAAGCTATAAAAAGTGAAGGTATTTTGTATGCCGGATTCGTTGTTTGCGCACTTGGTTTGCTTTTTGGCCTTTATCAGTTTATGAAAGTTAAAAAACTTCCTGCACATCAGGCTATGCTCGACGTGTCTGAAGTGATTTACAAAACTTGTTCGACCTACCTTAAGCAACAAGGTAAGTTTTTAGCCATTCTTTTCATTTTCATTGGCGCTGCTGTTGCAGGTTATTTTGGTTTTTTGGCCAAAGACCATGAAGGCCATTCGCTGTTTGGTTTTGGAGGTGTATTGCTTATCCTTGCCTGGACTATTATTGGTATTTTGGGTTCATATAGCGTAGCTGCTTTTGGTATCCGTATGAATACTTTGGCAAACGCCCGCATGGCTTTTGCTTCATTAGAAAAGAAGCCCCTGAAACTTCTTAATATACCTCTTACTGCAGGTATGAGCATTGGTGTTATGCTTATTTGTATTGAGCTTATCATGATGCTTATCATTCTTTTACTTATGCCTGGTCATTTGGCTGGTGCTTGCTTTATTGGTTTTGCTATTGGTGAATCTCTCGGAGCTTCTGCTCTTCGTATTGCCGGTGGTATCTTTACCAAAATTGCCGATATCGGTTCTGACCTGATGAAAGTAGTTTTCAAAATTGGCGAAGACGACCCACGTAATCCTGGTGTTATTGCTGACTGTACCGGTGACAATGCCGGCGATAGTGTTGGTCCTACTGCTGATGGTTTTGAAACTTACGGTGTAACCGGTGTTGCCCTTATCTCTTTCATCCTTCTGGCTGTTGGTGGTTCGGCTCTTGGTATGGACGAAATTGTTACTTCAGGTTTAATGGTTAAGCTGCTGACTTGGATTTTCGTTATGCGTATTTTGATGATCATTACTTCAATTGTTTCTTACTATATCAACGGCATGTTAAGTAATGCAAAATACGGAAATGTCGATGATCTCGATTTCGAACAACCACTTACAAACCTTGTATGGATTACCTCAATTTTGTCAATTATTGTAACATTTGCTGCCAGTTATGTGATGATTCCCGATTTGAATGGTAACACCAATATGTGGTGGATACTTTCTACAATTATCAGCTGTGGTACTATTGGAGGTGCACTTATTCCTGAGTTTACCAAAATATTTACTTCACCAAAATCAGCACACGTACAAGAAGTGGTTGAGTCTGGTAAAGAAGGTGGGGCTTCATTGACCATACTTTCTGGTTTTATTGCCGGTAACTTTTCAGCTTTCTGGAAAGGGGTAGTGTTTTTTGTATTGATGTTCATAGCATATTTTATGAGCACAAAAGGATTGAGCGAAATTATGGTTTATCCGTCAATTTTTGCTTTTGGCCTTGTAGCATTTGGTTTACTTGGCATGGGCCCTGTAACTATTGCTGTTGACAGCTATGGGCCTGTAACCGATAATGCACAGTCTGTATATGAGCTTTCATTGATTGAAGAGGTTCCAAACGTTGGAGCTGAAATTGAAAAGGATTTTGGTTTCAAACCCGACTTTGAAAAATCTAAACATTATCTTGAAGCTAACGATGGTGCCGGTAATACATTTAAAGCTACTGCTAAACCTGTTCTTATTGGGACTGCCGTAGTAGGCGCCACAACCATGATCTTCTCTTTGATATTAATGATACAAAAAACTTTAGGGGTTCAGCCTGAAACTATTTTGAACTTGTTGAACCCATATACAATTCTTGGCTTTATCCTTGGTGGTGCTGTTATTTACTGGTTTACCGGGGCTTCAACTCAAGCCGTATCAACAGGTGCATTCCGCGCCGTGGCTTACATCAAAGAACACATCAACCTTGATCCTAATGCCCCTAAAAAAGCTGATGCTAAATCTTCTTCTGAGGTAGTTAAGATTTGTACACAATATGCTCAAAAAGGAATGTTCAACATCTTCATTTCTGTATTCTTCTTTGCATTAGCTATTGCTTGTTTATCATCACCTGAAAGTGTTGGTGGCGTTGCTGCTGTTTCATTGTTTGTTAGTTATCTTATTGCAATTGCTGTATTTGGTTTATTCCAGGCTGTATTTATGGCCAACGCTGGTGGAGCATGGGACAATGCTAAAAAAGTAGTGGAAGTTGACCTTAAGGCAAAAGGTACCGAATTACATGCTGCTACGGTTGTAGGCGACACAGTAGGAGACCCATTTAAAGATACTTCTTCTGTAGCTATGAACCCTATTATCAAGTTTACCACTTTGTTTGGTTTGTTGGCTATGGAAATTGCTATTAGCGAAAATTTCCGTGCTGCTGCCCCTTATGTTGGTTTGATATTTATAGCAGTTGCCCTTGTTTTTGTATGGCGTTCGTTTTACAAAATGCGTATTGAGAAATAATTCTTGAAACGATATATTAAAAGCCGTCTCGTTGGGGACGGCTTTTTTGCTTTTTGAATTAGACCCATAAAAGTACAAGTTATTAAACCGCTGACAAGATGAATGAAATGAAATCTTTTAACAGGTTTAGTTAATAATAATGGATTGACAATTTCAGAATAGAAGCAAAATGAATTAGTTTGAAATATTTGTTAATTTCTCGGCAACATCTCATTTTGCCGCAGCTTCGTTGCGGCAAAGCTAAGTTTTAGATATTATTATATTCCAAACCCCATTACCAGTATGTCGTCCATTTGTTCGTTGTCGCCTTTCCATTTTTCAAAAAAACTTTCAAAATGCTTATGTTGTTCAACTATTGGCATTTGAGAAGCTTGTAAAATAAGCTGTTTGAATCCAGGCGTTTTTAAACGTTTTTGCATAGGGCCACCCATCTGGTCACGGTAACCATCAGAAAAAAGATATACCCGATCTCCGTCTTGTAGCAAGATATCGTGGTTGGTAAATGAGTCTTTTTCGGCAATGAAAGAGCCAATGGGCATTTTGTCAGCATCGTATTGAATAAGCTCGTTTTGTCGGACAAGATAGATTGGGCTGTTTGCCCCGGCATATTGCAACTTTTTATTTTTTACATCAACAATACAAAAAGCAATGTCCATACCATCTTTGCTTTCTATATCTTCCATTTTTGATGAAAGGGTTGTTTTTACCTTGACGCGGAGCATATTTAAATATTCAGCAGCAGTAAGTTTTTGCTCTATAGCTGCCAGTTCATTGAGAAATGATATTCCAAGCATGCTGAGAAACCCTCCTGGCACTCCGTGCCCTGTGCAGTCTGCTGCAGCTATCATGGCAATGTCATTCTTTTGTTTTATCCAGTAAAAGTCACCTGAAACAATGTCTTTAGGCTTGTAATAGACAAAAGTCTTCAATTTGTATGAAGGTTCAATATAATCAGATGGCAATGCTGCTGCTTGTATGCGTTTTGCATAGCGGATACTATCGATAATTTCGTTGTTGATTTTTATAATTTTATTTCGTTGAAGTTCGATTTCTTCTTTTTGTTTTTCAATTTCGCGGGTTCGCTCGCGGACTTTTTCTTCCAGCACTTCTTTCTCGTGTTGTAACTGGCGCTCGCGGAATTTAATAATGAGGTAAATAACTCCTACCAATGCTGCTATGCAAAGCATATAAAACCACCAGCTGTTATAAAATGGTTTTTTAATATTAAAAGAAATAGTGCGGGGTTCAGATATTTCTCCAAGGATGTTCTTGGCACGAACTTGTATTTGCCATTTGCCTGGCGATAAAGGAATGTCAAATTCTGAGTTGTTGCTCCATGCACTCCATCCTGGCATTAGTTTTTCTATATAGATTTGGTATTGATTTGTACCTTTCTTGATGTAGTATGGAGCCCCGATTTTAATTTTCAGGTAATTGTCTTTTCTTTCCAATGTTACATTATTTAATGCAAAATCCTGGCCTGAAAGGTTACTAAAGAATTTTTTCACAAAAGCCTTAAAGTCAGTTTTATATTTTTCAATCTCTTTAGCATTCAGCATGTACACGTTGGTGCTTTCGTCTATCACCCAGAAATTGCTGTCTTTGTCGCTGCAAATTTGATTTATATTCGAAAATAAGCCCAGATATTGGTATGAGGTACTGTCAACCTCTCTATTTTCCTCAATTTTTATCCATTGGTTGTTACTATTGATGTATGTGTGGTTTCCTGCAGGAAAATAGACTTTCGAATCTTTGTTGATATATTTTGATAAAGAAAGGTTAGGTTGAATAGAATCGTTAAAAATGGAATAAACGCCGTCAGATAAAAAGAATACAGGTTTTTTATTAGAAATGCGGACAATTATTCTTTCGCGAAAATCACTGTTAAAATTATAGGCCTTTTTTTCTTTTATTTTTCCATTTTTGACTTTTATCTTAATAACCTTATTTTCCAATCCAAACCAGTAATTGTCGAACATGTCTTTTGCAAGAGAATATACGGGCTGGTTTTGCATAATTTCAAAATCTGAAGAAATAAGCTTACCATTTTCATCTTTCAAAATTTTAATGCCTTTTTCGGTACAAACATATAGTGCTTTGTCGTCATTTACGGGGATAAGATAATTGATATCGTTGCCGCTCAATATTTGTGTTGCACTATTGCCTGATATTTCATAAAGCCCATTTGTTGTATAAGCCAACAGGTGATTGCTGTAAACGATTAGCTGTTTGCACCGCGAGTTTATCCCTTGCACCTTCTCGTATTCATAGCGCTCGGCTATTTGTTTGAATATTTTAATGCTTTTTTCTGAACGGGCAAAAGGTTGTTTGTTGGTTGGTTTTTCATTTTCGGGGTTTATTTTTTTGGTAAATAGTTTTGACCAAAAGCCTCTTTTTTCTGCTGAAACCTGAGGTTGATCAGATGCCCACCCTGATGCTGCCGGCTGAATAGGTTTTATTGTTTGTTGGCGGGTTGAAACGTCAAATATTTTTTTTTCGTTTAAAACAAGCACTCCTGTTGTACTGCCAATATAAAGCTTACTTTTAAACATGGCAATGGCATGTAGTTTTCCGTCGAGTCCTTTGTAATGGCTGAAGTTTCTGACAGGAAGGTTAATGTCAATGCGGCTAAGCCCGTATCCATGAGTAAGCCAGATCCCATTGTTTTGGTCAACTTCAATGGCATAAATGGCATCGTCTGGCAGACCATTTTGAGTATTGATGGTATAGATGGTTTTGCCCGTTTTGATGTCAATAAAAATACATCCTGCATATGCAGTAGCAATGGCTATTACCGATTGGGTTACCTTCTTACCTCCAATAATTGTGCCTTGCAAAAGGATTTGGTCAGCCTGAGAGCGAAAAGCGCTGACGTTTTTTCCATCAAAAAAGTAGAGTTTGTTGTCCGAAGCCCCTATTATTGTGCTTTTTTCAAGGGGTATGGTAAATACAACCTGTTCGCTTAGCGTAAAATTCTTGACCTTCTCATCTGCTTTGTTGTTTTTTAGACTAAATAACCCTTTTCCTGCAATATCTATAAATAATTGCGAACCAAAGGGTATCATGCACATGAATTTATTGGCCTGGTTGTTGGCAACAACTACTTTTGAAGGCAAGCTATTATCTGTAACATAAAGCAGGAGAGAATCACTTAGAAAGTAAACCTTGTTGTTATGAACTATGATTTGGCTGACAAACCCTGTTTTATGGTCAGACAAACTGTTAAACTCATATTTGCCCAATGAGTTCTTGCTAAGGTAACCAACAGTATTGCGGCATCCAACATAAATGGTATTTGTAGCTGAAGATATTGCCAAAACAGTTGGCATATCCGGAGTTTTAATAATTTGCCAGTCCTCTCCGTCAAAAGATAAAATTCCTTTGCGGTTGGCAGTAAATATTATCCCCTGCGAATCTTGAACCAAAGAATAATTTTCAGTAAGATCCTCTTCACTTATAGTAAAATTAGAAATATAAGGCAGGCCTGTCTGACTGTTTATCAAGCTTGTAGCTGCTATGATAAGAAGAAGCAACGCTATTCCCCTTAAAACAAGTTGGTTGATTTTCATTTGATAGTGTATTTATTGTATTTTCAATATCAGTTCATTGACGCTTCGTTTTGGGACATGGTGTACTTGCTGTTCGTCACGCCAGTATTGGAAATTACCATCTTGGGGCATTGTTTCTAAAACTACTTGTTCTATAGGTTTCCCAAGGGCTATGACCATAAGTATTTCAAAGTGTTCTGGAAGGTTAAGTATATTGCTTAGCTCTTCTTTTTTAATATTCATAATCATACAACCACCATAACCTTTTTCTACTGCACCCAATAGCATGGTTTGTGCTACAATACCGTGATCACAAAAAGGGTTTTCGGAGATGTGCTTGTCTAAAAGTATTACAATATAGGCCGAAGGCCTTTCGCCTTCATTCGGAGCCCCTTTACCTTTAAGGTATGCAGCCCAAGACAAAGTGTTAAATACCTTTAGGTTTGTTTCGGGGGTATTAATCAGTACATATTTTAGTGGCTGGGCATTGCGTCCGGAGGGGGTAATGCTGGCCAGGCTTACTAATTCTTTTAAAAAATCGGAAGAAATGTTTTCATCTTCTTTGAAACGCCTGTAACTTCTGTTTTTCAAAACTAAAGATTGTAATACGCCCATGATAAAAAATTTTTACTAAGATAGTATTTTTATTCTTCATTGCTACTTAATAATGGTTGTTTTTTTATTGTAAGTGTTTGATAATTAACGTAGAAGATATTTTGATTTTTTGAGTTACATAGTGCTTGTTTTGAGGCTTTTTTAATTCTTGATTATCTGTTAAACTCGGCTTATTTTTACCAAAAAATATTGCATGATAAATCTTGCTCCTCCTGCTGAAACTGCTGTATTGGTTGGACTTATTTCTTCACAACAAGATGAAGCCACAGCCAGGGAATATATTGATGAACTTGAGTTTTTGGCAGATACTGCCGGAGCTGTGGTAGTAAAAAAATTTTTTCAGCGGCTCGATGTTGCCAATCCCCGCACTTTTGTTGGAGAAGGAAAGCTTTTAGAAATAGCCGAATTTATTAAAGAAAATGAAATTACTCTGGTTATTTTTGATGATGAGCTTACCCCTTCACAGCTTAAAAATATTGAAAAAAAAACCAACTGTAAGGTGCTTGACCGCACTAACCTTATTCTTGATATATTTGCCAAACGTGCCCGTACTTCGCATGCCAAAACTCAGGTAGAGCTTGCTCAATATCAATACTTGCTGCCACGGCTTGTTGGGATGTGGACTCACCTCGAACGGCAGCGTGGGGGTATTGGTTTGCGTGGCCCGGGTGAAACCGAGATTGAAACTGACCGCCGCGTGATTCGCGACCGTATTGCCCGACTTAAAGAACAGCTCAAAAAGATTGATACCCAAATGGCTACTCAGCGCAAAAATCGTGGTCAGATGGTACGGGTATGTTTAGTAGGTTATACCAACGTGGGTAAATCAACCTTAATGAACCTTTTGAGCAAAAGCGATGTATTTGCCGAAAATAAGCTGTTTGCTACACTTGATACAACTGTACGTAAGGTGGTTGTTGGCAATTTGCCATTTTTGTTGTCTGATACTGTTGGTTTTATTAGAAAATTGCCCCATCACCTTGTCGAGTCTTTTAAATCTACGTTGGACGAAGTGCGTGAAGCTGATATTTTGTTACATGTAGTAGATATTTCTCATCCTTCTTATGAGGACCAATTAGCTGTGGTCAATCAAACGCTTAAAGAGCTGGGGGCTGCTAATAAGTTGACTTATGTAGTGTTTAACAAGATTGATGCATACATGCCTGATAACCCGCTTTGTGTCGAAGAATTGAACAATAGTTATATTGCCAGTGTTAATGCTCCTTGTATATTTATTTCGGCAAAAAATAAAACCAATATTGAGAACCTTCGCAAAACCCTTTATGACAAAGTAAAAGAAATACATATCACTCGTTATCCTTACGACAATTTTTTGTATCCGGATGGGGAGTTTGTGTAATATGTAATAATTAACTGAAGATGCTGCAAAGCTATCTTAAGCAAAGTGTTACAATGCTTTTTTTCTTTACAGCTCGTTGTAAAACCCTGTTTTCTTTGTGGTTAAAAATTACAACTCAAATTAATAAAACTGTTTCTTAACCTCCAGTTTCACCAAATCCTTTTTATAAAGGCTTGTAACAAATTCTGCTACGCGTCGGAACCATTCGTCTGATGGCTCATTGGGAGCGCAGAGGTGTTGTGTTATTTCAAAAACATTGCGTTTACCATCTATCAAAAGCCATACTTTGCTGCCGGTCTCGTCAAGGCGAACGGTGAAGTGTTCAGGGCGCCTGATAATGCCCGTCAGAAACCGATTGTTGAACCTTGGGACGAGCAAAGTTATAGGCATGATGTTTTCATCTTTTGCATTGACAAGCTTTACAGGAATAAGTTCTAATGCATTGGCTTTGCGTAATGTTATTTTATCGGCAAGCTTATCGAAAATTTTCATAGACAAAGAAAATATTTGAGGGTGTTAATAAAACTTTGAGGTTGCTCGGCATGTAGCCAGTGCCCGGCATTGAATATGACAGATAATTCTGCTTTTGGGAAAATTTTACGAATAGTAATCATATCTTCGTCTTTGATATACCCGGATTTTTCTCCTTTGACAAACAAAACCGGGTAAGTAATTTGGCTTTTGTCAAATAATATTTTGTTAAAGTCAGGCCCATTAATTATTTCAGGTAGCGAGTTTCTTAAAACTTTTGTATTTAACTGCCATTGAAAACCACTTTCTTTTCTAACAAGATTCTTCATTAAAAATTGTCGGGTAGGGGGGTCGGCGATGTATTCAGCTAAAAGCATATCCACTTCTTCTCGTTTTGTAAGTCCTGTCAAATCTACATTTGCAAAAGCCTGCATGATGTTAATATGCTGCAATACATGCTCTGATGGCTCTAATAGCAACGAGTATGCTTTAGGGGCAATATCTACAACAATGAGTTTCTCAATTAATTGTGGATGCTCCAATGCAAGTAACATTGCTGTTTTTCCTCCCATAGAATGCCCTGCAAATGTTGCTTTTTCAATGTTATGCTCCTGACAAAAATTAACTATGTCAGCGGCCATGTCGTTGTATGTATGTGTAGGATAATGAGCAGAGTGCCCATGATTACGTAAGTCTATGGTATATACTGTAAAATAAGCTGAAAATACCTTGGCAATGCTATACCAGTTGTCCGAACTGCCATATAGGCCGTGCAAGATGATAAGTGGCTGCCCTTGACCCAATTTACGAAAGTGCAATCCCATTTTACCTATTGTTCAATGTTCTCAACACGTTTGACAAAGTCAACCCCTTTGATTTTATTGATGGTAACAGTAAGTTTATTAATATCGTTGATACTATGGACATAGAGCTCTATCTCTCCTTCAAAAATGCCGTTGTTGCTCGACATGTTGATAGAACGTATGTTGATGTTGAGGTCTTTTGAGATGGTAGAAATAATATCATTGTAGATACCAAGCCTGTCTATGCCTTTTATGTGTATCTTGCCAGGGAAAGATAGTATTTTGTGGGTTGTCCAACGGGTAGGGACAATCTTGTTGCTTTGGCTGGCCAGCAATTTTACAGCATTAGGGCATTTTGATTTATGGATGATTACTTCGTCCCGTACATTAAGGAACCCAATTACTTCTTCGCCGGGAAGAGGTGTACAGCATGGGGCAATGATATACGAGCGGGTGTTGTCTTCAATATTCTCCGTAAGGATAAAAGGATTGTCTTTAGAAAATTTATTACTTTTTTTTACAGGGGGGTGGGGTTTGTCTGATGAACCAAGGCTTATTCCTGTAGCTCGTCCAATGGTGAGCTTCCAGTATTTCATCCATTTGTTGGACGATTCTTTTTTAAAAATCTTGTGGATGTCATCCAACAGGATGATTTCACTGCCAATTTTGCTATAAAGTTCTTCTTTATTGCTCATCCTAAACTCTTCGAGGATAGTTCGCAGGCTTTTCGAGTTGAGCGATTGTCCCCATTGTTTAAAAGCTGATTCAAGCATTTTTTTGCCTTTTTCAAGCCTGTTGCGATTTTCGGCTTTCATCACGTTTTTGATGGCCGATTTTGCTCTTGCTGTGACTATAAAGTCGAGCCATTCGCGTTGAACCCTGTTTTTATCCGAGTTGATGATTTCTACGTGGTCGCCACTTGAAAGTACATGGTTGATAGGCACCAGCTTATGGTTTACCTTAGCGCCCATTGCAGTATTACCGTTTTTGGAGTGGATATAGTACGCAAAGTCAAGTACCGTAGAACCTTTGGGCAGGGTTACTAATTTGCCGCTTCGGTCAAAAACCTGTATTTCTGACGAAAAAAGGTTGAGTTTGAATTCTTCAATAAACTCCAGTGCATTTGAATCAGGGTTTTTCAACATTTCGCGGATGTCGCGTAGCCACTTGTCCAGCTCGCTTTCCTGCTGGTTGTCGTTTTTATATTTGAAATGCGATGCCAGGCCTCGTTCGGCAATTTCGTCCATTCGTTTGGTGCGTATCTGCACTTCTATCCATCGGCCTTGTGGCCCCATTACTGTAATGTGTAACGCCTCGTATCCATTAGATTTTGGTTTGGTGATATGGTCGCGCAGCCTTTCTGGCATGGGCATGTACAAGTCGCTAATGATAGAGTAAATGTTCCAGCATTGTGTTTTTTCAGATATATCAGCGCTGGGGGCAAATATTATGCGAATGGCAAAAATGTCGTATATCTGGTCAAAAGATACTTTCTTGTTCTGGATTTTGTTCCAGATGGAATATACCGATTTGAACCTGCTTGATATCTCAAATTCAATATGGTTGTCTTTGAGTTTTTTACTGATTGGGTCAATGAAGTTTTTGATATATTCGTCTTGTTGTTTTACTGCCTCTTCGCGTTTTTGCTGAAGGTCGTTGTATATTTCAGGGTTGCGGTAACGCAAACTCAGATCTTCCAGCTCAGTTTTGATGGAGTATAATCCAAGTCGATGGGCTAAAGGGGCGTAAAGGTATATGGTTTCGCTGGCAATCTTGAGCTGTTTGTCGCGCGGCATTGAACTTAGCGTACGCATGTTGTGCAGCCTGTCGGCCAGCTTTATAAAGATAACCCTTACATCGTCAGATAAGGTAAGTAGCATCTTTTTAAAATTGTCCAACTGTTTTGACCGCACTTCTTCTGATACTTCGCCAATGAGGTCGGGGATAATCGAGTTTTTTTCTATCTCTTTGGTTTTGGTTAGTCCATCAATGATATAAGCAATCTTGGGGCCAAAGGTGTGTTCTATTTCTTCAAGGGTAATTTCGGTATCTTCTACTACATCGTGAAGTAATGCGCTGATGATAGATTTAACTCCCAGTCCGATGTCTTCAGAAACAATACGGGCTACTAAAAGTGGATGTATGATGTATGGCTCGCCTGACCTACGGCGCATATCTTTGTGTGCATCAAAGGCTATGCGAAAAGCTTTATCAACCAATGCTTTTTCTTCGTCCTCTTTACATCTGGGGCTATTGGTAATAAGAAGCCTGTATAGCTCGTTTATTTCTTTTATTTCTTCATCGGTCAGTTTGCTCATATATGGTTAAAGATAGCTTATTTGTGTACAACAATAAATGAGTTCTGCTGATGTTTTATTTTTCCGTCATTGCCTGTAAAATCAATGGAGTATATATAAGCCCCTGCCGGTACAGGGCTCCCATTGCCATTGTTATAGCACCCGTTCCATCCTTTTTGGGGGTCTGTTGTTTCAAATAATTTTGTACCAAGCCGATCGTAAATACGCATGGTAAATTTTTCGGGGGTATAAGAATTGGAAGGAAAGGTAAAGTCAGAAATGGCTTTGTTATTTTCGCCAATAACTATGTATTTGGGCATAGTTACCATTTCGTCTATTTGATAGCATACCTTATTGCTTACTGAAGTCCCAAAGTTCACATTCATATATGCGGTAATGGTATAGCAAATGAATTCCCCGGGTTGTTTATCTTTTATTTTGTTTAAGTAGTCTCTTTGATTAATAGCAGTATTTGCAGGCGTTTCCAGTGTAGATGAGCCATTGTTTCTATACCTTGTAATTTCATAATGGTCTAATTGGGTGGAAGGCTGAATAGGTTTCCACCAAAGGTCTAAAGAACCTTCACGTTCTTGCGGGTCTTCTAATGGCAGCGTGAAGATACTACTGCTTTTTACAACATTTTCGCAGCTAAGTAATGATACAGTGTATTTATATTGGCTTGTTTTTAATTCAAGTTCTGAATCATCTGTTATTGATACATTGTTTAGGCTGGGATATTCAGCAGAACCAAGCTTGATTTTTATAATATCTGACTTTGTTTGTTCGGTTGATAATGACCTAAAAACCCATAAGTCTGTTAGCTCGTTTTTAGGGTCAATATTTATGTTTAGTACAACTTTCCCGCTGCTGGCATCCAGCTTGTCAATGTTGATATAATCTGGAAATGTTTTGGCGGTTTCTGGTATTGTAAAAGAAATAATATTTGAGTATGTATAATCTTCAACATCCTTGTACAGAATTTCAAGCTGAAATTTGTATTGTACTCCTTTTTTTAGTGTTAATTTATTAGTTGCAAGAATATATTTGTTTTCAGTATTTGTAACTGAAAAATATTTTTTTTCATCATAAACGCCATCAATAGTGTATCTTATAACTTGACTCCTTGGTGTTACAAGAGGATTGCTATTCCAGGTAAAAGTCAATTCATTATTACAAGCATTATAGGCAGTGCCTAAAACAATATTTTGGGCTGTATAGCTGTTAGTCATATTTGTTTTACTATCGTCATAATTTGCCTGATCTTTTGCAACAGCTTCAACAGTATATTGACTGATTTGTTCTCCATTGAATGAGTTTAATGGAAATTCTTTTTTTGTATTTATTGGTTGTTTTCCTTCTTCTTTCCATCCATTAGGAGAAACTTTATCTTCAGAATATATCACGTAATAATCCACTAAATTTAGGTTATTATAATTCCATCGGATTGTATAATAATTTGCGTCTTCATTATTTCCTAAAATACTGCCATTTGTAATGCGTATTTTTTCTGGCGAAGGAATTGGATCTTTAGCCATTAATGAACCTGATAAAGAAGTAAAAAGTATGATGATTGTTGCAATGATATTCTTCATAATTTCAATTTTTATATGAGAAGTTTACGTGCAAAATACAATTGGGTTATTAAAATTTTAGTCCAGTATTTTCAGCCCTTTTACAGCTTGGTTATACTCACTGATAATGTTCTGCATAATCACATCACAGGGTTGTACAGCATCAATCAAGGCTGCTGCTTGTCCTATTTCCAGCTCGCCTTCATTCAGCTCGCCTTCAAACATACCCAGTTTGCTACGTCCTTTGCCTACAAGCTGCAAAACCTGTTCCAAACTTTGCCCGCTGTTTTCAGCTTCCTCTATGCGATTGGCATAAGCGTTGCGGATAAGCCTTACAGGCGCTTTTTTGCGCAAAGCAAGATAAGTGCCTCCATCTGATACAGCAACTATCTGTTGTTTGAAAGACTCATGAGCTGAGCATTCAGTGCTTGCTGCAAAGCGCGTACCCATCTGTACTCCGTCTGCCCCAAGGGCAAAAGCTGCTGCCATAGCTTGGCCTGTAGCTATTCCGCCGGCAGCAATAACAGGTATGTTAACGTGCTTTTTTATCAGTGGTATTAGCACCACGGTAGTGGTTTCTTCTCTACCATTGTGGCCTCCGGCTTCAACCCCTTCAGCAACGATAGCATCTACGCCGACATCCTGGCATTTTTGAGCAAATTTCACATTAGATACTACATGTACTACTTTTATTCCTTTGTCTTTGAGCTTTTGTGTCCATGTTGCAGGATTCCCTGCCGAGGTGAATACAATCTTTACGCCTTCTTCCATGATGACTTCCATGGTTTTCTCTATTTGGCTGTACAGCAGTGGTACATTTACTCCAAATGGTTTGCTGGTAGCAGCTTTGGTCTTTTGTATATGTTCACGCAATACCTCAGGCTGCATAGAGCCAGAGCCAATAAGCCCCAAACCTCCGGCATTGCTTACGGCTGAAGCGAGCTCCCATCCGCTGCACCAAACCATACCTCCCTGTACAATAGGATATTGTATGCCAAACAATTGTGTAATTTGTGTATTCATTTTTTCTTCG
>JAKPQD010000109.1 GCA_029572965.1 Bacteroidota bacterium | reverse complement strand
GATAAGGGACTTGCACCCTCTAGAGTTTTTAACTACTTTCGTAGTTGAAGTGTATGCAAGGCACACACATGGGTTTGGCAAAAGTGGGGCTTTTGTACTAGGCTGAACATTTGTACTGTCTATTAGCTTTTGTACTAAATTTGAACTTTAGTACTTTCTAAACCCCACCTTCGCCAAGCCCAAAAACGTTGTAGGCAACCCACTGGAGACCGTAAGTAAGGCATAGTGTATGAAAACTAACTTAACCCACATGATAGTAAATATGAAATTCTTGTCCATCTTTTGGCTTCTCCTATTACACGGTCTTGTAGCCTTTAGTCAACTGGATACGTTTTCAATTTCAGGCATAAAAACTATAATATTGCTGGATTCTTCATTTACAATAAACTCGAAATGGGAATCTGGTTTTTTAATGAACGCCAATTACTCAAGAGACGGAAAACTAATTTCAGATAAGTATAGTTACTTTAATAAGACAGAGTCATTCGTGTTTATTCATTTATATAAATACGACAATAATAAAAATTTGGTAGAAAAGACTACGTTACGAGGAGATAGTAGTTTGGTTGAGAGAGAATTGGCAACCTATAACAATAGGAACAAGATTATCTCTTCCCAAATCGTACTTGAGAATGGTGAAATAAGAAAAAAAACTCAATACAAATATGATAAGTCCAATACGATCCAAACTATTTTTACCAGCTACCCAGGCTTAAGTCCCAATCCATCTAAGAAAGAAAATCAATTTAATGAATTTGGGCTATTGATTAAAACAGTAGAATTTGATCTTGAAGACACAAATCGTATAACTGAAATTGAAAATATCAAATATAATAGGAATAGAAGGGTCAATGAAATCATAACTAAAAAGTATAATACTGAAACAAAACCGCTTGTTTTTCTTGATAAGTACTATTACACTAAATACAATGATTTGGATTCTGTTTCAATCTACGGCAATGGAGAATTAATTAGTAAAAAGAGATTTGTTTATCACAAAAGGGATGCAAGCGGTCATTGGTTGGAAGGTATTTCAATGGATAATATTTCAGGACTTAATTATCTGCATAAGTCGAGTAGAAAATTGATATATTATTGATGGTTTGATATACAACTGTGCGGGCTGCCTACAACAGCGCATAAGCCTAATGCGGGCGATATCTCTTTTCGGTCGAAGTTTCTCATCTGATCGTTTGATTCTTAATTTCGGCGAAGTATCTTTGAATGCCCGCACTAGGCCTATGCGCAAAACGTTACCTGCTATGTTAGGACGACCGTTCACCACGACACACTTTGGCGGACAGACAAATTAACTTTGCAGAAAACGGGGACGCTGAAAACCGACCAGAGTAAGCACAAACAAAAAAATAAAGTAAAATGAAAAATTACCAATGCAAAAAATGTAAGACACACATTACAAATGACAAATCACCAAGCAGTTTTAATTGCCCAGGTGGTGGAATGCACACTTGGACAGACTTGGGAGAAGTCGGACCCAACAATTATCAATGTAAAAAGTGCGGAACACTTGTAAAATCCAAAAATTCACCATCTTCATTTAATTGCCCTTCTGGCAGTATGCACACTTGGACAAAACTGTAAAATGAAACCAAACATATTTAGACTTGCAACAAAGGAGCTGTCGCAAGACGGCTTCTTTACTTGGCTTTTACAGTGGGCAGACAACAACCATAAACAACACGACAAAAATCTAAATGAAACCGCAAAAGACTTTGTAAGGTTGTTACTTGGGCAGACACCTGACTACCAAATCAACAAAGTTGAAGCTGGCAGACAATGGAACAACATTGACATTTGGGCAGAAGTTAATGATGAGTATTTTATCGGCATTGAAGACAAAACAAACACTGGTGAACACTCCGAACAATTGGAACGCTACAAGGACATTGCTACCAATCACTACAAAGACAAAAATCATAAACTTGTTTTTGTTTACCTTAAAACCGGAAATGAAAGTTTATCTACTCTCAAAAAAATCGTTGAAAAAGGCTACTCAACAGTTGACAGAAAAACCGTTTTAAGTGTTCTAAACAAAAGACCAGTAACAAATGAAATATTTAATGACTTCAAAGACTATTTGACCGTAATTGAAAATGCAACAAACTCATTCACCAAGTTTGACAACATCACTTCAGAATGGAAAGCAGGTGAAGGTTTTTACATTAAGCTCCAAGAACATATTAGCGAATGGACTGACTGGCGATATGTTGCTAATCAAATGGGCGGTTTTTTAGGTTTTTGGTATCACTGGACAGGAACTGATGAAATTGGAGAGATTTATATTCAAATTGAAAATGCTTTTGAATATGGTATCAAACTCGTTATAAAAATTGCGGACTGGGAACCAAGCACAGACACGTTGTATCGTTTATTAAATGAGATAAAACCATATGCAGAAAAAAACGGACTTACAATTACTAAACCTGACAAATACCGTGCAGGTTCGACATCAACATTAGCAATTGTTCAAAACGCTTTTACGGTTGACAATGACGGAAATATTGAACTCGATAAATTTATTTTGACATTAAAAAAATTAGAAAAAACCCTTGACGAATACTGTAAAGACAAAGAAACACAGCAGGTAACAGCGGTTTTGCAATAGCGGGGCTGACGTGCTTCGTATGACAGTTTGTGCAAAGTTCAACTTTGGTTCTTCGTATGAACTTTAGTGCTAAAAATCCCCGCCATCGCAAAGCCGCCAAACGTTACCGGCGATATTCCAAGACTCAACATAAGTTCAATATTCATTGATCTATTGTGAAATAATTTGATTCAGATTTCTGATCGTACATTTATTAATCAACATAAGAAAATTTCCTTGCAATCTTTATTTGCAAGCAAAAT
>JAKPQD010000100.1 GCA_029572965.1 Bacteroidota bacterium | reverse complement strand
TCAAAGAGTGCGGGAAGACTATGACATTTGGTTTTGAAATTATGTTCGAGTGTTGTTTTCATTGTCTGTGTGTTTATTACTTATACGAATTTCAATTAAAATTGTTTCAGATTAGTAAAGAAATTCTTTCCAAAAGTCTTTGCGGAATAGTGCAATGGCTTTACGATTATACCTGTGCCTACCAACACCTGTCATACCATCACTAAATGACATAAGTTTCATAAAGTCAGGATTAAGCATTGCTTTCTGAATAAACGGAAGATTTTTTACATCATCAACAATTGCATAAGCAAATTGTGTCATTGCATATTCACCCATTTCATCAATAAATGGACATGAAATGCCATTGCTGAAAATAACTTTAGGTATTCCAAAATGCCCCTTTTCTTTTGTGCTTGAATATTTTAAACTCAATGAGCCATCTTTGTATGTTACATAAACAACAGGATATTTAAATTCTTCAGTTTGTACTTCTGAAACATATTCTTTTTGTGTGTGATATGGACAATCAGATAAAAGTTTTACTGTTTCTTCACCGTTTTTTGCAATAAGTTTTTCAAATTCTTTGTACATTCCGTTTGGAATAAATTCCATTTTGGATATATCTACTCTTTGTTTTGTTCCGTCCATACATTTAATTGTGGTGAACATTGTGTTTGGTACATTATGAAGACAATAAAAATCATAAGTTGTACTTACACCAAATGTTTTAATACCATCACCTTTATCGTGAACTTCAAGATATACAATTTGTTTTGCTTTCAACGTATTCTTAACATTATCAAATGCTTTGCCAATATTTCTCCAACCATCAGGATGAACAGCAACGAGATAACCACCATCAACAAGTTGATTAATGGTTTTAATTACAAATTTATCCCAAAGAGTGCTTATTCTTGTGTCATTACCACTATTATAAGGTGGATTCATCACAATAACATCAAACTTTTCAACACCCCAAAATTTCATGTGTCTGTCGAATTCTTCTGACAGATAACTGCCATTGAAAACATTCAGTGCATACCTATCTTCGGGGTCAAAAGCATACATATATAGGAAGACATTCTTTGACTGCAATTCGGCAGTATAAATCATATTCTCCATGATATGCTTGTACCTAAGTTCAGCATCCGGTTCAAATGTTTCCAAACCTTTCATCAGTCGTTTGATGATAACAGAAACAAATGTACCAACACCATTGCAAGGGTCTAACCATTTGAGATTAGGATTAGTCCAAACCTCATAAGGAAGAGTGTCAAGCATTTCTTCAACCAGTTCAATAGGTGTCATAACTTCACCCATTGTTTTAACTTCAACGTCAGATACTTTTACGTAGTCACGAAGCATCTTAACAAGACTGCTGATATGTTTGTATTCACTTGTTTTATTGTTGGTTACAACCTTACGAATTTCACCACAAAGCAAACGATGTTCAGGATTGTTTTCTTCCATGAAATTGAGAATGAGTTCTCTCTGCTTTTCAACCGGAGCATTCTTAATGACAGCTTTAAGTTCAGGTGTCATGCCTTTAATGCCATCGAGAATCATTTCTTCAATTATGTCTTCGTACAGATTTTTATGTTCAGTTGTCATAGCTTTGCGTGTTTGTTTCTAAATACTTATACGAAAAAATGCGGTGAATGTTACATTTATTCACAGCTATTTCTGCAACGAATATCTTTTACACAAAGATTACCTTGCCGTTCTCGAATTTGAAATTCGTGTTCAGGAGTTGAACCCCATCACGGCAATGGTCGCTGACAACTTTTGCCACGTAGAACACCAGCTTGGACATTGGTATGCTGGACAATGGCTGTTTGAAATTCATGTACCTGTACTGTGGCGCATTGGGTTTGCCAAATACGATTGCAGTCTGAAACAGTTTCTGCATTTTCTTTTCTTCTTTGGCTTTCAGCTTTGCTGTGATGTGTTCCTCGAACAATATGTCAATAACAAGTTCAAGGTTTTGTTTCAACACATATCCGTGAGATGTAACATCGGGCAATGTTTTGCAATACTCTTCGGCTTTCCTGATGATTTCATTATCTTCTTTGGTGTAGCCGTGATAGTCGGTGCAGCCACCCTGCCCATCG
>JAKPQD010000084.1 GCA_029572965.1 Bacteroidota bacterium | reverse complement strand
TTTCTCTATTTGATTTATTGTCAAAAACTTTAAAGACGATAATCCCAATTACTCCAAGAATAAATAGGAATAACTCGATTTTTTCTTTTTTGTTCGGATCATGCTTTATGATCGATAGGCAAAAGCTATCTCTTTGAGTTTATTTAAAGCTTGAATTGATGTGTCATCAATATGTTACCTAACGTTCTGCGTGCAGGCGATCGTAGCCCTGTGTTGCGCCCGCGGCAGGGCTATGGCGCTTGCACGCTGTTAGCAACTGGTTTGTGTATTTAGAATCCATTTTGAATTATTTTTTTGATTTCTTTAATAGATGGGGCATGCCCTTGCCCAGTATTTACATTTCCATATTCAATAAAATTATTATTTAGATATGGGGAACAAAAATTCTGAGTATATAAAGAAGGTGGGACAGAGAATGCATAATGAATCCTCTGATTAGGGAAATTTAAACTATTTAAAAAATTAAAATCGACAAGTTTTAATAAATTATTGTTGATTTTTACTCTGTCATTGCTTTCAAGTTTGATTCCATGGGTTGGAAGTAAATCTAGAATTAAAATATTTTGATATGATAAATTAATCAAAGCTTGTTGTTTAGATAACTGTCTTGTTTGATTAGGAGTTGAGTTTGGGAAAACTCCTCTGTAGTATCTATACAAATACATGTCAGTTGAGTCAGATACATTATTATTCAAAGTTTTTTGGTGGAAAATATAGTTTGAATTATTTATATAAATACCACTTGGCGCTGATTCTGCAATAAAAATACGGGGTGGTAGCGTTCTGTTAGAGTGAGGTAAATAGATATCCTGGTAGTAAATTAACCAATCATTTTCAAATTGGTTAAAACTATCAAAGTTTCTTAAATTATATACTTGCCTTGAAATTTGATAAAGAAAGCAGTCGTATTTTTGATTGTTCATAATGCAAATTATAAAGATGTTAGCAATTGCTTGTCTTTTTCATTTGGAACTTTTCTACCATCAAAGACTGTTCGAATTATTTCACCTAGTATCCGAAAGTTTTTGCCGTTTGAACCGCTTTCGCAAAGTAAATAGGTAAGTTCATTGTCTAAAAAAGTAATTTGCAACTCTTTTAGATACACCTTTTCCTGATAGTATATTTCGAGACCAACACCCGGAGAAGAAGAGACACTTGTGCATATTGCACCAGCTAATTCATCAGTAATGAATTGAGGCTTTGGAATTCGCTTAGACCATTCATAAGAGTTAACGAAATTTTTTAGGTTAGGATTTTCTTTTTGAGCTCGTTTTACAATTTCGTAAACTAGCGGGTAGATTTCTTTTCCTTTCATATAGTATGAGTTTTATTTTCAAACTTGTTGCTAACGTTCTGCGGTATGTGTAGTTGCCGTCTGCATCTGGGGCTGGCATATGTTTTTGCATAGGCTTATAGATGGCTGTAAAATTGGTTTCAAGATAATATTTCTTGATGACCTGCAAAAACCATGACAGCCTGTGTGTTGGCCGGCAGCCCGACCTGAAAGTTGTTTGTTGCCTTTTATCCTTTCACCGGGCTGACGAAGGCAATTACATATACCGCTTGTTAGGTAACGTACTTTATTTTCATTTGATATTGAATCTTTCTGGATTTAATGTAAAAGCTCTTATTGTATTTTTAAATTCCAAACTATCCCTTATTGGATAATTAAGTAAGATCCTGCCATCATGAGGTTTCTTTTTGTTGTAAACTACTAAGTATTTTTTACCAGTAATAGCTAAATTCTCATTAATGGGATATGTGTCAGATCCATAATTACCAATAAATGTACTGTCGTTGACATAATATGTAAATGTAACTGTTGGAGTTTTTATTGTCAGTTGTTTTGCGTTGGGTACCCAACTGACATATGCTTTACTTTTATCTAACTGAGTCAAGACTCCAATTGCATATCCTTGGTTCTGAAATATTTCTCTATTTGATTTATTGTCAAAAACTTTAAAGACGATAATCCCAATTACTCCAAGAATAAATAGGAATAACTCGATTTTTTCTTTTTTGTTTTTTATTCGGATCATGCTTTATGATCGATAGGCAAAAGCTATCTCTTTGAGTTTATTTAAAGCTTGAATTGATGTGTCATCAATATGTTACCTAACGGTTACGTGTATGAAACGTTTGGCATTTCGAAGCGATTTCCTATCAAGCTACAACTGCTTTTGATACGAGCTGAAACGCCTGATAACCCACTGACTGCCAAATGTTTTATACACGATGTTAGCCGTTCGGTGTTTATTTTCCTGATTTTCTTCTGTTGTCGTCTTTGCATAACATTTGACAATTTTCAGCACTTGTCTGTCCGCCTAAATGCCAGGGTGTAATGTGGTCGGCTTCCATTTCGTTTAATTCAAATTTCTCCCCGCACTTTACACAAATTCCTTTTTGTCGCTCATATGCTTCTCGTTTCTGATTGTCTGTAAATGTGCGGATATTTAAAAACTTTTCTTTGCGTGTCAAAACGTATTCGTAAATCCCTTTTTTGTTGGTTACGTCTTCGTCTTGCATTAGCTTACTTATTTCTTCTTCTATTTTTTTGTGGTCAAACTTCTGGTCTTTGAATTGGTTATATAAAAAACCCCATTGTATTCCTTTCATTTCCTTACGATACTTTGGAAAAACTGCTTTTACCCAACTAATTACGCTTTGGAAATACAACCACAAGTCATTTGCGTTTGGCTCGTGTTGTTGTTTAGCCATATAGTTTTTAATTCCATCATCACTGTTGTCACCACTAATCCAACCAATAACTGTTTCTAAATAGTCTTGTCTAATTGCAACACCACTCATATAATCTCCACCTAAACCATAAGCTGCACAACTGTTTTTACTGAAATATCTTTTTGCATCTGATACCCAAGAACCTGAATAAACCGCATTTCTTAATTCTTGGTCTGTTAGTCTTTCTCCCGCAATGTTGATTGTCTTAAACCACTCCAATTTTTCGCTATCTTCTCCACTACACAAATAAACCATTAGTTTGTAGTTTAGGATTAGCTCTTGTTCGTCCTTTTGTAGGTTGTGGAAGTATCTACTTTTGTATGCAAAATCTCCTTCAACGAATTGGCTAATAGAAATTGTCCGCTGCTGACCGTCAATTACTTCAAAGTTGCCATCTTCACGGACTGCCCAATACATTACATTTAAGGGAAAGTCCTTTGTAATTGTGTCTATTACTGCTTCACGTTGTTTGTCTTTGTATATAAATTCACGTTGGTAAGGTGGGCGAATATCTAATTTACCGCCATAACCAATAACTCCGTTTTCTTGATTGTCTACGTAACCATTAGTAAGGTCACGAATGGTTATTTCTTTAAGCTCTATTTTCATTTTT
This sequence comes from Bacteroidota bacterium, assembly GCA_029572965.1. Classification (GTDB taxonomy): domain Bacteria; phylum Bacteroidota; class Bacteroidia; order Bacteroidales; family DTGW01; genus JAKPQD01. The sequence goes on along the minus strand of JAKPQD010000084.1, from coordinate 4,787 downwards.
GCACTTTCTTATTTTTGATAACAATTCTATCATATAGTCTTTTGAAAGTTCCATCACCATTATCTAAATAAAATCTTGGACCTCCTGCTGAATAAGTTCCTTTTTCAGCAAATTTTGACATAGGAACACCAAGAGTTATACTTGAACCAATAATTTCGAATTGTTCCGGATTATATTTGTCTAAAAATGTTATTGGGACTCCCATTTTTCCTTCATAATCTACTGGTATGTCTTTAACTTTGCCAACTTCAATTGCATCATAATTTGCATATTTTGGACATTAGTGTCCACTAAAAATAATTATAAAACTCCATAATAACTTATATATCTGATATTTGTAGTTATATTTATAGGGTGACGATTTGAAATTTAATCCGATAAGTTATGAGAAAATAAGGCATTTGGGTACTTCATAAATCACATAATTTCAATGATATAATAATTCATATGATCTCTTCTTTTAATGAATACGATTTTAAGTGGACACTACTGTATTTTGGATACTCATCTTCATTACCGTAATATGTCCTATACAAAATTATGTCTTCGTGTCGTTTCGACATATCAAGGTTTGTAAACCAATAGGTCGGTGTGCCAACGCTTATATTTACTGCCCAAAATTCTTTTCCTTCGACAATTACTTTGTTTTCATCACTACTGGATATTTCGGAGTATACTGACCCCGGAAAGTGGTAAAAAACTGCTTATTTTTTCTCATTTTCCGCCTGTCATTTCGGCAGATACTGACCCCCTGTGATTTAAGCTAAGGTTTTGTTTTTAATAAATATGTAGTTTTGCCGTGGCTTGTAAAAGGCTGGTCCGTAATCCGTTTCGGAACATATTGACCCCCTTTAACCGAGACTCGGGACGCATAAATTTCGGAGCATGCTGACCCTCTTGGATTGGGTGGCTGTTTTTCTGTTTCGGAGCATGCTGACCCCCTTAAGTGTGGTGGCCTTCAAATTGTTTCGTAGCATATTGACCCCCTTAAGTTACACAAACGATAGGTTTTGATTACTTCGCGGTTTTATGAACCCGAAAAAACTTTCAAATGTCAGGAAAAACAAAACCTATGAGTCAAATAAAACAATTGTTGCAGTTGCATAAGAAAGGCGAAAGCCGCAAACAGATAGCCCGAATAATTGGTGTGAGTAAAAACACAGTTAAGGTTTATTTACAGAAGCTCTACCTGTTAAAAATGGATATTGACGAGTTGCTCGCACTTGAAGACCCGGAACTTGAAAAGAAGTTCCATGGTGGCAATCCTGCATATAAAGATCCCCGGTTTGAATACATGAAACAGAAGTTTGATTATTATGAAAAAAGTCTTAGGTGTGTAGGCGTCAACAGAAAATCATTATGGGAAGAATACAGAGAGTTATATCCCGCAGGATATGGATATACCCAGTTTTGTCATCATTTAAACCAGCAGTTAAAAGCCCGTCGTCCGTCAATGGTATTAAACCATAAGCCAGGTGAAAAGCCTTTTGTCGATTTTGCCGGAAAGAAGTTATCTTATGTCGATCCTCAAACGGGGGAGATAATTCAATGTCCTGTTTTTGTGGCATGTCTGCCGTATTCAGATTATTGTTTTGTTATGGCAGTACCCAGTCAGAGCATAGAAGATTTTATACACGCCCTTGTTTGTTGTCTCGTTTTTCTAGGAGGATCGCCTGATATATTGGTGCCTGATAATTTAAAGGCAGCTATTATTAAAGCAAACCGTTATGAACCTGATCTTAACCAGGCCCTCGAGGATTGCTGTAACCACTATGGAATAACAATTTTGCCCGCAAGGGTTGCAAAGCCTCAGGACAAAGCATTGGTAGAAAATCAGGTGAAAATTGTTTATACAAGGATATTTTCAAAGCTAAGGAACCAGGTATTCTTTTCTCTGCACGATTTAAACCAGGTAATATCAAAGTTAAACAAGCGCCATAACCAGACGAGGATGCAAAAAAAGCCTTTTTGCCGGGAAGAAAACTTTCTTGCCAGTGAAAAACCATTATTAAAGCCTTTGCCTGAAAGGCTATTTGAGTTAAAGTACTATGCAAATTACAAAGTGGCAAAGAACAACCATATCCAGCTTACCAGGGACATGCATTATTACAGCGTACCATACCAGTATATAGGAGAAATAGCAAAAGTTATATATACCAATACAATGGTCAGGATCTTTGTCAGCGGAGAACTTGTTGCAACCCATATAAGGGACAAAACCCCAGGGAGGTACTCAACCATAAAGGAACATTTATGCTCCCATCACCGGTATTATTTAGACCGCAGTCCGGAGTATTATATGAAACAGGCAAAAAGCAAGTCTGATACTTTATATGAATTAATAAAACTACTTTTTGAAGGGGGGCGTCCACCGGAGCAAAATTACCGCACCTGTGACGGCTATTTCAACCTTTACAAGAAAATCGACCATGCTATATTTAACAGGGCATGCCATGAGGCAATATCCTGCAGGTGCTATTCCTACAAGTTCATGCTTAAGATCATCGATAATTTAAAAAACAACAGTTCGTCCATACAGGAAGAACTACGCCCATTACCCAGGCATAACAACATCAGGGGAAAGGAGTATTTTAAACAAGTAAATATCAATTTAAACAAGTAAAAAATTATGTTACAAGTAGAAACAAAATTAAAGCAATTAAAACTACGGGGAATGCACCGCAGCTGGCAGGCCCTCTCAGAAACAAAAAGGTTGCACGAGCTTTCCTTTGCTGACGGCATGGATCTTCTGTTACAGGCAGAAGAGGAAGAAAGGCAGAACAGTCGTTTTGAACGCCTTACACGCAGTGCAAAGTTCCGTTACAGGGCAAGCTTAGAGGAATTGTATTTTGATCCCGGACGGGGGTTAGGCAAAGGTCTTATATCTGATCTTGCAACCTGCGGGTTTATATCCAAAGGTGAATCAGTTTTAATTACCGGGAAAACAGGTTCCGGAAAGAGCTTCGTTGCATCAGCACTGGGGCATCATGCTTGTGCCAAAGGCTACAGGGTTGGATATTTTAACACCCAAAAGTTCATGGTCAAAGTAAAAATGGCCAGGCTTGAAGGTAGTATCTTAAGTTTTTTTGATAAAATTGCAAAAACACAATTACTTATTCTTGATGATTTTGGCCTAACAAATCTTGAAAAACAACAACAGTACGACCTGATGGAGGTGATAGAAGACCGGCACGGTAAGTGTTCTACAATCATTGCCAGCCAACTCCCTGTTGATTGCTGGTATGATGTAATCACCGAATCAACTATTGCAGATGCTATATTAGACAGACTGGTTCATACGTCATACAGGATAGAATTAATAGCTGAAAATTCTTTAAGAAATAACAAAAAACGGTAATATTGTCAGTTAAACATTTGTTCTTTGAATAAACCTATCGTGGGGGGTCAGTATCACCGAAATATCCAACTACAATACTTTGCGAAATTCTCTTTGTTGTCAATTAAAAAAAGTTGTGGTTTCGTAACACCAAGCCAAATTTTATTGTCTTGAATGTTTTTGAAAATTTCCTTGTATGTTATTGAATTTCCATTGCCAATTATTAAAAACTTTTTGTCGTATTCTAGTAGTTGAGCAACATATTCACGAAATAGCGAAAACGGCGGATTTGTAACAACAATGTCAGCTTGTTTTAAAAGTTCAATACATTCTTTGCTTCTAAAATCTCCATCGCCTTTCAATTCTCTTATTCCTATTTCAGCAGGGTCAGGAACCATATTCCCGTTTTTGTCTCCTTCGTAAACTAAGTAAATTGCTTGTTCAGATTTATTTTGGCTGAACAAGTCCATACTTTGATTTTTATAACAAGTTGCAATTAGCTTTTTAAGTCCAAATTTTTCAAAGTTGTATGAGAAAAAATGAAAAAAGTTGCTGACTCTTGGGTCGTCACAATTACAGTAAACTACTTTATCTTTGAAATGCTTTTTATAATGTTTTAATTCTCTTTCAATGTCAGAAAGTTGGGTATAAAACTCGTCATTCTTAGCTTTTGAGGCTTTATTGAAATTAGTATTCTTTGCTATTTCTGTCATTCTATATTTCGTTTTTTTTTATAGTCGTAAATTTACATTTTACATGTCAGTTTCCAATGTAGCACTGTCTTTTTACACTGACGGCTAACGGTTTGGATATGAGCCTGTACGACCGATAGGGAGTATGGCTTCATATCTATTGTTATGCACTTTTATTCTGTCTTTATCAGCTTTATAGAATGGTTGTTAATATTCAAAACATAAACGTTCGGAGGTAATGATGATAAATCGATTGTACTTATTTGAGAATTCAAAACTCCAGTCAATACTAATTCTCCTATTGGATTATACAGCCTAAATTCCTTTTCCACCGCTAATCCCAGATCTATTGTTATCTGTGTATGAACATGGTTAGGATAGATCTTATAATTTTCCTGCGTATTATTGTTTTCATTTATTGAAGTTGTCGCACACCCAATCAACCCATTTAAATCATACTTTGAAACAAAACTCCAAATCACAGCATCCGCATTAATATCCATATTTCCCCAACTTCCTGGCCAATCATGGTCGCCACCTATTACTTTGTAATGTTCCACTGATGTACAGTTATCTCCATTATCAAAAAGGCTAAGTTCTACGGTGCTTCCATCGGTCGTATTTATATTAGGAAGATTGCTAACAACCGGAGATACTATTGTGTTGTTATAGTTTGCCCAATATGTATTAACATCGGCAAGTGATTCAGAATTATCTGGCTCACCACCATAATAACTCACTGTAGCATCAACTGTTCC
>JAKPQD010000073.1 GCA_029572965.1 Bacteroidota bacterium | reverse complement strand
GTATGTATTCGCCCCCTGCTGTTTGGTAATCAAACTTTGAAGTTGAACGCCTTTTTTCGGCTCTTTGCTCTTTGCGTTGGTGGTATGCTTCGCTGTATGCCGTATCGGTTGCCATACGTTCAGCAAATTCACGCTTTTGGGCTTTAGACGGTTTCCATTTGTACGGCATAGTTTCAGTTTTGAAGTTGGGTTAAAATCTGTTTTTCAATGTTTCGGACTTGCTGCAATAAGTCAATCAAAAAATCTTTGTCGCTGTTTTTTCGCTCAACTTCTTTGAATGATACTTTAATAGGCTGTTCGGGTGTGAACTCATATTTACCCTGTTTCAAAAGTTCCTGTTTTTCCTGCAATACTTCATTTGCCATTTGCAACGTGGCTTTATTGTGTTCTGCCTGTTCTTTGGTTTGAGGGTTGGAATAGATATACAGGTTTAAAAATTCCCGTCTGCTTTCTATTCCAGTAAGTGGGTTGAAAATCGGAGGGTAAATATCAAAATACAGGCTTTCCCTTCCATTCTTAATTTTTCGTTGTCTTAGTTTGATTTTTGTAGGCATATCTTATTGTATTTCTGTTTGTTAAACCATATTTTGGAACTTGTGTACCGATTTTACCCTACAAAGGTACAAATAAGCGGTGAAAGTACAATAAATAAACCCATAATAAAACAAACTAACTATTAACATACAATCAATAAAAAAAGCCCCTTTTGTGGGGCTGTGTTCGTGTTTATATTAGTTTCCTATTTGTATGCTTTGCAAACCTTACTTTCCACAACGGAATAATCCTTATTGTGAATTGCTTTAAGAATGTAAAACAAAATTAATAGATAAAATTGAAAATCAAAAATAACTATGAAAAAGATTCTTGGACTGGATCTGGGGACAAGCAGCATTGGATGGGCTTTAGTCAATGAAGCTGAAAATGAAACTGAAAAATCATCAATTATCAAACTTGGAGTAAGAGTTAATCCCCTTACAGTTGATGAACTTTCAAACTTTGAACGAGGAAAAACCATCACCACTACAGCTGACAGGACTCTGAAGCGTAGCATGCGACGTAACCTTCAGCGTTATAAGCTCCGTCGTGTAAACCTGATAGAAATTCTGAAAAAGAATGAGTTTATCACAGATGAAACAATTTTATCAGAATCCGGTAACTATTCTACATTCGAAACTTACCGACTACGCGCAAAAGCAGTAACAGAAGAGATTACATTGGAGGAATTGTCCAGGGTGATGTTGATGATCAATAAAAAGAGAGGATATAAGAGCAGCCGGAAAGCAAAAGGTCAGGAAGACGGTCAGCTTATTGACGGAATGAGCATCGCAAAGCAGCTTTATGAGGAGAACTTAACCCCGGGACAGCTTTGCCTGCAATTGATGCAATCAGGTAAAAAATATCTCCCAGACTTCTATCGCTCGGATCTTCAGAGTGAATTTGACAAAATTTGGAACTTCCAGAAAGAATTTTATCCTCAAATACTTACAAACGATCTGAAGGAGCAGTTATATAATAAAAACGA
>JAKPQD010000051.1 GCA_029572965.1 Bacteroidota bacterium | reverse complement strand
GTGTATTGCTCTAAAACAGCCAATGGCAAATACTCCATTTGCGACACCTTTGATGATGAACAAGGAAACATTCGCTACCAACGAATGAAACATACTTGGCAAAATGGAAGATGTATTTACTGTGGAGCAAGACAAAACGTTTATGACCGTGAAGATGCCTTGGAAACTTACGCTTACAATTTTATTCACACAGACAAACCTGAAAAAATATTCAATATGAAGTTTGACGTTATAGTTGGTAATCCACCTTACCAGTTAAGTGATGGAAGTGGTGCTAGTAGTGATGCAGCATTGCCAGTTTACAATAAGTTTATCGAACAAGCAATTAAACTTAATCCAAGATATTTGGTAATGATTACACCTTCAAAATGGATGGTTGGTGGTAGGGGTTTGCAAAAGTTCAGAGAAGATATGATGGCTGACAAGCACATAAAATATATGTTTGACTTTGAAAACGCAGCTGATTGTTTCCCGGGTCTTCATATTGATGGTGGTGTAAATTATTTTTTGTGGGATAAAGAATATCAAGGTAAAACCGATTATACTTTTAAATCAAATGATGGCTCTATTTCAAATTCTATAAAACACTTGAAGAACGACTATTTTGATTATGTTATAAGGGATAATCGAATACTATCAATACTTGACAAGGTTTCAAAAGAACAAAAATTCTCTTCTATTGTATCACAAACAAAACCATTTGGTGTTCGCAAGTATTTATTCAATGAACCAGATAGATACCCTGAATCAAATTTACAATTAAAACCTTTCAAAGACAGTGTAAAAATCTATGGAGTTAAGGGTATTAAAGGCGGTGCAAGACGAATGGTGGGATATGTTACAAGAAAAACAATTACTAGTAACATTGAAGCAATAGATAAGTATAAGCTTTTCTTTACTACAAGCTATTCAACTAATGCTATTCAGCCACCAGAAACAATTATTGGGCAACCTAATGAAGTCTGTACCGAAACATTTTTAATGATTGGTCCTTTCAGAAGTCAACAAGAACAAGAAAACTGTTTATCATATATACAGACTGATTTCTTCAAAGTTCTTTTGTACTTCGGAAAAGGGACAATGCAAGTTACTAGAAGTGTTTTTGGTCTTATCCCTTTACAAGATTTCAAAGAATCTTGGAATGATGAAAAACTCAATAAGAAATATGGTTTAACTGAAGATGAAATTGCTTTTATTAGCTCAATGATAAGTCCAAATAAATCTTCACAAAACGGGGAAAATAATGACTAAAAAAGAATTTTTTCCACCCCGTCCTTCCACCAATCCGACCATTTATGCTTATGAATTGGTAGGTGTGGACACGCACAAGGGTTTGCTCAAAATCGGCTATACCGACCGTGATGCACAAACACGTATCAAAGAGCAGTTAGGCACAGCAGCTATTCAATACAAAATTGTATTTGAAGAATCGGCAATGAAACGTGACGGCAGTTCTTTCACTGACCACGATGTACATCGATTGTTGAGAGAATGGAAAGTAGTAAACGCCACAGGCGAATGGTATAAATGCTCTTTAAACGAATTGCGGAGAGCCATTCACCAAATCAAAACAGGCGAAAAAACAGAAGAAAACCGAGTGCTTTCGTTCGGTATGCGACCCGAACAGGAAGCGGCCGTGAACAAGACCATTGCCTATTTCAAGAGTTTCAAAAAAGAAAACCCAAACAAAACGCCGCACTTCCTTTGGAACGCCAAAATGCGTTTCGGAAAAACCTTTGCCAGTTATCAATTGGCTAAAAAAATGGGGTGGAAAAAAGTGTTGGTGCTCACTTTCAAACCAGCCGTTGAAGATGCTTGGAAAGAAGATTTACTTTCTCACGTTGACTTTAAAGGTTGGCAATTCATTTCCAAACACGCTGATGAATTATCAAGCCAAGATATTGACCCCAAAAAACCATTGGTTTGCTTTGGTTCGTTTCAGGATTTTTTAGGCAAGAACACCAACACAGGCGGTATCAAAACCAAAAACGAATGGGTACACGCCACCGTGTGGGA
>JAKPQD010000033.1 GCA_029572965.1 Bacteroidota bacterium | reverse complement strand
ACAAAGCTAATGGCAATAGCCCCGATGGCTGCCCAATATTTTGCTTTTTTGAGGTTTGCAATAGCTTTTCTGAAAAATAAAAGCGAACCACCTAAAGAAAGCAGGTAAATTACAAAACCCGACATAAGAGGTGCAGCCGTGCGCATACATGGGTATGCAGCACGTTGGGGCTTTGGTATTACGCGTACCAAAAACCAAATGGTAGAAGCTAAGCCTATCAGCACAAAGCTTATTTTTGCGGGAAGACTGAACTTCTCGTTAAAAATTTTTTTAAAAAAGTTTTTCATAGCTAGTTATACAAAGTGTTCAAATGTGTGTTAAATTTATAGTCAATGTAAATTGGCTAAAGTAAAAATATCTGTTGGTTTATCTGTTAAGCAGGAGTTAAAAAGCGCCCAAATAGCAATAAGTTGAACTTTTTTTAGCAAACAATGAACGAAAAGTAAAAATTTTTAATTTAACCCAAATAAGTATTGAAAAAACACTTAATCGATTAAGAAATTGTCATTCAGCAATTTAATAAATTAACGTGCGTTTGAAATAAGGATAACATCATCAATTGTTGCTTTTGGCCTGACGAAAATAGTGTTAAAAAAAGCTTTATTGGCTAAAGCCAAAAGGCCAAAGCGTTTTTTTTGAGGAATATTTTTAACAATAAGTTATTAAACCAAAAGGATACACTAAATCATCTCAATACTTTTGAGGTATTTTTCTATTTCTGGCTTGTGTTTTTTGGTAAGAAATGTTTCTGTAACCTGTTTTTCTTTTTGCCCGAAAAAGCTTTTGACAGTCATTTTGTATTGCCGCTGGACAGCAGCATTGGCTCCATAAGCCAACAGTATTTTTACCATTTCTAATGATTGAGCTTCAAATAGAGCAGTAGTAAAAGGTGTGTTTTGATAGTCCTTCAACTGGTAATTTACATCAGCCCCTAAAGCAATATATTTTTCTACCCTGCGGGTACTATCAGAAATAACAGAAAATAAAAATGCTTTGTTAATTATTTCAATGTCTTTACTCTCGTCCACTGTTTCAAGATTGGGCATTTCAGCAAGCAGGGCAGGTTTTTGTGCAAACTGGTTGCCTCCAATTTTCAGGTTTTTCAGGTTATACAACTTAACAAATGAAGAAGGGAGCTCATGCAATGCATTACATGATAAATCAAGGTTAACAACATGCTTTAAATGCCCAAACTCTATAGGCAATTCAAAAATCTGGTTATAACCTATTGAAAAGTTAACCAGGCTGGAAAGATTAGCAATAACAGGCGTAATTTTTTTAATAAAATTGCCTTCAATATTGAGTGATTCTAATTGAACATGGTTACATACAATACCCGGGATATCACTAAAAAGGTTATTGCTCAGATTCAGCCTGACAAGATTCTTGAGTTGCGCAAATTCCCACGGCAAATCGGCAATCTGATTATAAGAGGCATCCATTTCTTCCAAATTTACCAAGCAACCTATTTCTTTAGGAAGAGCTTTGAGATTTTTGAAACTGATATCTAAAGACGTTACATTGACCAGCTGAGCCGGGTCATGAGGTATGTTTACCCTGTTTATCTTTGCCCATTGGATCAGGCGTTTTTCTCTCAAATTGGGAATATCAAAAATCATAGGTATAAATTTTAGATTAAATTTAATCCATTGAAAATTAATATACAAGAATGTTTAGTATTTTTTTATTACATACCATTCAATATTATAATGAATTACAAGCTTTTGTAAGCTGTATTAAAGCTATTTCAAGGGTTTTGCGGGGACAGGCTATGTTAATCCGTTGAAAACCGCTGCCCCCAATACCAAAAGACGGGCCATCGTTCAAAGCCAAAGCTGCATTGTCGATGATAAAATTTTTCAACTGTTGGTCAGTCATATTGAAAGCCCTAAAATCAAGCCAAATAAGATATGTAGCTTCCATAGGCGTAATTTTTACATGTGGGATATTGGCTTGGATATACTGTACCAGATACAAGTAATTGTCTTTAATGTATTGCAACAATTGGCTATACCATTGGTCCGAATGCATATAAGCAGCATACATGGCTTCTGCCCCGAAAATATTGAATGCATGGGCATGCTGCCTGGCATAGTGCTGCTGTATTTGCTGTTTCCACTTACGGTTTTTTGTGATTATATAAGCTGTATTGAGGCCTGCCAGGTTGAAAGTTTTGCTGGCCGAATGACATGTAATGGTGATATCTTCGATCAAAGTATTAATGGTTGCTGTCGGGATATGCTTAAACGGTTTCTGAACCAAATCGTTATGGATTTCGTCCGAAATGATAATGACATTGTTGTCATAACAAATTTGGGCCATACGTTCAAGCTCGTCTCTTTTCCATACCCTGCTGACGGGGTTATGCGGGCTGCACAAGATAAACATCGAGGCCTCGCGGGCTTTCTTTTCAAAATCATCAAAATCGATAAAATATTGGTTATTGAGCTCAATCAACTGGTTTACTAACAGTTTTCGGTCGTTAGATTTTACCAGGCTAAAAAAAGGGTAATACACCGGCGACTGGATAAGCACTCCGTCGCCTTTAGAAGTAAAAGCATTGATTAAGTTGTGAATAGCCGAAACAACGCCATTGGTAAAAAATATGCTGTCATCATCGAGTTGCCATTGGTGTTTATTTTCAAACCAATATTTTACCGCATCATAGTATTTTTGGCTTTCAACAGAGTAGCCATAAATGCCATGTTTTGCAACATTCATTATGGCTTCTGTTATGGGCTGGCTTACCCTGAAATCCATATCTGCAACCCACATTGGTAACAATTTTGTATTTCCAAATCTTTCAAAAAGAGCGTCATACTTGAGGCATTGGGTGTTTTTCCGGTTGATTATCTCGTCAAAATTGCTCATATCAAATTTTTAAGGGTTATATTTTTCTCAAAAATAGCTTTTTCTACACATTCGTCAATTTAATAAATTCTATTCATCACTTTTGCTATAATTTTGTAAGCGTTAAATAAATGAAATTCAAAACATTTAGTAAAAATGAGCAAATTGACAACATTGCCCAATATAGGCGAAACCTTGGCCGAGAAGCTTGAAAAAGCAGGCATTGAGGACGAAAAAAAACTAAAAGTGCTGGGCAGCGAAAAAGCTTTTTTGCTGATTAAAGAAATAGACCCCAAAGCCAGTTTAAACAACCTCTATTCTATTGAAGGGGCTATCCAGGGCGTGAAATCTGCTTTGTTGAGCAAAGAAAAGAAAGATGAGCTGAAAGAATTTTTTCAGCTATGTCAATAAAAAAACTTTCCAGGTTTTAAAAACCTGGAAAGTTTAGTCCAACTACCTGCCAAATTATTATGCAACAGCAATTTCTCTGGCTGGTTTAGGTTTGGCTTCTTCTTTTTTGGGCACATGAATGGTCAATACCCCGTCTTGATGAGAAGCTTTAATTTTTTCGCTATCAACAGTTTCGGGCAAAGTAAATGAGCGGCTGAAGGAGCTATACGAAAATTCCCTGCGGGTGTAAGTTTCTTCGTTTTCTTCTTTCTTCACTTCTTTATTGGCCGAAATGGTCAACTGGTCATTTTCAAGGTTAATCTTGAAATCTTCTTTGGTAAGGCCCGGGGCAGCTACTTCAATACGAAACTCATCTTTGCTTTCGACAATATTTACCGCAGGGGTACTGATGGTAGCCCAATTGCGGTTCCAGCTATAAGGCAATTCGTGGTTGAAAAATTCTTCAACAAAGCTGGGCAAACTGTTTAAATTTCTGAGTGCTAACATGGCTAAATCCTCCATTATTTTAGTTCAACATTTTAAATTTTATCGAAAACTTTTTATTTTGATTTCAGTATAGGTTTTGTCAAATTATATACCAAAATTTTAAATAAAAATATATAAACCTGATAATCAGAGATATAAACAAATTAAAGCAAAATTTAAGCGTTAGACAAAATGGCAATTTTTGAAAATTTTGCATGCCAAAATGTCCGAATAAATTTATAAACAACTGTTTATTAAGCAAATAAAAATAACAATTGTACTTTTCACAAAAATGTGTATTTTTGTGCCCAAATGTGGAAAAATTTGTGTCTGCTTGCAACCACTGTAAAAAATGCTAAATATGGACTTCCTTCCTGCCGCATTTATACACTTGCAAACTGCCATTACAACATTTCCCAAAAACAATTGTTTTAAACAAAATTTTTAAAAGATTATGGCATATTTATTTACATCCGAATCAGTATCGGAAGGACATCCGGACAAAGTATCTGACCAAATTTCAGATGCCCTCCTCGACGAATTTTTAAAAAGCGACCCCAACTCAAAAGTAGCATGCGAGACCTTATGCACTACCGGGCTTGTAGTTTTAGGTGGCGAAGTAAAAACCGAAGGCTATGTTGACGTTCAACAGGTAGCCCGCAAAGTGATTGAAAGAATTGGCTACAACAAAGGCGAATATATGTTTGAAAGCAATTCGTGCGGTGTGATTTCTGCCATTCACGAGCAAAGCCCTGATATCAACATGGGAGTTGTACGTATCAAAGAAGAGGACCAGGGGGCCGGAGACCAGGGTATGATGTTTGGTTATGCTACTAACGAGACCGAGAACTACATGCCGCTTTCACTTGACCTTTCGCACTTGTTATTGCGCGAACTGGCTGCAATAAGGCGCGAAGGCAAAGAAATGACTTACCTCAGGCCCGACTCAAAATCGCAAGTGACGGTCCAATACGATGACAACAACAAGCCTGTAAGAATTCATACGATTGTGGTTTCTACACAACACGATGAATTTGTACTGCCCAAAACCAATCACCCTGAAGACAAACATGAAGCCGAAAAGGAAATGCAAATGGTGATCAAAAACGATGTACAAAACATCCTTATCCCGCGCATTATGAAACAACTTCCCGAAAGGATTAAAGGGCTGTTCAAAAATGATTACATCCTTCACGTTAACCCAACCGGTAAGTTTGTTATTGGCGGCCCGCACGGTGACACTGGTTTGACAGGGCGTAAAATTATTGTTGACACTTATGGAGGCAAAGGAGCTCATGGTGGCGGGGCTTTTTCAGGTAAAGACTCTTCGAAAGTGGACCGTTCTGCTGCTTATGCTGCTCGTCATATTGCTAAAAACATGGTTGCTGCAGGTATTGCCGACGAGGTATTAGTCCAGTTGGCTTATGCTATTGGCGTAGCACAGCCTGTAAGCTTGTTTATCAACACTTATGGTACTTCAAAAGTAAAACTGTCTGATGGCCAGATAGCCGAAAAAATTGCCAAAATATTTGACAACAGGCCTTTTGCCATTGTAAAACGTTTTGGCCTTAAAAACCCTATCTTCCTCGAAACTGCTTCATACGGCCACTTTGGGCGCGAACCTTTTGAAGCAGAAGTAGAAGTATTTTACAAAGACAGCGAAACTTATACCCGACAAACAAATGGGCACGAACAGATATTCAAAAAAGTGAAATATTTTGGATGGGAATCATTGGATTATGTTGACGTGCTGAAAAAAGAATTTGGTTTGTAACAAAAGCCTTAAATAAGGTCAGCCCGGCATAAGAAAAACGCTTGGGTATTTATATTTACAGGCATTGCAAACTTTTGCCCTGAAGCAAAAGTTACAAAAATTCAAGGCCTGCCGTAAATTGGCAAAGTTATTCTTTTGTTGGGCTGACTAATAATAAAACTAAGCCTGTTAGGGATTTTCCTGACAGGCTCTTGCTTTTACTAACTAAAACTTTATGAAATAAATAAGGGGGGGTATTTCAACCTACATTTACATGTTTCCAATTCTGTCCATTTTTTATGCGGTAAACCTGAGTATGGGTGATGCCGTATTTTTTTGCCAAAATCAATGCTTTGACATTTTTTTTCAATTTCAATTTTATAGTTTTGACCTCTTCTTCAGAGAGTTTGGCATGATTGACCTTCAGAACTTTATTGTTAGGGTTTAGTTTTTGATGGGCATTCATGGTTTGAAATGTCACCCAACAAAGATTTTGAAAATGGTTGTTTGATTTATCATAGTCTTTATGGATAACATATTTTTGTAGTAAAAACGCCCGTTCGAGGAACATTTCGGCTACCAGCTTATGTACATATAAAGAAGTGTATTTGCCTGACGAAAGCTTGACCACAATAGCCTTATAGCCCCTGATAACAGAACAATTGATAATTTTCCCTTTTTCATGGCATTTAAAACTTTTGACCCTGCCATGGTCCGAAATAGCGTATTTTTCAGTTATATCCAAATTAGGAAGTTTTAAAACCTTCCAACGTTCTGAAACATTTTTTTTCCCCATTTATTTTGAAAGTTTACTATTAATGTCAGAAAAGCAAAAAAATAACCCTGCGCAAGAAGACTTTTTTCGACCTAAATTAAACATTAGGAAGTTTAATTAATTAAATGAATGAAATCCAGCTATTTAATTGCATCAACCCGTTTTTATTTAGCTTATCCCGTTTAAGACAGAAGGATTAACCCAACTAAATCAGATAGTTCGGCTTTAAAAAGCCTCCTAATGATTAATTTGGGTTAAGTTCACAAAAATTAACTATGCCGTTGTATGGATTATATGCCAGTGTTTGTTACTTTTGATATTTAAAATAAAACACTATGGTGCTAAACTTTATTCAATGGGATGTTAACCCGGTAATTTTTGAGTTAGGGCCTTTTCAGGTCCGCTGGTACGGGCTTCTTTTTGCAATGGCTTTTGTATTGGGGTACATCGTATTTAAAAAGATTTTTAACAAAGAAGGGCATACCATTGAAATGCTTGACCAGTTGACTGTTTACCTGGCTATTGGTACCATAATAGGAGCCCGTTTGGGGCATGTTTTGTTTTA
Source organism: Bacteroidota bacterium (assembly GCA_029572965.1). Taxonomy (GTDB): domain Bacteria; phylum Bacteroidota; class Bacteroidia; order Bacteroidales; family DTGW01; genus JAKPQD01. The sequence goes on along the minus strand of JAKPQD010000033.1, from coordinate 45,587 downwards.
CGACCCCGGTTATTACTTTGCCCATCCATTGAAAATACTGGCAATTTGGGAAGGGGGGCTTGCCAGTCATGGTTCGGCCATTGGTATGCTGGTTGCTTTATATCTGTGGGCCCGCAAAAACAAACAACCCTATTTGTGGTTGCTCGACCGTATTGGTATTGTGGTAGCGCTGGGCGGTATGTGTGTAAGGTTAGGCAACCTGATGAATTCGGAGATTTATGGCATCCCGACATCGATGCCCTGGGGCTTTATTTTTGTCCGCGAGAATGAAATACTCCCTAAACATCCAACCCAGATATATGAAGCACTAAGTTACCTTGCTATATTTGGTTTTCTTTTTTACAGCTATACCAAAGAATGGTTGTTTAACAAGCGCGGCCTGGCTTTTGGTATCTTCCTGATATTATTGTTTTCGGCAAGGTTCCTCATCGAGTTTATTAAAAATCCGCAGGAAGACTTTGAAAAAGGCATGCCTTTGATGATGGGACAAATACTAAGTATTCCGTTTATCGTAGCTGGAATTATCCTGGTGTTTTATGCTTTACGAAAAAGCGCTAAAAGCTAAGAAATAGCCATTTTCTCGATTCATTTGTTATTGTCATTCCCAGAGTTCTATCATATTATATCAGGCTTTTTGGCTAAAACTAAACCAAGCTGTTTATTATTTTTTCAAAACTGCCAACTATAATTTCAATCTCAAATATTTTTCATGCGTGAATAAATTTTTAATAAGGTCAGACGGACCCCGTCGGGCTTTCCGAGGAAAAACCCGTCACGACAAATCGGGCTTCATCCTTGCTCGTGTTTAATGAATGATCTTGCTCATTTCATATTGTCCAGTATTAACATCTTATTTATGAATAGCTTGTCATACAGTTTTGAATATTTGCGATGGCCGTTAAAGGTATAATTTGCCATACGCATTCACAAACCATTTTATTCTTTTGGCTACATGCCATACCAGCAATACAACCAATAGAATGCCCAGTTTGTCGTGTATTTCGATAAGTTGGTTTCGGGTTAGCTCAGAAAATCCTCCAAACCAAGAAATATAACCTGTTATTGCCAATAAAATGAACAACAATGATAGGGATAGTGTTCCTATATTTTTTCCCCAAAGCTTGTGGACAAATATCATGCTGTACCATTTTCTTTGTAAAAATATATGATACATGAGAAGCAATGTACATAAAGAAATTGCGATTTTATGTACCAATGACCAATCAGCATAATTGAGGCCTACAACTGTACGTGTTGCGTCTATTGCCCTTACCTGCTTGTATGTCATAGTAGGTGTTAAAAGTTTTTCAGCATTTTCATGAAATTTTTTTTGTTCACCTATATGATAGCTTATTTGTAAAACCAATCCCGAGAGTATCATCAATAAACTTATTGTAAACAAAAAGATATAAGCTACTAATTGGGTTATTAACCGCTTTTTTTCTTTGTCTTTTTTTACCTGCAAGGTATTAATCAAGGTAAAAGCATTGGTTGGACAAACCTTTACGCATTGCAAACAGCCTTTGCATTGCTTCGGGAAAGCAATATAAGCATGAGGGGGCATGTTTCCACTGGTTTTTCCAATTACCTTATCAGGGCATTCGGACAGGCAAAGCCAACATGCGCTGCATTTGCTTGTATCCAGCGTTATAAACGCTGTTCTGTTCTTTTGATGGCCAATAATCGCGGGGGGTGTCATAATTTTGTAAAGCAATGATTAAAATTGCCTGAAAAATATAAAAAATTACAACTCCTTGATAAACAAATATGCCCTTTTTTTAAAACCCAACCGCTCATAAAATTCGTGTGCTGCGGTGCGATGAAAGGCACTATCAAGCTCAATCTTTACACATTTGTGCTGACGGGCTATGGCTTCAATCTCGTTAAGCAGCAATTTTCCTATGCCTTGGTTACGGTATTGGCTGTCAACCACCAGCTCGTCAACGTTGCCGAGGTTGGCCGATACCCACAGGTTGTTTTTTTATGGTCAGTGAACAATAGCCTGCCAGTTTTTCGCCATCTGTGGCACAGATATATTTTTGGTTGTCGCTGTGCAAGCCTTTTTCTATCACTACCCTGACGGCCTCTTTATTTATCTCTTTGTCAACCCATAGCTGTTGAAGGAGTTTTATCAGGCCATCCAAGTCGTCGATAGTGAGGTTGCGGATTTTTATCATGGTTTTCGTTTTTTCAAGAAGCCTTACGGGCAAAGGCTTCCATCAAAATTAAAGCCCTTTACTATTTTTCTCATACATCAATAGTAGCCAATCTTTTATGAGATATAGTTTGTTCCGATTGCTGGTACTGGGCAATTAATTACCATTTGGTAACAAATGCCACGAGTATGGTTTTTTTATTCTTCGTTAATTGATTGTACAGTCATTAACAAGAAATCTATACCCTTTTTGTAATCCAAGCTCTCATATTCAAGCCCAAGCTTTTTGATATTATTGTAGTAGTCTTTCAATTTTTGATAATAGTTCTTTTCGAGTTGGATGGAATGGGCTTTTTCGCCTAATTTCTCAATTAAAAACCATTTTTCAAGCAATCGTGCAGTTCTTCCGTTTCCGTCTTGAAAAGGGTGTATTTTGACAAATACCAAGTGGATCAACGATGCAAAATAGAATATTTCGTAAGAATTCAGTTCTTTGTTTTGAAGAATTCCGATGTCCCTGAATAATTTCTCCAATTCAAAAATAACTTGCTCCGCACTGGCGGCTACATATTCAATTTGGTCATCGCTGTTGATAACAAACATAGGATTGGTGCGAAACACTCCTTGTTGGCTTTTGGGCAATAAATTTGAACTCAGGATAGCATGAGCCTTTTTAACATTTTCGAGCGTAATTTTTTTTGATGCAATAAATTCATAAGCTGAGTATAAATCGTCAGCTTTGGCAGTATAATCTGCTTTAAACTGAATTTTCATGAATTTGTGCTTGAAATAGCTGTCAAAATCGATGTCTTCGCCTTCAATTTTTGAGGAATAAACAGAAGATACAGAATTATAAAATTGAAAATAATCAACAGGTAATTCCAGCTTCTTCATTTGGTTAAGCTTAGTAACAGGGGATTGGTTTACTTTTAGGGTAAACTCGACCAATAATTCTGATGTCAAAATCTCAAAACTCATATCCTGTTATTACTTTTCCCAAAGATAGTTTTTTGATAGATTTTTCATTTGTATTGCAGGTTGTTTGACATGGTTATTTCATTGTGTTTCTAAAATTTAAGATGTAATTTTTTATATTCAAAATAGTTTGTTCAGGCAATTGATATGCTACAAATGGAGATTGTGGCAATACAATCTCATAAATAATATATTCCTGCAGGTATTTATTCATTGCGGCATCCTTTAAAATCTTTAGTTGAGGCTCGTCATTAATTGATATTTTTGCATTCTCTAATGCAATAAGTAAGGCTATCAGGCATTCTTTATCTTCAAGAGTAGAATATCCATTGGTAACTCCCATTGATTCTTTATATCCTGGTTCAAAAGTCCATAATGCTTTTGCCATAGCGTATCCTGTCCATTTTTCATTAAATGCCACGCTTGCTTTTGTATCAGACTCTTTGATCAACTCAATTTGAGGATTGAAGCACCAATCATCAGTGTTTCTTTTTGCCTTCTCAAAAATATTAGTGAAAGACTTTTTAATCCTTGGGTTATTCCTGTTTAAAATTTGAGCAATCACAATTTCATCAACAGCATCTTTCAAATTATTTGCATTCAGATACGCATCAGCTAAAAACCAATGGGCCATATAGTCAATATAGTTCTTACTAATCGCTTTTTTATACCACAAAATAGCGTTATTATTATCACCAATTTTTTCAAAAACCTGGCCAATATAGGTCATCACAGTATAAATTGAACTATCAGCTGACAATGATAATTGGTAAAATGTGATTGCACTGTCAAGTTTATTTTTTTGAAAATAGTATTCAGCTTTTTCAAATAATGGTTTTGCTTTTTCATTTATGGTAATTTCTTTTGTGAAAAGGCCAGAGTCGCTGACAACCCTATAATAATCATGAGTAATTAATCTTTCAGAATAATCTTTGCATTCAATAGTCTTTTCTAATTTTTTTATTTCATACGAGAATTTTGAATCCATCATTATCTTCAAAATTTCGTCTGGTGAATGAATTGTTTGTGAAAATCCGTGACTAAAAAAAGCTAAGAAAACAAGAAGCAGGATAATCTTTTTCATCATTTTTATTTTTTAATGGAATGATAGCTTGTCCCGTCTTTGACGGGAGAACACCCATATTTTATTTATTCGTGTTTATGAACGATAGAATCATGGGTGTTTCATGTGTAATTAAGTTTTGAATTGCTTATTGTCAAGGTTTTTGGGCAAAAAATATCATATCAGTAGTAAAAGAGCCATCTGGCTCGGGATATTGTTGGGTTATCAGTTCAACGTCAACAAAACCTGCTTCTTTAAATTTTTCTTTCAAAAAATCTGCCTGGTGATAGTGAACGTAAACCTGGTTGCCATTACTAAAGCTGGTAGTCTCATATCCCGACTTGCTGTAATCGCCTTCCATAGCGCTTATGTAAAGCACTCCGCCAGCATTTAGCAGTTGAAACGCATCACTAATGAGCTTTGTAGCTTCCTCTTTGGTGAGGTATGGAAGGCAAAAACCGCACATGATGGCATCAAAGGTATTATTGATTTTCAGGATGTCCCTGCAGTCCATCACTTCAAAGCGGGCAGAAGGTACGTTGACCCTGGCCAGCTCAATCATTTTGTCAGCCAGGTCAATGCCAAATATACTGAAATCAGGACGTTTTGCGGCAATGTATTTGGTAATGTTCCCAGGTCCACAGGCAATTTCGAGGATGCTTGCATGCTTTTTTTCTACCTTTTGGCAAAACTTGTCGTAGGTAGCGTTGTACAAGTCCATGTTCATAAACTTGTCCTGGAAGCTAACAGCCGACTTGTTGTATGTATCAATAGTAATGCTGTATTTGTCCATCACAATGATTTTTTAAGGTCTTAAAATGTAGTGAATACGTTTTTTTATCAAATCTATAAAAAGTTTATCAGCAATACTAAATAATCCTTTCAATAATAAATTTTGAGTTGCCTGCTATCTGCAAAAGGCAGAAATTTTCCTTTTCTGTCGGTAAAAAAAGCCCAAACGTCTATTTCATTTGAAGCAGCATAAGTGGTGAAGGTACTTTTGGGTTCAAATTAAAGTAATATGATGAAAATTTCATGGAAAATAAACAGTTTATTGTTACTTGCCCTGATGGGATTGCCGTTGGAAGGACAGGTAACAGATTCGGTTTGGACGCTGCCCAAATGCATTGATTATGCAATGCAAAAAAATATCAGCATTCAGCAAAAGGCTTTGACCAACGAAACCAACCGGATTAATGCCAATCAGGCAAAAGCTATGCGTATTCCATCGCTGAATGCTGCTGTTTCGCAGAATTTTCAATGGAGCCGTAGCTTCGACAACGCAAATAGCACGTATGGCAAATATTCAAGTTCAGACGGGACAAATTACAGCCTCAATTCAAGCCTCAGGCTCTTTAATGGTTTTAAAACCACTAATGATATTAAGCAGGCCGAACTAAATTATCAGGCCGGTAATTACGATGTTGAGACATTGAAAGAAGCAATAAGTTTAAATGTACTTGATGCATATTTGCAAGTGCTGTATTCGGAAGAGCAGGTGAAGAACAGTGAAAAACAAATAGAGTCAACTTCTCACCAACTTACCCTTTCAGAAGAGCGGTTAAAACTGGGTTCTATTTCACGGGCCGATTATTTGCAGGTGAATTCACAGTTAGCCACCGAAAAGCTTACGCTGGCCAATGCACAAAACCAGTTGGCAGTGAATCGTGTTTCTTTAATGCAGTTGATGGAGCTCCCGGTAAGTAGTTCGTTTGCTATCGAGCATCCTGACATGGAAATCTCTGAGGCGTTTAACGCTGAATACAATGCCGACTCGGTTTACTCACAAGCGCTTGAGATAAAGCCGCAGATTAAATCGGCTGAGCTTAATAAGCAAATAGCAGAGGTAAATGTATCAATAGCTAAATCAGGATATTCTCCTACATTAACATTAAATGCAGGGTTAAGCACTGGTTATATTTCCGGAGTAGGCATGAATTATGATTACCAGGTAAAGAATAAGCTAAACCCATCTGTGGGTTTGACGCTGTCGATTCCTATTTTTCAAAACAGGCAGGTACACTCCAGTGTAGCAATAGCCAAAATTGGTACTACCAAAGCCTCTTTGAATGAGACGGACGTAAAAAACCAATTGCGAAAGTCAATAGAACAGGCTTGTGTAAACTTGAAGTCAGCTTATGTCAAGTACCAGGCCAGCCTTGAAAAGTTCAACTCAGCGCAGGAGGCGTACAATGTAGCACAAGAAAAGTTCAGTTTGGGTTCGTTAAGTTCAGTAGATTTTCTGATTCAAAAAACAAACCTCATTACAGCCGAAAGCGACTTGTTGCAATCGAAGTACAACCTGGTTTTTAGCAAAAAAATCCTTGATTTCTATTTGGGAAAACCTTTGACACTATAAAAAATGATAAAAATCAATTATATGAAGAAGAAAACGATAATATGGGTTTCAGCAATTGCTGCAGTGTTGATACTCATAGCCTTTGCAAAAGGCTGTAAAAAACAAGCTGCGAATATATCTTTTGAAACCACAGTGGTAAAAAAGGGCACAGTAAGTAATACCGTTACAGCAACAGGTACAGTGCAGGCTATAAAAACAGTTAGCGTAGGTACCCAGGTTTCGGGGGTCATTGACAAAATTTACGTGGACTACAATTCGCATGTAAAGACAGGACAGTTGTTAGCCCAGATTGATACCCGGACATTGCAAACCAGTCTTGAAAACGCTGAAGCAAATATGGAAAATGCCCAGGCCGAGATGACATTGCAGACGGCCAACTTCAATCGTATAAAAGCATTGAACGAGAAAAGCTTAGTATCACAAAATGATTACGAGCAGGCCCTTTACAATTATACCAGGGCCGAAGCAGCTTTAAAAACAGCAAAATTGGAATATAACCGTGCCAAAATCAACCTCAACTATGCTTCTATTACTTCGCCCATTGATGGGGTTGTATTAGAAAGGGCTGTAGATGAAGGACAGACTGTTGCTGCCAGCTTTAATACCCCTACTTTGTTTAGCATTGCCAACGACCTTACCCAGATGCAGGTAGAAGCTTCTATTGACGAGGCTGATATAGGAAAAATAAAAGAAGGGCAACGGGTATCATTTACAGTAGATGCTTTTTCGGATTTGAAGTTTGAGGGCAAGGTTACACAAGTGCGTTTGCAGCCGGTTACAAAATCAAACGTAGTTACCTATACTGTTATTGTTAAAGCCCCAAATCCTGATTATAAGCTTATGCCAGGTATGACAGCAAGTATAAAAGTATTTGTTGAAGAAGCCATAGATGTACTTACTGTTTCGAGCAAGGCATTACATTTTACACCAGATATGGCAGTAATGGAAGAGTATAAAAAAAGTGTAATGAAGAAAAAAGGTCCCGATAAGGAAGCCCCAAAGCCAGAAGGCATGCCTGATGGCCAAACTGGCAGTACTAAACATGAAAAGCCAGATTCTACTGCAAAAATAGTTTGGCTCAAAAAAGGAGAAATGGTGTTTCCTGTACCAGTGAAGATTGGTATTGATGACGATATGAATGCACAGGTAATAAGCGGCCTAAAAGAAGGCGACGAAGTAATTACAGCAATAAATTCAGGTTCTACAGTTGTAACCAAAGGGACATCGAGCAGCCCGTTTATGCCAAAGCCCCCTTCACAAAAATCGGGTAGTAACCCTCCAAGGCCACAGTAAACCAATTTTTAGAATGCTAAGGCGCAATGACGCTGAAGGATATTGCTTTGTATCGTCGTGCCATTGCGTTTAAAATAGTAAAGTAAATTGAAAATGAAAAAGATTATAGAAGTCCGTAATTTGCGCAAAGACTTTCATGTAGGCGAAGTTACCGTACATGCATTGCGCGGGGTATCGCTCGAAATAGAAGAAGGGGACTTTGTGGCCATTATGGGGGCCAGCGGCTCGGGGAAGTCCACCATGCTCAATATCTTAGGGTGCTTAGATAAGCCTACCAGTGGCGATTATTTTCTTGATGGGCACCCAATGGCCCAGATGAGCCGAAATGAACTTGCCAATTTGCGAAACCGCAAGCTGGGCTTTGTTTTTCAAGCTTACAATCTGCTCCCGCGTACTACAGCACTCGAAAATGTTGAGCTCCCGCTGCTTTATAACTCTACAGTCAAGGCAAAAGAGCGCAAAGAAAGGGCCATGTATGCACTCGAATCAGTGGGGCTTAAAGACCGTATGCACCACATGCCAAACCAAATGTCAGGCGGCCAACAGCAACGTGTGGCCATTGCCCGCTCACTGGTCAACGACCCGGTAGTAATCCTGGCCGATGAAGCTACCGGTAACCTTGATACCCGAACGTCTTATGAGATTATGGCCTTGTTCCAGGAACTGAATAATAACGGAAAAACCATAGTATTTGTCACCCATGAGCCAGACATTGCCCGATTTACCAAATCAACATTGATTTTTAAAGACGGACATATCATCAAACAAGAAAAAATTGCCGACCGTTTTGATGCAAAACAATTGCTGGCTGAGATGCCGGTAACAAATGGGTATGAATAAACCAACCATACTTCCTGCTTTTGTAGAGGAGGAGTAATAGCTTCAATTATTTAAGAAGCCACAGAAGTTTATTGAAAACTTTTTGAATTAAAAAACAACATTATGAATTACACAAATCTCATAAAAATAGCCATCAACGCATTGCGGCGCAATAAGATGCGTGCATTTCTTACCATGCTGGGCATTATCATAGGTGTTGCCTCGGTAATAACCATGCTTGCTATCGGACAAGGCTCAAAAAAAAGCATCCAGGACCAAGTGTCAAGCATGGGCTCCAACTTGTTGTTTGTTATGCCGGGCGGTCAGTTCAAAGGCGGCGTACAAATGGGCAATGCCAGCAGCAAAAGCCTGACGCTGGACGATATTGATGCAATACGCGCCAATAGCACTGCCATTTCGCGTGTATCACCTGAAGTACGCACCAGTGGCCAGGTTATTTATGGCAACAAAAATACCCCTACAACTATTTACGGGGTTAACCCCGAATATCTCGATATTCGTAAAGTATCAATAAAATCGGGGCGTATATTTACCCAGGCCGAAATCAACTCTTCGGCTAAAGTGTGCCTTATCGGCAAAACTGTAATTAAAAACGTTTTTGGCGAGAATTTTGACCCGACAGGCATGATAATTCGTTTCAATAGTATCCCGTTCAAAATTATTGGTATTTTGGCCGAAAAAGGCCAAAATAATTTTGGGCAAGACCAGGACGATTTGCTCATTGCCCCATACACAACTGTACAAAAACGCCTCCTGGCCATAACCCACGTGCAAAGTATCTACATTTCAGCGGTGAGCGAAGACAAATCAGCTTTGGCCAAAACCGAAATAGAAACCATACTTCGTCAAAAACATAAAATAAAAGACGGCGAAGACGACGATTTTGAAGTGCGCTCACAGGAAGAACTCATCAAAATGTTTACCTCTATCAGTGACATACTTACCATCCTTTTGGGGGCCATAGCCGGCATATCGCTACTTGTTGGAGGCATAGGCATTATGAATATCATGTATGTTTCGGTTACCGAACGTACCCGCGAAATTGGCTTGCGTATGTCTATTGGTGGCAGGGGCATTGATATTCTTATGCAATTTTTGACCGAATCTATCCTGCTCAGCGTTACCGGAGGAGTAATAGGCATAGTACTTGGCATGATGGCTTCAACCGCTATTGGTACAATAATGAGCTGGCCAATTGTAGTCATGCCACAAGCTGTGCTGTTAGCATTTCTTGTTTGTACCGTTATTGGTGTATTTTTTGGTTGGTACCCTGCACGTAAGGCAGCAAATCTTGACCCTATTGATGCTTTGCGCTACGAATAAAATGTTGTAGATTTGATAAGTAAAACAAACCCGAGATGAATTGGTTTTCTGACAAAAAAATCGCTGTGTTTCTGCACATCCTGGCATGGGCAACGTTTATCCTCCTGCCTTTGTACTTTATTCACGAAAACGGGGGCATGGATATGTTTTTCATCCAGCGTATTTACTTTCGGACCATCATTTACATCCTGATATTTTACATCAATTTCTTTTTGCTCATCCCGTGGCTGTTGTTTAAAGGGAAAAAACTCCAGTTTTATTTGATTTTGGTTGCTTTAGTGGCAAGTTTATACTTTGTCAACGAATCGGTCAACCGCCTTGTATTTGTCAATGAGCAACAGCAGCTGAATAAAGTCTTTGACAGGGCCGCACGGGAAATGAAGCCTCCAAAACACCCGTGGAAGTTTGATATATACAACTATTTGTTTACCGCAGTGCTGGTTTCTGGCTTCAGTATTGGCCTAAGGATGAATGGCCGTTATATAGAAAACGAGAAAAAGCGCAAAGAGCTTGAAAAAGAGAAGCTCAGCTCTGAATTGGCCCTGCTCAAAAACCAGGTCAGCCCTCACTTTTTTTTCAATACGCTGAACAATATTTATTCGCTTACCGAGATAAACACTAAAGATGCACAGGATGCCATCCTGAAACTCTCGAAAATGATGCGTTACCTGTTGTATGAATCTGAAAAGGAAGACACGACGCTTTCCAGCGAAATTGATTTTTTGAAAAACTATATTGAGCTGATGAAGTTGCGGCTAAACGACAAGGTTTCGCTGAACGTGGCGCTTCCTGCAAAGTTCAAAGACTCAAAGTTTCCGCCGCTTATGTTTATCTCGTTTGTCGAAAATGCCTTTAAGCATGGTGTTAGCTATCGCGAACCTTCGTTTATTGACATAGAGCTCAATGTAGGACATGAAAAAATCAATTTTGTTTGCAGGAACAGCCTCGTGTCAAAAACAGAAAATGATGCAGGTTCGGGCATTGGGCTTGAAAATATACGGAAACGCCTGAATTTGTTGTTCCCCGGCAAACATAGGTTATATATAAACCAATCAGACAAAGCTTTTGAAGTAGAACTGGAAATTATTAATATATGAAGCTTTCGGTCATTGCCATAGACGACGAACCTTTGGCTTTACAGCTTGTTGAGGGGTATATCCGAAAAACGCCTTTTTTGGAGCTAAAAGGTTGTTTTGACAACCCGCTGTCTGCTATCGAATTTCTCGATGACAACCCTGTGCAGCTTATATATCTTGACATTCAAATGCCCGATTTGATGGGGACCGAGTTTGCCCGAACATTGCAGGCCAAGGCCAAAATTATTTTTACTACGGCTTACGAAAAGTACGCTTTGGAAGGTTTCAGGCTCGAAGCCATTGACTACCTGCTAAAGCCTTTTGCTTATGAAGAATTTCTGGTTGCATCGCACAAAGCCCGCAAGCTTATTGAGCTGGAACAAAAATCTGCGAATAAAAATAAAATAGAGGCAAATACCGAGTTTTTGTTTATCAAATCAGATTACAAAATCCGGCGTATCAATTTTGACGATATTTTGTATATCGAAGGCTTGAAAGACTATGTAAAAGTCGTAGTAGAAAACGACCCAAAGCCAATATTGTCTATCAGTTCTATGAAAGCGGTTGAGGCCAAGCTCCCGGAATCGAAATTTATGAGAGTACACCGTTCGTTTATTGTCAACCTTGAGCGTATTCAAACTATTGAGCGTTCACGCATCATCTTTGGCAGTACTTACATACCTGTCAGCGACCAATACAAAGACAAGTTCTAGGAATTTTTGGATAAGAATTTTTTGTAAAAACAAACTAATCTCTTAATATTATGAAAAAACTCATTTTTATTGCTGCTGCATTATTGACAATGCACATATCTCAAGCTCAACAAGCATTATGGGGAGGAGCGAATATCATTTCGCCCGAAATAAAAAACGACAATACGGTTACCTTTCGTTTTGTCGCGCCTAATGCCAAAGAAGTTAAAATTTCGGGCGAATGGATGCCTGCTGAAAACTGGCAACCTGGCTCGACCCTCATGACCAAAGGCGATAGCGGCGTATGGACTTACACTACCGCGGCTTTGACCTCTGATTTGTATAGTTATTACTTTATTGTCGATGGGTTAAAGTGTTCGGACCCTAATAATGTTTATCAAATTCGCGATGTGGCAACAGTGGCCAATGTTTTTATTGTTGGTAATGGCAAAGGCGATTTGTACAAAGTAAACAAAGTACCGCATGGTTCTGTTACGCGGCGTTGGTACGATTCGCCAAGCCTTGGGTTGACACGCCGCATTACTATTTACACTCCTCCGGGATACGAAACGAGCAAGCAGAGTTATCCTGTTCTTTATCTGCTCCATGGCATGGGTGGCGACGAAGAAGCTTGGATAGCTTTGGGCAGGGCTTCGCAAATACTCGACAACCTTATTGCGCAAGGCAAAGCCAAACCTATGATTGTGGTAATGCCTAATGGCAATGTTGTTCAGGAAGCTGCTCCTGGCGAATCAAGCCTTGGCATGTATAAACCAAATTTCTTTTTACCAAACAGCATGGATGGTAAGTTTGAAACATCTTTTAAAGATATTATCAAGTTTGTCGAAAGCAGTTACCGGGTAAAAGCCGAAAAAGGCAGCCGTGCAATATGCGGTTTGTCGATGGGCGGATTTCATTCGTTGCACGTATCCCGCACTTATCCTAATACATTTGATTATGTTGGGCTGTTTTCGGCTGCTGTTAACCCACTTGCAAAAGAGCCGATCCCTTTTTACAGTGATATTGACGTGACGCTGAAAAAACAAAAAGAAAACGGTTGTAAGCTTTATTGGATTGGTATGGGAAAAACAGATTTTCTTTATAAGGATATGGTTGACTATCGGGCAAAGCTTGATGCCATTGGTTTGAAATATACGTATGTAGAAACCGAAGGCGGCCATGTTTGGACCAATTGGCGGGTTTACCTTTCGGAGTTTGTCCCTTTGTTATTTAAATAAGGGATTATTGGATTAAGAGGCTGTGTTCTAAGTTTTACAACAAAGAACACAGCCTCTTCTTTTTGAACGTTCTTTATTGATTTTAGAGGCAGGAATCAGGTTATTTGATATTGATTTCTAAAGAGGCAGATATTAAACCTTCTGCTTGAGCGATAAGTTTTATGGTTCCCGTCTGGCCTTTATATCCTCGTATAATAACCAAACACAAGCCACTAAAAGCGTTGCGTGCTGTTGAGGGAAATGCCACTAAGTCCATAGCATTGCCATTGTCTGTAGCTACAATCTCGCCGGGGCCTTCTACAAAAAACTTTACCAGATTGGAGGCATCAGGTACAGTAAGCCCATTTTTATCTGTCACACGCACAGTAACAAAAGATAAATCTTTGCCATCGGCAAGAATTGTAGCACGGTCAGCAGTAAGCTCTATTTTTGAAGCTGTTTCGGTAGTGCTAAAAATATCTTCAGCCCATCTGATGCCATTTTTATAAGCAATGGCCTTTAGTTCGCCAGGTTCGTAAATAACACTGTCCCATCGCAAGCGGTATTCGTATTGTGCTTTCTTTTGTTTGCCCAGTGATTTACCGTTTAAGAAAAGTTCGGCTTCATCACCTGAAGTGAATATATGAACAGGAGTAACCTCCCCTACCCTTGCTGGCCAGTTCCAGTGTGGCAATATGTGAGCCATAGGATAATCGGGGCGCCAGTGCGCCTGGTAAAGGAAGAAACGGTCTTTTTTAAACCCGGCTAAATCAATTATTCCGGTATATGAACTGCGGGCTTCGTAGTAAGGGGTGGGTTCGCCTATGTAGTCCCAACCATTCCATACAAATTCGCCTGCCACAAAAGAGCGTCTTTCAATGGTACCAAAGACTTTGTCAGCTGAAGAACCAAAATCTACGGCATGAAGTTCGTAGGCGCTTACCTGGCATATTTTTGAATCGCCCCCACGCCCGTCACGTATAGGGGCGCTGGTTTCTTTGGTTACCGGGAACAGGTATATTCCACGGCTGCTGGCCGCAGAGGCAGTTTCGGTGCTGAGGACAACTTTTCCCGGGTACCTGGTATGAAAAGCGTCATATTGCGGAGCTGTACGAATACGTTCGGTGCCTTCAAACTCAGGAGCCTGACGTATGCCTTCACCTTGGTAATTGAGGCCAATCATATCGGCTACAGCAGGCAAAGCCATGTCAGGCTTGGCGTAGTTCATGGCCGTGATGGTAGGACGCGTGGGGTCTTCTTCTTTAATGATGTTATAAAGTCGTTTTCCAACGGCAGCACCTTCTTCAGCAGTATATTGCTCGCCAACCTCATTGCCAAAGCTCCATATAATTACTGAAGGACAGTTTCTATCCCGACGGACAAAGGCACGGGCATCAGGCTCAGACCAATCGGGAAAAATAAGGTGAAAATCATACGGTGTTTTTTTGCGTTCCCACGAATCAAAAATTTCGTCAATAACAAGTAAGCCCATCTGGTCTGTCAGTTCGAGAAGTTCGGGGGCTGGAGGGTTATGGGCCATACGGATGGCATTGCAGCCCATCTCTTGCAGTATTTGCAACTGACGTTGTGCGGCACGCCTGTTGAAAGCAGCGCCAAGAGCCCCCAAGTCGTGATGTTGGTTTACACCTTTAATTTGGATGCGTTCACCGTTTACCTTGATGCCTTTGTCAGGGTCAAACTCTACAGAACGTATGCCAAAGCGGGTTTCGTACTGGTCTATTGTTTTTCCGTTTTGAAATAAGGTGGTTAAGGCTACATACAAATTGGGTTGCTGTGTTGGAAGCGGCCCCCAAAGCCTTGGAGCGTTAAGCTCAATTACAGCTTCGACTTTTGAGCTTTCTTTTGGTCTAATCTTTGTTTTTATTGGAGAAAAAACAGCCACCGCATTACCAGTCTTATGAAGAAGGGAATCTAAGGCAAATATTTGTGTAGTAGCCTCAACTTCAGCTTCTTTAGTTGTGTTGTTGTCAATAATAACCGCCAGATTGATGGTTGCCGAAGTTTTTGAAACATTTTTGGTGGTAATATAGGTCCCCCATTGTCCCACATGAACCGGGTTGGTCTTTATCAGCCATACATTTCGGTAAATCCCCGCTCCCGGATACCAGCGAGCTGAATAGTTTGGGTTATCAATACGAATAGCCAACTGGTTTTCACCACCCGGCACAACGTAAGGGGTAAGATCAAGCTGCCATGAGTTGTACCCATAAGGCCATCCGCCAACTAAACTGCCGTTTAGCCACACTATGGCATACGACATAGCCCCTTCTACTTCAAGAATAATAGTTTTGCCTTTGTCAGAAGCTGTAATATCAAGTTTTTTTCGATACCATGCTACACCATTGACAGGCAAACGGCCCATACCTCCTCCAACCTCTGAGTCCCAGCCTTTCTGAAAAGGGCCTTTGATGGCCCAGTCATGAGGCAGGTCAATATGCTCCCAGTTATTATCATCAAAATTATTTTGAACAAAACGAAAGTCGCTACCGGGGTTTCCATCTGGACGTAGATGACGTTTTTGCGGGTCTTTGATAAACGCGTTGGCCGAAGGCAGAACCCAGGCTTTTAGTACATTTTGTGACGATTTTGTTTCAACAGCTTCAGTAGGTTTAGCATCTGCTACCCTGCTTTCGGTATTGTCCTTTATTTCAGGGCGTACATCGTATATGAGATTGTCAGCTTGCGAGGCCGAATCGTATTTATAAAAGCGCCAACCTTCATTGATAAGGATGCGTTGACGGCTTAAAAGATGTTGAGCTGTCACAGACCGCCAAATACAAAATATTATACAAGCTAAAAATACATTTCTGTTCATTTTTTATGATGATTAGTTTAAATAACAAACCACGGTCAAAGGCCATGATTTGTTATATGCATTTTATTATTCATAAATGCCCTAAAATAATAAGTTCATTACTTTATTGGAGGATACGCCCCAACAAATTTGTAATCTTTCTTAGGGAGGTTCATCAACGCGCTAATGTTGGCAGGCACCAGGCCTGCATCTATATTGCCAGGAAAATTCTTCAGCACCGTTAACTGCTTGAGTTCAACACTTTTAAAAACATTTATGTCAGTGTAAAAACGGTTATTATCCTTTACCTCCGGGTATGTTTTTTTCAGGCTGTCAAAGTTTTGAAAAGCCATAAGACAACTCTTGTCAACAGCCTGTGTCCAATATATTGCGACAATTGTATCTAAGCTGGGGATTTTGACCATTACATTGTTTTCGAGCTTTTCTAATTGGGGTTTATAATTCCTTTTGTAAAAAGTATCGGGCTGCCAAATAAACATCATAGGCCTTTCGTGACGGGCATCGCTAAACATGAGGTTGTTTGAAAAAACATGACCGGTGCGTTTATCTACATCAGGGCCAGTGCCCGAATGCCATCCAAACGTGCCGTCATTGGCCGGGTTTCGTTCGTTACGCCCGAAAGTAGCTGTGCTGTTTACAAATGTGTTGTTGTACACCTTTGCCCCGCAGCTGTTGAGGATAAAAATACCCTGGTCGCAGTTGAAAAATACATTGCCGGCACAAGTTACCCCTTTTGAAATCTCAAAGAAAAAGCCGTTTTGACTTGGCCAGGTTTTGTTTTTGTTAAATTTGATGCTTCCATCGCCTACATTTTCTACCCAATTGTTGATAAAGCAGCCATCGACATTTCCAACATCATACCAAATACCGTTAGAGTTGGCCAAATCGGTCACAAGGTTGTCCCGGCAGGTTACGCGGTAACTTTGGTTGAATATCTTCACGGCAGCCGGATAATAGCCGGTGATATTTTCGATATTGTTGCGCGAAAAAATATTTTTTTCGAGCAACACGTCATTTGAGGCAACAATATAAAGCCCTTCGGTACTGCTTTCGCTTATTTTGCAATGACGAAGGGTAATTTTATCGCCTTTGAGAAAAACATTAACACGGCCACAGAAAGTAATACTGCAGTTTTCAATTAGGGTGCCTACAACATCTTTTCCATGGTCGGCTTCATTTGAAACAGCCTCAGGGTCTTTGCCATCCACCTCGATACCATGATAGGCGTATTGCATAAAGTCAATGCCTTTGAGGGTAAACCCTTTCTTGTCCGATGTTTTCCCATTACATTCGGTGGTCACCCTGTGTATAGCCCTGTCGAATGCAGTAATTTCGACCAATTTGTTGGTCGGGTCAATGCCAATATACACCATTCCGGCCTCATAATCAACATAGAAAGTATTTTTATCAACCTCGTTTTCTTGCCCAACAGATTGCAAAAATTTTCCGTTGACAAACACCATGTCATTGTTGAAGCGGTGCAATGGGGTTTCCCTGATGTATTTTGCACGGTTCCACCATGTATCGGGTTTTGAGGGGAACAAGTGCTCCCATTTGACAGACCAGGTGCCATTTTTAAGGTCTTTCCATTCTTTTGCAACATAAGTTCCTTTAAAAACAGGATGTTCATCAGCATAAGGCTGTATTGTTATCCCCTGGTTGAGCAAGAGTGAACCCGTGCGGTATATACCCCCACGGACAATAATCACATCGCCGGTTTTAGCCCTTTGTATAGCAGATTCGATGGTGGTAGGCTTGTCCAACGACAAACCCTGTTCTTCTTTTTTCCCATCAGGGGCTACATAGTATATAACTCCTGTAGTTTTAGGTATTTCATAAGTTTGCTTAATAGGGCCATAAGGCCCGCCAGATGGTTGGGCTTTTGTCGTGTTCGAAAAGCTAAAAGCCACTATTAGTAAACTCGCTAAACCATTTGCCAGTTGTTTATTTTCCAATATTCTCATGTGTTTAGTTTTTTTAAATTCAAACTTATCAAAACTAAACCAGAAGAGTGCAAAAGACGTGTTAAAATGCATTCAAAAAACTGTCATTTTCAGGCAAGGTACATTTCCCTGATAAAGTTTTCTTAATAAAAACGTTCCAAACTATGGTAAGATGACATTTAATTGTATTGAAACAAATACACTTTTTCAGTGCTAAAAATTTCTGAAAAATCAAGGATAAAATTGATAAAACTCATTATTTTGCAAATAAATACCTTTAATTCTGAACCTATAAAATAAACTAACCTTTTAAGCTTTTTATTATGAATTTTTTTATCAGTAATTTGATTAGTATTGCAGCAGCCGGGCTTGCTGCAGTATTGTTGCTCAACCGTTTTTTTAAAAACTCTGTTTTTGTTCGTGTTGGCATTGTATGGTTGTTCAACCTGCTTTTTATTATGTTTATGGTGGGCCTCAAGTACAAATTTTTTGAGGACAATAAGCCTGTTGTCATTGCCATCACCCTGAGCAATATCATTGTCAGCGTCATTTGTTTTTACTATGGTTCTATTGCCGTAGTGAAGCCTTTGTCCAAATCGGTAGAAAAACTGGAAGAAATCTCCAATGGCAACCTCGATGTAGAGATTGACACTAAGGACGTGAACCCTAATAGGGACCTTGGTAAACTTATCATTGCCAGTGAAAAAATTAAACAAAACCTCACTAAGGTTGTAACTGAGATAAATAATAACGTAAAAAACCTTAATAATTCGAGCAGACAATTACAATTAGGCTCGCAACAGCTATCGGTAAGCGCTTCAAACTAGGCTGCTTCGGTTGAAGAGGTATCTTCGTCGATGGAAGAAATGGTGGCCAACATCCAGCAAACTGCTGACAATGCCCAGCAGACCGAAAAAATAGCCCACAGCATATCACAAGGTATTCAGAAAGTAGGTGATTCATCCAGGGAAAGCCTTAGCTCTATTAAGGTTATTGCAAGTAAAATCAGCATCATCAATGATATTGCATTTCAGACCAATATTTTGGCGCTGAATGCCGCTGTTGAAGCTGCCCGTGCCGGCGAAAACGGCAAAGGTTTTGCTGTGGTTGCCGCCGAAGTACGTAAACTTGCCGAACGCAGTAAAATAGCTGCTGACGAAATTGTCTCCCTGGCAAACCAAAGTGTCAACGTTACCGAAAACTCTGCTCAACTGCTTGAAGCTATCATTGCAGATATTGTCAAAACAGCCAGTCTTGTGCAAGAGATTACCACTGCCAGCGTTGAACAAAACACTGGCGCTGTGCAGATAAACAACGCCATCCAGCAGCTTAATAACCATACCCAGCAAAATGCCTCATCAAGCGAAGAAATGGCTGTAGGAGCTGAAAAACTTAACCAGCTTGCCAGCCAACTTACCGAAACTATCAGCTATTTCAAGCTCAATGAAAAGGATAAATACCTCAACAGCTACAATTAAATGCTGAAAAAAAAGCAGGATTCTCTTTCGGAAATCCTGCTTTAAAAAATGAATTGAATTTTTAACCAATAGGCTGCATAGCCTTTATTTGTGCTGAAAACCTGGTTTTTGAGCTTCCTGTTGCAGATAAACCATATCAGTTTGATACCTCAAAGGCTACTGGCACTTTCTTTGTATTATTGAAAAAAGCTATCAGAACTTGTACTGCACCCTCAAAGTAAATACATTGTCTTTCAAATCTTCGGTATAACCCTTCAAGAGGGTTTTTTCGTTAGATACCATGTCGTAGTAGGCAGTAATCTTTACATTTTCGTCCCAGTTGTATATCCAGCCCAGGCCTAAGGTAGTATAAGCAATATCTGCTTTTGTAGTCAAATTTGTTGCTCCTGATGGCGTTTTAGCACCAACCTCATCTTTATTTACTTTTGTATTGGGATCGTACCAATCATATTTCACCACAAACTGATGTTTTGTTTTTGCAATAGTTTGCACCAGGCAAACGTACCCACCCGAAAAATCGCGCATATAAGCAGGTTTTTTGTATGCTTCAAGAAATGTTTTTGTTTTATCATTGGCCGTTGGCTGTGTCCCCCACATCATTTCGCCACGTATTTGGGTTTGTCCAAAACTGTTATCCAGGGTAAGCTGGATATCTGCTCCCATGTAATTTTTTTTGAGTACCTTAAGGCTGTCCGCTGTAATACTTGTAAATGCAGTATCTTTCCACTCGTAATAGTTAGTTGCAAAATTCCATGTACCTCCGTTAAAATAAGAAATACCGGCACCTAAAGTAATATATTTGTCAGCAAAAGTGTTGTTATATGACAATCGTCCGATAAAGTCTTTCTCATTGTCATAATCAGCCCCTTTGTTGCTTGTTCCATTAAAAAGGCCAAAGTCAAGACGCAAAGCACTTAGCGGGTTTTCTTTTGGTAGCTGGAATATCAGGCAAGCCCCAAGGTCTGTTTCTCCCGACAATACATTTTGTACTACTCTGGTACGTTCGGGATATTCCATGATGGTATTGGAATAATTTAATTCATGACTAAAAGGCCTCATGAAAAGCCCAAACTGCAGGGATACTGTTTTCAAAACTGGTTCTGTAACCTTATAATAGGCTTCTTTGAGGGCAACGCCTTTTTCAACAGTAACGTCCAATTGGATTGCCATTTCACTAAGTTTTCCTGTATATGTAGTTTTGAGCCTTCCACGGCGGGTAACAAACCTTTGGTCAATGTCTGAAGGGAAATCGTCGCCACTAAATGTTTCAATCCCTTTTGATTCGGCTTTTTGGTATTGTCCTTGTATGTATCCGCTGATTTTAATTTTTTTCAGCTTTTTCAAATCAGCTTGCACCTCTTTGACCATTGGAGCCAATGTGTCGGTCCCACTTTTAGCTTGTGTCTCCTGGGCTTCAGCTTGTCCCAGTGAAAGCATAACAGCTAAACTTGCTAATGATATAATATTTTTTTTCATCCGTATAAAATTCTAACTTGTTAAAAATTAGCAATTTAAGCCATCATTATATGCTTTAAGGTGAACGGATGGAACACCTGCCGATAAATATTTGTTTGCGATTGAATAATCATGGGTGTTTCATCATATTTCTTTTTGAAAGTCTGGCTTAACGTTTCATTTTTTCAAAAGGCAAAGATAACAATATCCTGTAAGGGACTATGACAAAGTTTTGCAGCTTTGCCATAGTTACAGGATGTTATACACTCTTAGAACTTGTCGTAGTCAGGGTCTTTTTCTTCTAATTTTATGTCAAGGCCATCTTTTGGGGCAGGTTTAGCTGCAGGTTTTACCGAAGCAACAACATTTTTTTCGGCTTTGAGGTTTTTTTGGAATGGAGCAGGTTCAGCGCCCCCATTTCTGTTTTTTGCAGCCAGTATTTCGTTGATACGTTTCATCAGCATATTGAATTCTTCGTCGGTGTATTTGTCAATTTCTTCGCGACTGGTTTTGAAATACGAAACGTTGTCGAGCAACGATGAGGCTTGCCCGGTAAGTTCTTCGGAGCTGGCAGCCAATTCTTCGGCCAACGCGGCATTTTGCTGAACTACTTGCGAAAGCTGCTGAACGGAAGCGCTGATTTGGGCAGCGCCGGTGTTTTGTTCGATACTGGTAGCCGATATTTCCTGGATTAGCTTTGCTATATTTTGTATCTCAGGGGTAACTGATGCTAAGAGTTGTCCAGATTTGTCGGCAATAAGGACGCTTGATGCAGAAAGGTCATCTATTTCTTTGGCAGCTTGTTGGCTGTGTTCGGCAAGCTTACGTACTTCTGTGGCAACTACTGCAAAGCCTTTGCCTGTTTCGCCAGCTCGGGCAGCTTCAATAGCAGCATTTACAGCAAGCAAATCGGTTTTTTCGGCTATTTCTTTAATCACAGATATTTTTTGGATAATCATCTTCATATCTTTCAGGGTATGAGCTACCGAGTCATTGGCAATTTTTAGGTTTTCAACGGCTTGCAAAGCAAGTTTTTCGGTTTGCTTAGCATTATCAGTGTTTTGGTTGATGCTGGCAGCCATTTCTTCAATCGACGAAGATATCTCTTCGCTGGCCGAAGCTTGTTGATTGGCCCCTGAAGCAATCTGCTGCGATGATGCGCTTATTTGCTTGCTGCTTTCGAAGAAGTTTTCGGCCGAAATCTTAATAGAAGATACCGTTTCACTAATTTTGCCTGACATGGCTTTAATAGCGCCCAGTACTTTGCTGGTTTCGTCTTTTCCAACCACCTCAAACTCTTCGGTGAGGTCGCCGCCCGAAATTTTGGTGGTAATATTCACTGCATTTGACAATGGTTTGGCTATACTTTGTGTTAAAAGGATATCACTGATGAGGAAGATAATGACTATGGCTATAAATATGGAAATAGAATTGATGCGGATATTCCTGCTCACTTCTTTGTTGGTTTCGTATGACTTTTGAGAGTCGTTTTGGTGAATTTCGGTAAACTGGTTGATAGCTTCACGCATTGGCTTAAAAGCATCCTGATAGTCTGTGAAATAGATAGCAGCAGCTTGTTTGTATTTGCGGGCTTTTAAATGATTTACTATTTCATCAGAATAAGTGCACAAATCGTTATATTTCAACCAAAAGTTAGAATCAATGGCAGCATAAGCCTGATTTTGCTTGACATTAAATTCTTCGGCAAATTTGGTATAACGGGTTTTTATCTGTCCGCGGTTATCTAAAATGTCCGTAATATAAGCTTCTAATTCAGCATTATCATTTGGCTCTTTGTCTAAACATTGACTGATACCAATACTCGATTGGTAGGCATCGCGGTCGGCTTCGAGCAAATAAGAGATACTGGTTTGCGAAACATGCATTATATCAATGGCTTTGCTGGATTTGTCGAGGCCTCGCAGGTTCACAAAAAGGTTTACTATGCTAAGTACAATAATTAAACCAAATACAAAGGTCAACCGGCTCCCAATGCTAAAATTGTTCAATGTTTTCATGGTTTTCATTTTTTTTTATAATTTATTTATTATGCATTTTTTAAAACTTCAGAGCTATCATGGAGTTGCTGCAACTGATTGCTTGTAAATACTTTATCTACATTGAGCAGCAGGATGAATTTGTCGTTCAGCTTGACAATGCCCTGTAAAAATTCAGTATTAAAATCTTTGTTCATGGCAGGTACAGGTTTTATGTCGCTATCATTAAGGGTGATAACATCTCTTACCTTATCTGCAATGGCCCCAATACGTATGGTTTCTTCTCCTGATTGTAAATCAAGGATGATGATTACATAGCCTTTTGTTTCGTCACGCTCGGCAAGGTTAAATTTTACCCGCATTTCGAAAACAGGCACTACTTCGCCCCTGAAGTTGATAATGCCTTTGATAAAGTCCGGGGCATTGGGCACTTTGGTAATGGTTTGCTTTTGAAGTACTTCCAGTACTTTGGTTACGTTGACGGCAAATTGTTCTTCGCCAACAACAAATGACAAGTATGTGTTGCTCATGGTATTAATTTAATTTTTACATTGATTCATATTCTTTGTCTTTATCATTTTCTTTGTCATCTAAGTGAATTTTAAACCCTTTTAAAGGGTCTTTTTTGGGTTCTGACACTTTTTGTTTTATTTGGGTTTCTTTTTTATTTGGGCCTTTTTTTCGCGAATCGAGAAGGGCTGAGAGTTTTTTGATCTGGTTTTCAATTTCTTCATCTGTTTCATTGCTAATATCGTTTTTAGATATTTTGAAATATGAAATTGACTCTAACAATAGCGTAGCCTGCCCGGTAAGCTCTTCAGAGCTGGCTGCCAGTTCTTCAGAAAGGGCTGAATTTTGTTGTACCACTGTTGACAGTTGTTGGATGGCATTGCTTATTTGCGAGACACCCCCATTTTGTTCAATACTGGTAGCGGTAATTTCCTGTACAAGCTTTGCGGTGTTTTGGATTTCGGGGATCACGGCATTGAGCATTTGTCCGGATTTTTCGGCAATTTGAAGACTCGAGACCGAAATATCGTCAATCTCTTTTGCTGCATTTTGGCTATGTTCTGCCAATTTTCGTACTTCACTGGCGACAACCGCAAACCCTTTGCCATATTCGCCAGCCCTGGCCGACTCGATGGCTGCGTTAACCGCCAATAAGTCTGTTTTTTCGGCTATTTCTTTGATGATAGATATCTTTTGGATAATAGTTTTCATTGCTGTAATGGTTTCAATAACAGCATCGTTGGCTGTTTTGATGTTTTGGGCGGCACTCGAGGCCAACCTTTCGGTTTGTTGGGCATTTTCGGCATTTTGGTTGACCGATGAGGCCATTTCTTCAATAGATGAAGATATTTCTTCGCTGGCAGCGGCTTGTTCATTTGCCCCGCTCGATATTTGCTGGGCTGAAGCACTAAGTTGCTTACTGCTTTCGACAAAGTTTTCAGAGCTTATTATCACGTTTGACACTACATCTTTTATTTTTTCTATCATGGTATCGAGTGCATCGGACAAAAGTCCTATCTCATCATTGGTTTTGTCGCCTATGGTTTCGTAAACCAGGTTGCCTTCTGCTGCAGCTTTAGCTTTTTCAGACATAATACCAACAGGCTTAATGATACGTTTTACAAAAAGCCTTATTACTACTATGCTGACAATAATAAGGATTACTCCCATAGAAAGCTGAAACCACATTTGTTCATTAGCTTCTGCTGTAATTATCTTCATTGGCACTTCCATGCGTACCTGCCATGGCCGGTGGGTTTGTCCAATATTCAAGGGCACATGTATCGAAAGGGTATCGTTTTGCACAAATATTTGTTTTTCGCCCTTTTTTATTTTTAGTATTTGACCCGGGGCATCTGAATAAATGGTATTTAGCGAATGGTTTATTAGTTCGGGGGTTTTGGAATGCGCCACAAATGTACCCTCGTTAGATATAATGCTGATGATAGCCAACGAGTCATAATAACCGGCTTTTTTAACTTTATGCTGCATGAAATCTATAGGGTAATCTATGCCGGTGTTCCCCAAAAAGCGGCCATTGTTGATAACCGGGGTCATGAAAGATACCATGAGCACGTCCACTCCCTGAACAGGGTAAATAACGGGTTCTGTCAAAAATTCGTTCATAGTTTTTTTGGGTACCCAATACCAAGGGGCTTTTTCGGGGTCGTCATAATCAATAAGCACCTCACGGGCAACTGTATTATCAACTTTTTTGGTTTGATATACCAGAAAACGGCCAGTTTTGTCATGGGCTTCAGCGTTACGGAATTTTGCATCCTGCCCGTCAAAGGCATTGGGTTCAAAGGCCAAAGTAAAGCCCAAAAAGTTGGGGTTCGAAAACAAAACTTTCTCGGCCATTTTCATAGCCTCTTCACGCGATAGCCTGATGGGCGATTTTGGGTCGCCAACAGCCGAGAGGGCATTGGCCATTGACCTTGATGAAGATATGGCAGTTTCAAGTTCTAAAGAGATATTCACCGCAAAATCCTGAGCCAACGCCAAGGCATTGCTTTTTGCCGAATTTATCGAATCTGTCCGGGTTTTTATTGATGAATAAGAGATTAATACAAGCGCCGTCAGGGTTATCCCTGTTCCAACAATCAAACCCAACTTTTGCTTTAGCGATACAAATTTTTGTGTTTTCATCTTTATAAATTTTAATTTATTGAAATTCAATTATTTAATCCATCAATATTTGCCATATAATGTAAGCAGATGGAATACCTGCATTTTATTGTCTTGTTTGCAAGGTTCATTTTCAGGTCAGAAACTCAATTTGAGTACCATAAAAATATCTTCAGCATAAGGGTTAGAAATTAACGATGCACTAAAAGGCAGTTGAAAACTATCAGATACTTTTATCTGCCTGGTAGCAGAAAAACCAACATTGACAATAGCGGCTTTGTCGGCATATAACCCTTTGTCCAGGGTACCCCCGATGAAAAGGTTGAATGAATAATTGCTGAAATCAAATGGATATGAAGCCTCAATGTACGATGAGTACATGTTTTCCCCTTCGCTGTCTTTGTCATTGCCATAGAAAAAAGAGGACAAGGACAAAGTAAGGGGCATTGTTTCGGATATTTTATAAGAAAGAGTGGCCTCTAAAGCATGGGGGGTAGTGTTGTCTTTAAAATTGAAATGCCTGTTTGTCCCCAGGCTGTCTTCAAACTCGTTGTAATAATCGTTTACAGATACGCTAAGGTTATCAATGGCATAGCTCAAAGTAAAGTCCACTTCAGCATATCTGTCCGAAATGCCGTAAGAAGCCCATGTGCTTAACGACAAACCTTTGTACGAAAAAGCAGCATAAGGCTGCACGTTGACATTGGGGCTATATAGTAATCCCCTCCAAACATATCGGCTAACAACATCGGCGTTAAGGGAAAAAGATGCAGCGCTATTTTCAGCTTTTTCCTGACATATAGCATGTACCTGGTACATGCATAACAAAATGGCGATTAATTTTTTCATTGTTATAATGGTTTAAATGGTGATGTATAATAGTCTGCTGTACCTGTGGTGCAGGCTTTTTGAAGTTAAAAGCTGTCCATTAAAATGTTAATGTTTTTGAACAAAGCCGAAGTATCCAGCAAGAAGGCCAGGTTGCCATCTCCAAGCTGGCTGGCTGCCGAAAAAATGTTTTGGTCTTTTAGCGTATTGCCTAAAGGTTTCAGCACAGCCTGGTGTTCGCCAATGATTTTGTCGGCCATAATGGCTACAAATTGTTCTTCGCGTTTGATAATGAGCAATTTTACATTTTCTTTGTATTGGCCTGTCAGGCTGAGCATTTGGCGCAGGTCGTAGAATTTTATCAACCTTTCGTTAAACTCTATGGTTTCGGTGTTGCGACGGGCATCAAGCTCTTCTATTGGCATTTGTATGCAAATTTCAATATCAGACATAGGCACAATGAGGCTTGAATTTTCAACCCTGAAAAGTAAGGTGTCGATAATGGCAATAGATTGCTGGATTTTAAGTGTAAAAGTGGTGCCAACATTTTTTTGCGACTCTACTATGATTTCGCCACGCAAATCGGTGATTTTCTTTTTCACCACATCCATGCCAACACCACGTCCCGAAACATCGGTAAGGCTTTTGGCAGTAGAAAACCCAGGCAAAAAGATAAAATCAAAAAGTTCTTTGTCCGACGGGTTGTCATTGGGGCCAATGATACCTTTTTCTATAGCTTTTTGTTTCACTTTTTCGGTATCAATGCCATTGCCATCATCTGAAATAGAAATGAGGATATAACTGCCTGATTGCACTGCCGAAAGCTTGATAGTACCTTTTTCCGGCTTCCCTTTCCCAGCTCTCTTTTCAGGGCTCTCGATGCCGTGGTCAATACAATTGCGTATAAGATGCATCAAAGGCTCAGCCAGTATATCTATAGTGCTTTTGTCCAGCTCGGTTTCAAGGCCTTCGGTAACAAAAGCTATACTTTTGCCCAAATTCGATGACAAATCGCGTATCAACCGCTGAAAACGCAAAGCTAAATCACTTAAAGGTACCAGCCTGATTTCGAGGGCATTGTTGCGAAATTGTTTTGAAAGGCTGTCCACCTGTTCTACGTAATGCTGAAGGCTGGCATAATAACTGCCTTTGGTAGCCTGCACCAATTGCGAATTAATTGTGATAAGCTCGCTGACTAAGTACATCAGGTGGTCTAACTTGGCCGAATCAACAGCTATACGCTTGGTTTGTAATTTGAAGCTGGCAGACTTGATAATTTCAGTTTCTTTACTTTCTTTCTTTTCTTCAGCATAAAAAACAGGCGGCTTTTCTGTTTCTTCAACCAGGTCGATGATTGAAGATATTTCTTCCTGTTCTGTTTTTTCAAACTCAACTTTTGGTTCATTTTCAGGGTGAAAAATATCGCTGCTGGTAATTCGGAAAATCTGGATATCGTCTTCTATATAAATAAATACGTCGCGTATGTCGTTTTCTGAACAGTCTGATACCAGCACAATGCCCCATGAGTCGCTTTCGTGTGTTGTTAGTACCGGAATAGGCTGTATGTGATATTCTCCAAGCTGCGAAAGCTCTTTAAAGAGGCTTGTCAGGTTAATGCCCCTGAAAAACATTTGCTCATTGGTGTTCAGGATGATGTACCATGAATTTTTGGTTTTTTCGGCCTGCACCTTTTCGTTTTGTTTAAAAACCGGTTGAGGCTGAGAAAGGTTGCAACGCTTAGCCAGTTCGTTTATTTCATCGGTAAGTTTTTTGTGCCTTTTTTTATTTTCTTCATCTCTAAGCTTTTCGTCTTCAAGGAGCCGGCGTATGTGGTCAATGGCGGCAAAAGACAAATCGGATATTTCTTTATTAAAAAAAACTTTTTTCTCGCGCAGCGACTGATATATGTTTTCTAAAATATGCGTGAATTCGCAGATATGTTCAAACCCATACATACCACTAACGCCCTTGATGGTATGCATAGCCCTGAATGCAGATTCTAACAGCTCTTTATCCTGAGGGGCTTTCTCGAGTTCAAGCAGGTCTTTTTCCATTTGGTCCAAAAGCCCTACCGACTCATCAATAAATTTGTCCCGAAATTTTTGGATGATATTTTCATTCATGGCTTTTATATTTTGTAGTTTTTAACAAACGTTTGCTATTATGTAAAGTTAAAAACCATGAAAGCCTCTAATCAACCTCATTAAGATTGAAAATACATAGCTAAAAACTTGAAAATAAACCGTTTTTTCGATTAGCCAAAAAGACAATCAA
Organism: Bacteroidota bacterium; assembly: GCA_029572965.1. Taxonomy (GTDB): domain Bacteria; phylum Bacteroidota; class Bacteroidia; order Bacteroidales; family DTGW01; genus JAKPQD01. The sequence goes on along the minus strand of JAKPQD010000033.1, from coordinate 17,146 downwards.
AAGATTAATCCTTTAGGATGAGAAATGAAAAAAATGGCGTTTAAACCTTAATTTAACCTGAGTTTGATATAAGAAGAATGCCTAAAGTATTTAATTTACAAGCATTGCAAACTTTAGCCTTGAAGCAAAAGTTTCAAAAATTTAAGGCTTGCCGTTAATTCTTTATCAACTAAAAATTTGTATTTCAGCAAATTACTAAAATACATCAAACAATTCCTAAATCTGTTTGTCCTGTTTATGACGGGAAGGTTAACGCTAATTAAACATTAGAAAGCTCTCAGATTAAGCCTTCAATTTGCCGAAATGTTGTTTGGCATTACCCAAAAAACGTCCGTTTATTCAGACTTGAGAGAGGCAAAATATTCCGGGCCAACAAATAACAACCGCTAATTTCGTTTCAACGAAAACATAAAATATACCGAAATGCCTGTCCTGAAACCACTCCAATCAGGCTTAAGCTGATTGCGGGTGTAGGGGTTATACACTTTTTGTTTTTTTTCATCATCCGAAGTAAAACCATCGGTCATTATTGAAAACATGTAACCCGCATAATACTTTATTTTCAGAAACTTGTAATCGTATGAAATGGCTATCCCGGGTTCTGTAGAGTTTGACTTTGTCCGATAGCTGTATTTAGTTTGCAAAAGGGTGTCTTCAGCAACCACCATCAGGTTGTTTGTAATTTTTAGCTTTGTATTCTCAAATGAAAACCTCGAATAAACCGAAAAGTCAAACAACGAAGCCCGGTAAAACACATATTCAAAAATAAACCCATGAGAGTAACAGTTTAGCACATCATCCATGTTGAAATTGGCCGAATAGTCATTTGAAGCTATCCGCGAGCCCGTTGAATAAAAAGCAAAAGAATAACCAAATGTAAGATGCTGATAATTGAACAATACTTCTGGCTGAAAGTAATAATTTGCAGGAAAATCATCTGTTAGCTTGTTTGCAAATGACAAATTTGAAACAAAGTACCTGTTGAAATCTTTCATATCTTTCATGCTGTAACTGCCAACGCCTGATTTCAACCCAAACATGAGGTTTTGTGAATGCAGTGAACTAAAAATAAGCAGTATGGCAACTAATAAAAATGTTTTTTTCATCCTTAAAAAAATTCAGTTTAATCTATTTTCTCTTGTCCTCTTTTTGAGTAAAAAGATCCTCAATTTTTTTGTCAATAATTTACATGATAGATGTAACCTCCCTCAGAAACAATAGCATTGTCCATAAGAATTAATTTTTCATAGCGAGCATCATCTCCTAACTCCATGTTTACCAATATTTGCCCATTGGTATAATTGATAATATGGATACTGGAATTAACCTTAACCAAAATGCAATTTTTTTGCTCATTTATGTCCAGTATTTCAGTATTGGGAGTATTTAACAGAATATCAGAGCTTAGGGCAAAGTTATAACAATTTTTGACCAAAAATCTTTTACCATTCCAATAATACAAATAGGAGGGATATTTAAACCCAAATCTGACAAACCTGACATCATTATTTTCAAATGAGCCCTTTAAAATTAGCCTGTCATTTTCAATTTTATTAATTTTCAATAATCCACCTTCTGAAAACATAATATATTTACCATCAAAAGACATTTGACAATTTTCTAAATAGTTTTGAGATAAAAAGACTTTGTTCTCATCACCAAATTTTACAAGATAACAGCCGTCTAAATCATATCGTATAAAAGAATAATCTGACAATGCAATAATATTAGGACTTCCATCAATCATTAAAAGGTTTTGATTCCCATCCAGCGATTGAATGGCATCTTGTCCATTTAATTTTCCATAAATACATTTATTGCTCTGAGAAACTAATTTTATTTCATCCAGATAATGTTGAGAAGCAATTAAGGCCTTGTCATTTATTGAATATTCAAAAAAATCCTTATCTGAACTAGATGAATATAAAAAATTTGACTCATCAATTTTTAATAAGTTAACAATGTCACTTTGACAAAATTTATAACTTGAATAAAAATATAATGTATTAGGTTCAAAAACTCTATATTTGTTGTTGCCGTATTTTGGGCTAACTTCCCATTCACGAAAATAAAATCTTTGCCCATTTTCGGTTACTGGCAAAATAATGCTTGTGTCAGTGGTCTCAAATGTGCTGTTGTTTATATAAATTATAGTTTTTTCAATAGCATTATAACAAATAGGCCTGTTCCATTTAATTACACAACGTTTATGATCTGAAATAAACAAAAAATCATAATGTAGTTCCTTAAAATCTTTGCTACACCATATTGTACTCGAATTAGCCCGATTTGCATTGATTGTATATGTCACAGACTCTCCAATATAAGATGAATCAACATAAAAGGGAAGTTTAGTTTTGCCAATTAGCGTTGGACCTTTGAAAATTTCAAAGTATTGAAAATCAAAATCATAACATGTATCCCAATAGATTTTTAAAAAGCCATTTTCTGAAGTGGCGTTTATTGTCTCCGAATGAGCTTTCAAAACTACCAAAACCCACGTTTTTTTTGTAGCATAAAGCTCTCCACCAAGTTTGTCCATAATACTCCCAGTACCTGAATTCAGCATAAAAACAGCTTCTAATTCGTGAATTCCTTTTGACACACCTTTCAAAGAAAAACTACCTGAAAAGGTTGAAGCGTCAACAAAAACCTGCCCATCAATTTTAAACAAAATCCGTCTGATTTTTTTGTCAGCATTGAAAAAGCTATAACCCAAAAGATTACCTTCCTCAATAACAATGGTATCTTTATTAAATGTCAGGCTTCTTGTTTCTACCTCAGGGTTTTTAATGTCCTTATCTATTTCCTGGTAAAAAGACCCTTTGGGTTCGTACTCACAAGAAATAAGAGTAATTGCAAATACCAATAAACATAAAGGTTTTATAGTGTACATCGATCTATATTTTTGCAATAAAATAAACGAATTTTTTTTATTCTCAAAACTCATTTATTGGCAAAAATAGATTCTATAACTTTATATAAATCTGTATTTCATTTCTTTATACTTTTGTTCAAACTAAATATTTCGGCCATGAACAAAAACATTTTTATTTCATTGATTGTTGCTGTATTATTGCCAACTTTAACTATACAAGCTCAACAAATGGAAGTACCGAAAATACCCATGGAAGACTTTTTCAAAAACCCTGAAAAAGCAGCATTCCAACTCTCACCCGACGGTTTATATTTTTCATTTACAGCTCCTTACAAGGGGCGTATGAATATTTTTGTCCAAAAAATAGGCAGTGCAGATACCATCAGAATTACTTCTGAAACTGACCGCGATATTCGTTCATACTTTTGGGCCAACAACAAGCGTATCTTGTATTTGAAAGACAATGGAGGAGATGAAAACTTCCGTCTCTACGGGGTTGATATCGACGCTTCAAACCCCATGTGCTATACCAATTTTGAAGGGGTACGTACACAAGTCATCGATGACCTCGAAGATATAGAAGATGAGGTAATTATAGCCATGAACAAACGCGATAACAAGGTTTTTGACCCATATCGGCTGCACCTGAGCACCGGTAAAATGGAAATGCTGGCCGAAAACCCAGGTAACATCCAGGATTGGTTAACCGACCATAACGGGAAGCTCCGAATTGCTGTCACTGCCGATGGGACCAATACCAGTATCCTTTACCGCGAAAATGAAAACGACTCTTTTCAAACCATTATCACCACCGACTTTAAAGAATCTGTTGACCCGCTGTTTTTCACCTTCGACAACAGCATGTTTTATGCAGCCTCCAACAAAGGACGCGACACCAAAGCCATTGTTGTGTTTGACCCAAAAAGCAAAAAAGAAAAAAAGGTACTTTACAGCGACCCCGAATATGATGTGTATGGCCTTAGCTATTCGCGCAAACGTAAAGTCCTTTCTGCTATTTCATACACTACCTGGAAACGCAAGCTCGTATTTCTTGATAATGAGGTAAAACAGCTTTACCAAAAGTTTGAAAAACATTTGGGCACAAGCTACGAAATTTCTATCACCAGCGTCAACAAAGACGAAGATAAGTTTATTGTGCGTACATACAGCGACAGGTCTTTAGGTTCATATTATTTTTATGATCTAAAAAAAGACAGCATAGCCAAAATCGCCGAACTCAGCCCCTGGTTAAACGAAAACTTCCTGGCCGAAATGAAGCCAATAACTTACAAAAGCCGCGATGGCCTTACTATTCATGGGTACCTTACTTTGCCCGTAGGCAAAAAAGCTGAAAACTTGCCAGTTATCATCAATCCACACGGCGGCCCATGGGCTCGCGACCGTTGGGGCTATGATTCGGAAGTGCAGTTCCTGGCCAACAGGGGTTATGCTGTTTTGCAGATGAACTTCCGTGGCTCAACAGGATATGGCCGCAAATTCTGGGAAGCGTCCTTCAAACAATGGGGAAAAACCATGCAAAATGACATTACCGATGGGGTTCAATGGCTCATTGACCAAAAAATTGCCGACCCCAAACGTGTTGCCATCTACGGGGGCAGCTACGGAGGATATGCGGTATTGGCCGGGTTGTGCTTTACCCCCGATGTGTATTGTTGCGGCATAGATTACGTAGGCGTTTCAAACTTATTTACTTTGCTAAAAACCATTCCGCCTTATTGGAAACCAATATTAGACATGATGTACGAGCAAATAGGGCATCCCGAAAAAGATAGCGCATACTATCGCGAAGTATCACCGGTTTTTCATGCAGATAAAATCAAAGCCCCTCTTTTTATTGCTCAGGGAGCAAACGACCCTCGTGTAAATAAGAACGAGAGCGACCAAATGGTAGATGCTATGCGCAAACGTGGCGTAGAAGTAGAATATATGGTAAAAGACAACGAAGGACACGGCTTTGGTAACGAAGAAAACCGCTTTGACTTTTACAGGGCCATGGAAAAATTTTTGGAAAAATATATGAAGAAGTAATTGGTATGAACATCAACGTCCGTAAGGTTTTTGCCGATAAAAACCCGGCTTTGGCCCGTCGTTTGCCGGGGTTCTTTTACAGATGGTTAGAACGCACCATCCACCAAGAAGAAATGAACTACTTTCTTGATATTAGTGCCAACAAAACAGGCATTGCATTTTTAGATGAAGCTATTGCTTATTTTGACTTGCACATTCAAACTATTGGCCTTGAACATATTGCTAACGACCGACGGTATATTTTTGCCTCTAACCATCCACTTGGAGGCCTTGATGGAATTGTACTTATCAATATCCTTTCAAAAAAGTTCGGCAATATCAAAGCCCCTGTCAATGACATATTGATGAATATTGAGAATATCAAAGAATTCTTCATACCAATAAACAAACATGGCAAACAAGACAGGGCCTCGGCCATCGAAACAGAAGAAATTTACAAGTCTGACAAGCAAGTCCTTACTTTCCCTGCCGGATTGTGTTCACGCAAAATAAAAGGAAAAATTGTGGACCTTCAATGGAAAAAAAATTTCATCACCAAAGCCATTCAATACAAACGTGATATAGTCCCGGTTTACTTCGACGGAAAAAATTCTGATTTCTTTTACAATTTGTCCAATCTTAGAAAAAAAATTGGTGTAAAAGCTAATATAGAAATGCTTTACCTGCCCGACGAAATGTTCAAACAAAAAGGGAAAGAACTAAACATTTACTTTGGCAAACCAATATCTTATGAAACTTTTGACAAGTCAAAAACCCCTGAGCAATGGGCTGATTTTGTGAAAAGTATTGTTTACCAGTCAAAAAATATCATCTAAAATATTAATTTTGTAGTCCAAATTTTTTGTGATGCAGGAGAAAAAAATTATTCCACCGGTTGACCCGCAACTTATTGAAAAGGAACTCACCGAAGATAAGTTTATCCGTAAAACCAATTACGGAGGGAACCTGCTTTATACATTTACCCATCAAGACTCGCCCAACCTGATGCGCGAAGTAGGCCGCCTGCGCGAATTATCATTTCGCGATGCCGGAGGGGGGACAGGCGAAGAAATGGACATTGACGAATTTGACATTTCAGACGACCCATATCACCAGCTTATTGTTTGGGACCCTCAACACAGGGAAATACTTGGAGGTTACAGGTTTTATATCCCACATCCGGGCGCTTCAGGAGATGATATTGCCAAAAGGCTTTCTACATCACATCTCTTCAAATTTTCCGATAAATTCAAAACCGAATACATGCCTTACATGATAGAGCTTGGGCGCTCCTTTGTTCAGCCTGCCTATCAAAGTACAAGCCGTGCCCGTAAAGGCATATATGCTCTTGATAACCTGTGGGACGGGCTTGGGGCTATATTGGTACACAACAGCAATACCAAATACTTCTTTGGCAAAGTAACCATGTACACCCACTTCAACAAAGAAGCCCGCGACCTGATACTTTACTTCCTAAAAATGCACTTTGGCGATAAAGACAACTTAGTAAGCCCTATCGATCCTCTTATCCCCAATTGGGACCTGGAAGAAATGGCAAAGACTTTTAATGCAGAGAATTATAAAGAAAACTATAAAATACTCTCCAGACGAGTACGTTCGCTCCACGAAAATATCCCCCCGCTCATTAATGCTTATATGAACCTTTCGCCTTCCATGAAAACCTTTGGGACCATTATCAACCACGAGTTTGGAGGAGTTGAAGAAACAGGCATTTTAATCACCGTGGCCGACCTTTACCCCGAAAAACTTCAACGACACGTTTCTACTTACAAGCGGGTCCGTTACTTCCTCAGAAAAGACAGAATGTTTTAAAATACGCACGAAATAAAAAAAACCTGGTGTCATCACCAGGTTTTTTATGCATTATAAAACAAAAATTTCTTAGTTACGGCTTTCGAATCTGCGTTGAGGACGGCCACCACCCGAGCGGAAGTCGCGCCTGCCACCGCCATTACCAGCTCCACCTTCAGGACGTGGATTAGCTTTCTTAACAACGATAGTTTTGCCTTCTACTTCTGCACCATTGAGTTCTTCAATAGCATGAAGAGCTTGATCATCGTCAGCCATTTCAACAAAACCATAGCCTTTTGAACGGCCTGTTACCTGGTCGTTGATAACTTTAGCTGATGTAACTGCTCCGTACTCTTCAAAAATTTGTTTAAGAGATTCGCTCTGAATTTTGAAATTCAGCTGTGCAACAAAAATGTTCATAAAAAATGATGAATAAAAGTTAAAAAATTAAATAATTAAATGTACCTGGCTTAAGAGGGCAGAAGATTTTCAGGATTCAGATACAATAAGAAAACTAAAAATATAAAGCAGCGCTTAACGCCAAACATTTGCAAAGATAACATTATATTTTACATTTTCATTTTTTTTCGTTGTAATTCGTTCATTTTCTTATCATTTAAAAAGCTTTTCAATTATAAAAACTTTTACAGGGCAATGCAAAAACAGAATATACCGACATTTTGTTATGTAAATTAAAAATTTGGTTTAACATTTTATTTTATAACTGTTTTTTCTGGCCCGAAATCTTTCACCTTTAAAAAAATTATTTTTGTAAAAAATTTTTACTTATGGATTTCAAACATCTTTCACTTTTCAAACCCAACATGGAATACCGCCGCTTTGGCAAAACAAATAAAAACATTAGCGTCATTACCCTCGGAGGGATGCGATACAAACACGGCTGGGACGAACCACGCAATGTAGTAGCCGATGACACTATTGAAGAATGTAAAGATACTGTTGAAAAGGCTTTAGCAAATGGCATTAACCTTATCGAAACAGCCTATGGCTATATGAAAAGCGAAACAACCTATGGCATTGTGCTCAATGATGTACTAAAACTCAAACGTGGCTCTTATTACCTGATGACCAAAGGGGCAGCCTTTACTGCCGATGAAATGCGCCGCCTGGTAGAAGAACAACTGCAGGCCCTAAAAACCGACTACTTTGATTTTTATGCCTGGCACGGTATCAACAACTGGGACAGGTACGAAAAAGCCTGTGCCAAAGGTGGCCCTGTAGAAGAATTGCTGAAAATGAAAAACGAAGGGCTTATCAAACATGTAGGTTTTAGCACTCATGCCTTGCAGGAAATCATTATCAAAGCTATAGAAACAGACCTTTTTGAATTTGTCAACCTGCATTATTACTACTTCTTTCAACGCAACAAAGGCGCTATCGACTTAGCACAAAGCAAAGACATGGGGGTATTTATTATATCTCCTAACGACAAAGGGGGACAGCTATTTAACCCCCCTCAAAAGCTCATCGAACTAACTTCTCCGTTGACCCCTATACAATTCAACGCCCGTTTTTGCCTGTCAAACCCGGCAATACACACCCTGTCATTCGGATTTCCGGCCACATCGCCTTTTGACCAGATAGAGGGCATATTCCCCACCTCCATCCCATTGTCAGAACAAGATGCTGCTATTAAATACAACCTTGATAAACAGCGGTTGCTGGACAAATATGCCGATTTTGACGGCTATTGCATGGCCAATGACCCTTCGGGTATCAACATCCCCGAAATACTCCGTTTCAGGACTATGTTGAAATGCTATGATATGCGAACTTTTGGCCAATATCGTTACAACATGTTTGTTGAAAACGATGTTTGGTTTGAAGGGGCTTTCCCGACCGAAGAAAAACTGGCAAAGGTGGACCTTAGCAAGTGCCCGCCATCAGTACCCATACTCGATTTGCTAAGAGAAACACACGCTGAGCTTTATAAAGCACCAAAGAAAAAAGAATAATTAGTTCAAATCGATAGAAAACCTGGAAGGTTTAAGATACAAAAACAAAAAAATGGAAAATTTTTTGCAAAACCTCCGAAACGATCTACACTCAAAAAAAGATGAAACATTCCAGGCCATAAGCCGGCGTTTTTTCAAAGAAGAAATTAAATGTTACGGCATTCGGGCTTCTGTCATTACAAAAATGAGCAAAGCATTGTCCCCACAGATAAAAGAGCGCCCCAAAAAAGAGATTTTTGCGTTGTGCGAAGGGCTCTGGAAATCCGGCTATCTTGAAGAAACTTTTTTTGCAGCCAACTGGGCTTATGCCATCCGCAAAACATTTGAGCCTGATGATTTCAAAACTTTCAAACGATGGATAGATAATTACATATATAATTGGGCTTCGTGCGATTCCTTCTGTAACCATACCATGGGAGCTTTTATTGAAATGTATCCGTCATTTTTGAAAGATTTGAAAAAATTGGCTGTTTCAGAAAATCGCTGGACAAGACGGGCTGCTGCAGTATCACTTATTATTCCTGCCAAAAAAGGATTATTTCTCGAAGATATTTTTGAAATATGCAATATACTTCTGCCCGACAAAGATGATATGGTACAAAAAGGCTATGGCTGGCTATTGAAAGCAGCCAGCCACAAACACCCAATAGACGTGTTTGATTATGTAATGTCAAAAAAAGAAACCATGCCCCGCACTGCCTTCCGCTATGCTATTGAAAAACTGCCAAAAGACCTGAGGCAAAAAGCAATGGGGAAATAATCTGCTTGAATAAAAGTGAAACAATAAAGACACGAAGACCCAATGGATTAAATTTGATTATTACTACTTTGTGCCTTCGTGTCGTTGTGTTCAGCATTTCCTTTTAATTCATTTCGTAAAAGAAAGGCATTTTCAAAATACTTTCGTAATAGCGGCCAGACTCTATCATCTCTTCGTCGTTAGCGCTATTGTGCCAGTGAATACGAACATCTGCACCGTGGTTTAAGATACCCCTGAGTGTTTTGAAAATATTCATCAAAATAATACTGCTACTCGAATTGAAATACTCTAAATCAACATGAAGCTCTATTTTTTTGGGGTTCGTTGTTTTGTAATCGTTAAGCCATTCAAAGGCTTTTTCGTAAAATGCTGCCGGATTCTCGGGTATTGACCTCCCTTCTATTCTCAACACGCCATTTGCCATGAAGGTAATGGCAGGCGTATTAGCCCCTTTTTCAATTATTAAATCTTCCATCTTAATTATAGTTAGTGTTAGTGTTACGCTAAGTCTTTTACGAAAAACTTAAAAAAAAGTTAAGACGTTTTTTTGCTTTTCTTTTTCGCAAGGATAAAACTAAAAACAAATTGTCCCTTGGGCTAAAAAGACTGAATATGCCTACTTAAAAACACAAATTAATACTTCACTATTTTTAATATAATCACTACTTTTATCACCCTAAAAACTAAGAAAATATGAAAAACTCAAGAAAAAAATATACCTCATTTTGTGGTCTGCTTTTAGTCATCTTTTTGACAGGTATTGCAAATGTGGGCGCAAAGGCTCCTGCTAAAAAATCAGAAAAATGGGTAGGTACATGGAGCACAGCGCCTATGCTCGTAGAGCCTGCAAATATGCCGCCGGCCCCGGGCCTTAATAACAATACCATCAGACAAATAGTAAGGGTTTCAATAGGCGGCGAATGTTTAAAACTCAAATTCTCAAACGAGTTTGGCAACAGTGCTGTTACCCTGAAAAAGGTACAAATTGCTGTTTCAAAAGGAGAAGGGCTGATAGATACCTGCACCATCAAAGAATTGAGCTTTGATGGTAAAGCTGAAGTTGCTATAAACCCCGGCACTGCCATTGCATCAGATGAGGTTTTATTTCACTTAAAGCCCCGAATGGATGTAGCTATAACTATTTACTTTGGAGAAACATCGAAAGACCTGACAGGGCATCCAGGATCGCGCACTACATCTTATATTTTTGCCGGCAACAAAGTTTCTTCCACCGATACAAGTGGGGTTGTAAAAACAGACCATTGGTATATCATCAGCGGTATTGATGTAAAAGCCCCAAAAACAGCTGCATCTGTAGCTATATTGGGCAATTCGATTACTGATGGACGCGGCTCGGTAACAAACAAACAAAACCGGTGGCCGGACGTACTCTCCGAACGCCTTTTGGCAAACAGCAAAACACAACAAATAGGGGTGCTTAACCTTGGAATAGGCGGCAATTGTGTTCTCAAAAACTGTTTAGGCCCGGCTGCTGTTGACCGTTTTGAAAGAGATATTTTAAGACAGCAAGGTGTACGCTGGCTCATCATCCTGGAAGGGGTGAATGATTTAGGCCAGGCCCCTGATAGCCTTGCAGCTGTAAAAACTGCTAACGACCTTATCTCGGCTTACAAACAAATGATTGAAAAAGCCCATGCCAATAATATCAAAGTGTTTGGGGCTACCATATTGCCAATAAACAAGTCTTTTTACTATACTTCATACCGCGAAGCCGCCCGAAAAATGGTCAATGATTGGATCCGCTCCGGCCAATATTTTGATGCTGTCATTGATTTTGACAAAGTCATGCAAAACCCCGAAGACATAAGTACCCTCTTACCCGACCTGCACATGGGCGATTTCTTGCACCCCAATGAAAAGGGCTATCAGAAAATGGGCATAGCTGTTGATTTGAAGCTTTTTGAATAAATTGTTACAGCTCATTACCTGGCCTGGTTGGATTTTGCCCTGAAGCAAAAAATTTAAAAGTTTAAGGCTTGACGTAAACTGGCTAAAAAAGCTTTTAACTAAATTTGAACTTTATTTTTTAGGTTAAAATTTTTAAAACCTTTATTTTTAAAAATTTGAATAAACTAAACAATACAAAAACTATTATAAAAACACTTTTGCCCTAAAATAAACTTTTATGAATAAAACTCTACTTATTGCCAGTGTTGTCTTTTGTATGATTTTTACACCTGCAGTATCACAGCAGGATTCTATAAAAAAGCTTACCCGTGATTCATTAGTTATTAGTATTTTAAAGCATCGGAGCGTTATTTTCAACTTTGTAAACCATACCAAATTGCAGCCTAAAGAAATACAAAAAGGCTTGGAAACAGCTTTGAAAAACGTGTTCACGCCTGAGGAGATTGTCAATATGGCTTACGATCCCAAAATATCACGGTACGATTTTGACTTGCTCATGGAAAATGGGGTCAGGGCCATGAGGGCTATCCTGAACGATGACATCATTAAGTACAACAACGTGCCCAAAACAATGTTAGATGATGCAAAATATGAAAGTGATAAAAAGGCGGCTAAAGATACCTTTGAAATGAACCTGAAGAATGAAAGCGCCGAATGGTACGACTTTTATGTTGTAAAAAATGGCGTGACCGATGATTGGAACCGCGACCGCAGGATGCTGAACGATATATTAAACAGTAAGTCTTATATCACATACAGGTATGCCCTTGATGATGCCAGAAGAAGATATGAGGCCCCATATTTTAAACTTCACCAGGACCTGACCAAATTGAGGGCCAGTTTGCTTGCTTACAACGTAGCAGCCATTGCGCTTTTCAATTCTTATAAACCTAAAGGTGAAGTATTCCGGAGCACAAGTAATTATTAAGAATTTTCGCAATTCATCAAGCAAAAGCTTTATCGAAGGGTACAAGCAACCACATACTTGGCTTAAAACCAATAGCAGTAAGTATTTTAACGAGTCTGGCATAAAAAGAACTCAGGTAATTGATATTTACAGGCATTACAAACTTTTGCCCTGAAACAAATGTTTCAAAAATTTAAGGCTTGCCATAAAGTGGCTAAAAGTTAAATAATGTATTTATTGTTTTTTATTAAATAATTGACAATGTAATTCTTATATCAAACTCTCGTTACCCCACAAAGACACTTAATTTAGATTTATTGAAACACCCATGTTTTTGCGAACGCAACTAAGCGAAGCGCCCTCATGAACGAAGTGAATAAGCACGATGGTATTTATTTGTGGGTGTTGTCCCGTCTTTGACGGGACAAGCTATCATCCCACTAAAAAATAAATATGATGAAACGAGCATGATTCGTTAAACACAAACAAGGATAAAAATTCATCCGGAGAGCCCTTCGGGGTTCATCCTACCTTCTTTTCAAAAAAATTAACACTTTTAATTAAGCCTTAAAGCTTAGCTTTGCCCAACTATGAAACTTTTCTTTTTACTTCTGTGTTTGGCTGTTTTTGTCCCCGTTATCCGTGGTCAGGAGACGAATAAACGGGAAATGTCAGATATGCCTTTGAAACTGGACAAAAATGCGCTAAACAGCATACTTGGCCCGGCATTTAACAATAACAACTATCCTGGTTACAAGCTCAACTTTAACACCTTGACCGACTCGGCAATGTATTGTGATATCCCCGACTCGGTTAAAAATAAATCTGAAGAATATCAAAGGTTGTATCGGTTGTTTGGTAGTTATAGCGATTTTAAAAGAAAGTTTCTGGCACTAAAGGTTGATGATAAGGTCCCTGAATTGGGGCTGACGGGCTCAAAATACCTCACTGTGCAAGCTTTGAACCCATACTATTCTGACAGGGTTGTAGTTATTATGGATGGCCCTGTTTCATTCTTTTACAAAAAATTCAATAAACACGGACAGGCTGAACAAAAGTATGCTGACTTAAAAAAATATGAACCAAAACAAAAAGAAATAAACCGAAAATATAATACACAAAACGTCCAACGTTGGACAGGCTTACAGGGACAAAAGCTCACTAAATTTGTCCTTTATTGCCACTTTAGCGACGAATATCTGCTCAAAGCAACCGAATACCAACTTATAGAAGCTGTTTTTGCCAAACTTAAAGAATTTAATGCCCTTGCCGATACAAGCACTAACAATACCCCGGAGGCAGATACCAGTAAACGCGATTAATAAATTGCAAAACATTGTAATAACCCTTTAACAACTATAACTATCATGCTGCCAGCTATGGTTGGTAAAGCATAGCTTGCTTACAGATAAAGTTAACGGCCAGCTTGTAAATGTTAATTTATTGTCAAAAAACAGACTTTTGCCCCCCTCAAACAGAATGTTCATGAGCTTTGCAGTGCTTTTTTCATTTTTTTTCGTAGTATTGCAGGCAAAGGAATTTTTTTTTGATTCTTTTACTAACAACATAAACTCGGCATAATACACTATGAACATCAAACACAAAACTTTTTTGGTAGCGGGCTTTGTAATTATAGCAAGCATAAACTTACATGCCCAGACCGGCCCTGCAGGGCGTCAAATGGACGACCCGGCTTTAACCGATACCACAGGAAGAACAATTTCGGGATACTTTAACCCGGCTTCTAAAACAAAAATGGCCCCGGATGCAGATGGCTTTATCCAACGTTGGCTCCTCCTCGAACCCATTAGCATGCCAATCCGCAGTAATACCATTTTTACCGACAGCTACCTGCGAAAAACTTTTGACACCTTGTATTTCCAAAACCAGTTTACCATACTCCCCAAAGACGGCCAAAAAGTAAAAGTGGCCGGCAAAGAGTTGGCCTGGCATGCATTAGATAGCAAACTTTGGAACGTGAAATTATTCCGTTTTGCTTTTGGGTTAAAAAAACCTATATACGGTGTGATGTTTTGGGCTGTAACCGTTGTTAACTGCCCTGATGAAATGAAAAATGTAAGGCTGGCCGTTGGATCAAACTCTGCTTCTATGTGGTGGGTAAACGGAAAAGAGGCCCTGTTGCTTTCGGGCGACAGACGAATGGTGATGGACGATGGCACATCTAACCGCATCACACTCAACAAAGGGAAAAACATTATCCGTGGCGTTGTTATCAATGGCCCGGGGATGAGCGATTTCTGCGTTCGCTTTCTTGATGAAAATGGCCAGCCGGTAAAAAATATCACGATTACCCTTGAGTAAAACAAATGTCTATAATTTAGAAATTTGATATTATGATAAAGATAAAAAATACAGTAATGGGCACAACAGCCCTGTTGTTCATGTTGGTAAGCACAACACTTATGGCGCAAATAGGGAAAACATTTATACACGACCCGTCTACCATCATGGAATGTGATGGAAAGTATTACACATTTGGTACCGGAGGAGGCGGATTAATATCTGAAGATGGTTGGACATGGAATAGCGGGGCCGAAAGGCCTGGTGGTGGCGCTGCCCCTGATGCAATAAAAATTGGCGACCGCTACCTCATTGCTTACGGCTCAACTGGCGGAGGCTTGGGCGGCGGGCATAATGGCAAAATTAATACCATGTGGAACAAAACACTTGATCCAAAATCGCCCGATTTCAAATTTACCGAACCCATTGTTGTTGCTACATCTGAAGGCATGGAAGATTGTGATGCCATTGATCCGGGGCTGCTTCTCGATCCTACCGATGGCCGTTTGTGGTGTTCGTACGGCACTTATTTTGGGTTCATTCGTTTAGTAGAACTCGACCCCAAAACCGGCAAACGCATAGAAGGCAATAAAGCAATAGATATAGCCATAGACTGCGAAGCTACCGACCTGGAATACCACGATGGATGGTATTATTTGTTTGGCACACACGGTACCTGTTGCGACGGGGCAAACTCAACCTACAATATTGTAGTTGGGCGTTCAAAAAAAGTAACCGGCCCCTATCTTGACAACATGGGACGCGATATGCTAAAAGGCGGGGGCAAGATGGTTGTTGCCGCCGGTGAGAGAGTTAACGGCCCGGGGCATTTCGGGCGTTTTATTGTTGAAAATGGCGTTGAAAAAATGTCTTGCCATTACGAAGCAGACTTGGACCGCGGCGGCCTCAGCGTATTAGCAATTCGTCCTTTACTGTGGAAAAATGGATGGCCCGTTGCCGGCGAAAACATCAAAGAAGGAACTTACGAAATTGAATCGGAGAGAAGAGGATATGCCCTTGAATTGATAGTTGACTTTGTGCGAATGCCCGTAGCCCACGGCTGGAGGCGCAACCCCAACGAACCTGTAAAGCCTGTCCCATCACAGCAACTGGCAGATGTTATTAATACCTGGCCAACCGGAAACATTGGGGTCAGAATAGGAGATTACATGGCCCGCCCCCATCAGAAATGGACAATTACGTCAGCCCCCGACTCAAGCGGATATTTAGGAGGCCCATATTACAAAATAGTAATTGCAGGCACCAACCGTGCTTTGGCAGCAACAGCTGATGCTGAAGTAACTACTGTCCCCCAATTTACAGGTGCCCCTGAGCAATTGTGGCGCATCGACCAGCTGACCGATGGCACATACCGTATAATGCCAAAGGTTGTGCCCAATTCAAACCGAAAGTTAGCATTGGTATCTTCGGGCGACAGCACTCCCACACTTGCCCCGTTTGATATGGATAGCGACAATTCAAAATGGAACTTTAAAGCTCACTAAAAATATATCCTTCAGCAAGAAAGGCGCCGGGTTAACCATCATCTGCGCCTTTTTTTATTCTTTGTTTATTAAGTATCAGGGGCCAAAATTTTGCCAAACTATATGATTTTGTTGGGGTTATTACCCCTTATCCACTACCTTTGATAATCAAGAAATACCCATGATTATGATGGATAGATAATAGTTAGGCCACATGAGCTCTCGCATCTCAGAGTAGTACTTTCGACTTTTATAAGCATAAAAAATAGATTATATTTGATAAATAAAATTTAGATGATATGATAAACTATCACTCAATAATAAAAAGGAATCCAAATAAAAGATTTGGAAAACCTTGTGTTCGTGAAACAAGAATAACAGTTTATGATGTTTTGGGATGGTTAGCTGCAGGCATGACAAATGAAGAAATAATTGAGGATTTCCCAGAGTTAACAAATGAAGACATACAAGCATGTTTGGCTTTTGCAGCTGACAGAGAACATAAATTGCAGTATGCATAATGAAACTACTATTTGACCAAAATATTTCTTATAGAATTGTCAATAAATTAATTGATAAGTTTCCTGAATCAAAACATGTAAGTCAAGTAGGATTAAATGATACAGAAGATATTGATATTTGGCAATATGCAAGAAAAGAAAATTACGTTATTGTAACTTTCGATTCCGATTATTATGATATTAGCTTAATAAACGGATGTCATCTAAAAGTATTTTGGCTAAGAACAGGAAATCTTACTACTAACGAAATAAAGAAACTACTTATTTCAAATTCTGAAATAATACATGATTTTATTAAAAGTGAAGAAAATGCTGATAAAACATGCTTAGAACTAAACGAGTAAATATTTTTTCTTTTCAATATTTTCGGTACCATGCAATTTTGAGTCAGGGTACACAGGTTTAAGAGGATTTTCTACCGTTTTTCGATTCAAATTTGGCTATTCATTAAATGTATTGAGGGCGAAGAAGGGTTAAAACATGCCATTTCGTCCCTTTAGGGGCATACAAACCCTACCCCCCATGAAAATGGGGGGCTTTTGTAGCCTGA
>JAKPQD010000009.1 GCA_029572965.1 Bacteroidota bacterium | reverse complement strand
ATATGTTCAGGACTTTTTTCAAGTTCGGCAAATGGAAGAATAGCATCCCGCACCTCTTCATATAGCGGGTTGTCTACTTCCAGCAGCAGAGTATTATCACTCTGAACGATAAGTGGCTGTATCATATCCGTTAAATTTTTGGTTTACTATTGTTTCTAAAATTGTGAGTTCTTTAGTAAGTCTGTGTTTTATTATAGCACTTAGAAAAGGCTGAACAATAAAATACCGCAAAGGGAGCACTATAGAACAATATACTGTGACATCGGTTTTATTGTCAGATTTTACAAATGTATAGGTATAGCTATATTCCTTAATAGCCCCTTTTAATTTTTTTAGCTCACAGTATTTAAAAGGTATCGCAGTATAGGTAAACCTCATTGGAAATTTTTTTACAATAAAACGAATATCTACATCAATAAGCTGCAATCCTTCTTCATCACGAGCTATGCGATAGTTCCTGAAAGCAGGTTTTAACCGTGCCAATTTATTGATATGGTCTATCGCTGAATAAACCTCGTCAATGGGGAATGGGATTGTTCTGGAAATGGTTACTTTTATCATGATACATCTCTTTTACCAAAAATTGCACCATGTATTCTGCATCACATGAAAAATTTGTCAAATACTTAATTGCGCTGTTTCAAACAACAAAATAATACAGTCTCCCTCCACATTTTCATCCAACATGGGTTGCCTGATGCCAAAACCGGATTAGACTGATCAACTTTTGTGATGAATGTTATCTTAAACCTTTTCTTCTTTTTGCCAATCTTTTGGGCAATTACATTGAACGGTACATAAACAATAAAGCTTAAAGCAAAAAGAATAATCATATATTGTGAATACACTGCTTTATCCATTTGTAAAAGCACTGTCACGTAGTATACAAGTCCAGTAGTAATAGAGGATTAGTGATATTCCACCAAATATAACCATCACTGTCTGGAAGGCCCGGGGAGAACTATATCCATAGCTTTTTTCAAACATTGATTGCAGCGCCACAGCCTGTGAGCCTATTGCAAATCCTATAGCCCATGTAATTGAAATGAGCGTACTTAAGAAAAAACCGTTCATGAGGATTATGGACTAACTCAGATAACCATGCAAAAAATGGCGTTACATACATAATCATAAACAGGTAAAAAAGTGTCACCACAACAAAAAGCCATACCGCATTCCATGGGGACATGGCATTAACCGGAGGGGTAAATGCCAATATACTCAAAAGAGCAAAAGGAAGTCCGCCAATTGCCAAAAATTTTCTGCGTCTTCCAAACCTTGATTTTGACCTATCCGACATTGTTGCAATAATAGGATCAGTAATAGCATCCCACAGCCTGCCAAACGCATAGATAATCTTTTTCCATAGTGGAAGCGTTTTAACAGTATGTTGCATGATACCTCCTCACACCGCTTATTATATCGTTATCGATATTATTATAGTATATATAATACATTGCAATTATTTTTTCACATAGTAACACCACACTGATTAAAACAAAATTGTACTTTAATAAAATCACATCATTCTTTTATAATTTTCCCCACCTTCTTTAATTTTATTATTTAAAGACAACTTGCCACTATTTCTTTAGAAACATGAAAAATTTTATTGACTTCAGTAACGTCCAATGTATCATTATAATTTTCAACTAAGGCAAATATAATGTGGTTTTCATTTTAACTGGTGGTAGCTTTTGAAACAATTGTTTGCTTTTGTAAAAATATACGTGCATCAACAGCAATACACCCTTCGCCTCTTGGATATACCATAACAGGGTTGCATTCAATATCAGTAATTTCATCAATAGCTGAAATTGCATAGCTTAAGGTCATAATCACTTCACTTAATGCTTCTGTATCAAGAGGTTCTTTACCTCGGAAGCCTTTAAACAATTGTGCAGATTTCAACTGCTGTATCATATCCCGGGCTTCGGCTTTTGTAACCGGGGCTAACCGTATAGCTATATCTTTAAAAAGTTCAACATATATTCCCCCTAATCCAACCATCACAATGGGACCAAAGACCGGGTCTTTTTGTGCTCCTGCAATAAACTCAACTCCTGCTTTTGCCATTGTATGTACATATATGCCTTTAAATACTGCATTGGGATTATAATCATACAGTGACTGTTGCATATCTATAAAAGCATCTTCCAATTGTTCAACATCCATTATATGGAGCCTGACTCCATCAACCTCCGTTTTATGAGTTGCATCAGGTGATACAATTTTTGCCACAACCGGAAATTGGAATTCCTTTTTGCAAATTTCATCAACCGTTGTAATAAGTGTACCATTGACAATGGGTAATCCAACTGATTGGCAAAAACTGATTGATTCATCCAACAGCGGATTTTTGTTGTTGCACAATAGATCATTTACCATGGCAAAATTTTGTTTAACCTTCTCCATTTTCCCATGGTCAATATCACCTCTATTATTCCGTATTTGCTTTTTTTGATAATACTCTGCTGATATTGCAAGTGCATGAGCAGCACTATATGGGGTGTTGAATATCGGCATAGGGTGATTCATATTAATATTAAGCATTTCCTGTGCATCAGATATCATGGCAATCATTACTGGTTTATTATATTCTTTGACAAGGCGTTCTACAGTATCTAAAAATGTCCGTGACATA
>JAKPQD010000376.1 GCA_029572965.1 Bacteroidota bacterium | reverse complement strand
GACAGAAAATTGATTTTTGATTTTGTCCGTCCGTTTGATTTAATCCCAAAATATAAGGAGATTTGCGGAGCGAGCCGAGCCGAAGGCGAGGCGAGCGAGCAATCAAATTCCCCCAGAAATGACGAAAGTTGCATCTGGTCGCAATTACTGAACGAAGTACGAACCTTTTTTGAGAAAAACTCTGACTGACTTGTGCGTCGCCTTCGGCGACGCACACCCACCCACCACCCAGAAACGGCGGGCGGGCAGAAATTCCTTCCCCCAGCCCCCCTTCCTTTTTGCCCGCCCGCTTGGGCTTCGCCCTGAAAAAATTTTTGGCGAGCGACGAAAGGAAAAAATAAAAAGGAGTTGCGCTTGCCCCACCCATCCCGTGCGCGCGCAACAGGTAGGAACTCCCTTGATTTTTGTTGACTTTGTTTAAAAAATTATATATCATTATAATAAACAAGTTAAGGTTAGTTTACTATAATTAGTGTATTAAAATAGTTTATAAAAGTCAAGGAAAGAATATGGCAAACAAAGTTAGTGATAATATACGTAAATTAAGACAGAAAAAAGGTATGTCCCAAGATCGCCTTTCCAAGGAAGCAGATTTGGCTTTAAATACCATTGTTAAAATTGAAACTGGAGAAAATCCAAATCCCACCGTAGAAACTTTAGAAAAAATCGCCAAAGCTCTTGGCGTTTCCGTCGCAGATTTATTTAAGGATTAAAACTTATGGCAACAATTCACAAACTTATAATTGGAAATTGTATGGTTATGGAAGAGATACCTGATGGGACTGTCCATTTAATGGTTACCTCGCCGCCATATTTTAATGCTCCTTTTGATTATAAAGGTTTATTTAAAAACTACGAACAATATCTTGGAGTATTGCGAAGATTTGCAAAAGAAACCTTTCGCGTTCTGCAAGAAGGCAGAATAGCGGTTTTAAACATTGATGATATGCTAATAAATGGCGAAAAGTTTCCTATAGTTGCTGATGCCATAAAAATTTTTCAAGAAGCCGGTTTTAGATATAGAGACAGGATTATTTGGAAGAAACCTGATGGTTATTTAAGAATTAGTCGCAGAAGCGGTGTCATTCTTCAAAACCCTTATCCAATGTATTTTTACCCTGATAATCTTTTAGAAAGTATCATCATTTTCCAAAAAGGAAAATTTAATTATCGTTCTATTCCAAAAGAAGTTCGTGAGGCCTCAAAAATTGATACGAAAGAATTTTCAAACAAGAAATGGTATATGACACTTTGGGAAATGAATAATGTTTTGCCCGGTTCTCCTTTAGAAAAGGACATCGCGGCTTTTCCTTATGAATTGCCCTATCGTATTATCAAACTATTTTCTTATAAAGGGGAGACAGTATTAGATCCTTTTGTTGGCAGCGGAACAACAATGAAAGCCGCAAGAGATTTAGGGAGAAACAGTATCGGCATTGAAATTAAAAAATCGTTAGTTCCGATTATTAAAGAAAAACTGGGTTTCGGCGGTGGACAAAGCGATTTTCTTTCAGATCAAAATGATAAGTTAGAAATTATTTATAGAAAACCAGGTAAATATGGACCTATCAGCTAAAATAAAAGGTATAAAATATAAGCCTTTTCTTTGCAGAGATTTAGAGATTTTTGAATTTAACAATTTAGAAAAAGCGCTTGCTTCTTCTGCCTCTTTTATTTTAAAAATCAATAAAGAAAATAAAGTTGCTATAAGTTGGTGGGTTTCAGCCAAACGCACTCGTTCTTATCCCTACGCAAGAGTTTATGATACTTTGGGGTTTTCTGGAAAAAAGATAACAATCATTCCGATTGTGAAAGATGAGGGCAAAGAAGGAGACAGAGATTTCTTACAATGGGACACTGTTTCATTGATGAGTTTATTAGGAATTTATGTAATCATCGCTTATTATAGTGAAGCAGAACCAAGCAAAAGATACAAAAACAAAATTACAAATCAGCGTTTTGATACTAACTATCTTAAAGAACAGATTAAAAACATTCTTTCTTATCAATCAGATGCTTTACATTGGAACATTGCTCATATAGATAATGCAGGAAGAATTGGGCAAAAAGCTTTAGAGGCATATGATAAAATTTCAAAGAAATTAAAGGTGGAGATGCATTCACGCCAAAGTGCAGAAAAGAGAATAGATGAGTTATTGAAAGGCAAAGAAGAATTTATGAATCTTTCACGAGTTTTAGCGGAAAAGGCGCAAAGAAGAGAGCGGTTGACTGTCCAACCAAAAGAAAATCTCTCCGGAACAAAAGCTATTATTACAATACAGAATTATTTAGGTGGCTTATATTATTTTACTGCTGATGAAGTAGAGGTTAGGGGCAATAATGTCTTTTTAATTGAAGGGAAACATAGTAAAACAAACTCTTTGCCGTCATTAGAAGATATAAAAGATGGTCTATTAAAAATGATTCTATTTACTAATCTTGAGGATGTAAAAGCGGACGGAGAAAAGTATAAGCCAATAGCCGTGTTAAAATTAACGGTCGAAAATCATTTTAATGAAAATCAACTTTCTTCTTCGCAAAGGGAAATTTTAAAACTTTTGCGAGAAGAAGCGAAAAACAATAATTTTCAAATTCAACTAATATGAATTATTACGATTATTTTCATAAAAAAGAGAAAAAGAGAGTATTTCTTAGTTTCGCTTCGGAAGACTTAGATCATGTCCGTGGTTTACGTTTATTAAAAGATAATCCTGACTTTGATCTTGAATTTTATGATGAGTCCATTAAAGAACCAATTGATAGCCGTAATGCTGATTATATTAAAAGAGTGATAGGAGAACAGATTAGTAGAGCAAGCGTTACCGTTTGTTTAATAAGCGAAACGACACATCAGAGTAAATGGGTTGATTGGGAATTGGAGAAAAGCGACGAAGAAGGAAAAACTATTATTGCTATGGCTATAAAAGGGGTAGAAAGAGCAGTATTGCCTAGATTAATCAAAGAGAAAAATTTAACTTTTTGGAGTTGGGATCCCGAACATTTAGCAAAGTTAATAAATGAAGCATAAATGACACCAGAAAATCCAATAATTCAAAGATTAGAAGACCAAATTGATTGGTATGACAGAAAAAGCAATCTCAATCAGCGATTTTTTCATTGGTTAAAAATAATTGAAATTGTAATTGCTGCCTTTATTCCTTTTTTATCTGGCATAAGTGCGCCTGCAATTTTAACCGGCGGTGCTGGTGTTTTAATTGTGGTCCTTGAGGGATTACAACATTTATTCCAATTCCAACATAACTGGATTACCTACCGGTCAACTTGTGAGAATTTAAAACACGAAAAATATCTGTGGCTTGCAAAATCAGGTCCCTATGCTGATAATAAAAACCCCGATGCTTTATTAGCTGATAGAATTGAAAGCTTGATTTCTCAAGAACATGCCAAATGGATTGCCGGACAAGAAAAAGCAGGACAATTAAAAAGATGATATAATATTCCTTCAGGTCCCTTACCTTTGTTTTTAAACCGCGCCGCTCGCCAAAAATTTTTTCAGGGCGAAGCCCAAGCGGGCGGGCAAAAAGGAAGGGGGTCTGGGGGAAGGAATTTTTGCCCGCCCGCCGTTTCTGGGTGGTGGGTGGGTGTGCGTCGCCGAAGGCGACGCACAAGTCAGTCAGAGTTTTTCTCAAAAAAGGTTCGTACTTCGTTCAGTAATTGCGGCCTGCAGTCAGAAATTGAAATAGCAATAGACAATGCAATAAGCACAACCGGAGACGACATGTTCTCGCTGGAGTACATGTTTGTAATGCTGTGGCAAGAACGCACTGTACTCGTCGAAAACATATGCAACGACATGGATGATAGCTATAACAGCGGCACAATGTTACCAACCATAACAATAAACATTAAAGGAAAAGAAGACATAGAAAGGGCTCGCAGGATTATCACATTGCTGCGGCTTTTTTATAGCATAGCAGAAACAGCACCGGGAGGAGGTTAAATGCGCAACATAAGCGATATAAAAGACAGGTTCATGCCAGTCAACGCGCTAATAGTATACAAAAACATTGGCTCATCTTATGAGCAGCAGTTGAGTCAATACTTTATCATGAAACACACAATATTAGACAATGGTACTCTTGGCGCTGGCAAACCACTGACAAAGGATTTCATCTATAAAATCCTCAATGGTGGGAACAGGCAGAAGCCACAGTATATGCAGGAGCGGATAGTGATGCATTCAGATAACATAACGGTCTGGTGGAGACCGGAAAAGGCAAGCTATCTCAGTTTTTTGCCTGAATCCGGGATAGCATCAGGGATGTATCCGCTGCCTCCGATGCTGTTCGCGCTCCAAAAACAGGGCAGGGGTTATACCCTTTACAATTTCGCTCTCTGTCAAAATGAGCGCCCAAAACCAGAAACAGTGGTTTATCACTCACCTTTGTATAACGTTCACAACAACGGACAATGCTGCATGGGAAACGTCAGCTTGCCGGAAACAGGCGAGATAGACACATGGGAAAAGGTGTTTTTCGGGAGTACATGTGCTCCCGATCTAAAGCCAACGCTAAACGAAGACCCCGTTGCGATGTGGAACAGCATATTGAATAAAGAATCATTTCCTACATCGCGGCTTGTTCGATACGGTTTGCTCGAAGACATATGGTAGGGAGACAAAATGAACAGACTCGATCAGATAATCACAGAAAAAATGCCGACCGTAATGGTTCCTGCATATGAAAATCTTGCAGAAATCAAAACAGGGGCGACAAGGTTTTTAATGGCCAGAAACGGCCTTTATATAGAAGCAAAGACATCTTGGGGACATCTGCTGAAAAACCTCTGGCAATCGCCGAGGCCGCTTCCATACGGCAACGTAGAAGAAGTGGACACATTCAGGGATGTCCTACTCAAAAACAGAATGATATTGGAAGACATAACAGGTATGGCAGCAGAATATGCCCGCGAAGGCAGGGAATGGGCGGGCTTTATAGCCCATACCGACTGCGGTTTCCAGTATGTGCAGGTGGTACTTGACTCAACGGCAGCACAGGTCAAATACAAAATGCCCAAACTGCCCGAAGGGGCGACAATAGCCGTAGACATTCACAGTCACGGCAAAACACCCCCTTTTTTCTCTGACACAGACAACAAAGATGATGCCGGGGGCGTAAAGATCGCTGTAGTGCTTGGCAACTACAGGCACGAAAACGGTCACGATGCCTTTGATGCAGAAGCGCGTTACTGTGTCGAAGGAATTCACATTGACGTGAGGTGAGGTAAAAAACGATGAAAATGAGACATTATCTGCCCGCTGCCTTTGCAGGCACTAACAAACAAGATATACTGCTTGTCGGTGCTGGCGGAACGGGCAGTCAGATATTAACAGACCTGGCAAGAATGAACCAGGCCCTTATCTCCCTTGGGGGAAAGGGCATCAGAGTAACAACGATTGACCCTGACAATGTAACAGCAACAAACGTCGGGCGTCAGCTTTACTCGATGTCGGATATTGGCCTAAATAAGGCCATTGTATTAACTACAAGGGTAAATGCCTTCTTTGGAACCTCATGGGAGGCATACCCGGCAATGTTAACAAAAAAAACCGTTGTAACGAAAAACACCTACATCATGGTAATCACAGCGGTTGACAACGTTGATGCTCGTTTGGCAGCACATGGGGTCGCAGTAAAAGCGAACATCCCCTACTGGCTCGACACGGGCAATATGGCAAAAACAGGAAATGTGGTGTTGGGCAACACTAAAGGTATTTTTTCGAGACAACCAACAAAAAAAGGTTGTGTGGACAGGTTGCCAAACGCGATAGACTTGTACGACGACGTGCTAAAAAGTGCTTCAAACGAGGCTATGCAACCACCAAGCTGCTCTGTTGAGGCATCGTTGTCAAAGCAGGACATGTTCATAAACAAGGCGGTCTCCACATTTGCTATGCAAATCCTCTGGAGTTGTTTCAGAAAGGGGTATATCGAACAGCACGGGGCATTCATAAACCTTGAAACGCTGAATGTAAGGCCGCTTGATGTAAACCCCGAAACATGGAAGAGCATGGGGTGGGTGCAACCGCCCTGTCGCCGAAAATACGCTTAAAAAGGAGATAAAGATGAAAAAAGCCAAAGCCTGGTATGCACTTTTTCCTATGGATGCATACGCCTTGGGACCTTTCAGATTTGAAGAAGAAATGACAGAAACGGAATTTCGAAAATATCTCAGAGAATGGGAAGGCGTAAAACGTCTCCCGGAAAAAGTGCAGGTATGGCCGACAAAATAAAAACAAAAGGAGAATGCGCGATGAATGTAATTGAATTAAGAAAGCTGACAGAACTTCTTGAAAAAATCGAGTGGAGAACAATTAACACGATGGGTTACAGATGTATCTCGGGTGGTTTTGCGACAGCAGAAGTGAGAAAAATCAACAGAAAGATGGTAACCGTGATGCTAAAGCACGGCGTATCATCTGACTGTGAAAGACGTGTCTACAAAGATACGCTGTACATTGACAGAAAAACGATGAAAATAACAGCATAATAAGGAGGTATTATGTTCAGCAAAATATTTCCAGTGCTATTAACGGGTATCGCCTTAACGGGCGTAGTAACAAACATATACAAATTGCCCGTATGCTTCTACCTATGGACCATATCAAATGCTTCTTGGGCGGTTGTCAACTACACAGCCTACAGGAAGCACAAAGAACATAAATTCCTCTGGCAAGGCGTTTTATTCAGCATATATTTTTGTCTTGCAATATGGGGAATACTATCTTGGTAGCAAAAGGGTCGGCATAACAGCCGGCCCTTTTTTTTGCAAAATAAAATGTTGAAAACTCAAAATAAATACGTCTTTTTAAATGCAGAAATACGTCTTTTTAAATGCAGAAATACGTCTTTTTAAATGCAAATTGCTCTATAACTACATAATATTAAAGAACAATATGGATGTTAAATATAACGTTAAAATAGTTCTTAAATATTTAACGTTAAAAATAGAGCAAAAACGGTTTAAAGTAATATAAATCAGAACACAATGAATATTTCGAACGTAACAAGCAGGTACGACTTTAACCTTGTCGAATTTCCGATATTTGTATTTGCAAAAAAAGGGGAGGGCAAGCACATAAAGGAAATAGTCTACAGGGATACAATATCCGGTAAAAATGGCGAAACAGTTGAAAGGGTATGGACAGTTTTACCAGATTCAAAATACGGCTTTGGTTCTGAAACTACGCTGTCAACGCTGTACGATCTGTTCCAGATATGGAGCGCAGCAGATTTCGAGGATAAGAAAATAAAATTTGGCACGATCAACAACCTTTTAAAGATGAGAGGCATTGCCTATGCGGACAAGCAGGACTACCAGAGGGTGCTCAGAGATTTGTACTGCCTTCAGGGTATAAATATTGATACAAAAAACGCATTTTGGGACAATGATAAAAAAGCCTATGTAGATATAAGGCTGCATCTGTTTGTATCCCTGTATCTTTACAGGGCGGTAGGGCGAAGAAAGTATGGCAGTCCTTTTTCCTATATAGAGGCAAGCGATGAATTTTATGGAAGTGTACAGAAGAACGCGTTTATCCTTGATTTCGGCAGTGAGTTTTTTCATTCGCTCACACCAATCGAGCAAAGATTAGCGCTTTATCTGAGCAAGATATTCCGCTCACAAACACTTCATAGAAAATCTATAATTGAGCTTGCGCAGCAGATACCGCTTTATCAGAAGGAAACAAGGAACATAAAGCAAGAGTTAAAAATAGCCCTCGACGGATTGATAGCAAAAAAATTTGAAGCGCTTCTCAACTACAATTTTGAAAAAAACAGACGGGGCGACACAGAATACATAGTATTTAGAGGTAAGCCAAGAATTTTGCACGAACCTGCTGTTAACAAAAAAACTGCTGCGGAAAAAGATGCTTTTCTGGATTTGCTGGTAGCGGATATAATTGATATTTGCGGCGACGAAAACAGCAGGGGTTACTATATAAAGGTAGTACGAAACATGGACGAACAAACCATCCGGCGGGCATTATCCGAAGTAAAAGAGATTAGAGACACAGGAACAATCATAAAAAGCAAAGGCGCTCTTTTTACAAGCATTATCAAAAAATACGCTGCCGAACAGGGCAAACTTTTTTAAAAAATAAAGTAATATATTAATGTAGCACAAAGTTATTTTTCTTTTTCTTAAACCAATCAATACTACAACTAAAAAAGGAGGGCATCGCTATGGTGCTAAAATTGCATTTAACTAATGGCAACAATATATGGGCAGACCAGGAAAACACAAAAAGGCTTCAAAAAAATGGCAAAGTATGCTGCATTCTTAAAGAATACGAAGAAAATACAACAGTCAGGGCTATTCAAAAACGTCCAAACGAAAAAAAGCACGAAATACAATGGCTCTAAACAACACATTGCATTCGGGGGGCATATAAAACCATTGGCAGGGCAACAAATTTGCAATACAGGACAAATATACGGAATGTCCCTGGAACGGTCAATAAATACAAGGAGGCATAGCATGATCTACACAGATGGCGAATTGTTGGTATCGGATACGTCACTTAATGAGCTGCATTTGTTTGCAAACGTCATAGGATTGAAAAAAAATGGTTCCGTAACAAATTTATCGACGGTGCCGTAAAACCCCGTCGTTCTGGGCGGGGATATAAGGCACGATTTTGGTTTTAAGACCGTTGCTGTTCGATATACTGTTTGATGATTTCCAATGGTGCGCCACCACAGGAAGCTGCAAAATATGAAGGG
>JAKPQD010000363.1 GCA_029572965.1 Bacteroidota bacterium | reverse complement strand
ATACCATTTGCCCATGTATAGGTACCCTGCCCATGGAACTTGCCTGATTTAAAGTTACCAGCATACATTGTACCATCTTCCCAGACATACACACCATACCCCTCATCACACTTACCTTCAATACATCCCACTTTTTTTTGTTGTGTTGCACAACCTGAAAAAAGAGCGTATACAAGTAAAACAACAATTATACTGTTGTAGCCTTTCATTTTCCAACCTCCATCAAATAAAAAATACTTTCCAAAAAATATGACAATCAACACTATTTAAAATTATAGTGCTTTCGAATTGGTTTTTTCACATGCCATGTGCATTGAATACCTTTTGGACAGGTAACAAAATCACCAGCACCAAATCGCACCTTTTGCCCATCAACGGTTTCAACCTCAACTTCACCCTCAATAACATAAAATTGCTCGGTTGTATCATAAAACCAATCGAAATCGGATATCTCCTTCTGCCATATTGGCCATGACAATATGCCTTGTTTTTTAAGAACATCTTCCTTTATTTTTTCAACAGTAATTTTCATGGGCATTCTTCTCCAAAATAAAATTATGCGTCAATATCATTCCGGGCTTAACACGGAATCCAAATAATTATCAGAAACCCCGAAACCTGACCATCATATAATTCAGGATGACACGTCCAGCATTGTCATTCTGAGGGATGCAGTTCTAAAAAATCTGTTTGCTTATAAAGAAGATTCTTCACTATTGCTCAGGATGACCTTAGCTTACGACTCAGAATGACATTACATTAATTATAAAATCATGTATTGTTACATCGTATCGTGCTATCACCGATAATCACCACTCATAACTTTGCACAACAATAACACCCATCTTTTCAGCTTCATCCAGAAAATCTTTTTTGGCAAAATGGGTAACCAGTAATCGTACAACCTCAACATCACCAAATTCAGCTTTTACAGCATTCACCTTATCTTCAAGTGCAGAAAAGACATCTTTACGCCAGGTAGATTCTAACCGTATTTTTGATTCTCCTACTATGAAAACCTCTTTACCATCTTTCGTTGCTCTGGCAAAAAAATTTACTTCTTTTCCACCTATTTCTGCTCTTACTATACGCTCTGTGATAGTATATCCATACTTTTCCTTCAGTATCACAGGC
>JAKPQD010000352.1 GCA_029572965.1 Bacteroidota bacterium | reverse complement strand
ATTGAACAGGGCAGGAATTGAAATGGATGAGATTATACCATTTATCATTGAGAAGCAGCAAATGTCAAAATAAAATTGTCTTTTAGCTGTTTAACATAAAAGTTTGTTATAAAACTTTCACTTACCCCACACCGTTATAAAATAAAACACTTACTCTTTATCATTCTGGGTTGCATTGGTTTTGCCTTTCGTTTGGGAGAAGGCGAAAATTACTTTTGGCTTTGTGCTGTTTGCAATTTTCGCCTTCTCCCAAACGATTGGTATTACAATGCGTGAAAGTTTGATAACACAATATTATGTCTAATGGATGGGTATTGTGCAGCATGTATGCTAAGTTTATTAAGAAGCATACATGCGCTGCTGGGCAAAAGAAAAGGGAGGATATACGGCGCAAGCCGTTGTGTTGTTTTACGCTGTTTTATTTACGTAATTTATTTTGTAATGAAGCAGCTTTTAAAATTTCTAAATCGTGAGAATGTTGAATTAGTACAGAGTCTTGCAGTTTCAGTCGCTGTGATTGTAACGTGTCTGCTTGTAGCTGCATACGCTGTATTTGTGTTTGTTCAGATTGCATAGATGCTGTATAAATTTGAACACCTAATCCTAACAGTGATATTAAAAATGTTAACTGTATAAAGTAATTTATTCTTATGGAGCTTTTTGTTAGTTGAGATTGCAACTTCTTATCTTCTATTTTTTCTGTTCTTTTAGCAAGCTCCATTTTATAAATATCATCATATTCATCTTTTATTATACACTTATCATGTAATCCGCCTTTTGCAATTTCAAGAGGGGTATAAGCATCAGTAAAAAACAATTCATCATCAAACTCTTTATAATCAATACTTTCTTTTAGAGTGCTGTCATTAAATACAATTGATCTGTAATCATTTTTAGAAATAGTTCTGTGATCTTTAAGAAGTTTACCTAACAGGTAGAATTTAGCATCATTCATAGCAGGGTGGTTGTAGGCTTAGTGAGTACCAATATAATCAATATGGCAGTAGTTCTCACGGGTGCGTGGGCTTCTTTTGCGAAGCAATCCTTAACATAAGGGTTAGTTATAAGTGTCGCTGCCGTTTGAGTGTTACCGTTAGTAGTACTGTGAGCTTATGACTTTCCAATGAGGGGAAGGCAAAATTTTTGCAGTGCTTCTGTGTGTTTGCAAATTTTGCCTTCCCCTCATTGGTTAGGAGTATGCGCTTTGAGCAGCGATCGCTGATAACTTTATATTATGTCTAACCACCGGGCATGTGGTATAACGATTGTATTTTTTACCTTAACAATCGTTATACGGGCGGAGTGGGTGGGCTGTGAATAATAAATTTTTCATGTAACTTGCACTTCAATGGCTGATAGTTATTCAGCAAGTTGAAGTTAAAAAAGAGCCGGACAGGATTCGAACCTGCGTAGAAAACCTTGCCGGGATTTCGCCTTACCAGTCAGCCACCGGCTCTTTTTTACATCTACAAATGCTCAATGTAGATTCTTTCGCTCAATATAAAATCTATTGAATTTTCAGGAACAAATGAAAAATTTATTATTCACAATGCGTTGATTGTGAGTGGTTAACATAAGGGTTAGTTATAAGTGTCGCTGCCGTTTGAGTGTTACCGTTAGTAGTACTGTGAGCTTATGACTTTCCAATGAGGGGAAGGCAAAAATTATTGCATGGTTTCGTGTGTTTGCAATTTTTGCCTTCCCCTCATTGGTTAGGAGTATGCGTATATGGGCAGCGATCGCTGATAACTTTATATTATGTTATTCAGCTACGGCTTTGTGGAAACAGATTTGTAAGTTTTTCAATCACAAATCTGTTTCGGATGGCGATACAAAAGGCAATACAGAAGGGAGGAAATACGCCGTAAGGCGTGGTTGCTCAGTAAAATAATTAAACTTGCTTTCCCTTGTTTACAGATGCGAGAGGCTGCAGCCTGCGAAGCACTCAGAGGGAAGGT
>JAKPQD010000338.1 GCA_029572965.1 Bacteroidota bacterium | reverse complement strand
ACAAAGTGACGGCGAGAGATTTACCTACAATTAGCAAGGAAATTTCAAAATTATTCAATAGTTCAAGAACAGGAGATCGGTTATCTCAAACTATACTTTTTGATTTCTATATGTCAATAAACCATCCTACTGTATTCAAGGATAATATAACAGGCAAAAGAATAGAGCAAAGATTGGCTGAATTATTTGCTCTCAGCACAAGTGATATTTTAAGCAAGGAAAATCCAGATATCAAAACTTTACTCAGTGCTGATGAAATAACATTATTTAGCAAAGATGTTCTTGATTTGGTATGTTCAAATTATAGAGAAAAGGGTGATTTGTTTTTCTTTGAATCTAACAACAACAGGATTTATAAACTTTCAATAAAATCTCTTGTCCCTGATAATAAAGAAATTAATTGTGGCGCCTTTGAATTTCAATCTACTATAAAGGATATTGATGACATTGATGATTTATTGAATTTACAAGAAAGAAATAGGCAAGTAGATGTCAATATTAGTGATACAGAAACTGCAAAAGTTGGATTAGGTTCATCTAAACAAATGGGAAATATAATAAAATATCTGAAATACAAAGGAAAGCTAGAAGAGTATATATTCAGATTCAAAATATTATTAAGAGGTGTATATAAAGAAGACATTTTGTAAGCTCCCCCATTATTCGGCCATGACATTTTAGAGTTAATAACACTTTTATTAACTTTAAATTTTACAATCATGAAGAAACGATTTACCGAAAGCCAAATTGTGGCTGCCATCAAGAAACAAGAAGCCGGCATACCTGTTAAAGACATATGCCGTGAAGTTGGTATCAGTGATGCTACCTTTTACAACTGGAAATCCAAGTATGGCGGAATGGAAGCCAGCGATGTAAAACGGATGAAAGAACTAGAAGCTGAAAATGCTCAACTCAAAAGTATGTATGCGGAAACCTGTATTGAAAACAGAGCCCTCAAAAATCTCATCGAAAAAAAGTTTTAACGCCTCAGGAGAAAAGGGAATCTGTTGAACTTCTTGTTAAAGAAGAACAACTCAGTATCCGAAAGGCGTGCAATCTGATTGGAATATCCCGAACTACCTGTCAGTATAAAGCCAAACCAAAAGATGATTCTGATCTTCAGGAAGCTCTCACAGCCTTAACCACTAAGCATGTAGCGATAGGTTACTGGCAATGTTGTTACCGCCTTTGGCATAAAGGTCATCACTGGAATCATAAACGTATTTACAGAGTGTATACTGCTATGAAATTGAACATCCGTCGTAGGGCTAAAAAACGTTTGCCTGAAAGGATTAAACAGGCATTGATGGTGCCCTCAGCTCCTAACCAGGTATGGAGCATTGACTTTATGAGTGACAGCCTGGTGGACGGCAGAAAGTTCCGGTTATTAAATATTATAGACGATTTTAACCGTGAATCACTGGCTGTTGAAGTAGATACTTCCTTACCATCCTTACGGGTAATAAGAGTCTTGGAGCGCCTGATATCACAACGAGGAAAGCCCGCAAACATCAGATGTGATAATGGGCCTGAATTTATCAGCCACAAACTTGAAGAGTGGTGCAATGACAAAACAAAGCAAATCACTTTGCAATTTATTCAACCCGGCAAACCAATGCAAAATGCATATATAGAAAGAAAAAACGGAAGTATGCGAAGAGAATTACTGAACGCTTATTTGTTTAACAGCCTTGCAGAAGTACGATGCTTGAGTGAAGAGTGGAGAATCGATTACAATGAAGAAAGGCCACATAAATCATTAGGCTATCAATCACCATTGAGATATGCTGAGCAATATTATCAAGGGACAATGAATGTATCGGAGCTTTATCCACAAACGGCGAACGAAATACTTTCAAAAATTGAAGAGAGCCGTTTAGTGGATAAAATAGTTGAAAAACCAAAAGATGATTAACTTAGAAACTCTAAATAGAAATGGCACTAAAATAAGGGGAGCCTACAAGGTCTGCTGGTGCGTGGGCGCAAAATGTAAATGTGCTACACGCTTAACTAAAATAAAAGAACGTGTAGCTCTTTTACATTTTGCAAAGCCGAGCCTGTTGAGATTAAGAGATAAAGATCAATGATGGTATTCTGCCCGACCCGCTGTGGACGGAACATTGCCACCAACGGTACGGCTTGCCGAAGTGGGGGAATAGTTGCTGTGTCCGCCCCGGCTTACCGAAGATAAATTTATAACTAAAAGTTGATGATATGTACATAGCCAAATTACTAACGTCCTGCCCGATATGAAGCAAAATTGAAAAACAAAAAGTTGAAACACGGCTTCCGTCCGCCCCCATTTTGGCAAACCGCCTGTTAGCGGCAGGCTTTTATTGTCTCTACTTATTAAACGGTATTTAGTCTATTAAAATGAGTAAAGGATAAAGTTTTAAAGATATTCTTTACTTGTTTGAATTATTATCAACCTTTTTTGTGCGGTAAAACAATGGTAAAGCCAATATTCCAATTTAGTTCATTGGCTTTAGAACTACCGGATCCTGAAGTGATGAAAGGGGGTTGTCCATTAGCATATGTTGTGGTAATCTTATTAGAGTTGTTGATTTTATAAAAACTATAGCCTAGATTTAAACTTAATGCGGTGTGAGAGCTAAAAAAACAATTCCATCCAACCGATGGCGTCATACCGGTGCGATTTGATTTGAAATCATTGCTTTTA
>JAKPQD010000301.1 GCA_029572965.1 Bacteroidota bacterium | reverse complement strand
AGTAATAAAAACGGTTGGCAAACAGCCTTTAATTACTTTGAAATGTTCACAGGGGGCAAACTTACCCTTTCAAACCTGAATGAAAACCTATGTAATGATTTTCGGGAATACCTTTTAACAGCCAAACGCCAAAGGGGTATTCAAAGCGAACAGATTACCCAAAGTTCAGCCCGTGCCTATTACAATAAGTTCAAAGCAGCATTGAAACAGGCATACAAAAAGGGTTTGATTGAAATTGATTTAAGTACCCGTATTGACGGCATAAGCGAACCCGAAGTACAACGGGAATACTTAACACTTGAACAATTACAAGCCCTTGTAAATACGCCTTGTTCTATTCCACTACTTAAAAGCGCTGCAATATTTTCAGCCCTTACAGGATTGAGATTTTCAGATATTTCAAAAATGGTTTGGAGCGAAGTACAATACAGCGAACTGGAAGGGTATTTTTTACAGTTCAGGCAAAAGAAAACCAAAGGCGTTGAGGTTTTGCCAATTTCAGAACAAGCGTTTAAACTATTGGGCGAACGCAAAGAACCCACCGAACAAGTATTTAAAGGTTTGATTTATTCAGCTTATTTGAATGTACACCTAAAACAATGGATTTTGAGAGCCGGAATAACTAAGGATATTACCTTTCATTGTTTCCGCCACACGTTCGCCACCTTGCAACTTTCATTCGGAACGGATATTTACACCGTTTCCAAAATGTTAGGACATAGGGAGCTAAAAACCACACAGATATACGCTAAGATTGTGGACGATACCAAACGCAAAGCAGCCGACAAAATTAAATTAGATATGTAACCACTTAAAGCATAAAGGACAATGAGTAAAAAAGAAATAAATAAGGGTTTTATAGATTATTTACGTCTGAATTTTGGTACAATAAATTGGATTTTCGACAAAACCGAACAATCTGAAATTGTACCCAAAGAATTAACACACGGCTATTTATTAAGTAATTTCAATATTGACGATAGTATTTATAAATATTATCATTTGCCTACCAGTAACCTATTATCTGATAGTGAATTTCAGAAAATGAAAGACACGGGATTTGTGGGCAACAAAGAAACAGCTTTAAGACCTTATTCAAATATTGTTTACGGGGCTTATTATTCCCGTTCAGATTTAGTTTGGAAGTTAACAGGAGCAAGTCACATGCAAATGTTTATTGATGGAAAAGAAATAAAGTATTTTGCTGATTTAATACCATACTTTAAAGAATATGCAAAAGGTTTTCAGGATGGGTTTAATGAGTTTGATAATAAGCAAATAAACCCCTTTTTAACTCCGTTTCCCGAAAAACAGGACTATGTAAATAAAGTATTTGAATACATTACTAAAAACCTATTCTTTAAACATGGATGGGCTAATTTAAGAACTGGATTTACAACCAATCAACATGAAGAAATAGTAGCCGCCTTTGAGGACGGTCAACAACAAGGGTATTTTTACAGGGCATGGAGTACGGTGTTTTCAAATAATAATTTATTTGCCCCTTTATTTCAGGAATACTTTAAAACGTTGCCACCTCAACCGATAAACAACGAAACTGATATAGAAAAATATACAGCTAAACATTATTTACTGGCATACCTGTTTGAATGTAATGCAAAGGGCGAAAGTTTCCCGATAGGCAATAAAAAGGAATTGGAACGTATAGGAAACGAACGTATAGGAGCAGGAAAAGGAAACCGATTTTACAAGGTATTCAATGAGGTTATTAATAAAGACTTAAACGCTGAAAAGAACTTACTTGAAATTGGGGGCGAAAATTGGCGAAAGGCAGTTATTGAACTTTCTAAAGCCCCTGAATTAGTTGAAAAATACCTTCAAAGTAAACAGCTATAAATTAGGGCGAAAATAGGGCAACGCCCCAAAACGCCCCAAAAAACGCCCCCTTAATTTTGATGCATAATTTAAAATTTAAAGATTATGCACAATTTAGTATTAAGTCCTATTGACCCCGAAAAACTCATAACTGATATTTCGGAGCGAGTTACTGCAAACATTCTTAAAGCAGTACAGAACAACAACCCAAAAACCGAACAGCCTGAACAACTCTTAACCATTCAGGAAGCTGCACAATTTCTAAACCTTACAGTACCTACCATTTACAGCAAGGTATCAAAAGGCGAATTGCCTGTAATGAAGCGAAGCAAACGCCTGTACTTTTCCCGTACTGAATTATTGGAATATCTTAAAGACGGGCGTAAAAAGTCAAACGCTGAAATTGAGCAGGAAGCCAAAGCGTATTTGTTAAACAATAAAAAAGGGCTGAACAATGGAAAATAACCAACTGAACAGCCCTAAAGTCTTTTCGCATAAAGGACAAGGCAAAGATAAACATTTTCAGGGACAAATGCAAAGGGTATTTACAGCCTTTTTAAGACACCCTAAAACTATGTTGATGGTTTCTGTTGAAACAGGCATTTTAAGGGCTAATATTTGCCGTTACGTTGCTGAATGGGGAAAAGA
>JAKPQD010000325.1 GCA_029572965.1 Bacteroidota bacterium | reverse complement strand
TGTTTTCGCTGCCTTTGCCATACCCCAAATATAGGTTAAAAGTTTTGGATAAAAAAATTAGAGAACCATTCCGGAGGGTATGCCACTACCAGTACCCTTAACCTCGTCGAAAGACGAACTATTCTTTTCTTTCCTTTTCTTTACTTTAATAGCATCATTTTGCATTGCACTTGCAATACGTTTGGTATTCGGTTGTAATGCGGTTGCATTATTCCAACGTATTGAAGCTGAAGCCTTTGCACGCTCGCTTTTTTCAGTCATAGAATTTTTTAAACGAACTGAAAAGAACTTATCTTTAACTATTTTGAACAAATCGTAATTTTTTACAACCGTTTGCACTTTTTCTGCAGAAGTATGCCATCTGTGAGCAAACGCAGGGAGTGTAGAAAGTGGCAAAGTGTAGTCTTTTTCGGCCCTTAATTTCTCAATAAGGCACCAGTAAATACCTATCCCCTCCATTGCCATTTGCTCAATCAAAAGCATCAATTTTGGGTCGTCCTGAGCGTTCGCATCATGCGAAAAATAATAAGCATCCTTTTTCATATTTGTATATATTTTCGTGTAAATGTATCGAATGAATATTGCGTGTAACCTATTTTACCAAGCCATGAAAACCGCACTTTTTGAATATAAACGGTAACTACATCATTCTTAAAATCCCTGTGTATAGAAATTCCGTTATCAGTCTTATTAAAAAAGTGAGCAGATCCGGCAATGTCGTACATGGTTGCCGGAGGGTATTGGCCGGTGTTATCTTTAACCATTTTTTTAGGGTGTGCAACAATAAAAACGTGGGTATCTGTTCTGACTGAAAATTCTTTTATCAATGTTAGGGCCTCTGAAATATACTGCGTTTCTGTATACCCTGCCGGTATTTTATGCTCAATGTAATTCCATGGGTCAATTACCACACCTTTTATACCCGTCTTTAAAACAACCTCTGTCAGTTTTGTAATCATTCCGGCGATAGTAATGTCTGCCTGTTGTATATTAAGAAAAGAAAAGTATGTATCAGTTAAATAGATTGCCTCCTCAAATTCCTGTTGTTGCATACGGTGTGAGTAATCTTTACGAAAATTAAAAGATAAACCTACAAATTTTTCCATAAGTTTAGTAACATGAATAGCTGTCGGGTTTTCAAACGAGCAAACAGTAAATTTCCAGTTGTGCCGCCTGGCCAGTGATGTAACAATGTAATCAATAAATTCTGATTTCCCACTATTAGGAGTTCCGGTTACTACAGTCATCTGACCTCCTGTAAAAGTAAGTAACTCATCGAATTCTCCAATACCTGCTTCGCACCCTTTAGGGTACCCGTTTAAATAAAAATCACAAACCTGATCGTAAACATCATCCATTACAGTAATGCCATCAATAGGCCAGTTCCGGGCCTGCTCAATCATACTTTGCAGCATACCTTTACCGTGTTTTAAAAGTATATCGTTTGCATCTTTACAGCCTTCAGGATATACAACGAATTTACAGCGGTCTTTACCCATACGTCGGGCCAACTCATCCTTTAATATTTTACCTGGTTCATCATTATCGGTAAATAGAATAATATCCTTACCTTCAAAATATTGCCAGCAATTATCAAGGTACTTTAATTGTTGCATTCCCGTTCCGGCCCCGTTTGGTACAGACACAACATTATAAAATCCAGCTTCATACATTGATAAACAGTCTATTTCCCCCTCAACAATTATAGCTGCAGATTCATCTGCAATACTATCAATGTTGTAAAATATTAACTCAGCGCCCTTTGCTAGCTTAAAATCTTTATCCTTTGCCCGAAATTTAATATTTACAAGATTATCGTCTTTGAAGTAATTAAAACAAACTGCTTTTGTTTCGGCATTGGCCTTCGGCATCCATTCAATACATTCAGTAATTTTAAAACGTAGCAATGTATTATTTGAAATACCCCTGCTTTCAAAGTATTTTATTGTGTCTGGTTTTAATACTTCAAGACGCTCAACTGGTTTTTCATAAACTTTCCTGTCCTCCTCAATAGCAATGTTGTATTTTTCAGCAATATTTTTTACTGCCTGTATATAATTTATCCTTTGATGTTCAATAAGAAATTGTACTGCATCGCCAGACTTTCCGCACCCAAAGCATTTGTAAATTCCTTTTGCAGATGAAACGGTAAAAGACGGCGTTTTTTCGGAATGAAACGGGCAAAGTCCGGTATA
>JAKPQD010000288.1 GCA_029572965.1 Bacteroidota bacterium | reverse complement strand
ATTTATCCTTATGCATTTGCAAATATCTTTAAGATTGCAAAATGCAAATTGAAATCCGTTTAATCGAAAAACTGCTATAACTAACTAAATTTCAAACTTTTCAAAGAACTCTTTTAGATTTTAATGGGACA
Source organism: Bacteroidota bacterium (assembly GCA_029572965.1). Taxonomy (GTDB): domain Bacteria; phylum Bacteroidota; class Bacteroidia; order Bacteroidales; family DTGW01; genus JAKPQD01. Next base: position 80,658 of record JAKPQD010000288.1, on the reverse strand, counting down.
GTAATGAGATTTCGTTATTTCTTATCATGATAAGGGAAATAAAAGCGCCTGAGTATTCAAGTGTGTTTGTTTGTGGGTCGTAAATGCAAAACCCTATGTCCATGCCATCTGATGTTTCGGTATTTTGCAATGAGGCTTTAATATTATTTCTTAATGTGTTCAAAACTTCATCAGCAGAAATGTTTTCCATCGTTTGTACTATCTGGTTTAGCAGCGAAACGCCCAACATGCACATGAAAGCTCCCGGAACGCCATGCCCCGTGCAGTCGGCAATAGCAAAGAGGGTCTTGCCGTTTCTTTGGTCGATCCAGTAAAAGTCGCCACTAACAATTGCTTTGGGCTTGTATAACAGGAAATAGTCGTTGAAGGCCGATTCAAACTTTTCGCGGCATGGCAAAATGGCTGATTGTATGCGTTTTGCGTAGATAATAGAATTGGTAATATCTTCGGTTTGTTTAGTAATGGCAATTTCGTATTCTTTTTGTCGTGTAATGTCTGAGTCTATGGTCAACAGGTGGGTAATTTCATTTGCTTCGTTCAATACCGGGGTAAGGGTGGTTTGTGTCCATATAGAAGAACCGTCGCCTTTGATGTTTAGCGCTTCATAATACACCGGCTTTTTAGTAGAACGGCATTTGTCAAAAATTTTTTTAATGTCGGGGTGAAAACTGGTATTCAGGAGGTTGTTGCCTCTTTTTTCAATAAATTCCTCAAAGGTGTAGTTGTAGATGCGCAAAAAGCATTCGTTGAGCCACTGTATGTTGCCCTGTGCGTCCATAATCATAATGGCATTCTCGGTTTTGGTGGCTACCAGTGAGAGGCGTTCCAGGGCAATGTTTTTCTTTTCTATTTCTTCTTTCTGTCGGGTTATTTCAATGGTGCGCAGATGGACCTGCAGCTCGAGGTTGTCGTTTATATCCTTCAGTTGCCGGGAGGTTTCTTCAAGCAGCTCTTTCTGTTGTTCGATTTTTCTGAACGCGTAAGCATTCTGAAAAGCAATGGTCATGTAGTTGGCCAGGTTGCGCATTAAGCCCAGATGGTAAGTGTTGTATGCATTTTTTTTGTTCGATTGAACTGTAAAAACGCCAATTCTGACCTGGTTATAAGTCAAAGGCAGGTAAATAAACGATTCGCGCCATTCTATGGGGTCGTTGAACAGGATGGACGAAAAGTGTTTGTCGCGCCTGCAGTCGAATTCGTTGCAGAGAATCTCTTCCTGGGTATTAAAAACATGGACGTTCCAATGTAGTGTGTCGGACATGTCATCAAATCCGGTTATTACTTCGTTGTTACCGGCCCTGATACCAAACAAGTCGAGCCCTTGCTTTATTTCATTATAAATGCCCACTGATAAAAGAGAGGCTTCCATCAGGTTGTTGACGCTGTTGAAGGTGGTTTGTATGATGCGGGTTATATCCAGTTTTGAAATGATTTCGCGGCCCATAGCGGCCAGTTGTTCCATGTTGCGGTTGGCCATTTCTACTTCCTGTCGCCTGAGCATCACTTCGGTAGTACGTTGGTGGGCTTTGTCAAGAATGAGGCCAACTTCGTGCGATATCTGTCCTATTTCGTCTTTTGCAGGAACAGTTTTAAGTTTAAATTTTCTTGAAAAGCGGTGGAGTATTACATCGTGTATGGACTGTTGCAGAATATGCAGCTCCCTGTTTAGCCTTGAGGTTACAAAGTATATGTTAAACCCGGAAATGATAAGGCCAGCAATAATGAGTATTAGGCTAAAGCCTTGATGGTTGTTGTTCAGGATAAAAGAGCCCAGTTGAACCAGAAAGACAGTGCCACAGAGCGAAGAAAATAAGCATAAATAAAACTTTAATGACTTATAAAATGGCACTTCGTTCATTGCGACTTAAGTTGGTTTGCAAATATATTAATAATTTTAAGTATCACTATTGAAAAGATGATAAATGTCAATATTATATACTGTATTGATTAAATTTGTTAATATAAACAACTTTTTGTGTTAATGTTTTATTTTTATTATATGATTTTATGAAAAAATATTAGAATTTCTTTTTATCAAAATCTGCTTGCTATTTCGTAATGTTTAGATTAATTTAACATCTTGCAGAATGATTACAAATTAATCATTTTGCAAAGTAAAATGATTGTAACAAACAGAAATATAGTACATTTAGATTTAGATACGTTTTTTGTATCGGTAGAGCGCTTGCGCAACAGCAAGCTCAATGGCATACCTGTCATTGTTGGCGGGCAGAGTGACAGGGGCGTAGTGGCAGCTTGTAGTTACGAGGCCCGGCAATATGGTGTACATTCGGCCATGTCTATGAAGATGGCCCGCATGTTGTGTAGTGATGCGGTCTTTATCCGGGGCGATATGGATTTGTACAGTCGTTACTCGCACACCGTTACAGATATTATAGCCGAAGCTGCACCTGTGTATGAAAAAGCTTCGATAGACGAGCATTACCTTGATGTTACCGGAATGGATAAGTTTTTTGGGGCGTACAAATGGGCGCATGAGCTGCGGCAGCGCATTATCCTGGAAACAGGCCTGCCATTATCATTAGGTTTTTCGGTAAACAAGACCGTTTCAAAAATAGCTACCGGCAAAGCCAAGCCCAATGGCGAGTTGCAGGTTCCTGCACCTGAGGTGCTTTCTTTTCTTCAGCCTTTACCTATCAATAAAATGCCCGGTATTGGCGAAAAAACGGGACAATTGTTGCGGTCGATGGGCATTGTTACCCTGGGGATGTTGCAACAAATGCCCGGCGAGATGCTCGAAAGTGTGCTGGGCAAACCAGGCCTGACCATCTGGAAAAAGGCCAATGGTATTGATAACACACCGGTTGAGCCATATAGCGAACAGAAGTCGATGAGCCGCGAACAGACTTTCGAGCAAGATACCATTGATGTTGATCTGCTGAAAAGGATATTGACAGGTATGGTAGAACAGCTGGCTTATGATTTGCGCCGAGAGCAGTGGCTTACTTCTTGTATCACTGTAAAAGTGAGGTATTCAAACTTCGACACGCATACTTTGCAAAAACGGGTGCCTTATACAGCTTATGACGATGAGCTTATAGCCGAGGCTAAAAGCCTTTTCGACAGGTTATATCAGCGTCGTATGCTGATTCGCCTCATTGGCGTGAAGTTTAGCCAGTTAGTACGCGGTACAAAGCCTTTGGGCCTTTTTGATAACAGTCAGCAGCAAAGCAGGCTGTACAGTGCTATTGACAGTATGCGCAAACGTTATGGGCCCGGGGTGTTGCACCGGGCTATCAGTGATTGATAGGGAGGGGTAGATATTGTTGAGCAGGTACTAATTTTGAATTTTCTGCTTTTTAAGAAATTTTTACAAAAAAAGTGTGTTGCTGTAAATTTCTTCTCCTATATTTGCATACCAATTGTTCAGTATGTTGGTTGTCATGAATGATACTAAAGAATATATTATAGATAAAGCTTTTGAGCTGTTTTTGAGCAAAAGTTACGAAGCTGTTTCGATAAGCGATATAAGCCAGGCTATTGGTTTTACCAAAGGGGCGTTATATCATCATTTTACCAATAAAGAAGAGCTTTTCAAGGCTGTTATTGATAAATACCTTACATTTGTTGGGGTTGAAGCAGATCTTGATAAGGTTTCGCTGGAAAGGTATAACGAGCTTATTATTGCCAATGTTGAAAAGATGTTGAATAAACTTTTCAGTAATAAAGCGCAATTTGTCCCCATCAATTACCTGACACTCATAGCTGATGGTTTTAGGCATTACAAAGGTTTTGCCGAAGAAAAAGAAGTGTTTTTCAATACCGAAATTAACAAAACCAAAGCAGTGCTTGATAGTTTGGTAAAAAGGGGCGAAATACGCAGTGATATTGATACCCTGGCTATTGCAAGGATTTATTTTTCAAGTACTATCGGGCTTGCTGGTAATATGTTGCAAAATTACTCGTTGCAAGAGTCTTTAAAATCGCTGAAAGATCAGTTATCGGAATTGGCCAAATTATTAAAGGTATAGTTTTTGATTAGATAAAGTAAACCAGTTTTTTATTTAGCAAAAACATACTATTCGTTCAGTATGTTTTTAAAATAAAAAAATTAAAGGTTTAGTATTAATAAAAAATAGAACACCATGAAATACCTAAGTTCTTGTAAACGCAACCAATATGAAAATGAGTGTTTTTCGCCCAAGAAGGGGCAAGCTATCATTCCTTATAAATTAAATATTATTATGATGAAAAAATTAGCTTTATTAACCTTAGTAATGCTGGTTTGTGCCAGTTGCTCACAATTAACTGAAAACCCAGCCAACGAAAAACAAGCTATTTCGGTGGTAACACAAAAGGTAGAGCGTGTAAAATGCAGTACCAACCTGCGTTATAGCGGTACTGTGGAGGCATCGCAAACTATTCCCCTTACATTTCAAACTACCGGCATTGTAGAGCAAGTGTATGTTCAGGAGGGTGATGCTGTGTCTAAAGGGCAGTTGCTTGCTGTTTTAGATAAAAACGATTTGCAAAATATATACGATGCTTCTTATTCAAAATATCAACAAGCAAAAGATGCCTATGATAGGCTCAAAACAGTGTATGATCAGGGAAGTTTGCCCGAAATTAAATGGGTTGAAATGCAGACCAATTTTGAACAGGCCAAGTCTTCAAAGGATCTTGCAAAAAACAACTTAGACAAGTGTTACATGCGCGCGCCCGAAAGTGGTATTATTGGCAGGCGCAATATTGAACCGGGCCAGTCTGCATTTGGTTTGTCTTCGGCTCCTTTTGAGCTGGTAAAGATAAACCAGGTCATGGTGAAGATTGCTGTGCCCGAAAATGAAATAAGCAAGGTCAGAAAAGGGCTTAAAGCTTCGTTTAGTGTTTCGGCATTGGATGAGAGAAGGTTTGAAGGTACAATAACCAATGTTAGCCCTGTGGCAGATGCCATTTCTCGTACCTATACCGCTAAAATATTAGTAAACAATCCAAAACACGAGCTTTTGCCAGGTATGGTCTGCGATGTTGAACTGGATGTAAAGCTTGAAAAAGACGTTTTAACTGTGCCTTACTCGGCTGTAACAACTGGTAATGATGGAAAGCCCTTTGTATTTGTTGTTTCGGGTGACAAAAAAACTGTCAAGAAGCAAATAGTAGAAACCGGCAACTATCAAAATTCCAATATTGAAATATTAAATGGGCTGACAGAAGGCCAAACCATTGTAGTAGTTGAAAAAGAAAAATTGTCAGATAACAGCTTAATACGTTTGTAATATGGGCTACAAAAAAAAGAGCATTATTGAGTCTGCAATGCGGAACAGAAATATCATGATGATACTTTCTGCGGTATTTATGATTATTGGTGGTATTGCACTTGTAAAGATGCCCCGTAACGAGTTTCCGGATTTTACAATACGTCAGGGGGTTATTGTTGGGGTATATCCGGGAGCTACTTCGGCTGAGGTAGAAGAACAACTGACAAAGGTAGTTGAAAACTACATTTTTGGATATAAAGAAGTTAAAAAGGCCAAGACATACTCGCATTCTAAAGAGGGGATCATGTACATTTTTGTAGAATTGAACGATGACGTAAAGAATGCAGACCAGTTTTGGTCAAAACTAAAACATGGCTTGGCCGAGCTAAAAATGACCCTGCCCACCGGGGTGCTGGCGCTGGTTGCCAATGCAGACTTTGGCGACACTTCAGCTTTGCTTATTACCTTATCTTCAGATACAAAGAGTTATAAGGATTTGGAAGAACAGCTCAAGAAGTTAGAAACAGAAGTCCGCAAGATACCGGCTACTTCTAAAGTAAAACATTTTGGGTTGCAAAAAGAAAAGATATTTGTAAATGTCAAACCCGAAAAACTCAATGAGTACAATATAAAGGCACTATCATTGTTAGGCGCTTACCAGACTAATGGTATGATAAACTATGCAGGTGTGCTGAAAGATGGTAAAACAAACCTCTCTGTACATTTGCCAGCTAACTTTGAGTCAGAAAAAGATCTGGCAGACCAGATTGTATATGCCGACCCCAATGGCAACGTAGTAAGGCTAAAAGATATTGCCACTATCGAAAGGCGTTACGAAGACCCCGACAGCTATATCAAACAGAATGGGATGAAAACTATTTTGCTTTCATTAGAAATGCAAACAGGAAACAACATTGTTCAATATGGTAAAGAGGTGGACAAGGCTATAGCTAAATTTCAGAAAAGTTGTCCTGAAGATATCAAAGTTGCTAAGATTTCGGAGTTGCCCAAATATGTTCAGGATTCCGTAAACAACTTTATGCGAGAGTTTTTTATTGCAATTGTAGCTGTTATTCTGGTTACCATGTTGTTGTTGCCGCTAAGGGTAGCTTCGGTAGCAGGCATAACTGTGCCTATTTCGGTTTTTATCACACTGGGTTTCTTATATTTCTTTGGTGTAGAACTTCATACGGTTTCACTTGCTTCGTTGATCCTGGTGTTGGGGATGATTGTCGATAATTCTATTGTGGTCATTGATAACCATGTCGAAAAGATTGATCATGGCATTTCGCCTTGGCATGCTGCAATAGCAAGTGCAAAAGAACTATTTTCTCCTATAGTAACAGCAACACTTGCCATTATAGTGGTGTACATTCCTATGGCGCTTATGGTACCTGGTACTGCCGGGGAGTTTCTGATGACAATACCTATTGTTGTTGCCATTGCCCTGACATTGTCTATTGTTATTGCCGTATTGCTGGTCCCTTACCTAAACTTTGTTTTTATCAAAAAAGGTTTGAAAACACAAGAAAATAAAAAGAAAGGCAAAACTTTCCTCGATTGGTTGCAGACAAAGTTTGACAATTCGATAGAAAAGGTTTTTCGACACCCCAGAATGGTCTTTGGGGCAGCAGTGATATTAATAATATTTTCGGCTATATTGTTCAAAAATACCGATCAGCAACTATTTCCTGAATTAGAGCGCAACCAGTTTGCTGTTGAGGTTTACCTGCCCACAGGGGCATCACTCGAAAGTACTGCTGCTGTGATGGATAGCATGGAAAACCTGTTGCTTAAAGATAAACGTGTTACGAATGTAACCAGTTTTATTGGTACCAGTTCGCCTCGTTTTCAGGTGGCTTATGCCCCCAATATGCCAGCATCAAATTATGGCCAGTTGCTCGTCAATACTGTTTCGGATAAGGCTACACGCGCTATAGTAAACGATTATAGCGAGAAGTATGCCAACAGGTTTGAAAATGCCCATGTAAAATTTAAAATATTGGTATTGCAGCTCAATAAATACCCTATAGAAATACGGATAAGCTCCGACTCGATAAAAGATATCAGGGCTGTAGAAGCTAAGGTGGATAGTATCCTAAAAAACACTAAGCATATAGCCTGGATGCGAACAGACTGGGACCAAAAGCAACAATCGGTAAAGGTGAACCTTGATCGCGACAAGGCAAACAGGATGGGTTATTCCAAAGGCCTTGTGGCTACATCGCTTATGTTTGGGCTCGATGGAATACCTTTAACTACTATATGGGAAGACGATTACCCGGTTGAGGTTCGTTTGTCGCAAGAGACCAAAGAAAGTAAGAGCATAACAACTATAGAAAATCAGTATATTACTTCTCCTGCAAGTTTTACAGCATTACCATTACGCTCTTTTGCCAGTTTTTCGCCTGAGTGGACAGAAGGGACCATTGTGCACCGCAATGGCACCCCAACGTTGACTATATCTATAGATAATGATCTGACAGGTATTGCAGCCAAGATGTTTGATGAAATTAAACCTCAGATAGATAAACTTGAGCTTCCCGAAGGTACTTCTATCAATTATGGCGGCGATTATGAAGGGCAACAGGATGTGTTTACGCCAATGACCATTGCGCTTGTTTTAAGCATTGTGCTCATATTCTTTATCTTGTTATTCCAGTTCAAGAAAGAAAAGCTTTCGCTGCTTATTATGTCATCTATGCTGTTGACACTTCCGGGGGCAGTACTTGGTCTGAAATTGATGGGTTATCCGTTTAGCTTAACAGCTTTTATCGGTATTTCAAGTCTTTGCGGTATGGTGGTCCGTAATGGCATCATCCTTATTGATTATGCCCGCGATTTACACGAAAATAAGGGGATATCGGTCCATGAAGCTGCTATTGCTGCCGGTAAGCGACGTATGCGCCCAATATTCCTTACTTCTGCTGCGGCCTCGGTAGGTGTTATTCCTATGATTATAAGCCGTTCGCCTCTATGGGGGCCATTGGGCTCTGTTATTTGCTTTGGGCTTCTGGTGTCTATGATATTGACTTTGTACATCCTGCCAATTTTATATTCGTGGACATATAGTGATAAAGTCAAGAAACCTGGTTTTTGGTCTGTCCCTTCGGGAAAATTTGTCAAAGGGGCTTCCGTTGGCTTGTTGCTGTTTATTTTTCTGCCCAATAAAGCTTATGCACAAGTGTTGACATTAGATTCGTGTAAGGTGCTTGCCCTGCAAAACAATTATCAAATAAAAGAAGCGGTAAGCGATGTAGTGCAATCTGAACAGGTTAAAAAGAACGCTTTTACCAATTATTTTCCCAAAGTGAGCGCCAGCGCTACTGCTATAAAACTGAACGATTACCTGATAAAAGCCAAAATTCCGCAAATGAACCTTCCGGTTTATAATGGCAATCCTGCAACTTTAGCTACGGCAACACAATTTGCTTATTTCCCTGAAACACCTGTCAACGTTTTGAATTACCTGAATATAGCCAATGTTATTGTTGTACAGCCATTGTTTGCAGGAGGGCGCATTATCAATGGTAACAAGTTGGCTCAGGCTGCTTTGGATATAAACCGCGAGAAACAAGCTATGACAACTACCGAAGTGCTTGTAAAAACTGAAGAGTTGTACTGGTCTGTAATCAATTTGGGTGAAAAACTAAAGACTCTGGATAGTTATATACAATTGCTTGACACGCTATACAAAGATGTCAATGTTGCTTATAAGGCCGGGCTGGTTCAACGAACAGACCTCTTAAAAGTGCAGCTAAAACAAAACGAACTAATGGTTGACCGTATAAAACTTACCAACGGTATTGCTCTGGGCAAAATGGCTTTGTGTCAGCATATTGGATGTAAGTACGATAGCGCAATGGTTCTCGACAGCTCAACTTTGAAAATTGAAAGCCCTCAGATATATGTGGATAATAACGAGTTGGTAGTAACAAACAGAAATGAATATAAGATGCTTGAAAAAGCCATTAAGGCAGAAGAGCTTCAAAAACGCATGGTTGCTGGCGAATATCTTCCGCAGTTGTCTGTTGGTGCTGCCGGTACTTATGCCGATGCAATGAATAGTAAAAAGACTAACGGGCTTGTATTTGCTACCCTTAGTATTCCTATTAGCGACTGGTGGGGAGGAGCTCACAAGATTAAAGAAAGTAAAGCAAAAATAGAAAGCGCCAGATATAAAATGGCCGAAACTTCTGAGCTGATGCAACTACAAATAACGCAGGCTAAGAATGCCCTGAACGAAGACTATTTTCAGGTTTCTATTGCCGAAAAGTCCGTAGAACAGGCTAAAGAAAACCTCAAGGTTACTTCAGATAACTATAAAGCTGGTGTGTCGGGCATGTCAGATTTGCTTGAGGCGCAGTCTGCTTATCTTAATGCGCAGAACAGCCTTACCGAAGCAAAATGTAATTACCAGATAAAGAAAGCCCGCTATTTGCAGGCAATAAATAATTATAAATAGAAAAACATGGCCCCGGGTTTGTTTTTTTGGTTTTGGTTTTCATTCTATTTAATTGTTCATGGTTTCCCGGGGCCTTTCTTTAAGATGCTGTTTTTGATTTAAAAAGGTAAATATTTTAATAAAGTTTATGAACTGGTTTAGTAAAAATAATATAACAAAATTCAACGGTGACAATAGTCACTTTATACCTTATTTTGTCCACTTAAGGAAATGTTTTATTTCTTTTTATTTTAATGATTATCATTTTTGTTCAAACTTTATTGATGACTGGTTAAAGGCTTGGGCTAATAAAGAGATAAATAATGGGTTTGTCTTGTTTAGAAGGATATAATATATAGAATATAAAAGGTCCCCGGGTTGTTTTTGTTTGGTTTTTCATTCTATTTAATTGTTCTTGGTTTCCCGGGGCCTTTTTTGCAAAAGTAAAAAAACAATGATGATGATTAATAAAGAGGGCAGTTTTGTTTTAGTTGTATGTTTTTTTTAGTCACATTTGACTGCTGATTGTAAGTGTTTTAACCCCTTTTTTGTCCATTTTGCCGATATTCTAATTTTTGTTTTTTTATTATTATACAAATTTGTTTGATGTTTCATATATATACGTGTTGAATTAGTCAGGTGGCCTTTGAGTTTTCAAAAATTTGGAAGGTCTAAGTAGTAAAATAAACTACTTTAATGCAAAACAAAAAATGAAAGCTTTATTTTTAAAAATTTCAAGCATGCCATTTAATTTAAAAATATTACGAAGCCTAATCTTTATAGCGTGCATAAACATGATAGTTTTTTGTTCATGCTCTGACATGATAGAGTATAGCCCTTACGATGCTAATGTAAAAACAAGTGTTTTTAATACAGTAAGGGCTGAAAATATATCATTAGTTGCATTCGATGAAGATACTCTTAAGTTTGCCGTGTTTTCTGATTCACATAACGATTACGATAAACTGTCTGAAATCATAAATAAAATTAACCTTCAAAAGGGATTGCAATTTGTTGTTTGTTGTGGCGACGTAACCAAGGCCGGTTTGTCCCAGGAGTATATTTGGTACCTTGATGCTGTAGAGCATTGCAAATATCCAATATTTACTGTAATAGGCAATCACGACTATCGCTCAAATGGCTATGTTATCTTCAATAAGGTATTTGGCCAACCCAATATGTCCTTTATTGTTGGTCGGTACAAGTTTGTGATGTTTGATGATATTATTTGGGAAAACAACAACAAATCGCCTAAGTACGAGTGGTTGAAAGAGGAAATGGCCGACAGCGCTTACAAACATATTGTATTGGCCCATATCCCCCCCTGGTCAGATCAGATGGAAGGCTTAAATAAGCTTGTATTTGATCAGATTGTAACTCCACAAAATACCATTTTATGCATTTATGGGCATGATCATAGTTTTCTTGATAAAAAGGTGAACGGTATTCATAGTATAGTTTCTGGCTGTGTTAAGGATAAAAGCTGCTTTGTTGTTAGTATTGTCCATGATAAGGCTATTATTGAACAGTTAAATTAACCTTAAAATGTTATTATTACTTGTCTTATTGGTCATACTGTTTTCTACAAGCTGCATTTATGCACAAAACAACAAAGATTCAGTAATAGAGCCTAAGGGGCCAACTTACATGAAAGTACAATATGCCGGCAATATTGGACTGCTTTCTGTAGGGATGGGCCAAACATACATGGATGACAAGTTGTATGTTGACCTCAATTATGGATATTTGCCCAAGCGGCTCAATGGCGTGAGGGTACATTCTTTTGCCATAAAAGCATCGTACCAGTTTGTGCAAGGACAGTTGTCAAGCCTTGAATTGGGCTCTTATGCCGGCATGTGTGTATTGTACGGCATTACTTCGAACACTTACATTCGTTACCCCGATTTATATCCTGATGACTACTATTTGCCCAATGCCTTGCACCTCATGCCTTTGGTAGGGTGTAATGCCCGGTGCTTGTCTGTTGATAAGAGAGTTAGTCGTGTTGCGTTGTATTCAGAGTTAGGAACTGTTGATTATAAAATCTGGTATGCCCTGAAAAACAAGAAAATTAAGCCTGCTGACATATTTAATTTTAGTTTTGGGGTAAGGTATAAAATGTGATTTTTTATCGTACAGATAGTTAATTCTACCTTGACAGATTAGTTAACCCTTGCTGTTAGCCGCATTGCTGCGAAATCTTTTTAGAAAATTGTTGCCTGTAAATGTTAAGCCTCTTAGTGGCGAAACATATAATATGCTATATCGGTGCATCGTACCTGATGACTATGGCAGTTTTATTGAACTACAAAGATGTTGCAACTACGTTGCTTTTTTACCTTTATATTTTAACTATTTAACTATATGTAATTGTATTTCAATGTCATTGTTGTCCGGTACAAACAGTTCGCCGCTATGCGGCTTAGAAGCATTGGGTGTATTTGGTTGTCCTACAAACAGTTCGCAGCTACGCTGCTATTATTTAGTCGCTTAGCGACGTCCTGTTTGTAGTAAAATTAAGCATCGTTAAAATTAAGCCCTGGCGGGGCGACCAGTTTCTAATCAACAATATTACTAGTATTTATAAGTATCTATTTTATTTACCGGACAATATGGTTTCAATATATTCAAAGTAGAATTAACTGCTTAAATGACGTAATTTAAAAGCCTTTAAAAGGCAGGATAGTTTCTTTGTTTTGCTCAAAATATAAAGTTTAATATGTTATTAAAAATGGAAAGAATGTATGTAGATTAAAAAAAAGTATATTAAATTTATAAGGACAATAAGAAAACACTTATGCTGACCATTAAATGCCCCCCCAAATATTTTACAGGTCTATTCCTTTTATTATGCATTGGTCTGCACTCACAGAGTAAATTAAACTTTGAACATTTGTCCGAAAAACAAGGGTTGCCTTCAACTTCAGTTACAGCAATAGTGCAGGATAAAGAAGGTTTTTTGTGGTTAGGTACATATTATGGCTTACACCGATACGACGGAAGCCACTTTAAAACTTATTTAAGCAGCAGACAAAGTGACGATAGTATTAGCGATAATTTTATCAAATCGTTAATGGTGGACAAGGCCGGGGATCTTTGGATAGGCACATGGGGCGGAGGCCTTAACAGGTACATCAGAGAAAAAGATGCTTTTGTTTCTTATCGCCACAATCCCGCAGATAAACATAGTATTAGCGATAATTTAATAAATACCATTTATGAAGATCCCCAGGGAAATATTTGGATTGCTACCTGGGGGGGAGGTGTCAACGTGATAGAAGCAAAATATTTAAAAAACAATACTTTGCCTCAAAAAATTAGCTTTGTACATTATGTTTATGATTCATTAAACCAAAATTCTTTAGCCAACGATAATGTAAATACTATTTACCAGGATTCGAAAACGAATATCTGGATAGCTACTAAAAACGGGGTAAGCAAATGGGATGCAGCTAAAAAGCTTTTTAACAATATATATCACCAACGCGGTAATGCTAATAGCCTGAGTGATAATAACTGTACCTCAATTTGTGAAGACAAAGATGGAAATATTTGGATAGGCACATGGGAAGCCGGGCTGAACAAAATAGAACAACCTTCTAACAGGGTTGTCAGGTACAGGTTTGATAAAAGCGATAAAAACGGCATTTTAAGTGATAAGGTATATAGGTTGTACAAAGATTTTTCTGGCAACCTCTGGATAGGTACATGGGGTGGAGGCCTTAATCAACTCATTTATAACAGTGAAGAAAATAATAATCAAAAAGCAGAAAAAGACAAATTTTATCAATTTAAGAATGACCCGCTTGATCCCAACAGCATTAGTGGCAATACTATTTATGCCATATTTGAAGATAAAACCGGGGTATTGTGGATAGGTACTGCCAATTATGGGCTCAATAAAGTTGATAAAAGAAAAATGCAGTTTAACCACATCAACATTCAACCTGGCCAACAAAATAGTATGAATGACAGGGCTGTACGTGCATTTTGTATTGATAAAGCTGGCAACCTTTTGGTGGGTACAAATTTTGGAGGGCTTAATTATTTTAATAAGAAAACAAATACCTGGGAACATTTTGTATATCAACCTGAAAATCCTTATAGTATTAGCAACAATTCAATAAAAGCAATTTTTACCGACAAAAAAGGCAGAATATGGATAGGCACCGAATCGGGGCTGAACAGGTTTGATTTGGCCAATAAGCGTTTTTACAGGTTTTACTATGACCCTGCCAAAGCTTCAGATACTCACATTCAGGTTATTTGCGAGGACAGGTTTGGTTACCTTTGGCTTGGCAACTATGATGGCGGGCTTGTCAGGTATGATCCGGTTAAAAACGCCTTCCGACAATATTTACATAATCCTTTAGACTCTGCAAGTATTGGCAGCGATATAATTTCTTCAATTATAGAAGACCGTCAGGGCGTTTTATGGATTGCTACTGTGGGTGGCGGGTTAAATAAATACGACAGAGAGCATGATTGTTTTGTCCGGTATAGCTATGATGCTCAAAATAGCCTTTCGATAAGCTCAAATGAGGTCAATGTTATTTTTGAAGATAAAAAAGGAGAATTGTGGATAGGCACATCGCGGGGCCTGAATAAAATGCTCAATAGCAATAAAAAACCATCGTTCAAGCTTTTTAATATTGAAAATAACGGTTTGGTTGATGGATATATTTGCAGTATCCTCGAAGATAATAATGAAAACCTTTGGATTAGCACTTCAAAAGGATTGTCGAGGTTTAATAAAGTTTCTTATAAAGTAAAAACATTTAACGTGAGCAATGGTTTGCAGGGAAGCGAATTTTTGCCTAACTCGGCCTATAAAGATAAGAGTACCGGCATGATGTATTTTGGAGGAACAAACGGCTACAATTGTTTTCATCCCGATAGTATCAAAGAAAACCTTGTTGTCCCCTCTGTGGCGATTGTTGATTTTAAACTATTCAATAAAAGTGTTGGAGTTGGCGAGCTTGTCAGAGGAAAAGCCATACTCAAAAAAAACATCCTTGAAACGGATAAAATTGTCCTTTCCTATATGGACAATGTAATTTCTTTTGAATTTGCTGCTTTACAATATAATTCTCCAGAATTTAACCAATTTACCTACATTCTGGAAGGATATGAAAAAGAATGGAACAATGTATATAACAAGACTAAAGCAACATACGTCAAATTACCTCCCGGCGAATATGTTTTTAAAGTGAAAGCAGCCAATAACGATGGCGTGTGGAACGAGACCGGGAAAGCCCTAAAAATTATTATACTTCCTCCCTGGTGGGCTACATGGTGGTTTAAAGTCCTTATAGCATTGTTGTTGTCATTGGTGGCCGGGTATATTCTATTCAGGGTATATGTCAATATTACCCTGAAAGCAAACCAAACTATACTGAACGAGCGTAACCAACTCAAAACGCTGATAAACAACATGCCCGACTATATTTTTATTAAAGACACCAAATCTCGCTTTATTGTCATCAACAAAGCTAAGGTACAGTTTATGGGGGCTAAAGATGAGAAAGAGTTCCTTAACAAAACTGATTTTGATTTTTATCCCAAAGAAATAGCCGAAGCTTATTATAAAGAAGAACAAGAGATTATGGCTTCCGGGGTAGCTCTTGTCAATCAAGAAAGTAAAAGAATCGTCAACGGGCAAGAACGGGTCCTTTCTACAACCAAATGCCCTATTTTCAGCAGCGAAGGAAAAGTAATCGGGTTAGTCGGCATTTTAAAGGATGTAACAGAACAAAAACAAGCTCAGGAAGAAATTTTGCGGCAAAGCCAGGAACTTCAGGCATATAATATTGTACTCAACGAAACCAATGTACTGCTTGAAGAACGTCAGCAACAAATTGAAGAACAGGCTGAAGAGATTAAAATAACCAATGAACAGCTTGTGGAACAACAGACAAGGGTGCTTGAACAGGCCGAAGAGCTTAAAGCCCAGCGCGACCAGCTGAGCCTTCTCAATACCACCAAAGATAAATTGTTTTCTATCCTGGCTCATGACTTAAGAGGGCCTTTCAATGCCCTGATAGGTTATAGCGAGCTCCTAATTAAAAATTTCAAAAATTATCCTCCTGAAAAAGTGGAGACCCAGTTGAATTTTATCCTCGATTCGTCAAAACAAACATTTTATATGCTTACCAATCTGCTTGATTGGTCCAGGTCGCAAAGAGAGGTAATCAGCTTCCATCCTGAACCAATGGCTTTTTCAGTGTGTGTTAGTAATGAATTGCGCGTTTTAAGCCAACTGGCTCAAAGAAAAGATTTAAAAATAACAGAGGTGGTTAATGGCTCCCAAAAATTAATAAATGCAGACCCTAACCTGATGGGCACTGTTGTTCGTAACCTCGTATCTAATGCTATTAAATATAGTTTTAAAGGCAAAACCATCTATCTTACTACAAATTATGCAGATACCGAAATGATATTTTCGGTTAGGGATGAAGGCGAAGGGTTAACTCCTGTGGTAAAAGAAAACCTTTTTAAGGTAACTAATATTGACTCAAAACCTGGTACCATAGGCGAAAAAGGCACGGGCCTGGGCTTGTTGATTTGTCAGGATTTTATTCGTAAACATAATGGCAAAATATGGGTCGAAAGCAAAATGGGAGAGGGGAGCGAGTTTTTTATTTCAATACCGCTGGCTTGAAATATCTAACTTTTGTCTAATTAGCGTCAGCTCTCAAATTCAATGGCAGGTATAAGCAAAATTCACTGCCATTTTTGTTTGTGTACTTCAATTTCAATTCTCCACCAATAAGCATTGCCAATTTTGATGAAAGATGCAAGCCTAAACCAGCTCCTTCGCCTTCCGAACAAGTGTAAAAAGAAGTGTAAAGAAAATCTTTAAACAATGCTTTTTGTGTCTCTTCCGAAACACCTACGCCTGTATCTTTAACAAATATTTCAACCTGTTTTTCGCTTATGTTGTAACCAATCATGATTTCTCCTTTCGGGGTAAAATTGACAGCATTTGATGCCAGGTTTGATAATATCTGCTCTACTATATCCTTATCGGTATATAGTTCAATATTTTGGCCTGTCATTTCAAAAGGGGCATTTACAACAACAGGTTTGTTCAGCCTTTTTATCTCAATATTTGCATTGATGACTATCTTGCGCAAAAGTTCGTTGAGGCTAAATAAGCTTTTATTGATTTCGTATTGGTTTTCCTGAATCTTAGAAATTTCAATAATACTCGAAATTACCTGAAGAAGGTGATAGCTTTGGCTATTAATATAAGACAAAAAAAGCTCCTGTTTTTGAGCTGAAAGGTCTTTTTCTTTCAACAGTTCTACAAATCCAAGGATACTGTTCATTGGTGTGCGGATATAATGCGAAAGGTTGGCTAGGAATGCAGATTTGAGACGGTCAGCTTCTTCGGCTTTCTTTTTGGCTTCCAAAAGCTCGTGATAAAGCTCATTTCGGCGTTTTATTTCTTTTTTTTTTAAAAAGTAAAACAGCAAGCCGGTGGTTAATACGTAAAACCAGCCTTTGTATGTCGATAGTGTTTGTATTTTGCGTATATCACTGGTAAAACTGACCACAAGCCTGTCAGAAAACAGTATCCACATTGCCCCCAGAAATATATATATCAGGGTAATCTTTATTTCAAAAGGGAGCTTTTTCATATTACTTATTGGTTAAGTAACATAAAATTATAAAAATCGCGGGCATTTACCCTTCTCGAAATAAAAAAAGTAGTAATTATTTTGTAGCCTCAATAAAAGCCCTGATATTTTCGGTAGAAACATTAGGCGGCATGCCCCCTCCGCACGAAAGAAGCACTTTTGGCTTGTCTGTTATACTGTCAAGCAGGTCTTTAACGGCTTTTGTAACATCGGCAGGGCTTCCGACAGCCAAAGGCTATTTACAGGGATGCTAAGGTTAAACACCAATTAATCATTAGGAGGCTTTTTCCCGAAAGGGACAATACCTATAGAACTTACCGGGTCAGCCCTGATGAACCCGGTAAAATCGGTTAGTAGGGTTGTGCGTTATAGGTAAAGAGTTTGTAAATAGGCCTTATCAGTGTAAAACCTGTAAAGGAGAACATTGTTTGTAGAGATAGAAAATTTTAAAAACCCTCCGGGTGCTTTATACTCCCGGAGGATTATGACAGCAATAGCTATTTTTATTGACGAGACTTAGAACGATTCAAAATCGATATCTTTCTGGTCTTTAACATCAGTAGTTTTGATTATTTTCTTTTTTAGAGGTTTGACTTTATTGTCTATTGTGATTTGTTTAGCCTGTTGGGTACTTTTAGTGTCAACAGACGCGTTTTTACTTGTGGTAAAAAAACCAATTGTTTCTTGCAAAGCTTCTGCCTGAGAAGCTAATTCTTCGGCTGTTGAGCTCATTTCTTCAGCTGAGGCTGAATTTTCCTGGGTTACAGATGAGAGTTGCTCAATGGCTTTGGCAATTTGCATAGCGCCTGAGTTTTGTTCGTTACTTGCAGCAGCTATTTCTTGAACCAAGGTTGAGGTGCGCTGTATTTCGGGTATCAATTTAGACATTAGTTCACCGCCTTCCAGAGTAAGCTTAAGGCTTGAAGCTGAAAGAGCGTTTATTTCAACGGCAGCTTTTTGACTGGTTTCGGCAAGTTTGCGTACTTCGGCAGCAACAACGGCAAAGCCTTTTCCGTGTTCACCAGCACGGGCTGCTTCAATGGCAGCATTGATGGCAAGTATATCAGTCTTTTCAGCAATGGAGTTGATGATTTTGATTTTCTCGGCGATTTGTTTTGTTGCCTCCAGGCTCTTCATGGCAGCATTGCTCACATCTTCAACGCCTTTGTATGCCGATTTGGCTATTTTTTCTGTTTGAACAGCATTGTCAGTGTTTTGCTGTATGGTGGAGTTCATTTCTTCAATAGAAGAAGATACTTCTTCGGCTGCAGAAGCTTGCTCGTTGGCTCCCTGTGCTATTTGTACTGAAGTGCTGCTAAGTTGGCTACTGCCCGCAGATACATTTTGTGCTGATTCCATGATTTGTACTACGATTTCATTCAAACGCGTTACCATATCGTTTAGTGCTTGCATTAGGATGTCATTTTCTGACCGTTTTTCGAGCGTTACTGTTAAATCACCTTCTGCTATTTGTTTTGCTTTTTCGGCAATTTGGTTCATGGCAGCGTTTAAATTCTTGAATGCCGGCACAATTTTATCATTTTCTGATAGTTTTACAAATGACTGGTTCATTTCGTTGAGGGTTTTGAAATCACCAATAGCAAATAATTCAATGGCATTAGATATATTATTGAAAGAATCATATACTTTATTGGTGGCATCAGCTATTTGAGCAAATATCCCCTGGTATGAACCTTGTACCTTTAAAGTTGCATCACTAACTGCCAGCTTTTGCATTACCAAATTGGCTTCAATAAGCCCTGCTAATCCATCGATGCAGCGGTTGATGCTGTTTTTCAAATTGTTGTATTCGCCTTTGTATTCCTTGGTAATTTTTTCGGGAATGATGCCTTGAGAGATTTTATCAAGATATTCACTTGTAACATTCAAAGGTGCAACAATGCCATCTAAGGTTTCATTCATCCCTTTAACAATTTTTTGATAATCGCCCTGATGTTTTTCAATATTGGCGCGTTTGTTCAGTTCGCCATCATAACTGGCTTTGGCTAACATCTGGGTGTCATTGATTAGTGATTTTAAGGCATTTATCATTACTTCGAATGACTGGGCGAGAGCGTATATCTCATCTTTGGTATCAATTTGCATGTTGATATCCAGGTTACCTTGAGCAATATTCCGGGCTGCTTCATTTATCTGGCTCAGATTTCTTGATATTCCGTTGGCAATGTAGAATGCCATAATGATACACATAATGCTGCCAAAGAGCACTCCAATAATTACTACATAAAACAGGATGCCAAATGCTTTATCTGAAGAAGCAGCTATAGTTGCAGCCTCGTCTTTATTCAACTCTACCAATTTATCAAGGACTTCTGTCCAGGTATAAAAAACTATTCGGGCTTCACCAGCCATCAATTCACGGGCTTTATCCATTTTTTTCTCATTTGAAAAAGCAATAATCTGCTCGTGCAATTTCATGTACTGCTCGAAATATATAGCTGCTGAGTCAATCAACATCTTTTCTTCATCATTTTTTACCAATTTTGCCTGATAAATATTAAGGTGCTCTTTGTAAGAATTGGCAATTTCTTTAGTAAGTTTTTCTGTCTTAGCTTTTTCTTCATCATTGACGTTTGATAAGTAACGATATTCTTTATTACGGATTTGTTCTTTGTCTGTATTCATGCTCCCGGCATGATAAACTGAAGGTAAATGGACTGTAGCCATATCTTGGCTGGCATTGTTCATTTGGTACATTTTTATTATTCCTAAGGTGGCTATCACAATTATTAATAACTGGATAATTCCGAACCCAAGAAGGATTTTTGATTTGATCATCAATTTTTTCATGACTATTGATTTTTAGTGAATATTTAAATTGTATTTTTTTATTTTAAAAACTGAATGCTTTGATTGTATTGAGCAGCATGACAAATTGGTTGTTATAGTTTGTTATTCCAGTCAGGTACTTGCTGTCATAGCTTATCCCGTTTTCGGGAACTGGTTTAATTTGTTCGTTAGCGACCTCGATTACATCTTTAACAGCATCGGCTGTAGCTGCGACCGAATATTTGTTTTCGTCCTGGCCTATTTCAAATACTATTAAAAGTCGCTCCAACTCCTCGTTATCTTCAACCGTAAGGTTAAATTTCAGATGTGTGTTTAAAACAGGTAAGATTTCGCCCCTAAAGTTGATAATGCCTAATAGATTCTTGGGAGCATCGGGCACAGGAGTAATCAGCTGTCTTTCGAGCACCTCAAGTACATTGTCAACATTTACGGCAAAAAGTTCTTGTCCAAGTTTGAATGTCAAATATGTGTTGGCTTTCATCGTACTTACTTTTTTAAGTTCCTAATTATTAGATGTTTTAAACCATACATTATCGGTATCGAGCAATAAAGCTATACTTCCGTCTCCAAGCAAACTGGCACCAGACAAATGCTTTACCTCGGAAAAAGCTTTTCCCAACGGCTTAATAACTGCCTGGTATTCTCCAATAATTGTATCTGCAATGATGGCGTATCGCTTAGATTGTTTATTGATGATAATCAGTTTTTGAGAGCAACTGCTGTCTTCTGCATGCATTGTATAGCCCTTTAAAATGTAAAATGGGAGTAGTTCGTTGTTATATCTGATAAGTTTACTCTGGGTATTGGTGGTGTTTTCGTCAAGCTCGATATTGCAGGCTTCAATATCTTCAATAGGTATAGCGTATGTTGTTTTGCCAGATGTTACCAACAAAGTGCTAATAATGGATACGGTTTGTTGCAATTTTAAGGTAAAGGCTGTTCCTATGTTTTTGGTTGAAGAGACTATAATCTCGCCCCGAATGTCATGGATTCTTTTTAAGACAATATCCATTCCTATGCCCCTGCCTGAGACATTTGAAAGGCTTTCGGCTGTTGAAAAACCCGGAAGGAATATTAAGTCCATGATTTCTTTTTCAGTCAGATTTGTTCCGGGTTGTATAAAGCCTTTATCGACAGCTTTGTTATAAACGTATTCAGTATTAATGCCATTACCATCGTCACTAATGGTGATATATACGTAATTGCCTGTTTTCTGGGCCTCGAACTTAATTGTTCCGGTTTCTGGTTTCCCTTTTGCTATGCGTTTTTCGGGTATTTCTATACCGTGATCTATGCAGTTGCGGATAAGGTGCATTATTGGCTCTCCTATAGCATCAATGATGTTTTTATCAAGCTCAGTATCTTCTCCAATAATTTCAAATTCGATTTGTTTGCCCAGTTGCTTGGCCAAATCGCGGATGAGCCTTTTGAATTTATTCAACATTTCGTGCAAAGAAACCATGCGGATGCTCAGGGCGTTGTCACTAAAAAGCTTAGAAAGTTTTTCAATTTTTTCGGCGGCATCTATGGATTTTTCTTCATCATGTTTTTTGAGAGCAATAAGCAGCTCGGATTTTGTTGTAACCAATTCACTTACGAGGTACATCAGTGTGTCAAGTTTTGAAGCTTCAACATTGATGCGAGTTGTAGCTTTAGGTGTCATTTGTACTGGTTGCTGGTTATTGGTTTTGTTAATCAAATGAATGAGTTCTTTGCCGGAATCATTTGCATTATTAGGTGCATTGTTTTGCATATCAGTTGTGTCAAAGGCTTCTATATGTTGAGTAATATTATTCAATTGTTCATCGCGTTTTTCAAGTTCTGTTGGGTTGAAAATGTCAAAATCTGCAACTTTTGATATTTTGCAATAGTCCATAACAAACATCAGGGCATTCTCAATTTCTTCAAAAGGTTGGTCAGTAACGAGGAAAATGCTCCAAAATTCGCCTTCGCTATTGTTAAATGGCTTGCTTGAAATTTTATACTCGCCAAGAGCAAACAGGTCATGAAATGTATAGGCCATGTTTACACAACGTTTTATCAATTCTTCGTTTGGGTAAAACAATATGTTCCATGTAGCCTTTTTATCTATATTGCCAGTAGTGGGTTTGTTTGATACTTTAATTTCATTGGGAGTTGAGGTTGTTTTGGGTTCTGTCTTTTTACTTTCTGGGGTTTTTATACCTTTGACAACGTCTATAGATTCTTTAAGCAACTTATGCCTTTTGATATTGTTTTCGTTGCTGAAAGCTTCGTCAATGAGTAACGCCCTTATGTGGTCAGCAGCAGTGAAGGTAATATCAATTATAGAAGGGTTCAATTGCAGCGTCTTTTGACGCAGTAGGTCATAAATACTTTCGAGCTCGTGCGTTATTTCAACTATTTTGTCAAAGCCAAACATGCCGCTGGCCCCTTTAATAGTATGCATCACCCTGAATGCCTCGTTGATATTTTGCAGGTCGTCGGTCTTTTCCAGCTCGATAAGTACGTTGTCTAAACTGGTTAAAAGTGATTCGGCTTCATCAATAAACTTCAGTTTTAATTGATTCATATCCATGGTTAATCATTTTTTGATTGAAAAATAATCCCTACCATCGATGGAAATATCCTGAGGGAAGTAGTATCTATTGTTTATTACGGTTTCTAAGGCTGGTTCGAGTTCTGAAAAAATGTTGTTTTTGAAAATACAGCCTTTAAATCCAGCTTCGAGTAATGTTTCCAGATATACTTTGTCATAATGCAAGGTGATTGCTATAAATTTCAAGCTGGGTTCGTGCCACAGTGCTTTTTTGGTAAGTGTAATACCATCTATGTCTGGTATCATAACATCCATAAGGATTACATCAGCTTTTCGAAGAATTTTGATTTGCTGAAATTCTTCACCGCTTGATGCTTCTGCAATAATATTGGCATTGTATTTTGTAACCAGTACTTTTTTCAATGCCTCTCTAAAGGATTCGTTATCATCGACCAGAATTATATTTAACGTTTTCATATCCCCTTAATTTGATTTTTTACTTGTGTAATTGTTAGTCCAAAGTTATTTTGCCCGACAAGCAAAAACACCGGCCAGAAAAATGGATTTAACCAATAAGGGAATGGTTTTGGGCCATTGTTAAAAAGGGGGGTACCCCATCTCAATGTAGGGGGATAAAATACACATAAAGTTGTATGCTTGGTTTGACAAGATTTTTACATTATAGGTTAAAAGTCATTAAGCAAAGAAGTAGTATGCTTATGTATCTGATATTTACAGACATTAACTAAACAGAAAAGTTTCCATGCCACGGCAGATTTGATTTGCTATTCAACCTGTGTTCGATATAAGAATAACATTGTCTATTATTATTAAAACATTTGAATAGCAATAAATACTAAGTCTCTATGCAACTTTTTTGTCGAAAAAAGTTGCTCAAAAACTTTTATCGCCTTAACTCTTTCACCCTCGAAGCCTGGTAATGTAGCAATAAACAAACAACAGGAGTGTTAGGCTTCTCGGCCGAAATCGAACAAAAAGGCGATGAAAAGGAATTTTTTCTTTTTAATGCTTCGCCTGTTTCATGGAAACTTTTCTGCTTATAGCCTGACGGCATAAACTCAGCTCAGGCAAAGCCTAAGCTGAACAAGTACAAAAGTTAAGAAGCTATAGTTTAAAACATTAGCTATTTTTCTTATATAGAAATCCAGTTAATTGTCAAATCTTCACAAGCTTATGCTTTATAGCATAAATAAGCAGCCCTATTGCGTTGTTACAGCCTGTTTTGGACAAGATGTTGTTGCGGTGCCATTTGACCGTATCGCAGCTAAGGTGAATTTTTTCGGCTATTTGTTCGTTGGTGAGGTTTTCGCATATTAGTTTCAAAATTTCCATTTCGCGGTTGGTAAGGCCGGTTTCGTCTTCTTTTTTATTTTTTGCACTCAAATTGACTATGACTTTTTGTAAAAGCTCAGACGAAAACCAGCTCCCGCCTTTGGCTACCTCTTTGATGGCCATTTCAAGTTCAGAAAGCCCGGCATTCTTCAAAACAAAACCTTTAGCCCCGGCTTCGACCATCTGAAAGTAATACTGTTCGTCGCCAAAAGACGAGAGTGTCAGTATTTTCAGGTTAGGCTGTTTGGCCAAGGCTTTTTTGGTAGCTTCAATGCCATCCATCTCGGGCATGGCAATGTCCATAAGTACCATATCCGGGCTAAAATGGTCAAGAAGCGCTAAAAGTTCAACTCCGTTTGATGCTTCGGCAAGCACTTCTACAGTTTTTCGCATGGTGAACATTTTGCTTATGCTTTCGCGAAACATGGTGTGGTCGTCTGCTATGATAATCTTAATCATTGTTTTGTGTGATGGTCAATTATAAAAGTATTAAAATTTCAAAGTCTATTCTATATAAGATAAAGGGATTTTTATAATAAATACTGTACCTTTACCTAAGGTGCTATTTATAGCGAGTGTCCCGTTCAATGATTTTAAGCGGCTTTGCATATTCAGTAACCCTATTCCTTTTCGGTTTTCCAATACTTTTACAACATCAAACCCTTTGCCATCATCAGTATAGTTAATAATGAGTGTGTCATTTTCTAATACAGTGTGAATGCTGATATTTTTTGCATCAGCATGTTTTAAAGTATTGGTAATGCATTCGCAAATAATACGATACGAAGTAGCCTCTATAATTTCATCAAAACGCCCAAGCTCAGTACTTTCAACAGAGACCTTAACCTTACCTGACTTATTTACTTTGTCGGCATAAGCTTTAAGGGCCTCAATAATACCATAATTCTGCAGAATATGCGGGCTTAGCTTGAATGACAAGTCCCTTACTGCTAAAGTTGATTCGTTAATGAGTTTCTGTATTTCGGGGACAATAGTTGTTGAATCTGATGTTTTATTGGGCTCGGCCAGCCAGTCTGCGTACATTTTGGCTGCCGACAAAAGAGGCCCAATGCCATCATGCAGCTCTTGCGAAAACTGAAGACGG
This sequence comes from Bacteroidota bacterium, assembly GCA_029572965.1. GTDB lineage: Bacteria > Bacteroidota > Bacteroidia > Bacteroidales > DTGW01 > JAKPQD01. Next base: position 55,565 of record JAKPQD010000288.1, on the reverse strand, counting down.
TCTTTTTCTTCGGTATTAATAACGCTGTTAAGTAATTCCCGCTCTAATTTTTTGCGTTCGGAGATGTCGCGGGCTATTAGCAAGATGGCTTCCTGTCCGCTAATGTTGATATTTGTTGCAATTACTTCTACTGGTATTACTCCATCATTCTTTATAAAAATCTCGGTTTCAAAATTGAGGACAATACCGCCTGATTTTAATGCGCTAATTTGGCGTTGGATTATATTGATACCTTCTTTACTCAAAAGCGTGAATATGGTATTATGGACTAATTCTTCATATTGGTAGCCTGTTTTTTCGTAGGAAGCCCGGTTAATATCCATTATTTTCAAGTTGTTGTCAAGCAGTATTATGCCATCTGTAGCCGAATTAAATATAGTGCGAAATTTTTCTTCACTTTCTTTGATCTTCTTTTCAGCAATTTTGCGCTCAGTAATATTACGCGACGAGGCAAATATTTCTTTGAGTTTTCCCGACTCATCGGCCACTAAAGTACTGTTTACTTCTACCCATACAAAGCTGCCATTTTTACATTTTAGCTCTATTTCGTTTTTTTGAGTAATGTTTTGCAGATTGCCTTGGTAATATTGTTGTAATCGTTCAGCTATATTTGTTTTTGCATATTCTAAAGATTCAGGTGACACCATATCTTCAAGGCTTTGAGCCATAGCTTCTTCAACAGTAAAGCCGGAGAGCTTATATATTGAAGGGGTTATAAAAGTATATTGCATGGTTTCGATGTCCATTTTCCAGATGACATCTTCAATATTCTCGGCCAACAGCCTGTAATTTGCTTCACTTTTCCTTATATTCTCTTCAGCTGTTTTTAATTCGGTAATATCTATACCCATTCCCAATATCCCCGTTATCTTGTCGTTTTGAAACACCGGGTGAATATTGAACATTACATAGCGTTTGCCCTTTGGCGTGTCAAAAACCAATTCGGTGCTTGTATGCTCTCCATGTAAGCCCAACTGCACTTTTTCTTTAGTAAATTGTTTAGTTTCTTCCGGAATATCAAGCACATCAATAGGTTGTCCTGACAGATCGCCCCATATTTCTATTGAAGCTTTATTTTGAAGGATAACCCGTCCTTGGTCATCAGTAACCCAAAACTCATAAGGCCAACTGTTGACAGCTGAATTCAGAATGGCTTGCGTCTTGTTTTTTTCGTATTCGGCAGTAACATTTCTCGAAAATGCTGCAATGCGATGTACTTTACCTGTTTCCCCCTTAACAGGGTATATTGTTGAATTCCAATAACCATTTCCGGTATCTCTATCTTCGGTAAATGTTACAGGATTTCCTGCAAGTAGTTTAGGCAAAATATGTTGCCTGAAAGAATCAATTTTTATTTTCGGAAGTAATTCGGTGATATCTACCCCATTAAGAAGCTGCTCATCGGATATTTTAAAAAGTTTCTTAGATACAGGGTTTAAATCGAACACTCTTATGGTGTTTCCTTCATCCAATATATCCATAAAAGTAATGGCATCTGAAGAATATGTATATACCTCATTTAAGCGGTCTGACAATTGTTCAAGATGTTGGTTTTTTTCTTCCAAAAGCATCTCCAGCTCATTTCGGTACGTTTCGAGCTGGGCTTCAATAGCTTTTTTCTGGGTAATATCTGAAATTATAACACCTCCATAATAACCACTCTCCGTAAATATTGGAAAAAGTGTAGTACGAATATATCGGTGAGACGAATCGTGATGTCTTATTTGAGTTTCTGAAACTTGCTCTTTACTATTACCCTTTCTTATTTCCTCAAAAAAATGTATCGTATTTTTTTTAAAACTTTCCCGAAGCAATTCGGCCTTATCAGGGTCAAAAGCCATCATATAGGTAACGTCCCAAATAAAACTACCTAAGGCTCCTTCTTTTGTAACCCCAGTTATTTGGGTCATTGTATCATTCCAGTCTTCTACAATGCCTTTTTCGTTGATAATAACTATTGCTTCGCTTGACTGTGAAATGAATTTGTTTAGTTTTTCCTCTACTATTGACTTTTCAGCCTGGGTCTTTTTGTGTCCTTCAATTTCATGTTGAAGAATTGTGTTTGTATTGTTTAGTTCCTCATTTATTGAATTTAACTCATCGTTATTAGCTTGCAATTCTTCATTAGCAGCATCAAGTTCTTCGTTAAGGGTAAGTAATTCCTGGTTGTTTTGTTCCAACTCAAAGGTTTTCTCTTTGACCAGTTTCTCAAGTGTTTTAGTGTATTTCTCTAAATTCAGATTTTCTAAATTTTCAGGTGTTTCTTCAAGTAAAGAGGCCGAAGCTGTTTTTTTTCTGAAAGATTGAAGTTTAATGATCAATATCACAATCGTGATAAGCAGAAAGAAAATTATAATCAGAAGAATTTGCATATACTCATTTTTGGATATTTTAAAGTTAATCCATTTTAAGTGTATAAGCTAAAATTGAACCTTAATTTGAAGTTAAAGCAACAAAAACGCCTTTGAGGTCATTCAAAGGCGTTTTTGAGGTAGTTTGTTGTAATTTATTTCCTTACATCGAAACCGCTTGGTACCTGGAAGATACGTAAGCCAAACTGTGGGGCTGTGGCTATCAGGTATTCAAATATAGATGATTGTACCTCTTCAAAGTCTGCTGCTGGTTTGTGAAATGTGTGTACGGCCAGCTCTAAAGGCATACCGTTTTCGGTGGGTTGTAGATATCTTACCAGAAATGGCATTCCGGCATTGATGTCTTTGTTGTTTTTTAGCCATTCTTCGATGTATAGCCTGAAAACCTGGGCATTGGTAATTTTATCATATATCCCGGGGCTGCTTTTTTCTATGGCACGTTCTACCAAAGGGTTTTTCTTAAATTCTTCAAGTTGTTGGTCGTTACAAAAAAAGATACTTTGCATGTCAATGTTTATAGATCTTTTTATACGTCTTCCTAATGAGATATCAAGCCCACGCCAGTTTAAAAATGATTCGTTGACGAAAGAATAGGTAGGAATAGTAACAATAGTCCGGTTAGCATTGTGAACCTTAACAGTGCTGAGTTTTATATCAATAACAGTGCCATCAGCTCCGCGGCTTGGCATTTCTATATAATCACCTACACGTAATATGTCGTTGGAGGAGATTTGAATACCTGCAACCAAACCCAGGATAGCATCTTTAAAAACAAACATCAAAACAGCTGCAAAGGCTGTCAATCCTGCAAACAACGAACTCAGGTCTTTTTTTACCAAAATGGAGATTACCATCAACACACCGATAAAAATCACTATAGATTTGGCAGCCTGAATGTAACCCTTTATTGAACGTTGTTTGCCCATGGGGGTCATGTTGTATATATCATGCAAGGCATTGATAACAGCCATTATTACAGCTATAACAGCTAAAAGTATGTATATGTTGGTTAAAGTAGCAATGGTATTGATAGCTACGTTGTACCCATATAATGCAATTGGCGTAAGTTTTGATATCACCAATGCCGGAGCCAGGTGAGATAAGCGGTTGAATACGCCTTTTTCATAAAATACATCGTCATAGTCATTGGTGCTTTTATCTACCCACTTTTTGATGATAGAAATGATGATTTTTTTGGCCACAAAGTTGGCCAACATTGCCATTAAAGCTATGGCTACTATGTTGGCCATAAGATTAAGAGAATGTGCTACTGTTGGTGATAGATGATGCGATAATATCAACTTTTCAAGAGAAACACTTAGTTCTTTCAGATAGTCATACATAGCTTCTTATTTTTTTTGCAAAAGTAATCATTGCATAAAAAAAGCACACATCTTGTTAAATGTATGCTTTCTTTTTTTGTTAAAAAAGCTTATTGTTTTTTTGCTTCTTCTTTTTTCTGTTCGGGGGTTGAAATAGATAAAAGCTCAACTTCAAAAATTAATAATGAGTTGGGTTTGATTTTCCCTTGAGGATTAGGGCCATAACCTAATTGCGATGGAATGTAGATTTTGTAGTTTGACCCCACTTTCATCAGTTGAAGGGCTTCTGAAAACCCCGGGATAACACCATTTACGGCAAATGTTATAGGCTCTTTGCGTTCGTATGAGCTGTCAAATACAGTGCCATCAATTAGTGTGCCCTTGTAATTGATGGTAACCATGTCCTCAGCTTTGGGGGTTGCCCCTGTGCCTTCTCTTAATACTTCATATTGCAAGCCGCTGGCGGTAGTGATAACACCTTTGCGTTCTTTGTTTTTCTTCAAAAATTCTTCATTTTTTTTCAATGAAGCTTCAGCTTGTTTTTTTTGAAGGTTTGTGAAATATTGTTGTAAGAACATTTGAATTTGCTCTTGGGTCATCTTGTGTTCTTTTTTGGCCATTGCTTCCATAACGGCCTGTTTGAAAAGTTCAGCGTTAAAAGCCGGCATGTCAAGCGGTTGTAAATTTGCACCTATTGAAACCCCAATGGCATAACTGGCACTGTCCACATCGTTACGGAGTTTTACAGTGCTTTTTTTATTACATGCACTTAATACTACCAACGAAATTGCTAAAATCGAAACTAAAAATTTTACTTTCATTGTTTTATATTTAAAAAAATTAATAATTATTTATTTTCTGCAGGAGTTTGTTTTTCAACCGAAATAAGCTCAATGTCGAATATCAATACACTGTTTGGCTCAATCTCGCTGCCGCGCATAATCTGCTCGCCATAAGCCAGTTCTGATGGAATGTACAAAATCCATTTTGCCCCGGGTTTCATCAGTTGCAGGGCTTCGGTCCATCCGCTGATTACGCCATTTACGGCAAACTGCATAGGCTTGCCCCTTTGTATTGAGCTGTCAAATACTTTTCCGTTGATTAATTTCCCTTCATAATGGCAGGTAACCTTATCATTGATGGTAGGCGACTCTCCTTCGCCATTTGCAATCACTTTGTATTGCAAACCACTTGGAAGGGTTATTACGCCTTCTTTCTTTTTGTTTTCTTCAAGAAACTTGCGGCCTTCTGCCAGGTTTTTTTGCGTTTTGGCCTGAAATTGCTTCATCATAAAAGCTTGAATGAGTTGATTAGCAACTTCTTGCGATATTTTAGAGGTGCCACTAAGTTCAGCTTCCAAACCTTTTATAAAAGCTTCGTTATTTATTGCACTTACACCAGCTGCTTTTAGCGAATTGCCAAAATAAGTTCCCAAACAATACGATACAGAGTCAAGGTTGGTTTTTAATTCTTCTTTCTGTTTCTTTTGCGAAAAAGCATTGAAGGCAATGCTCCCAATAAATATAAAGGTCAGAATTTTTTTCATGTGTTTTTTTTTTACTATAAAACAGGTTATGTTCTTTACAAAACGGCACAAAGGTATATTTTATTTGTTCATTTTGATATGGTTAGGACAATAATTTACCAACCGGGGAATAAATTGAGGTTCAGGCCGGCATAGCTTTGCCAGTCTTTCATAAATGGGATGGAATAATATGGTTCGATGATTAACACCCCGAAAAGGTTAATGCGCAAAGAAACCCCATAGGTCATAAGCGGGTATCGGTAATAGTTTTCGTCTAAGCCATCAAACATATTATCCGGGCCAGATGTAGCCAGGTTTTTATAGTTGACTTTTAACGTTTCGTTTTTGTGGCGGTTAAGGGTAAGTTGGTCTATTTTACTCCAGGCTACACCAGCATCTGTAAAGAATGAAAGCTCGGAAACAAAGTATTTAAAAGGTATCAGGCATAACCGTTCGGGCCCGGTAAACGGGATCCTGAATTCAGCATTGGCTATGGCCAAACGGCTTCCAAACAGCATGGTTTGATTGGCCAGATAACTGTCTGCCCCGATAAATCCGTAAAACCCACGTACCAACCACGGCCATCCTAAGTACAACGACCTTATTACATTGTTTGTAGTCACATTGCCATATCTTCCCTGGTGATAAAGTCTGAAGGCAAAGCTGTAAGGGTTGATAAAGAAGTATTTCCGGTAATCTATCAATAAATTGGTAAAGTTTATCTTGCCAACATATTGGTCCACTTCGACCCTGAAGCGCTGTCCACGTAATGGCGAGGCTATGCCCATGTACGAATTGTCAAGTGTATAGGCTGTACTCACAGAGGCAATACCAAATCCCTTGTCTGTTGGCAGGTTCTTTTCGCGTCCAATCCAGGTTGAATATCCATAAATGCTTCCTATATATTTATCGCGTTCAAGATAAAAATTGTAATATGAATATGATATAGAAGCTTCTATTCTTCGGGTTTGCGATAAAGGTTTTATAGCAAACAAAGCTATTGAGTTTTCAAAAATCCATTGCATATCTACATTTAGCACCGAAACCAGGTTGTCATCCACACTGTCATTTGAATAGTAATAATTGCCATATTTGTATGGGATGTGCGAAAGTGAAGCACCCCAGTCTATCTTGTTTTTGTTGTTGATAAAGGCTACTGAGCCTCCAAAGTCCTGAATCTGCCCGTTTATGGCCAGGCTGGTATAAAGCTGGTAATTGCCTACTACATCACCAAAGAGCATGTCCACACTGCCCGACATACCTGTCCCATAATATGACCCCGCCGAAACGCCTACATTGGAGCCTCCTATGTAGTCCAATTGAAATTTTGAACGATAGGGGACCGGGATAATAGAGTCTTTGGGCAGGGTGCTTTTATCTATAGCCTCGCCCAGGTTGACATTGACTATGTCCTTGCCAATTCTTTTAAATGGAGGGAGTATAGCCGCATCAAAATTCACTTCGTCTGTGTTTACTTTTACCGCTTTAAAATCATTGATATTAGCTTTGTAAAGATTATAATCTCCGTTCCAATAATAGGTATATATTATGTTTTGGTGGTTCATAGTGAGTGCTGGAGTAAAATGTGTCACCCCGCAAACTCCGGTTTGGGCATTGCTCAAACGCTTGGTTTCATTACTTGATACGTTGTAATGGTACAAATTTCTTATGCCATTAGCGTCTGACAGAAAATACACATTGTCACCAGTTGAATCTATCTGGGCATTGAGGTTTTCTGCACCAGGAAATACCGGAAGTACTTTTATTTCTTTTGTTTGAACGTCAAATATAGCTAATGAGTAACCTTTCTGGATGCCAGTTTGCCCTTCGGCCGGCCTATCGGTCGAATATACAATAAAACGGCCGTCTTTTGACCACGAAGGCATCAAATTGCAATAAACGTCATTGGTCAAACGGAATGTTGTGTCTTTTTCTACCTGGTACGAATATAAATCTGTAACACCTTCTTTTAAACCTGTAACTACAATACTTTTACCATCGGGTGACCATGCAGGGTTACTAAATGCGTCTATTGTTTTCAAGTCTTTTTCAGTTGAATAGGCCGGATTGTTTATATCAATAATCAACAATCGGTTACGGCCTTTGCTAAAAGTAACAAATGCAAACTTCTTTCCATCCGGAGACCATGTACCGCCCGATTCCAGGAAGTTGAAGTCGTCTATTTGGTTTTGTCTGATGGTGCTTGAGATTTTTTTTACAATTTTGCCCGTTTTAGCATCGGCCATAAAAAGGTCAAAGGTGAATAGGTCTTTTTCCGAAAGGAATATAACATATTTACCATCCGGGCTCAGCGACGGGGCTATATTGATGGCCCCGGAATTTTTGCGGTGCAGGATTTTTGTGCCGGTTGGCTGTTTGTCAGCTTTGGCTATGAACTTGCTGTAATATTGCTGCATGGAGTTTTTCCAGGCTTGCGAGAATGAACGTTCGTTCCATATAGTTAGTGTCTCAAGGGCTTTGTCATATCCATACTTTGTAGTCAGGTCAAAAAGCGGTTTTATAATGGTGTCTCCATAGTAACCAGTAACAAAAGCCCAAAAAGCTTGTCCATACCTGTACGGAAAGTATTTATATGAGCGGCTCATGTCATCCAGCGTCGGAAAATCGTTGTTCAGAATGGCATCACGCATCCACATTGCAGTAAGCACGTCGGTACTCCCAATAGACAAGTATTCTGCCATACCTTCTATCATCCATAACGGTATATTTCGCATATTCCGTAGTTGAAGGCTGTCATCGCTAAGCAAAAAGTTGTATTGAAAAGCATGCACCAGCTCATGCCCTAAAACGTGGTCAGTTTGGGCAGCCGATTCCATCAAAGGCATTATTACCCTGTTTTTGAGCGATTCGGTTACCCCTCCTGTGCCAACGCCTATCAACCCGCTTACTGCATTGGTTTGCTGGAAGTCGGCATGGTTGGCATACAATATTACCGGGTTCTTTTCTTTAAAGGTGTCTGAAAATATCATAAAATGGCGTTCGTACCATTTTTCAGAAGCTGCCATAAAGGCATTTTTCACCGAATCGTTCTCTAAATAATGATAAAGTTCAAAATGAGGACTAGTAAGGACTTTGTACTCAAAAATCTTGTAATCGGGCTTGTTGGGGCCATTAAAATACTGCCCATACCCATGTTGGGCGAGTAACAGATATGACCCGATGAAAACTATGAACCCCTTATATATATTGCTTTTAAAGCTATATTTATTTAACACAAACTCTCTTTTTTTTTCTATAAAAATGTAACTAATTAACCAATTTCACTAAGTTTTAGTATCAATTCTTCATTATTAATTACAATTTTCTTGCCATCTAACCTAATCAACCCATCTTCTTTAAACTCAGACAATAGCCTGATAACGCTTTCAAGTGCCATCCCTGAAAGCTCAGCGATATCTTGGCGTGTAATGTGCGAAAATACATCAGTATTGTTAAACTCGCTGCTATTGAGATAAAGCAGAACGTCTGCCAATCTGCCATGCATCTGTTTAGTGCTCAAAGATGATATTTTTCTTATAATATATGCATATTTCTCCGAAATAGCATCAAAAATTATCTGGGCAAAACATGGGTTGCTGGTTATCAATTTAAATACAACTTCTTTAGGAATGATACAAACTTCGCTGTTAGTTAAGGCTGCGGCAGAATATTGGCAAAGATCTTTGCTAAATGAATTGATGCCAATAAAAGACCCCGGGGTCAGTATTTTCAATATAGCGTTTTTTTCGTTTCGGCGTTCTATAGATAATTTTACTAATCCGCTTTTTAGATAAAATATTTGTGTTGAACGTGTATTTTGTTTGAAGATTAGCTCTTTACGTTTGTAAAAAATCTCTGATACTTCGTTTAACAAAAGACCTTGACCAGTGTCTTTTATACAAAGATAAAAAGGACAACCACTATAGCACTGATGGCATAATGTTGAATTCATGTTTCTTGTATAATTAAAAATGATAAAAGTTTCAGTTTTTGCCCTGGATGCTAAAACTTACTATAAATATACACAAACTTTCCTATTTTCAAGTAAAATATGAGTTTTAAAAAATGACAAAATGTAAAAAAAGATTCTTAACTTCACATTAGTACGAGTAGTTTATAAAAGAAATTTTATGATAAACACTCTTAAAAATATTAGCTTTCATATACAAGGTTTTTTGCTTTTTTTTGATATTGATTGTACCCTGGTGTTTTGCAATGATGATAGTTTTGTGCCCGGGCTGATAGGGAAAAAAATTGGCGAGCACGAAATTTCGTCAGAAAAAAAGCTTCTTATTAACAAAAACAGAAAGGTTTGCACCGTTCCGCAAACTGCCACTGTCAATATTGAAAATGTCAGGTATGAAACAGCTCTTTTTACCTGCGAAAACGGTGAAAACGAAACATCAGGTTACATATTGATTGTTAGGGCTCAAAAAGAGAATAGAAATGGGGAAGATCATTACTTTGATGATGTTTCAAATTTGTTTTTGTCTAATATTGCTCACGAAATCCGTACGCCGCTTAATGGTATTATTGGTTTTGCTGAGTTGCTCTCTAAAAAAGATTTCCCGGTGGGGAAAATACGTGAATATGCCCAGATTATACATAGCAATGGCAATTATCTCTTCAAGCTCATTACTGACTTGCTTGATTTGTCGCGTATAGAAGCTGGTAAGCTTACATTGTTCAAAAGCCAGTTTAGCCTAAACCGTTTGCTTTACGATTTGCAGTTGTTTTTTATGCTCGACATGAAAAATCGCAATAAAAGCCATATTAGCTTTAAGCTATCTCTTGAGTTGCCCGATGGGAGCGATTTTATCACTGCCGATGAGCTCCGAATCAAGCAGGTACTGATTAACCTTATTGGCAACGCTATAAAATTTACCGAACAAGGCACTATTACTGTTGGCTATAAGTTAGCCACCAAAGATATGTTGGAGTTTTTTGTTCAGGATTCGGGTATTGGGATGCCCTCATCTATGACAGAGAAAATTTTCGGCCGCTTCGTCCAAGCCAATGATAAAATAGCCTTTACTCACGGGGGGACAGGTTTAGGATTGGCTATAGCTAAAGAATTTGTTGAGTTGCATGGAGGTAAAATTTGGGTAGAAAGTAAAGAAGGCTGTGGTGCTACTTTTTATTTTACCCTGCCTTTGTTTTTTCCTTCTTGACCAGAACTGATAAATAACAATGTTCATTTTTTTATAAGGAATATAATTTTCCAAAATTAAGTTTAGAAAATATCTAATTGGATAATTATTTGTATTTCAATATTTTAATTCAATTAAGTACGGCAAAAAATAGCTTTCTATTGGGTTAAAATATTTGTAACAGGTTTTTATTATTTCTGTTTCAATGGGTGCTTTATGCATTATTTAAAATGAATATAATTAAGCACTCACGGTTTGAATTTTTATACAATATATTTCATTTTCACTTACCTTTGTGCCCTGTTAAAAATAAAATTTTTACAATTCGTTTTATATAAAAACAATAATAATATGGCAGACAAAAAGTTTGTTACATGTGATGGAAACTATGCAGCAGCACATGTGGCTTATATGTTTAGTGAAGTAGCTGCAATCTATCCTATCACTCCGTCATCCAATATGGCTGAAAACGTTGACGAATGGGCAGCAGCCGGTCGTAAAAACATTTTCGGGCAAACCGTTCGCGTTGTTGAAATGCAAAGTGAGGCTGGTGCAGCCGGAGCTGTTCACGGTTCGCTTCAGGCAGGTGCATTGACCAGTACATTTACTGCGTCTCAGGGTTTATTGCTTATGATCCCTAATATGTATAAAATATCTGGAGAACTACTCCCTGGTGTTTTTCACGTTTCGGCCCGAGCTCTTGCAGCACAAGCGCTCTCTATATTTGGAGACCACAGCGACGTAATGAGCGCCCGTCAAACAGGGTTTGCCATGTTGGCTACAGGTAGTGTCCAGGAAGTAATGGACATAGCTCCTGTTGCACACCTTACAGCTATCAAATCTCGTGTTCCTTTCTTACATTTCTTTGATGGTTTCCGTACCTCTCACGAAATTCAGAAAGTAGAAGCAGCTAACCAAGAAGAATTGGTTAAACTATTAGACCAAAAAGCTTTACAAGAATTCCGCGAAAGGGCTTTAAACCCAGAACATCCTGTAACACGCGGAACAGCCCAAAATCCTGACATTTATTTCCAGACCCGTGAAGCTGCAAATAAATTTTATGCAGCAGTTCCAGAGATGGTCGAAAGCTATTTGGGCGAAATTAAGAAAATCACAGGCCGTGAATATCACTTGTTCGATTATTACGGTGCAGCAGATGCCGAAAATGTTATCATTGCTATGGGCTCTGTAACCGAGACCATAAAAGAAGTTATCGATTACCTTGCTACTAAAGGCGAAAAGATAGGTTTGATTTCTGTTCACCTTTATCGTCCTTTCTCAGCTAAACATTTCCTTGCAACACTTCCCAAATCAGTAAAACGCATTTGCGTTTTGGACCGTACAAAAGAACCTGGAGCTAATGGCGACCCACTTTACTTAGATGTAAAAGAAGTCCTTTACGGAACAGCTAATGCCCCTATGGTTATTGGCGGCCGCTACGGGTTAGGTTCAAAAGATGTTACTCCGGGTCAGATTATTGCCATTGTAAAGAACCTGAAAGCAAATGAGCCTAAAAACCAATTTACTGTTGGTATCGTTGATGATGTAACATTCAAGTCTCTTCCGGTTGAGCCTGAAGTAAATGTTATCAAAGCGGGTACTTTTGAGGCTAAGTTTTATGGTTTAGGTTCAGATGGTACTGTAGGCGCTAACAAAAACTCTATAAAAATTATAGGAAGTACAACAGACAAATATAGCCAGGCATATTTTGCTTACGACTCAAAAAAATCAGGAGGTATTACCACTTCTCACCTGCGTTTTGGAGATACCCCAATACGGGCTCCATATTTGGTTGTTAGTCCTGACTTTGTTGCTTGCCACGTTCCTTCATATTTAGATAAATATGACATGTTGGCTGGCTTGAAAAAAGGGGGTACATTCCTTCTCAATAGTATCTGGGATGCTGAAGAAACCAAAAAACGTCTTCCAGACCACATGAAAAAACAATTGGCCGATGCAGAAGCTAAATTTTATATTATCAATGCAACTGCCATTGCCGAAGAAATAGGCCTTGGTACCCGTACCAACACTATCATGCAAAGTGCATTCTTCAAAATTTCAGGAGTTATACCTTACGAAATCGCTGTTTGCGAAATGAAGAAAGCCATAGATAAGAGCTTTGGTAAAAAGGGAGAAGAAGTAGTTAAAATGAACTATGCTGCAGTTGACCGTGGTGGCGCTGTTATTGAAGTTCCTGTTCCTGCTGAATGGAAAAAACTCGATGGGACTGTTACTATTGGAAAAACTTCAGCTAAGGTCCCTGACTTTATCAAAAATATTGTTGTGCCGATGAATGCCATGAAGGGAGACGACCTTCCTGTTAGTGCATTTAATAACCGTGAAGACGGTACTTTTGATGCCGGGACATCAGCTTTTGAAAAACGTGGTATTGCAGTTAACGTTCCTGAATGGCAAGCTGAAAACTGTATTCAGTGCAACCAATGCTCTTATGTTTGTCCTCATGCCTGTATCCGTCCTTTCTTGTTCAATGAAAAAGAAGCAGCCGGAATGCCTGCAGGTAGCAAAATGATTAAAGCTAATGGAAAAGCCCTCGAAGGTTTGCAATATAAGATACAGGTAAGTCCGCTCGATTGTACAGGCTGCGGTAACTGCGCTGACGTATGTCCGGCCAAGACTAAGGCCCTTGTAATGAAACCGCTTGAAACACAACAGGCAGAAATTGCACGTTGGGAGTATGTTGCAAAGAACGTTACTTACAAAGACAACCTGATGCCTAAAGATGCCGCTGTTAAGAATACTCAGTTTGCCCAACCATTATTTGAGTTTTCGGGCGCTTGTGCAGGTTGCGGCGAAACTCCTTATATCAAATTGATTACCCAATTGTTTGGCGACCGCATGATGGTAGCAAATGCAACCGGATGTTCTTCTATTTATGGTGGTTCTGCTCCTGCTACACCTTATACTACAAATAGCAAAGGCCATGGTGTTGCATGGGCAAACTCATTGTTCGAAGATAATGCTGAATATGGTTTAGGCTTGGCTACTGGTGTACGTCAAATACGTGAGCGTATAGCTTTGAAGATGAACGAGAATATGGAAGTGGTAAATGCAGCTACCAAAGAAGCTTTTGCTGAATGGATTGCAGGCAAAGACAATGCTGAAGCCTCAATAACTGCTTCAGAAAAAGTACGCGCTGCATTGAAGAATGAAAAAGCTCCGATAGCTGCCGAAATAGCCAAACTTGATCAATACCTTGTAAAAAAATCTGTTTGGGCATTTGGTGGTGACGGTTGGGCCTACGATATCGGATATGGCGGATTAGACCATGTATTAGCTTCTGGCGAAGATATTAATATCCTGGTTCTTGACACTGAAGTATATTCAAATACCGGTGGACAGGCCTCAAAATCAACCCCTGTTGGCGCTATTGCTAAGTTTGCTGCTTCAGGCAAACGTATCCGCAAAAAAGACCTTGGGATGATGGCCGCAAGCTATGGTTATGTATATGTAGCCCAAGTTTCGATGGGTGCAAGCCAGGCTCAGGTACTTAAAGCTATTCGTGAGGCAGAATCATTCCCCGGGCCATCAATAATTATTGCTTATGCTCCATGTATTAACCATGGGTTACGATTAGGTATGGGCAAATCTCAAAACCAGGCTAAATTGGCTGTTGAATGTGGTTACTGGCAATTATACCGCTATGACCCACGTTTGGAAGAACAAGGACAGAACCCATTCCAGCTCGATTCAAAAGAGCCTAAATGGGATGAATTCCAGAACTTTATCATGAGCGAGGTGCGTTATTCTTCACTGAAAAAAGCGTTCCCTGCTGAAGCTGAAGAACTTTTCAAAGCAGCTGAAGAAAATGCAAAATGGCGTTACAAAACCTACTTGCGACAATCAACGCTTGATTATACAAAATAATCAACATAATAAAAAGGCTACTTTCGGGTAGCCTTTTTTTCTTTTAACCTTCCAGGTTGTGAAAACCTGGAAGGTTTTTTAATAAACAGCCCTAATGGACTTTTTGAAGCATCCTGATAAATTCTGCCATGTGCTGTTGCGAAAAAACTTGTATAACTGCAAATACTGGCACAAAAACAAGAAGCCCTATCAGTAGCCCTTTGCCTAAAGAATCATACTTTGACTCTTTTAGTAGCTCAAACAAAACCCAAATCGCATTGAGCGTAATGATGATGTGGGTAATTTGGGCAAACAGGTTGGCGGCTTCCCAGCTAACAACAAATAAGCCCATAGTGCCGTAGTAATACATTGGTACAAATGCAATGGCCAGGAAAAAGTCTTTTTTAGTAATCTTGTAGCATACAAAACACGTCAGATATGCTATGATAGCAAGTGAGCAGGCATTGAATGCAAGCCACCTGAAAAAGTCAGGTTTTACAATTGATAAGAAAAAATAGGCGCTGTTTAACAGGGTTAACAGCATTAATGAGGCTAATACATAGCCTGCAATTTGGTTTTTATTATTAATACTCATTATTTAAAATCTGTAATGGTTAAAACTAAAATCAGCAGAGGCGTTGATAAATAGCTTGTTGCCGAGTTGCTTTCATTTAATGTAATAACAAACCATTTCGAAAAAAAATGTTCGAAATAATAAATCATTAACCTGTGGTTTGCTGAGGTTAACTAGGCTTTAATTACAAATTTTAATACGGTGTACATTGTTTGATTTAAAGCTGATGAGGTGACAAATATAAGAAAAATATGAATATAAACCAGGTTGGGCCTGTTTGCTATGTAATGGTTAAAAAATAGTGTTTTTAGACCATTTTTTAAAAGTTGGTGTTTAACAACTAACCTTACTTTTGTTAACATACAACAACTAAATACTAAATAACATGAAAAATATGTATTTACAATTTTGTTTTTTATTAAAAACAAAAGCTATGCTCGTATTGCTTTTGCTCAATACGTACTTTGCATTATGTAGTTCAGCACAAACAATCCCGCTGGTTTATGATGTTGAAAATACAGGAGATACTTTTGCTAAGCCTGTTTTGCCAACAAAAGACCAACTACCTGTAGTTGAACCATTGACAGACCCTTTTATGTGGTCTGATGGTAGCGGCCGAAGCACTAATTTCAGCGATTGGAGCCATCGTCGCGCCGAAATTGCCGCTGAAATACAGCACTATGAGATTGGGGCAAAACCTAAACGCCCGGATACAATAACTGCTACTTATTCTGGAGGGGTTCTGACTGTAGTTGTTACAGAAAATGGGAAAACGCTAACCTTGAAATCGCAAGTTGTTTTACCCGGCGGCACTGGCCCGTTCCCGGCTGTAATTGGTATGAACAGCGGGACAGGAAGCCTTCCTCCCAGCTTGTTTACCAATAATGGTATTGCAACAATTACTTACAACCATAATGATGTTACTACATACAATGGTAAATCTGCAACAAACCCTTATTTTCAGATGTACCCGGATCTTATTTATGCAGGGCAATATAGTGCCTGGGCTTGGGGGGTAAGCCGTCTTATTGACGGGTTAGAATTGGTTCAAAACACTTTAAACATTGATTTAAAACATTTGGCTGTTACCGGATGCTCTTATGCTGGTAAGATGGCCCTTTTTGCCGGGGCTTTAGATGAACGTATAGCCCTTACTATTCCTCAGGAATCTGGAGGTGGCGGAGCTGCTGCATGGCGTGTTTCTCAATCTTTAACCGAAAGTGTAGAAACGTTGAGTGCAACAAACTATTCCTGGTTTATGCAATCAATGGGCCAATTTGGAGGGGCAAGTGTAGCCAAGCTCCCTCATGATCATCACGAACTGTTGGCTTTAGTGGCTCCCCGGGCTTTATTAGTATTGGGGAATAATGATATGATATGGTTGGCAGATGAGTCTGGATACGTTTCCTGCAGAGCTGCCCAAAAAGTATATGAAACCTTTGGTATTGCCGACAGATTTGGTTTTTCAATTGTCGGAGGGCATGGCCATTGCGCTTTGCCATCAGGGCAATATCCTGAAGTGCTTGCTTTTATTAAAAAATTTCTTCTTGGTATTGATACAATAAATACAAATGTAAGGATAAGCCCATATCAGTATGTTGATTATGCCAGATGGACAGAATGGTGGGGTACAGGTGTTGCTGAATTTCCTGTTATCGAAGGAGAAAAATTGTATGAAGCCGAATGTGCTATTGTTGGAAATAATTGGGAATCCGTAAGTTACAGTAAATGTTCAAATAAAACTTATTTAAAAGCCAAAACAGGGATAAGCAGTACGTTTGTGGCTCCCACAGACAGCGCAAATATTGTTTTTGTGCCAATTACGATAGATAAAGATTCTACTTACTATATTTTTGCCCATGTAAATTGTCCCTCGGGCAATGCTGATTCTTACTGGGTTAAAGTTGATGATAGTTCATTTGTCAGTGTTGATGGCCTTTCTACTTCTGACTGGAAATGGAGATATTTGAATAGTTATAAATTAACAGCCGGGCAACATACTCTTGCCATTGGGATTAATGAAAATGGGGCTTTGCTTGATAAAATATCCATCACCCCACAACCATTTCAGCCATCAGGCTTGGGCAAAACAGCTGTCAATAATTGTGGGTATAATGAATTTTTTTATATTGAGCCTGAATGTGCCACAAAAGGTAAGGATTGGCGAGTAGGTTATGATACATTAGCCTCAAACAATGGTTATATAGTAGTAAGGCCTGATACCGAATCTGTTGCTGCTGCCCCTGCAACTAAGGCTGGAGAAGTGCTTTTAAAATTTAACCCTACACAGGAAGCAATATATTATGTTTATGGACGTGTTAACTGTCCAAGCGCTAACGATGATTCATATTGGGTTAAGTTTGATAATGAAGACTATCAGATGGTAAATGGCTTGACAACTTCTGGATGGGAATGGAAAGTTTTAGCAAGCGATACATTAACTGCCGGAACTCATAACTTTACTATTGCTTACCGCGAAAATGGAGCTAAATTGGATAAGGTTTGTATTACAAATTCTTCCATAGTCCCGAGTGGTATGGGGGATAAAGCCTCTGGCAGTTGTAAAGTTACAGATATTGAAATGGTCAATATTGATGGATATTCATTAGGCCAAAATTATCCCAATCCTGTTATTGGACAAACTAACATTGCTTTTGAAATTCCAAAAAGTGCATTTGTATCTTTAAAAGTGTTTAATTTACTTGGGGTTCAAATTGCTGAATTAGCAGGTAAAACATATCCTCAGGGCAAACATGTTGTATCATTTGATGCTCATGGTATTCCTAATGGAATGTATTATTATACCATCATGGCCAATGAATATACTTGCCGTAAAATGATGTTAAAACAAAAGTAAACGATAAATAAATTTTATAGTTAAATTTTAATGTAAGGTTTTTGGGATGGCCGCTGTTAGAAAAAACAGTGGCCATCTTTTATAGCACTTATGTTTGATAAAATATAAATGTTATTAACCCCAACTTAACTTTATTAAACCTGTCAACAAACAACAGTCAACCAAAGCGCTATATTTCTTTTGTTTGTAAAATGGCAAAGTTGTATATTTGTTGCCCTTAAGATTTCGACTAATGGAGTGGTTTCATTGGATAGAGCTTTTTATTAAAGGTTTGGTGTTGGGGTATATTACCTCTATACCCCTTGGCCCCATTGGTATTATTGTTGTACAGCGGACGTTGAGCAAAGGGAAACTGTCAGGCTTTGTTTCCGGGCTTGGTGCGGCTTCTGTAGATACATTTCTTGCCGTTATTGCAGGGCTGGGGCTTTCGTTTATTATTGATTTTATTGAAGATTATAGTATCCTGTTCAAGCTTTTTGGCGGATTAATCATCATTTTTATTGGTGGCAGAATATTTTTCAAAAGTCCGGTACGTCAGGTCCGTGAGCGTAAGCAAAAAAAGTCGAGCCTGCATACCGATTATTTATCGGTAGTAGCGTTAACATTGTCAAATCCGTTGGCCGTATTTTTGTTTATAGCTATTTTTGCAGGGCTTAATGTTGTTAACGGGGTTAAAAGCTTTGTCAGCCTGGGGTTTGTATTTACCGGCATATTTATAGGCGCATCACTATGGTGGTTGACACTTACATCTTTTGTTAATATTTATCGAGACAAGTTCAGGTTGAAAAACCTTTGGTGGTTGAACAAAATTACCGGGGTACTCATTGTAATACTGGGATTAGCTACACTTATCAGTATTTTATTTAATTAATTTATATTAAATGAATCAGTTGTATCCTATTCGTTTCAGGCCGATATTGAAAGATATGATATGGGGAGGTTCTAAACTCCGTAAAATTTTTGGCAAACCTGGAGCGACCGACAAAAGTGGCGAAAGCTGGGAAATATCAGATGTAAAAAATAACAGCTCGGTAGTCGAAAATGGTTTTTTAGCGGGTAATACCCTGGGTGAGATTGCCGAAATTTACATGGGCGATTTGTTGGGCGACAAAGTATATGAACGTTTTGGACAACAATTCCCTTTGTTGATAAAATATATTGATGCCAACGATAAGCTCTCTATTCAAGTACATCCGGATGACAAAATGGCTTATGAGAAGCATAAAAGCTATGGCAAATCAGAGATGTGGTATGTTGTGCAAGCCGAACCCGGCGCAAAGCTTATTGTTGGGTTTAATAAAACTATAGATGCAGATACCTGTCTTCAACATTTGAATAGCAATACGTTACCTGAAATTCTCAATTTTGAAGATGTTAAAGCTGGCGATGTTTTTTATTTACCTGCCGGTCGCATACATGCCATTGGAGAAGGCTTGCTTATTGCCGAAATTCAGCAGACTTCAGATATTACTTATCGGATTTTCGACTGGAACCGCACTGATGCTCAGGGTAAACCTCGAGAACTGCATACAGAACTTGCTCTGCAGGCTATAGACTTTAGCCCTGTGAAGGATTTCAAAACATCTTACAAGAACAAGCTCAACCATACTGTTGAATTGGTAAAATGCGAGTACTTTACCACAAACCTTATAGAACTTGACCAAACATTGGAAAAAGATTACGAAAGTATTGATTCATTTGTTATTTATATGTGTATAGAAGGTCAGGTAATTGTAAAACCATACGATCAAGATAGTATAACAATAAAAGCTGGTGAAACTATTCTAATTCCGGCTGTTTTGAAAAATATTATTATTGAACCCCTTACTACGACGAAGATATTGGAAGTTTATATTGATTAAAAAAATATCATGTCAATAAAAATTACAAGTCTGAATGTTGAATTTTTCAAGAGCTGTCCTTCACTGAAAGGCTGCCCTGAGGGGCAATATCCTGAATTTGCTTTTATTGGCAGGTCAAATGTTGGTAAATCATCATTAATAAATATGTTGGCCAACAACCGTAAACTTGCCCATACATCCGGCCAGCCAGGAAAAACAAAGCTTATCAATTATTATCTGGCTACATTTAAGGAACAGGTCGGTAATGAAGAAAATATAAGAAAAATCCCCTGGTTTTTAGTTGACCTGCCGGGCTATGGCTTTGCCAAAACATCTAAGGCCCAACGCGGTGAATTTAGCAGTATTATTTCAGATTATGTTTTCAAACGCCAAAACCTTACCTGCCTGTTTGTCCTTATTGACAGCCGTCTTGAACCGCAACAAATTGATATTAAATTTATTACACTTTTGGGGCAACAAGGGGTGCCTTTTTGTCTGGTGTTTACCAAAATTGATAAAATATCAAGCAATTCAGTCAATTCAAATATTGAAAAATTCAAAGCAACGCTTTTGGAGCAATGGGAAGAATTTCCCAAGATATTTTTAACTTCTGCCGAAAAAAAACAAGGGAGGGAAGAATTGCTAAATTTTGTAAAAGATACCATCAGGAGCCTTAAATCATAAATTGCTTTTATAACTTATTAATAATGAGTGTTTAGTATATTTTTTTAAAATAATTTAACACACAGTTATAAGTAATCAATTGAATTCATAAATTTGCGGCCAGAAATAAACAATTTCCAATGGACAGAAGATCTCCTCTTAAATTTTTTTCAGGAACAGCATCAACATATCTGGCTGAAAAGATATCCAAGAGTTATGGAACACAATTAGGGAGTACCCAGTTACTCCGTTTTAGCGATGGCGAGTTTCAGCCTTCTTACCTTGAATCAGTACGGGGATGTACTGTATTTATTATCCAATCAACATTTCCACCTGCCGAAAACCTGCTTGAGCTTTTATTGATGATTGATGCAGCCAAACGTGCGTCAGCAAAAAGAGTGGTGGCTGTAATACCATATTTTGGTTTTGCACGGCAGGATAGAAAAGACAGGCCTCGTTCGGCTATCGGAGCCAAGCTTGTGGCCAATTTATTGACAGCTGCAGGTATTGACAGGGTTATGACAATGGACTTACATGCCGATCAGTTGCAGGGTTTTTTTGATGTTCCTGTAGATCACCTGTATGCATCATCAATATTTGTACCTTATATCAATAGTTTAAACCTTGAAAACCTTGTTGTTGCAGCTCCTGATATGGGAGGAAGCAAAAGGGCCAATGCATATTCACGTTTTCTGAAAGCAGAAATGGTAATATGTTACAAATTAAGAAAAAAAGCTAATACCATTGAAGAATTTAAGGTAATTGGCGATGTTCGTGATAAAAACATCATTGTTATAGATGATATGATTGATACAGCCGGCACTATAACAGTTGCTGCTAATATGATGATGGAAGAAGGGGCACGCAGCGTCAGGGTTGTTGCAACACATCCTGTACTTTCGGGCCCGGCATACGAACGTATTGAAAATAGTAAGATTACCGAAGTTATGGTAACGGATACTATACCTCTGAAGCAACAAAGCCCCAAAATCAAGGTAATTTCTATTGCCGACATTTTTGCCGATACTATAAATAAAGTTTATAACTATCAGTCAATTAGTGGCAATTTTATAATGTAAAAAAATATATATTTGCACTCCCTGTTTTCGACCTGTAAAAAGGTTGTAGTGTAATGGGGAATTAACAATAAATTAGTTAGTTACAGTTAATTCTGAGTAGCACATTTAAAAATTTAATTATGAAAGTATTCGAATTAGAAGGAACAATTAGGCCAGAACTTGGCAAAAAATCTGCAGCCAATTTACGTAAACAAGACAGCGTACCTTGCGTACTTTATGGTGGAAAAGAGAATGTAAATTTCTTTGTTACAAACCCTGCTATACGCGACCTTATTTACACTCCTAACGTTTACATTGTAAACCTTAAGTTGGGAAAAATTACCAAACAAGCTGTTATGCGTGAAATTCAGTTTCATCCTGTTACAGACAAAGTGTTGCATGTTGATTTTTATGAAATTGCAGATGATAAAGAAGTAGCAATGGAAATTCCTATCCGTATTGTTGGTAACTCAGTTGGGGTAAGAAAAGGGGGAAAGATCAAACAGGCAAAACGAATGTTGAAAGTAAAAGCATTGCCTAAAAACCTGCCAGATATTCTTGAAGTGGACATTACCAATCTTGATGTTGAGCAAACGATTAAAGTGGCAGATCTTAAATATGAAAACCTGGTAATGCTAAATGGCCTGCGCGAACCGGTTGTTAGTGTAATGGCTTCACGTGCTACTGCTAAAGCCGAAGCTGCTGCTAAGTAATGTAATAAAAATTTTGTAGTTTGAAATATTTAGTTGCGGGTTTGGGCAATATAGGAAGTGAGTACGCTCATACCCGTCATAATATAGGTTTTGATGTATTGGATGCTCTTGCCGGGGCGTCCAATATTTATTTTGAGGATGGCCGATATGCGTTTAATACCCGGTTTTCTATCAAGGGAAGGACGATTGTCCTTATAAAACCTACTACTTATATGAACCTTAGCGGCAAAGCTGTTAGTTACTGGCTGCAAAAAGAAAATATCCCCGTAGAAAACCTGTTGGTAGTAGTTGATGATTTGGCACTTCCGGTTGGGGCCATACGTATTAGGCCCAAAGGTGGCGATGGCGGACACAATGGGTTGAAAAATATTCAGGAAATGCTGGGACATGCTAATTATGCCCGTCTTCGTTTTGGTATTGGGAGCGAATTTGCAAAAGGCCGTCAGGTGGACTTTGTCCTTGGCAAATGGGCAGAAGAAGAAAAAGCATTGATAAAACCGGCTATCGAAACCAGTTGTGAAGTAATTAAAAGCTTTGTCCTTGCCGGCCTTGAAAGGACTATGACTTCCTTCAATAAGTAATTTTCTTTTGTAAGAATCTTTTATAACCTATATATTTACTAAAATAATGTAGGTTTGATGAAGATAATTGGACCCTTTAAAGTACTTCTAATTGTAGCACTTATCTGTGCTGATTTTTTAAAAGCCCAGGATTCTTTAAATTATGTAAAACCTCCTAAAAAGTGGGGTTTAGGTATCGTTCCTGCTGTAGCTTATAATACTGACTGGGGCTTTCAGTATGGTGTAGCTGGAAATCTTTATAATTTTGGAAAAACATACCCGGATTATAAATATACTTATTATTTCGAGTGGTCGAGAACAACAAGAGGCAATAGCGTTAATGAAATATTTTTTGATCAAAAGTTTTTTTTATTAAAAATCTTCGATTGACATACAATGTTGGTTATTTTTTCAATAAACAATTGCCTTTCTATGGTTTTGACGGATACAATGCCAGATATCTGAAGGAAAATGAAGACCAAAATAATACAACCTTTGCCAGCAGGATGTATTACAGGCTCGACAGGGCTGTAATAAGGTGTTTGTTGGATTTTCAATATAAAACGGCATATAATCCTTTACGCATTTTAGCTGGTGTTGGTTATTTTGATACAAGGATAAAGCCTGTGGATATTGATAAGTTTAATGAATCGCTTGACGACGATGATAAAATACTGAAAAATACTACGCTTTTCGAAAAGTATGTGTCCAATGGTATTATTTCTGAGGATGAAAAAGATGGTGGCAAATGCTTTATACTTAAATCAGGGGTAATATACGATACCCGGGATAACGAAACCAATGCCAACAGGGGGATTTGGGCAGAGGTGCTTTTGATTTCAGCTCCAAAGCCGGGCAATAATACTTCATTTACTCAAGTGGGGGCTGTTTTCAGGCATTATTTTACCATATCGGCTCCCAGGTTGACCATGGCCAATCGTATTGGAATTCAAACTTTAGTAGCCGGCCAGAAGCCCTTTTACATGTTACCGTACTTATTTAGTTCTTATAGGTTGAGGGATGCTTTTGGAGGCGAAAAAACTATACGTGGAGTATTGGCACAGCGTATTCAGGGCAATGGTGTTGCTTTTGGGAACTTCGAGCTGAGGTATAAATTTCTTTATGGGCGTTTATTTAAGCAGGAGACTTATTTGTGTGCCAATGTTTTTGCCGACTGGGGAATGGTTACAAGCAAATATCTGGATAAACCAGTACCAATGGCTTTAGAAAATGAAATAAAACCTGGGCAGGAAAAACCCCACTGGACTACAGGTGCAGGCTTGCGTGTTGTGATGAACCAGAATTTTGTGGTCACAGCTGATTATGGCAGGGCACTTGACCTGCAGGATGGAAAAAACGCTTTGTATATTACCCTGGGTTTTTTGTATTAGGTTAATAACAAAAAAGCAGCGCCCCTTCCGAAACGCTGCTTTGTATATTGTGAAAGGGTGTTTTTACAACAGTGCATTAATCTTGTTTACCAATGTGCTTTTTGGAACAGCACCAACTTGTTTGTCCACTACTTCGCCATTTTTAAAAAATAAAATGGTGGGAATGTTGCGGATACTGTATTTCATGGCAATGGCATTGTTGTTGTCAACGTCCACTTTGCCTACTACAATTTTATCAGCCATTTCGTGCCCAATTTCTTCTACAATAGGGCCAACCATGCGGCACGGGCCACACCATTCGGCCCAAAAGTCGACCATTACGGGCTTGTCCGATTTGAGGACTACCTGTTCAAAATTTCCTTCAGTTATTTCAAGTGCCATAATTATAATGTTTTAAATGTGAATGCTTTAGTTGTGTAAAACCGAAAATTTGATCCCATTGTTTAAGTGTATAAATTTAATCAGATTATCTGAAATATTTATTTTGCCCATTCTTGAAATAAGATCTACCATCATATTTTCTTCAGGGTCAATTAACGAAACTTTTAACAATGTTTTGCCATCTTTTGTTTCAAGCTTTTGTGTTAATTCACTGACAAAGGTTTCGTCAATATACGAAGAAGGGATGCGCAAATGCAACGACTTGACAAACTCATCGCGTACACTGCTGAGGTGGATAATTTTTGAGATGTTAAATTCCAGTTCATTCTCGTTATATTTGCGCGTTTGCACTGTTCCTTTGATAAGCAAGCCGATATTTTTTATACAGACTTTATAATAGTTTTCAAAGTCTTTGCCAAAAAGCTGGAAACGGAATGACCCTGAAAAATCCTCGATAGTTACCGAGGCATAATTTTTATTAGTTTTTGTTATGCCATCGCGGATATCTGTAACAAGCCCCATCACAATAATTTCTTTACCTTTCAACTTTGATAAATCTGACAATTCAGAAAGAGGATGAGTACAGATGTTTTCAAATTCAAACCTGTAATTGTCCAACGGGTGTGCAGAAAGATACATACCCACAAGCTCTTTTTCGCGTTTTAACTGCTCCAGTAGTGTCCATGGCTCTACGGATGGTATCTGAGGCTTAGTTGTACTGATATGGTTTGCTATTCCTGCATCACCAAAGAGAGTAGCGGTATTCTGTGCTTTGTCTGCTTGGAAAAGGTTGCCATATCGCATGAGAGTGTCCAGAAATACGCCTTGCTGGTCGGGTGCAAAAAATGCTGAACGTTGGATGCCAAATAAATCAAAGGCCCCGGCCAATATGATATTTTCAACAGCCTTACGGTTAACCGAAGACAGGTTCATCCGTTCAAAAAAATCATACACGTCTTTAAAAGCGCCATTTTTCTCGCGTTCTTCAACAATAGCTGTTACTGCATTTTCGCCAAGTCCTTTTATAGAACCTAAGCCAAATCGAATGTCTCCTTTTTTATTAACAGTAAAGATGTGTTTACTTTCATTGATATCCGGGCCAAGGACTTGTATGCCAATTCTTCGGCACTCGTCCATGAAAAATGTAATTTTATCAATACTACTTGCATTGTTTAATACTGAAGCCATGTATTCGGCCGGATAATGAGCTTTTAGGTATGCAGTCTGGAATGCAACAAAGGCATAACATGTACTGTGCGACTTATTGAAAGCATACGAAGCAAAAGCTTCCCAGTCTGTCCATATTTTTTCAAGCTTTTCGGGGTCGTGACCTTTGGCTGTAGCATTTGCAATAAACTGGGGCTTAAGTTTGTCCAGCGTTTTACGGTCCTTTTTACCCATAGCTTTGCGTAAGACATCGGCATCGCCCTTTGTAAAGCCTGCTAATTTCTGAGAAAGTAGCATCACCTGCTCTTGATATACAGTAATACCATAAGTATCTTTGAGGTATTCTTCCATTTCCGGCAAATCGTAAGATACGGGTTCGCGTCCGTGTTTACGGGCAATGAAATTGGGGATATATTCGATAGGCCCGGGGCGGTACAATGCGTTCATGGCTATGAGGTCGCCAAACTTGTCGGGCTTTAGCTCTCGCAAATATTTTTGCATCCCGGGGCTTTCAAACTGGAACGTGCCGTTTGTTTCGCCTTTTTGGTATAGTTCGAATGTTTTGGCATCATCCAGGGGAATAGCATCAATATCTATATCAACACCGTGGTTTTGCTTAATAATTTCAAGTGCTCCTTTAATGATGGTAAGGGTTTTGAGCCCAAGAAAGTCCATTTTTATAACTCCGGCTTCTTCTATTACTTTGCCTTCATATTGGGTTACAAGTAGTTCGGAGTCTTTAGCAACTGCGACAGGTAAAAGGTCTGATAAATCTTGTGGTGCAATAATAATACCGCAGGCATGTACGCCTGTGTTGCGGACAGAGCCTTCAAGCAAACGGGCTTCTTTCAAAACCTGAGCTTGTAAGTCATTGCCGCTGATTATTTCGCGCAAACGCTTTACATTGTTCAAATCATCAGCATTAAGCCCTTCTTTTTCCGAAAGGCTTTTTTCGCCGGTCAATGGGGCTTCAAAAACCCTGTTAAGTTCAATTCCTGGAGTATCGGGGACTAACTTGGTCAGTTCAAGGCTTTCGTTGAGCGGCAGGTCAAGTACACGGGCAACGTCCTTGATACTCATTTTGGCAGCCATGGTGCCATAAGTGACAATCTGTGCAACCTGGTTTTGCCCGTATTTCTTCACAACATAGTCAATTACCTTCTGACGGCCTTCATCGTCCATGTCGGTATCAATATCGGGCATGCTCTTTCGGTCGGGATTGAGGAAACGCTCGAACAGCAGGTCGTACTTAATGGGGTCGATGTTAGTAATGTCGATACAATATGCAACTGCCGATCCGGCAGCCGAACCACGTCCAGGCCCAATGAAAACACCCATTTCGCGCCCGGCTTTGATAAAATCCATTACAATAAGGAAGTATCCTGCAAAACCCATATTTTCAATGGTTTGCAACTCAAAATTGAGACGTTCTTCTACTTCTTTGGTAATTGTACCATATTTTCGTTTGGCCCCTTCAAAGGTAAGGTGCCTCAAATATTGCATTTGAGTCAGGAAATTGGGCGGAATAGGGAAGTTGGGCAGCAGGATATCCCTTTTCAAATCGAGATATTCAACCTTGTCAACTATATCATTAGTATTGTCAATGGCTTGCGGAAGGTCAGCAAAGAGCTGGCTCATTTCCTGCGTAGTCTTGAAGTAAAATTGGTCATTGTAAAACCCGAAGCGCGAGTTCTTTTTTGCACCTTCTTCATCTTCAAGGTATTCTTTTACAATAGGGGTACTCTTTTTTTCGCCGGTATTGATACAAAGCAGGATGTCGTGGGCATTGTAGTCTGAAACATCTACGTAATGAGAATCGTTAGTAGCAATCACCTTAACATTGTATTTGTCGGCCAGTTTTTTCAGCACATCGTTTACTTTATCCTGATCGGGGATGCCATGACGTTGGAGTTCAACGTAATAATCTTCTCCAAAAATATTATACCACCACTTGAATTCTTCTTCACCGGCTTCTTCTCCTCTTTTCAGGATGGTTTTGGGTACCGATGCGCCAAGGCAACAAGTAGTAGCAATAAGCCCTTCGTGATATTTTTCAATGAGTTCTTTGTCAATACGAGGGTATTTACCATACAATCCTTCTATATATCCCAAAGAACAAAGCTTTGAAAGGTTTCGGTAACCCTGCTCGTTTTTGGCAAGTAATACCTGGTGATATCGAATGTCTTTTTCTTCTCGTGTAAATTGGCGTTTAAAGCGGTTTTCGACAAGGTAAAACTCGCAGCCTACAATTGGCTTTACCTTGATGCGCTTGTCAGTTTTATCATCGGGGTTTACTTTGTGTTTATAAGCTTCTGCCACAAATTCAAATACTCCAAACATATTGCCATGGTCTGTTATGGCAAGTGCCGGCTGGCCATCATCCATGGCTTTCTTGTAGAGCCTTTTTATTTCGGCCGCTCCGTCAAGCAAAGAAAACTGTGTATGTACATGTAAATGTGAAAAATTCATAAAAGGCTTATAAATAATAGGTTATATCGTAAAACATACAATAACCTGTCAGTGTTCAAAATTAGGGGTAATCTGTGCTCAAAAAAAGCATTGTTAATAAATGGATGATAAAAATTACTATCGACCAAAAGTGAAGATTTTCATATATTTGCACCTCGTGGCATTTTATTTGCACGAGCAACTATCAGGCTTTAAGTGTTACTGAAATTGTTCAAAGTTTATATCTTAATTCCTGGTTCTTGGCTTTTGAATCTTTTAAACTGAAGTTATATATGGCATTTTTAAACGAAAACTATTTGAAATTAAAAGCCGGATATTTGTTTCCGGAAATAGGAAGACGAGTTCGTGAATTTCAAACTCAGCATCCTCAGGCTGATATTATCCGCATGGGTATTGGCGATGTGACACGGCCTTTGACTCCTGCTGTTATAAAGGCATTTCATGATGCAATTGATGAAATGGCTTCTGTACAAACATTTAAGGGTTATGGCCCAGAACAGGGGTATGATTTTCTTCGTCAGGCCATTGTTGACAACGAATACATCTCGCGTGGGGCAGACATAGAAATTGACGAGGTTTTTGTTTCAGATGGTTCAAAGTGCGATACTGGTAACATCCTTGATATTCTTGGTCGCGACAATATTGTAGCTATTACAGACCCAGTATATCCTGTATATGTTGACACCAATGTTATGGATGGCCGTACAGGTGAGGTACAGGATAATGGTTATTACAAAGGTATTGTATATTTGCCATGTACAGAAGCTAACCACTTTGTACCCGAGATTCCTAAAACAAAAGTGGATCTTATTTATCTTTGTTTCCCGAATAACCCGACTGGTATGACCATTGGTAAAGACGAGCTCAAACGCTGGGTTGACTATGCGCTTGCCAATGACGCTATTATTTTATATGACGCAGCTTACGAAGCATATATCTCTGATAAAGCTATTCCTCACACTATTTTTGAGATTGAAGGTGCACGTAACTGTGCGATAGAATTCCGCAGTTTTTCAAAAACTGCCGGGTTTACCGGAACACGTTGTGCTTATACTATCGTTCCTAAGACTTTGATGGCAAAAGATGGCAAAGGTCAGAAATACCCATTGAACCAGCTTTGGTTACGTCGTCAAACTACCAAGTTTAACGGTGTTTCATATCCTGTTCAAAAAGCAGCTGCAGCCATTTACACCGGACAAGGCAAAAAAGAAACAGCCGAAACCATTAAATACTATATGGAGAATGCTGCTATCATGCGTAAAAGCCTTTCTGATGAGGGGTATAAAGTATTCGGTGGTGTCAATGCCCCTTATGTATGGGTAAAAACAAAGAACAACATGTCTTCATGGGATTTCTTCGATTTATTGCTTGGCAAAGCCAATGTAGTAGGTACTCCCGGCTCTGGCTTTGGCCCATCAGGCGAAGGATATTTCCGCTTTTCTGCTTTTGCCGACAGGCAGAAAGTATTGGAAGCCATGGAACGCATCAAAAAACTTGGTTAATCGATATTTATAAGGATATGCGCATTGGTTTTGATGCAAAGCGGGCATTTTTCAACAAAAGTGGGTTAGGGACCTACAGCAGGGAAACTATATCCATTTTGTCCGATTTTTTCCCAACCAATGAGTATATCCTTTATTCTCCTAGGCCTTCAAAAGGTAAAATATTTGAAAAGACTGACAATTTAACGGTTTCTTACCCTCAGACTTTTTATTATAGGACATTTTCTCATTTGTGGAGGGCTTATGGTTTGTCAGGACAGTTGGTTAAAGAAAAAATTGACCTTTATCACGGGTTGAGCAATGAGTTGCCGATGAATATCCATCAATACCCAGTGAAAACAGTAGTGACAATCCATGATTTGATTTTTTTGCGTTATCCAAAGCTTTATGGATATTACGACCGCAAGAACTACGAAAAGAAATTTCGTTATGCAGCGCAGTCTGCCAACAGGGTTATTGCTGTAAGCCGGCAAACGGCGAACGATTTGTTTGAATTTTTTTCTATTGATGAAAAAAAGGTTGATGTAGTTTACCAGGGTTGTAACCCTCAGTTTTGGCAGATTGTTTCTGAAGCGGATAAACAGGGAACAGCTTCGAAATACTTAATTCCTGAAAAGTTTATCCTTTCAGTAGGTACTATTGAAAAAAGGAAGAATATATTGGCTGTAATCAAGGCCATGCACCAGCATAAAATTTTTTACCCTCTTGTTGTTGTTGGCCGTCCAACGGATTATCTTGACGAAATACGCAATTATATTGAAGAGCATAATTTAAACAATATCTACTTTTTGCACGATGTGCCAATTGATGATTTGCCAGCATTTTATCAGATGGCAGAGCTGTTTATCTATCCTTCGCTTTTTGAAGGTTTTGGAATCCCCATTGTAGAAGCGCTTTGTTCAAAAGTTCCTGTAATTACCAGTAAAGGAGGGTGTTTTGCTGAGGCTGGCGGTAAATCAAGCATTTATATTGACCCTTACAATATTGACGAAATTGGGGAGGCTATAAAATCGGTATTGAATAATAATGCACTTCGTATATCTATGATATCAGAAGGGTACAACCATGTGCAACAGTTTCGTCTGGAAAATATTGCCGGAAACATTATGCGTACTTACGAAAAGATTTTGTAACTGCCAAATCCAATTGATGCTGGATAAAATCACTAATGGTTTATTTACATTCCTTTACCCTTCTGCGGTAAAAAAAATAAAGTGTTCAGAACTATCGTTATTCCTTACTTTTGATGATGGGCCAACTCCGGAAGTTACTTCTCAGGTGCTTAAAATTTTGGCAGCTTATAATGCTAAGGCTACATTCTTTTGTCTCGGAAAACAAGTCGAAGCTCATCCCGGGCTGTTTAAAAGTATTGTAGAACAAGGCCATGCTGTAGGTATTCATGGATATTTGCATATTTCAGGCATTTCAATTACTAAAAGTGCTTTTGCAGAAAACATTGAGCAGTGTAACAGGCTTATTTCATCAGATTTAGTGCGCCCTCCGTATGGACGCATGACTTTAAGCCAGTACTTATGGTTAATAAAACGGTATAAGCTTGTTCTTTGGGATGTTATGGCTTACGATTTTAAAAAAGAAATATCTGTAGACACTGTTGTTGCTAATGTTTGTAATAATGTGCGAAATGGTTCAATAATAGTTTTGCATGATACAGAAAGAACAAAGGATATTCTGGTTTCTGCATTGCCTATTATGCTTGATAAATTAAAGGGCTATTCTTTTAAAAAAATTGACACATTTTAATAAAATACCCCATTTATTCTTTCTTCGTGAACTTTGCGGTTAATATTTCTTTTTAGTTCATATGTTTGTAAAGTCAAGCTTTGGTCAAAAGAAAATTAACCTTGATAAGCAAATAAAACAGTTGTCACAAACAGAACGATATAAAGACAATATAAGTTTATTGCTTTCTGTGCCGTCTATTGGCATAACCTCGGCAATGATATTTTTGACCGAAATTGGAGATATAAAACGTTTTGAAAGGTTTGACGAGCTTTGTAGCTTTTTTGGCTTAATACCCAATTGTCATAGCAGTGGCGACAACGAAAGAGTTGGGCATATAACAAGAAGAGGAAACCAAATTTTTAAAGTCAATACTGGTAGAATGCGCTTGGGTTGCTGTAAGAAAAGACCCTGCATTGTTGCAATGTTATAAAGAACTTCTACCAAGAATGGAGGCCAATAAAGCAATAGTAAAGATTGCAAAAAGGCTTTTAAGTAGGATAAGGCATGTACTTATAAAAAAAGAAAAATATCAATTAGGAATATTACAGTAACCTGTAAATTTATTTGAAGCAGGAAAAACGCTAGAGGGTGTATGCAGCAATTGACTGCTATTTTTAGTTTGCTTCCTGCTCCTATAAAATATGATAAGAGAACTTGCGACAAAAGATCGCTAATAGAAGATTGGTTTATAGGTTAAATTATAAGGAATTAAGCTATTTAATTTTTAAACAGCGGCCACCCTTATGGGACATTTTAGGGTCCCCGGATGGCCGCCGTTTAAAAAAAAGCAACTATTTTGACCAGTGGTTTGTTTTACAACATAGAACACACCCTCTTGTTTTTCTAAATATTTTAAAGTGATTTCGATATAAGAATAACATCGTCAATTATTATTTGGAAAATATTGAACAGCAGCTCGCTTTGCTCCGGACAACGGCCTGAGCAAAGCGAGCTGCTGCCCGGAGCCATCGATAAAACCTTTTTTAGCCAAAATACGACAACCTTCAGTTTTTGAAACTTTTGCTTCAAAGCAAAAATTTGCAATGCTTGAAAATATCAAACACATAAGCATTTTTCCCATGTCGAACCGACTTTAACTTAGTAACATTTTTTAATAAATACCAGCACCTAAATTTGAAAATATGCAAGCTAAGGCAAAGTATAAGAATGGAAAAAAAGCTATTTTTGCCAAAATTTTTTAAATGAACAGAAAAAAAGCTGAAAAAAACATTACTGACCAAGAATTGGCAAATGCTATTATCGATGCAATCCAGGAAATAAAAGGCAAAGAGATTGTTAAGATAGACCTTCAAAAAACTGGAAATGCAATATGCGATTTCTTTATTATTTGTCAGGCAGATTCTACCACCCATGTCAATGCTATAGCAGAAAATATTGAAAAAACTTTGTGGGAACAAAACAAAGTATATCCTCACCATGTTGAAGGAAAAGAAAATGGTCTTTGGGTCCTATTAGATTTTTACAATGTAATAGTTCATGTATTTCAACAAGAATACCGGAACTTTTATAAGTTAGAAGACCTTTGGGCTGATGGAAAAATTGAAAAAATTAAAGAACCAGTAAAAGTAACGGCATGAACAACGCAAAAAACAAAGATAAGCAACAAGAGAAGCCTAAAAAAGAAAAAAAACAAGGCTTAGGTGGCGAAAATCTTCCCAAACCTAAAATTAACCCTTTTGGGGTTTATGGTTTAATTGCAGCAGCATTTATAGGTATCCAGTTTTTTATTAGCAGCTCGGGCCCGCAAGAAATCTTTATGAAAGATTTCAAAACTATGATAACTGCTAAAGACGTGGACAAAATCGAAATAATCAACAAAGAAACAGCACGCATTACACTAAAAAAAGACAGATTAGACAAATATCAAAAAATAGTAGGCCGAAATTTTTCAAAAATCCCCAAAGAAGGCCCGCACTTTGAGATGCAAATTGGCGACCAGGCTTCTTTTGAAAACAGTTTGAAAGAATTTCAGGCAGACTTCCCTGACAATGAAAAAATTTACGCTTCGAGCAAAACCGAAAAAAATTATCTTTTTGAAATTCTTATCAGCTTTGTATTGCCCATAGTTATCCTCATTGCCCTTTGGGGATTTTTGTACAAAAGAATGACCGGAGGCACCGGAGCTGGGCCAGGAGGAGCCAACATATTTAATGTTGGCAAGTCGAAAGCAAAAATCTTCGACAAAGAAGCCAGCATTCAAATCAACTTTAATGATGTTGCAGGGTTGGAAGAAGCTAAAGTAGAGCTCAAAGAAATTGTTGACTTTCTAAAGAACCCTAAGAAATATACCGAACTCGGGGGGAAAATCCCACGCGGTGCGTTGCTTGTAGGCCCTCCGGGGACAGGTAAAACTTTGCTTGCAAAAGCTATTGCAGGAGAAGCAAATGTACCATTTTTCTCCATGTCGGGATCTGACTTTGTAGAGATGTTTGTCGGTGTAGGAGCATCACGCGTTCGTGACCTTTTTGCACAAGCAAAAGCAAAAGCTCCATGCATTGTTTTCATTGACGAAATTGATGCTGTAGGTCGTGCCAGAGGCAGAAGTGGAGGTTTTGCCGCTAATGACGAACGTGAAAATACGCTCAACCAGTTGCTTACCGAGATGGATGGTTTTGCCCCAAACACAGGTGTTATTATCCTTGCTGCTACTAACCGTGCCGATGTGCTTGACCGTGCATTGCTGCGCGCAGGACGTTTTGACAGACAGATACACGTTGAACTGCCTGATTTGAAAGAACGCCTGGAAATATTTAAAGTACACATGAAACCCCTCAAATTAGCAGATGATATTGACATTGATTTTTTTGCAAAACAAACACCAGGCTTCTCCGGAGCAGATATTTCCAATGTATGTAACGAAGCTGCACTTGTTGCTGCCCGAAAAGATAAAAAAGCCGTTGAAAAACAGGATTTCCTTGATGCTATAGACCGCATCATAGGCGGACTTGAGAAACGCAACAAAATAGTTTCTAAGTTGGAAAAGAAAACCATCGCATTTCACGAAGCTGGCCATGCAACTGTCAGTTGGTTGCTCGAACATGCCAATCCGTTGGTGAAAGTTACTATTATCCCTCGAGGCAGGGCCTTAGGTGCAGCCTGGTATCTGCCAGAAGAAAGACAAATCACTACCCGTGAACAACTTTTGGATGAAATGTGCTCAGCTTTAGGCGGCAGAGCATCAGAAGATATAGTATTTGGAAAAGTTTCGACAGGTGCCCTTAACGACCTCGAACGAGTTACCAAACAATCGTATGCCATGGTCTCATACTTTGGGATGAGCCCAAAGATTGGCAATTTAAGTTTTTACGATTCATCAGGACAGAGCGAATTTACTTTTGGAAAACCATATAGCGAAAAAACAGCCGAACTTATTGATATAGAAGCTAAAAACATTGTAGAAGAGCAATATCAACGCGCTAAACAGATTTTGACTGAAAACCGTGAGGGCCTAAACCAGCTTGCACAGATATTACTTGACAAAGAAGTGTTGTTTAGTGATGATTTAGAAAATATCTTTGGCCCACGAAAAGGTGGAATTCCGGAAGAACATCAGCTTCTTATCAAAAATGGTAAAACAGAGAATGAAACAAAAGAAGGTAACAAACCCGAACCAACCGAAAATAAAGACCAACAAGCATAATGGAACAAGGATGGGTTAAAATATACAAAACAGATAAAGATTATCAAGCAGATATTGTTATCGAACTACTTGATGAAAATACCATTAAGGCTGTTAAGATAAACAAGCGCGACTCATCATACCAGGCTTTTGGCAATATCGAAGTATATGTAAAAGAAGAAAACACTGAAAAAGCGTTACAAATAATTAAAAAATCTGCACTGTGAGCGAAATTGGGAAACGTACAATATCCGGGGGCATCCTTGTTGCTGTAATGCTTTTATGCATTCTTGGAGGTTCCATTTCTTTTCTGGCATTCTTTTTACTTTTAATCATCGGGGCATTATGGGAATTTTACGGCATGTTCTTTGTTGTTAATATTAAACCCCAACGATGGTCTGGTATCGTTATTACAGGCATCTTGTTTCTTTTGTCATTCTTTATCTCGGCAGGCCTTATTTCTTCAGAATGGTATCTACTGGTAATTCCCAGCTTTTTATACATAGTTATCAGCGAGTTATTCAGGGTAAACGATAAACCTTTTGAAAACATTGCAGCAACTGTGCTTGGTATTATTTATATTGGCCTGCCTGTATGCCTTTTATGGCCCATTGCATACAGGGACAACATTTACCAGTTTAATTCGCATCTTGTACTTGGCTATTTTATTCTTATCTGGACTTATGACACCTTTGCCTACCTTATAGGCAAACAATTTGGCAAAAGGCGCCTGTTAGAACGAGTATCTCCCAAAAAATCATGGGAAGGGGCAATTGGCGGACTTCTGGTTTCTTTTGTTACAGCAGTTGTTATAGCTCATTTTTTTACCGATTTATCCTTATTTCAGTGGTTAGTATTTGCTCTTATCACGACAATATTTGGCACACTGGGAGATTTGTCCGAAAGCATGCTCAAACGCAGCATCGGAGTGAAAGACTCAGGCAATATATTGCCAGGACACGGAGGAGTAATGGACAGATTTGATGCCTTATTTTTGGCTATCCCGGCACTTTATATATATTTGCAATTGATTTAACATTTTGTATAAATGACAATCAAAGAGCTGATAGTAAATACTACTAAACTAGCCCAAAAAAAGTTCAGGCTACATCCTGAAGGAAAAAGCATTATTGCCAATATGCTTAGTTGGTTATTGATTGCAAATGGGATCTTATTTTTCCTTTCTATAAGCAATACAATATTGACCATCATTTACATTTTAAGTATTGCGGCTTTCCTTTCTCTTATTTATTATTTCAGAAACCCTGAAAGAAAAGTTATACCAGACGAAAAATATATTTATGCCCCGGTTGATGGAAGAATAACCTCTGTTACAGAAGTTGTTGAACCGGAATACTTTAAAAAAAAATTTGTCAGGGTTGAAATATCATTGTCTTTAACCGATATTCATGTATTACGGGTACCACTTAGTGGCAAAGTTAAATATTGTCATTTTCAGCTTGAAGATTACCGTATAGCATGGCACCAGCTATTGTCACACAAAGAAAGTGCCTCAGTTGGCCTTATTTCAGATACCGGCACTGAAATATTTTTAAAACAAACAGGTGGGGCAATTGTATCTTATGCCAACGAAAATAATTATATTAACCAGGGCAATGATCTCGGTTTTATAATATGGGGCTCAAGTGTTGATTTATTTATACCTTTAAGTGCTGATATCCGTGTTAAAGCCGGAGAACGGGTCGTAGGCAATATTACAATACTGGCAAAAGCTACATCATAAACGCCCATAAAACGAGCATGATACGTTAAACACAAACAAGGATGAAAATTCATCATGCGAGTTCCATCCGACCTAATTAAAACTTTATATACGGACAAAATAAAGTTTTGAGCATCAGTTAGCTTTAACTAACTTTTTAATATTTAAACCATAAAACGAGCATGTTTTATCAAACGCAACATAGCAAAGCACTCTAAACAAAATGAATATTCACGATAATAATAAAATTGCCAACACAGGTGTTCCATCCATTCACATTAAATGGCAAATATTGACAGCCTAAATAATTAGATTTGAACAAATTAAAAACTCTTACGAATGAAAAAAGACTACAATACCTCGCGAAAAAAATTAGCATTGCCAGAATATGGCAGACATATACATTTATTAGTTGACCACATTAAAAATATTGCTGATAGAGATGAACGGAACCGAGCAGCCCAAGAATTAATCAACATTATGGGCAATCTCAACCCGCAATTACGCGATGTGGCTGATTTTAAACATAAACTTTGGGATCATTTATACGTAATTGCCAATTTTGAATTAGATATAGACTCGCCTTATCCTGTTCCCACTCGAGAATCTTTAAACACTAAACCCCGCAAGGTATCTTATCCCCAAACCTCCATCAAATACAAGCATTATGGCAAAATTACTGAACAAATAGCTAAAAGTGTTGCCAATTTTGAAGAAGGGGCAATGAAAGATGCCTTGATAGAACAGCTTGCCAATATTATGAAAAAACAATACCTCACCTGGAACCGCGAATCGGTTAATGATGAAAGTATTTTCAAAGATTTATCAGAGCTTACAAAAGGAAAAATAAATATCCACCCGGACTCTTTAAAACTTTCAGAAACAAAAGCTATTCTTTCTCAAAAAAATAAAATGCACAACAAAAACAACCAACAAAACAACAAAAACCGCAACAATCACAATAAAAATAAAAACAAAAAAAACTGAGACTAACCCTTTCATTTTTATCTGATGGCAATCTTTGAAGTACATGGAGGAAAGCAGCTTAAAGGAGTTTTAAAGCCCCAGGGTGCAAAAAACGAAGCTTTACAGGTTATTTGTGCTTGTCTGCTCACCGAACAAAAGGTTTACATTAATAACATCCCCGATATCCGGGATGTTAACATACTTATAGATATCTTAAAGTCACTTGGTGTTGAAGTTGTCAAAACTAAAGAATACGAATATAGCTTTGATGCCTCAAAAGTTTACATAGACTATTTAAAAACAGAAGACTTTCGTAAAAAAGCTGCCAGCCTTAGAGGTTCTATTATGATTATAGGCCCGTTATTGGCCCGTTTTGGCATTGGTTATATGCCAAAGCCTGGCGGCGATATGATTGGCCGCCGCCGTTTGGATACTCACTTTATCGGATTTGAACAACTTGGTGCAAATTTCGATTTCGATGCCGAAAATAACATATATTCTGTTAAGGCAGATAAACTCAAAGGGACATATATGTTGCTTGACGAAGCTTCTGTTACCGGTACTGCCAATATTATTATGGCTTCTGTACTGGCAAGTGGTACAACAACTATATACAACGCTGCTTGCGAACCATATATACAGCAACTCTGCAAAATGCTAAATAGTATGGGAGCAAAAATTACAGGCATAGGTTCAAACCTGCTAAATATTGAAGGAGTCAACAACTTGCATGGGTGTAACCATAATATATTGCCTGATATGATTGAAATTGGCAGTTTTATTGGACTTGCCGCCATGACCCAATCTGAAATCACAATTAAAGACGTTTCGTACGAAAACCTGGGCATTATTCCTAATGCCTTTAGCCGATTGGGAATAACGCTTGAACGAAAAAACGATGATATATTTATTCCTGCACAAAAGGAATATACAATTGATACATTTATTGATGGTTCTATTCTTACTATTGCCGATGCCCCATGGCCAGGGCTTACCCCGGACCTGCTCAGTGTATTCCTTGTAGTAGCTACAAAAGCAAAGGGCAGTGTACTTATTCACCAGAAAATGTTTGAAAGCCGTTTGTTTTTTGTTGACAAACTAATAGATATGGGTGCCCAGATTATCCTTTGCGACCCCCACCGGGCAACAGTAATAGGGATGGGTAACGAACATAAACTCCGCCCTACTACCATGAGCTCTCCAGATATCAGGGCAGGAGTAGCATTGCTTATTGCAGCCTTATCTGCAAATGGCAAAAGTACTATTCATAACATCGAACAAATAGACCGTGGATACTACAAAATAGATGAACGGCTTAATGCTATTGGAGCTGAAATTATCAGAAAATAAAAATAATTGAAGAATTAGCCAATAGTAATACTACTGCATTTAATCCCAAATTAAGCATTAAAAATGCTTAATCGAATCGTCTAACTGACGTTAGCTATAGGCTTTTGCCCAACAAGAAAATAACACAAAAAAAGCCCCGGCAGACCAGGGCTTTTCTTATATAGTAAGTTGTTAAACAAACTTATTCTGAAACAATCTCAAAAGCTATCTCAACGCTAACTTCTTTGTGAAGTTTTACTTTAGCAGTATAGTTGCCAACTTCTTTAATGATATCTTCTTTAATAAGAATGTTTTTCCTGTCAACGTTAAAACCTTGAGCAGCTAAAGCTTCAGCAATTTGAATGGTATTAACCGAACCAAATATTTTGCCTTTTGAACTTGTTTTAGCCCCAATAGTAAGTTTCAAACCTTCCATTTTTTTAGCCAACTGTGTAGCTTCTTCTTTTACTTTAGCTTCTTTATGAGCTCGCTGCCTGATATTTTCAGCAAGAATTTTCTTGGCCGATTCGGTGGCAACAATAGCCATTCCGTTAGGAATAAGATAGTTACGAGCGTAACCGTTTTTTACGTTTACGATATCGTCTTTGCTTCCTACGTTTATTACTTCTTGTGTAAGTATAATTTCCATGGTACAATTTCCTCCAATATTATTTTAACATATCGGTTACATAAGGCAATAAAGCAAGGTGACGTGCTCTTTTAATAGCAGTTGCCACTTTACGCTGGTACTTTAATGAAGTTCCCGTAAGGCGCCTTGGCAATATCTTTCCTTGTTCGTTCAAAAATTTCTTTAAAAATTCTGGATCTTTGTAATCAATATATTTGATTTTATTTTTTTTGAAACGGCAATATTTTTTCTTTTTGATTTCTACCGTTGGGGGCGTCAGGTATCTAATTTCTGATTGATTTGTTGACATAGCTTATTCCTCCACTTTTATAGGTTCTTTCATACTTCTTTTTTTGTTACTGTATTCAACAGCATATTTATCCATTGCAAATGTCAAAAAACGAATTACTCGTTCATCACGACGGAATTCTGTTTCTAATTTTGCAATAAGCGCAGGCTCGGCTTTAAACTCTATAAGGTTATAAAAGCCGGTAGATTTTTTTTGAATTGGGTAAGCCAGTTTTTTCAATCCCCAATCTTCGCTATGTACAATTTCTGCACCATGTTCGGTCAGAAAACTTTTGAATTTGTTAACCGCTTCCTTCATCTGTGGCTCAGACAAAACGGGAGTTACAATGAAAACGGTTTCATACTGTTTTAACATACTCGTTTGTTTTTAAATTAAAATTAATTTGGAGCGCAAAAGTAAAAACTTTTTACTGAAAACCAAAAGATTGCAAGGTAAAATTTAGCCATTACTTTATTTTGCAGGGCCCTTAGGATATTCAATGCGAAAATGGTAAATAGTTCTTAAACGCTGCTTCAGCGTTTTTTTAATTATCTCAATATCTCTGAAAGTAAGATCGGCATCGACCAGTTGCTCATCGGCAATTAAGCCGTTAACAATAACATCAACCATATTGTTGATTTCAGCTTCTGAATAGTGCTTAAGACTACGGGTCGCAGCTTCTACACTATCAGCAATCATCACTACTGCCATTTCGCGGCTAAATGGTTTTGGGCCCGGGTATTTAAACTGTTTTATATCTACCTCCGTCCCAGGATTTTGATTTAAGTACGAACGATAAAAGTAATGGGCCAGTGATGTTCCGTGATGAGTTTTTATAAAATCCGTTATTTGAGCAGGAAGATGAAACTTTTCGGCCAGCTCAACACCTTTTGTCACATGGCTGATGATTATTTTTGCACTTTCTTCAAATGCAAGGCTTTCATGAGGGTTCACCTCATCCGAAAGGTTTTCGATAAAATATGCAGGGTTGTGTATTTTGCCAATGTCATGATAAAGAGCCCCCGCCCTTACCAACAATACATTTCCGCCAATCTTAAAGATAGCTTCTTCGCTAAGATTGGCAACCTGCAACGAATGCTGAAATGTACCCGGCGTAACTTCGGCCATTTTGCGAAGCAGAATTTGATTGGTATCAGACAATTCAAGCAATGTTGCATCTGAAACATACCCAAATATTTTTTCAAATATATATATAAGCGGTAACGCCGAAAGCATTAACAGCCCATTACCGGCAAAATACAATAAATTATCTGTATTGATATTGGCTAATGAACCTTCCTGATATAAAGTAAGGCCAACATAAGTCAAAGATAAGGTAAGCGTTTGCCAAATAGCCGAAAAAAACATACGGTTTCGTTTGTATGTATTGCTTAAACTAAGAACAATAACAGCACCGGCCAATATATTAAGCATAACAAACTCGAAGCTGTTGGGCGCCCAAAAACCAAAAAGTATAATAACCAAACAATGAATATAAAGTGCCAGTTTTGAATCAAAAAAAGTCTTTAATAACACCGGAATAATAGCCAAAGGAATCATGTATAACCCGCCCGGTCGGTGTTTAATAATCAAACTGGTTATTAGCCCAAAAACTATGATGATGGTATAAATAAAAGCCAGGTTTTTGTTCGAGCGCCAAACTTGTCTTTTCAATTTCGAGATAAACACATTAATAAGAACAATGAATGTTAAAACAATAATTGTCTGGCCCAATAATATAAAAATATAATTGGCCGAGAAACCCATACGCTGTTCGTATTCCTTTTTTACAGATTCTAAAACTTTGTGGTGACGCGGAGTAACAATATCACCGGTAAATATTATCCTTTCGCCCGAAAGTATCATGCCTTGCGTCAACGAAATATTAGACAAGGCCTGTTCTTTGACCTTTTCTGAAGTAACGGCATCATAAAAAAGATTGGGGATGATATATTTTTCAATTTTTAAACTTTTTAAAAAATTAAAAGGAGAATTTCCATCAGTAAAAGCAACCTGGTCAGAAAACTTAACCAACTCCTGAAAAATATGCTCATAAGCACTTTTAGGCGTAAACAAGGTATTAGCATCAACATCTTCTGCCTCATTGTCTCGTATAATAGCAATAGTTGATGATTGGTGCAAAATAGAAGCCCCCTCGTCCGGGATATTGACTATACCTTTAGAATAGACAGTATCTAAAAGTTCCTTCAATAACTCCTCCAACTGTTTTCTGACAACTGTGTCTCTGGCCCACCCTTCATTGATATATTGAAGCTTTTTGGTAAAAGCTTGCCAAAACTGTTCTCTCTTTTCCTGGCCTATTTTTGGGTTAAAAGTAAAATATGGAATAAAATGCTTAGAAATACTATCTTTTTCGTACGAAAGTTCTTCATCGGTCTTATATACAGGCACATCAAAAGGAGCTACAAGCACCTGGTGCATCCATGGTTTTCCTTTTTGATATTCATATTTAAACTTTCCTTTATGAGGGAACAAAATGACCAATAACAGGACCGAAACTGAAAAAATAACCCAAAAAACCCGAAAATCTTCCCAGTCTATATTAAATTTTATCCTTTTTAGCCTCAACATGAATGTTTTTTTATGTTTTTTTCAAAAAACTTATTTATTTTGAAAAATAGGTTTTAAAAAGTATTTTACCTAAATAAACCATCAAAGAAACAAAAAGTTTTTCACACTAAAAATAAACTAAAAGATGAATATTCCAACAAACGCTATTTGTACATTGCCCTACATCGCAGTAAGAAAAGACCCTTCAGAAACTTCAGAAATGATATCACAGCTACTATTTGGAGAAATATATACCGTATCTGACATTCAGCAAAAATGGGCCAAAGTGGTGAATCAAACCGACAACTACACCGGATGGTGCGATGCAAAGCTCATTAAAGCGCTAAGCAAAGAGCAGGTTATTGAGTTGCAAAACATGAAAAAAGTGGTGGTTGGGCAAAAATGGCTTGATATACATATCAGTTGTTTTGATACTTCTATTACAATCTCGGCAGGAAGTATTCTTTATCAAAAACAGCCAGGACAGTTTTCTATCAATGGAGAGAACTGCAATGTATCAACAAATGTAATTGAGAACTATGCAAATACAATAGACACAGTAATCTATACGGCAAAAAGCCTATTAAACACTCCATACTTATGGGGAGGACGCTCGGCATACGGCATCGATTGCTCTGGTTTGGTACAAACATGTTTCAGGGTTGCCGGAAAAACCTTGCCCCGCGATGCTTCACAACAAATTTACGAAGGGAATACGGTGAGTTCACTTCAAGATGCTCAAAAAGGCGATTTGGCTTTTTTCTGCAATGAAAAAGGAAGTGTTTGCCACGTAGGCATTCTTTTGTCCAACAATCAGATAATCCACGCTTCGGGCTTTGTAAAAATTGACAGCATTGACATTCAGGGAATTTTTGACAAAAACAAAGACCAATACACTCATCACCTGTGTGCTATTAAAAGAGTTACTTTATAGTTTGACATTGTTTTAGCAGAAAAACCTATTTTTGCTAAATATTAATGTTCAATCATGGTTCAGTCGCTAAACAATAAATTTGCCCCCAGGGGAAACATCTTTTTCAAATCAGGTAAAGGCGGGCATGTGTATGCCAAAATCGACAATCGGTTTGCTGCCTGTGAGGTGTCGTTGTACGGTGCGCAGGTGCTTTCTTTTGAGCCGCATGGCGAGCCTGATATTATTTGGCTAAGCAAAAAAAGCCATTACGATAAAGGAAAAGCCATCAGAGGTGGAATACCTGTTTGTTTCCC
The DNA here is from genome assembly GCA_029572965.1 of Bacteroidota bacterium. Lineage (GTDB taxonomy): Bacteria > Bacteroidota > Bacteroidia > Bacteroidales > DTGW01 > JAKPQD01. The sequence continues at coordinate 12,040 of JAKPQD010000288.1, read as the reverse complement.
TTGGTTTGGCCCGCATGCCGAGGAAAAAACATATCCTCAGCATGGATTTGCCAGGCTTATTGACTGGCAAGTTGAAAACGTCAACAACAATCCTGACGGGACCACTTATATCGCCTTATACCTCTGTCAAAACGATTTTACAAAAACTTACTGGCCTTATGATTTTGAAGCAAGGGTGATTATTACTGTGGGTGAGCAACTGAAGGTTGAACTGAAGGTTACCAATACCGGAACTGAAGAATTTTCTTATACAGATGCCCTTCATACTTACTTTCATGTGAGCAACATAGAAGACATTTGCGTAGAAGGATTGATGAACGCTAAGTTTTATAATGGCCCCGGCGCTACACAGCTTGAGGCCCAGAATGTAGAACAACTTACTATTACTAAAGAAGAAAACCGCCGATATATTGGGCATTCTGGAGCATGCTCCTTCATCGACAATGGATACAACCGAAAGATTACCATTGAAAAAACCGGCAGCAACACAACCGTTTTGTGGAATCCCTGGGCGGATACGATTAAAACTATGGGCGACATGCCTTCTGATGGCTATAAAAACATGCTTTGCATTGAACCCGCCAATGCTTTTAATGATATTATCGCCCTTAAAGCCGGAGAGTCGCACACACTATCAACAATTATTGGTTATTCAAAATATTGAGATTGGATAAACAGTTTTTATAAAAACCATTTTAACATTATTTGTCAAAAAACATGAGACTGTGTAAAAAGTAAATCACGCAGCCTCTATCCAACTGCTACGACCATCACCAAAAATTTAAACAGATAATGTTGTTAGATAACTTTAATCAACAACTGTGTTTTTAATATTTGCCCAAGAAGTTTTCAAAACCATGTCCTTTAAGTTTACGGCAGTCACGAGTATGGCCAGTAACAAATTGTGAGCTGCGCCTGTATCTTACCCCCGTGACCAACCCTGATGCGGAGTAGAATGTCCCAAACTCGCACTTCCTTCACCATTGGCTATACACGATGTTGGCAGTATGAAACTCTTTATCAAGCATTTAACCTTTCAATTTCTTTTTTAATATCCTCGATAACTTCTTTATTTTTAATCTCCTTTCTTTCTCCAACTTTCTCTGAAAAAAGATAAAATACTTTACCTCCAAAGACTTCGGTAAATTTCAGATGTGTGTCACCTTGAATGTTGTATTCTTTAAATATTTCAGGTAACTGTATCCCACTATTTACAGGCTTTATTTGAAGTCCAATATATTTCTCTTTTACTTGTATAAAAAAATCAACATTGAATAATCTGTCCCATTCGTCAGGTGCTGGTTGAATTTTAATGTTTAATATTTTTTGTAACTGACCATAAATTGTTTGTATTTCTGTCATGTAACCATCAAAAGTTCGGTCAATTACAAGTTGCATCATGTAATCAATACAATCTTGTTCAGAAACTTCTGCAACTTCTGACTGGATTACTTCAGTAATTTTAACATACAGTTTCTTTCCTAATTCAACAATATGTTCTTTGGGTTTTACATTTTTGAAGTAATATTCACGCCATTCATCAAGTGTTTTCGGCGAACATTTTCTTATTGATTCTGATGTTGGTCCAACATTTCTTTTAAAATTAAGTTGGAAGCGATTCATCGCACTGTTTAAAATCCATTCTTTAGCCATTGTTTTGATGCAAGAGGTTTAAAAATTTGTCTTTGTATTTAAAGTCAATATCATTGTCCACTTGCACTAAACCATTTTTGATTAAATGAGCGTTAATGAAAGTTTTGTTTTCAAGGTAGAGATAGCAAAGCAAGTTATTTTCGCTGTCGTGTTTTACAATGTCGTATTTCAGAAAGACACGTTTCCCCTTTGTTTTTTCAATAAGAAAAGAAGTTGCTTTTCCATTAACTAATGGGTCTTCTTTAACGCCAAGAAGTTTAATGGTCAAATCGTTACTTAAACGAATTTTTTCAGGGCTAATAATTTCTTTTACAGTAAACATTTCCTCTCGCTTGGTTGAGCTTTCTTTGTCAATTCTGGAACCAAATTGAAGTTTCTTTATGTCAATTTTTTTGTCAAGCGTATGAGGGTCTTTGAAAATGTAAGGCAATTTTTGTATTTCTTTTTCAAAGTCAGTTGTAATGGGCTTTTGTTGAATAAATTCATAAGTCGTTCCGTTCAAATCTTTTTGATGAATTTCCAATTTTTCTTTAATGATTGGAATAAATTCAGGATTGATTTCATAGCCAACCGAATTTCTATCGGTATTTTTTGCTGCCAAAGAAGTTGTTCCGCTCCCTGCAAAAGGGTCAAGAATAGTTTCTCCAACAAACGAAAACATTTTGATTAGCCGTTTGGGTAATTCTTCAGGGAACATAGCTATATGTCCGTTCTGCCTTGCTCCTGCAAAATTCCAATGTCCGGCAAAAAACGTGTTCCATTCTTCAGCAGTCATTTTTGAGAGCTCTTTCTGTTCTTTAGTGGGTTTAGGGCTATCGCCTAATTTTTTGAAAATAAGGATGAATTCATAGTCCAATTTAAGAATACCGTTTCTTGGGTATGGATAAGAACCCATTTGGACCCCACCTCCAGTTGTATTGGAAGTTGTTACTTTTTGCCAAATGATAGCTCCCATGTAATCAAACCCAATATTTTCACAAAACTTTATGATTTCTTCACGAATAGGAATGACTTTATAACGACCATAATACACAGCTCGGGCAAATTGGTCACCAATATTAATACATAATCTGCAACCGTTGTGAAGAGTGCGATAACACTCTTTCCAAACCAAATTCAGGTTATTAATATAATTTTCATAACTGTCATGAAATCCAATTTGATTATCAGTCCCATAGTCTTTCAATTGCCAGTATGGAGGAGAAGTAATTGCCAAATGTACAGAATTATCAGGCAATTCTTTCATTTGTCGGCTATCTCCATTTATTATTTTATGATTTGTTTTCACTCTTTATTTTTTTGACAAAAGTACAAAATCTATCGTCAACTAAATAATTGGTTGACAAGTTGCTGTTTTTGTGCCATTACCCACAACATTGCAATAGCTATCTATTACAGATATTCTGTTTTACTAAAATTATAAAAACGGAAATATGGAGCAACTTGCGATAAGTTTTAATATTTAATGCTTATAAAAGTTATTTTTGCAGCGTTTTTAACAAATAAACTTAAAAAAGATGAAACAAAAAAACAAAATGAACAGGGCTGTTGCGCAATTCAGGCAATGGTCCAATAAGCGTTACGCTGTATTCAACAGCTTGCACCGCAGTATTAAAATTTGCACATTGGCACTGGCTTATTCGCTGGTATCAAAACCCGTTACGGTAAAAGCAGAAAGTGCAGACACTTTGCAGATTAAAAACCAGGAAATTGACGATGTGGTGGTAGTATCGTCGTTGCTCGAACTGAAAAACTTCCAGACAGGCCGCTCGGTAGAGATAGTACAGCCTACCCAAATCCAGTCTTCCCCTGCGACGTCGATAGACGACCTATTACGCTACATTCCGGGAGTTGAGTCTCAAACACGCGGCGCATTTGGCTCACAAACCGACTTTTCCATCAGGGGTTCAAACTTCAACCAGGTACTGGTACTCATCGACGGGCACCCCATCAGCGAGCCGCTCACAGCACACTACAACAGCAATCTTCCTATCACACCTTCAGAAATAGACCATATAGAGGTCATCAAAGGCCCTGCATCGGGCGAATATGGCGCTGATGCCATGGGAGGAGTTATCCACTTTATTTCCAAAACTTTTGCCAAAAACCAACAAGCCAAAAACCTTCAGGCCGAGATAAAGGCCTTGGGAGGCCAGCACGCCCTTCTGCAAACCAATGCCGGTGGTTATTTTCAGACCGACAGATGGCGCTTTGCAGCCGGAGGCTTTATCAACAAATCGGATGGAAATAAGCTTTCCTCTGGTTTGTACAACTTCTTCGACAACCGAACATACTCATTCTCTACACGATACAACCTGTCTGACAAATGGTCGCTGGCCTACCGCGGAGCTATTGACGACAGACATTTTAATGCCCAATACTATTACTGGGCCAACATGCAAGACAGTGCCGAAGAAACGTTGAGCAGGCAACGCCACCATGCACAGCTTTGCCGGGCGTCAGACGCTTATACTACAACCATTAGTGGCAGCTACCTGAATACAAATGACATTTACAAAACCAACAGCATATACCCTAAAAATGACCAAACAACAGAAGTGGCAGCACTAAAAATCAACCAGCAATGGACTGTCAACGATAAAATAAGACTGGCCGCCGGAACTGATGTCGATTTACGAAGGATTGAAAGCAACAACCGCGGAAACCATGGTACATACAAATATGCCATTTACCTGCTTGCTTCGATAAGGCCAACAGACAAGCTTAGCGTAAATACTTCTGTGCGCAACGAAAAGCACGAGAAATATGGCAATCACCTTTTGCCCCAATTGAGCCTGGCGTACAAGATTATCGACAACATAAATGGCAGGCTGGCAGCTGCCCGTGCAATCCGCATGCCAGACTTTACTGAATTGTACTATAACAAGCTCAGGCAGAACGTGCCTGTTAACAGCCGAATGGGCAACCCTGAACTAAAAGTTGAAAAGTCTTGGAATACTGAGGTTGGCGTTGACTTCTTTCTTGAACGCTTAGCCAATATTAGTATTACAGGTTTTTATCGCGAAACCAAGGGACTGATAGACTATGTAAACATACTTTCTTCTGAAGTCCCATTCTTAACAAATCTTTTGCCTAACACCACTTACAATGTAGCTTTAAACAATAGCACTACAAAAACATCTGGCCTTGAAACCAATATTTCAAGAAAGGTTTCGTTGAACAGCAAAAGCTATATCCAAGTATTGGCAGGTTACACATGGCTACATGTTGATGCTTCATTTGAAAAAAATGCGTTGCCGTATTACCTAGGCAACCATGCCAAACATAACCTCAACGGAACTGCAACAATCAGGCTAAGTAACCTGCAAATAGAGGTTAATGGCTTGTACAGAATCCGAGATGCCAAATATGAAGCCGCCATCAACCGCTATATGGCTGGAGGATATGCATTATTCAACACTTCTACCTCGTATGCTTTTTACAAAGAAAGAATTTCGGCCATCGTACAAATAAATAACATCCTCGACCGCAAATATTCTGACTTCCCGGGCGTTGATGCCCCCGGACGTTGGATAGCAGCAGGGTTAAGGATTAAATTAGAGAATTAAAGAATTAAAGAATTAAAGAATTAGAGAATTAGCTAATTTGAAAATTTGGAAATTTGAGAATTTGAGAATGAATCACCTTCGATTCTGCAAATCGTAAACACGATAATTTATTGTGGGAGCATACTATCATTCCATTAAAAAATAAATATGATGAAATAAAAATCCCTGTTATTGCTGTGCTTTAGCAGGGATTTTTTATAAAGTCGGTTTTAACAACTATTGCAACTTTATCTTTTGACTAATGAAACGAGCATGCTTAGAAGTAACCACAGACAAAGATGACTCCCGATTAGTCGGAACGGGTTTTTCTTTGAAGGGCCCTTCGAGGTTTATCCAATCTTTAAAATTCAATTTTGTTCGGAAGATAAAACACAAGTATTATTGGTAGTAATATTTTTATTTTCTTTAACAACAACACCAGAGATATAATCATCCTTAATAGTACCAGTAAACATCTGGCTTCTCCATTAGCCAAATTAGGCAACACAAAACGATCAAAAAATAGTCCAAATAACAGCTTTGGTTTTGGTTATTATTTTTGGTATTTTTGTCCTCCCTATTAACCTTTTAAAGTAAATGAAATTAAACAACCTGCTCCAAAGCCGCACGTCCAAAATAATACTGCTCATAGCTTTAGCTTTTATCATTTTTCTTGCCATACAAACAGGAATCTTTCTTAAACGCATATACAGTGTTAACATTGAAAAAAACGAACCGGGCTACTTGTATATCCATACCGGGGCAACATTCACCGATGTTTTTAATGAATTGGAACGCAACAATTTTTTGAAAGACCGCAATTCGTTTATCTGGCTTGCTGGTAAAATGAACTACGTAAATCGCATAAAGCCTGGAAGGTATAAAATCACTCCGGGCATGAGCAACAAAGACCTTATAGTCAAGCTTCGCAACGGAGAACAAGAACCTGTAGATATTCCCATCCACGATGTACGTACAATACCTCAACTGGCAGGTCTGCTCGACAGATATTTAGAGATTGACTCAATCCATATAGTTGAAAAATTAAGCAACGAGGCTTATTTAGACAGTATTGGGTTCAATAAGAACAACGTTTTGGCGATGTTCATCCCTAACACTTATGAATTATACTGGAATGTAAGCCTTGACAAATTTGTTCAACGCATGTTAAAAGAATACAACAGGTTTTGGACAACTGCACGTAAAGAAAAAGCAAAAGAGATAGGTCTTTCACAAGATGAAGTATTTACGTTGGCTTCAATAGTTGAAGAAGAAACCAATGGTATATCTGAATATCCAATTATTGCCGGGGTGTACATAAACCGTTTGAAACGTAATATGCCTCTTCAGGCCGACCCGACGGTAAAATTTGCCATCGGCAATTTTGCAGCAAAAAGAGTATTAAAGAAAGACACTGGATTTGATTCGCCTTATAACACCTATCGATATAAAGGCCTACCTCCCGGGCCTATTTGTATGCCTTCTATCAAGGCTATTGATGGCGTGCTCAATTATCAGAAACACAAGTACCTTTATTTCTGTGCCAAAGAAGATTTCTCAGGCTTTCATGTTTTTGCCAGCACGCTTGTACAGCACAACCGAAATGCCGAAGCCTTCCAAAAAGCAATGAACAAAAGAGGAATATACCGATAAATCAAACACAACGACACAAAGACACAAAGAAAGTTTTTGAATTCAAGAACGTTGTGTCGTTGTGTTTAATCTAGTATTTTGCCACAATAGGCATTCTGCGGCCAAAACCAAAAGACTTGGATGAAATACGCAAAATTGGCGGAGTCTGAAAACGCTTATACTCGTTAAAGTTAACCATTTTTATGGTCTTTTCTACCACAGCTTTATCATAACCCATATCAATAATCTCTTTCTTGCACTTTCGGTTTTCGATATACTGAAATAATATAGCATCCAGCAATACATAGTCAGGCAATGAATCTGAATCCTTTTGGTCGGGACGAAGTTCAGCTGAAGGAGCTTTATCTATAATATTTTGAGGAATAACATCTTTATCTTTATTCATAAAATGAGCAAGTTTGTACACATCGCTCTTATAAACATCGCCAATAACAGACAGTCCGCCATTCATATCGCCATACAAAGTACCATAACCAACAGCTATTTCGCTTTTGTTTGACGTATTGAGCAATATATGCCCAAACTTATTAGAGATGGCCATTAGCAAAACGCCACGAGTACGGGCTTGTATATTTTCTTCGGTGATATCTTCAGGCAAATTGGCAAAAATAGGACTGAGACTTGTCTTAAAGCTATCCACTACAGATTGTATATTGATAATATCTTTTTGAACACCCAAATTTTCGGCCAACTTCAAAGCATCGCCCACCGAATGACCAGATGAATACTTAGATGGCATAAGTAATACCCTTACATTCTCAGCCCCTAAAGCTTTAACAGCAAGCACCAAAACTACTGCCGAATCAATTCCTCCAGAAAGGCCTAATGTAGCTTTTTTCAAACCACTCTTTTGAAAATAATCGCGAATACCAAGAACAAGAGCATCGTGCATCTTTTCAACTTCAGGTTTTTCAATACTTCTCTTATCTTCAAGTGTGATATTCTTAGAATCAATAATCCTGAAATCTTCCTCAAACAAGTTAAGCGCACCAGCTACATGGCCTTTCGAGTCTATCACCATTGAGCCTCCATCAAAAATAAGGTCTGTATGTGCCCCTATTTGGTTTACATAAAGTAGTGGCAACCTGTAGTTCTTAGCATGATTGCAAAATATCTCTTGTTTTAACCTGATTTTTGAATATGAAAACGGCGAAGCGGCAATATTGACAACCAATGAAGGCCTTTGAGCTGCCATTTCGGCCATTGGTGAAACATTATACATACGGGCACGTTTGTAAGGTATGCTTTCATCGGGAATTTCATCCCATAAATCTTCGCAAATAGTAATAGCAATGCGTTCGTCCCTAAACTCAATTACCTTAAACTCTGAGCCTGGCTCGAAATAACGATATTCGTCAAAAATATCATAAGTAGGAAGTAAAGCCTTATGATACTGAGCAATAATCTTTTTATCATGCAAAAAGAATGCCGTATTGAACAGCCCTTTACCCTGAGGGTTAGTATTGACAGACGGTGCACCAACAATAGCAGCAATTTTACCACAATGCAAGGCTATTTCCTTAACACATTCCAAAGATTTCTTGACAAAATACTCATCTTCGAGCAAGTCGTGCGGAGGATAGCCACAAACAGAAAGCTCTGAAAAGACAATCAAATCAACATTTTGTTTCTCGGCCTTTTCAATAGCCTCAACTATCTTTTTGCAATTGTATTCAAAATTTCCAATGATATAATTCTGTTGTGCCAGTGCTATTAACATATACAGTTTTTTTAAAACATGAAACCAAGACGTATAGCAATACTTCTGGTAGTTACTTTATCTTTTGAATTATCAGTAATATCTACAAAGCCGCTTGTATAAGTAAGTCCGGCAACAATAGCATTTCCGCCACGCAACGAGTACATTACCCCGGCTCCAATATGATACCCCAAGTTAAAAAAATGGATTTCATCTGTAATATTACTATTATCTAAAAGTCCTTTTGCATCTCCAGAGGTAGCATGAGCATTAATATTCATAAATGATGTCAAACCAAGATGTGCATAAATAGTGGTATATCCGATTTCGTGAGATTTAAACTTCAGGCCAAAAGGCACAACCAAGTATTGAAGATTGTACTTAACGTTAGTATTAGCGGGTAAATTAACTGCTGAGGTATCATCCTTAGTTGAAAACGAGTAAGCATAAGTATTTGATGCACTACCATTTAACGAAGCAATAGAAATACCCGTCGAAAAAGCATAATTTTCAGCAAAATATTTATCCATATTCAGGCCTACATCGTACCCAAACGTAGCCCCACCTGTTTTAGTAGATTTGACATCACTTGCATACCAGTTAATACAAGGGTTAGCAAAAACAGTAAATTTATACTTCGATTCCTGCGCTTGAAAAACCTGGACCACGCCAAGTAGTATAAAAAATATTACAGCTCCTTTTGCCATATTTTCAGGTTTTTAAGTTAATACACTTTTAATGCTGTAAAAGTAAATAAATACAAGTTCAGCAAACCCGTTATTCATTGAAAGTTATCAACCTTTTATGAAACGAGCATGTTTTAAAATAGCGTTTCAACAAAGTTTAAAATTATGCAATAACAGTGCCATTCTTAATGAAAATATGTTGTATCAATAAGAATATTAGGCAACTGAATACGCAAATCTTCGGCATGTTCTTTCAGTCGGGCAGCAGCATCAGGTGGTAAGTGCAAACTATCGGAATGGAGCTGGTAATATTGAATAGGTATTACATAATACTGATATCGGGAGGATAACGTTCCTTTGTAAACCCAGTATGGAATGTACATAGGCTTTACATCAACTTTACCACTGGTTATCTCAATATTTAGTGTTACTACAGCCCCTCCGTCTTTGTACCTGTCACGCTGATTGGATATAAAGTTGCCCGTTGAATAAAATACAGGCATTTTATTGACCGAATCCACAGTTACCCATTCAAAAGTTTGTACAACATGGGGATGCGAACCAACAACAGCATCAAAGCCCATTTGGGCAAGCATCCTGGCATACTTCTTTTGATAATCCGAAGGAGTAAGCTCATATTCATTGCCCCAATGCACAAAAGCTATTTTAACTTCAGCTCTCTTTTCTTCAGCAACCTTAACATCAGCCTTTATTTGATCCCTGTCAAGATAATTCACCACAGAAGGCGGGTCTGGCACAAATCCATTTGTCCCATAGGTATAATTGAAAAGAGCTATCTTAATTCCATTTTTCTCAACAATCAAAGGGCATTTGCTGGCTCTATCTTCTGCATTGTAGTATGTACCCATCCTTAAAAGCTGTACTGAATCAATCATCTTTAAAGTTCTGTACATTCCGGACTTACCTTTGTCATATCAATGATTATTGGCTGTAGCCAATACATCTATACCAAAATCTCTAAGCTCAAAAACCAAATCATCAGGTGAAGAAAATGTAGGATAACCAGTATAAGGTTTTCCGCCAAATACCACCTCAAGGTTCCCAATTGACAAGTCACACTTTAAAACTGGTTCTTTAATAAACTGAAAACACGGAGCATAATCATAAGTATCATTTGAAGAGTCATATGCAGCCTTAACTTGAGGCATATGCCCCATAATATCGCCAAGAAAAAGTAGCTTAACATGACGCAGTAATGAATCTTGCCCAATCAAACCATAAGGTTGACAACAAAGACAGAAAAATAAAGCAGCTAAGAAATAACGTTTTAACATAAATGCAAAATCTCAAAATAATAGACAAAGAAATAATTTCTTTAGAACATATTGATAGAGAAGCATTAATATTTTCAAAAAAAACATCTCAACACTTTTGACAAAACATTTAAAGAAAAACATGTTTTTTTCTTAACTTTAATAAAGAAATTAACCTGATATGATCCAGACTACCCCTAATAAAGACTTAGAACAATTGCTCAAACCAAACCTGTTTGAGTCGGTAAACATACTGATAGCAGAAGATGACGAAACCAACTATTTTCTAATTAAGGAATATCTTGAGTTTTCTAATGCCAACCTTATCTGGGCACAGGATGGGAAAGAAGCTATTGATATTTTAAACCAAAACAACAATATCCATTTAGTACTCATGGACATTCAGATGCCAGTCATGAATGGATATGATGCATTCAACCTGATAAAAAAATCCCATCCAAAGATACCGGTCATTGCACTATCTGCTTATGCTGTTAGTGGCGATAGGGAAAAAGGGCTTCGCCTTGGCTTCTCTGAATACCTCTCCAAACCAGTGTCGCGCAAAAAACTTGTAGAAATTATCCTTCAAAAAATTGAAGGCAGTTGCTAACGTTTCTTTTTAAGCAAAGCAAGCGTTTCTACATGATGCGTATTCGGAAACATGTCGTAAGGCCATAATTCCTTAACATCATAAAATTCGCCAAGAAACTTCAAATCCCAAGCCAGTGAAACAGGGTTACAACTTAAGTATATCACTGTTTCTGGCTCAGCATACACTATTGCTTTCTTTATCTCCATCAAAGTACCAGAGCGCGGCGGGTCTAAAATTACAACATCAGCTTTTCCATGTTTATCAACAAAATCACGGGTAAAAGTGTCGAGAATATCACCTACCATAAACTTAAGCCTATTAAAACCATTGGCTTCTGCACTATATTTAGCATCTTCAATAGCATATTTATTGCCTTCGATACCCAGCACAGAGCATCCATGCTTTGACAAAAAAGAAGGTATTGTCCCCACTCCGGTATAAAGGTCATAAACAAACTTCCCAAGAGAAACCTCAGCTATTTGAGCAATTTTATTGAAAATATTGACTGCTTGCAACGGATTTGGCTGAAAAAACGACTGCGGGCTTATTCTAAACCTAATCTCATCAAGGGTTTCAAATATGTATTTTTCTCCGGCCACATAAATATACTGATAATCCTCATATCTGGCATCATTACCCCTAATAACGCAACAATAAACAGAAACAACAAACGAAAACCTCTCCATTATCTGATTTAGCAAAGTATTAATCATTTCTGTATTGTTTTCTGAAACCTGAAGAATCAGCATCCATTTATCATCCAAATTTTTACGCAATGTTACCCCCCGCAAAAGTCCTTGCTTAGACTGATAATCATAAACAGAACAATTTATTTCACTGGCTTTATCAACTATAAACTTGCACACCTCAATCGATTTGGAGTCCATCAACAAGCATTCTTCTACTTTAAATACCTGTTGTGGATTTCCCGAAGG